>CAZDGM010000001.1:0-231664 GCA_964505185.1 uncultured Thermodesulfobacteriota bacterium
TCTTTTTAAAAGGGGCAAGGTCTGGTGGATGGATTTTACTTACAGTGGAAGGAGGATAAGGAGATCCCTTGAGACAGAGGACAGAAGGCTTGCTGAAAGGATCTATGCAAAGGTGGTTACTGAGATCGTTGAGGGAAGATACTTTGAAAGGATCCCCGGGGAGATGATAACTTTTAGTGAAATGATGGAGAGGTACATAGGGGAGATTATGCCAAGGAAGGTATGCCCTGAAAAGGAGATACCAAGGGTAAATAAGCATCTCATCCCCTTCTTCGGGAGCTACTTTCTTTCTCAAATAACACCAAAACTGATCAATGCCTACAAGCAGAAGAGGTATTCTCAAGGGGCAAAGCCAGATACGATAAACAGGGAGTTATCGATCATGAGGCATGCCTTTACAGTTGCTGTAAAGGAGTGGGAGTGGCTTAAGGAAAGCCCATTTAAGAAGGTATCTGAGGAGAAGGGGAAGGTAAAGAGGGAAAGGTGGCTTAGCTTCGAAGAGGAAGAAAGGCTCACCTCCTCCTCTCCAGAATGGTTAAGGGACTTTATCACATTTGCAGCATGGACGGGGATGAGGCTCGGAAATATCATCTCCCTTAAGTGGGATCAGGTGGATATGCAGAGAAGGCTTATATACATTGGTGGGACAGGTCAGAGGAGGACAAAGAACAGAGAACCCGTTGTTATTCCCATGAATCAGAGGGTCTTTGAACTGCTTAAGAGAAGGGCAAAGGTAAGGAGGATCGATACTGATCTTGTTTTTACCTCTCCAACGGGAAGGCCGCTTGAGCCCTCTAATCTGAGGAGATCATTCAGGGAGGCATTGAGGAAGGCAGGGATAAAGGATCTGAGGATCCATGACCTCAGGCATACCTATGGAACGAGGCTTGCCCAGGCAGGTGTTGATCTTTTCACCATCTCAAGGCTCCTTGGCCATAAGGATATAAGAACCACCCAGAGATATGCTCACCACTCTACCTGCTCATTAAGGCTTGCCATTGAAAGGTTTGAGAGGGAGTTTGGCACAAATTTGACACACTCAAGGGATAGAACACTGGGAGGGCAGGAGGCAAATGCATAATATATTGAAATTATTGAGATTTTTTCATGGAGGGTAGGGGATTCGAACCCCCGACCTCCGCGTTGCGAACGCGGCGCTCTCCCACCTGAGCTAACCCCCCGGGGGGATCCCTATGCCTCCCCTATCAATTCCTTTACTTTCAATTTAAGGGAACTTAAGTCAGAACTTTTGACTTCATAGGCATCAGATGCCCATGTGCTAAAATCCTGCTTATATTCTCCATAGGCAGTGGATAAAATCACGGGAAGATCCCTCCATCTCTCCCTCAGCCTCCTTAAAACCTCTATCCCATTCATACCTGGCATCTTAATATCGAGTATTACAAGGTCAGGGCTCTCTTCCTCTATCCTCCTCAGGGCCTCATCCCCATCCGATGCAACAGAAACACAGTACCCTTCATCCTCCAGCTCTTCTTTATAGAGAACCCTTACATATTCCTCATCATCAACAACGAGTATCTTTTTCATCGGAAATCTCCTTTCTAAGCCCCCCAGATCTTCCTCATCATGAGATCGGCCATAGTAAATAAGAGAAGGATGATCCCGATCGATGCATTAACATGAAAAAATGCAATGTTAATCTTTGAAAGATCTCCTCTTCCTATTATAAAATGTTCCACCATAAATAGTATACCCACAATAAAAATACCGAACAGATAGATTACTCCCAGTTTAAAGGAAAAAAAGATATACAGCAGAAACAACCACGTAATAAGATGAAAAAGCCTTGAGAGCATGAGGGAAAGGCTTACTCCAAACCTTGCAGGCAATGAATAAAGCCCCGTAGATCTATCAAATTCAATATCCTGCAGTGCATAAATTATATCAAATCCAGCTACCATAAAAAGTGACGCAATGCATAAGGGGGCTATCTTCCAGCTAAATACTCCCCTGATGGCAATCCAGGCACCCATCGGTGCCATTGCCCAGCATAAACCGAGAAATATATGTGAGAAACTGGTAAACCTCTTTGTATAAGAATAGAAGATGAGTAGAAGGATAGCAGCAGGTGAAAGATAAAAGCAGAGTGGATTTAACATGTATGATGCAATAACCAGAAGGAGGAAGGAGAGTGATGCAAAGGCGATAAGCTCATATCTCGATATTAATCCCGATGAAAAGGGCCAGTTTTTTGTGCGGGGGTTTTTCATATCATATGGACTGTCTATGAGTCTGTTCATTGCCATCGCCCCTGATCTTCCACCAAACATAGCAACAATTATCCAGAAAAGCTCTCTTTTTGATGGGAAGGGATCGGATGCGAGAAGTGCTGCAATTAGTGCAAATGGAAGCGCAAATATGGAATGTTCAAATTTTATACATTCAAGAAGTAACTTGATCTTTCTCATCGATCTAATCAAGAAATCCATACTCCTTCCACCTTCTCGAGACAAGTTCCTTTATTTCTTCGTTCATTTTAACCTCATCGGGCCATGACCTCATGAAACCCTCCGATGCATCTTTTCTTGTTGCATCAACACCCATCTTTGAACCGTAACCCGGAAGTGGTGAGGAATGATCAAGGGCATCAACAGGCCCCTCAACAATTATGATATCCCTTTTAGGATCCACATTGTTTCCCCACTTCCATAAAACCTCCCCCAAATTATGCACATCCGTGTCATTGTCAAAAACAACTATATTCTTTGTAAGCATCATGAGCCCAAGACCCCACAAACCATAGATCACCTTTTTTGCATGTCCTGGGTATCTCTTGTCGATACTCACAAAGGCAAAATTGTGGAATACACCTTCAGGGGGTAGATGTATATCAATAATCTCCGGCATGATCTTTCTTATAAAGGGGAGGAACAGCCTTTCAACAGCCCATCCCATATATGCATCCTCCATGGGCGGCTTTCCAACTACAGTAGCAGGATAAACAGGGCTCTTCCTCCTCGTTATGCATGTAAGATGAAAAACAGGATACTTATCAGGAAGTGAATAGAAACCTGTGTGATCACCAAAAGGACCTTCCATGCATAATTCATCTGGATTTACATAGCCCTCAATCACAAATTCGGCATTTGCTGGAACCTCAATGTCAACTGTCTCTGCCTTAACAAGCTCTATACCCCTCTGCCTCAGAAATCCGGCGAAGATAACTTCGTCAACATCCTCAGGAAGTGGTGATAAAGCAGCAAATATAAGAGCAGGATCTGATCCCAGCACAACAGCAACATCCATCCTTTCTCCAACCCTTCCCGCCTTCATCCAGTGCCTGCTTGCATCCTTATGTATCTGCCAGTGAAGGGCTGCCTTTCTTTCATCAAATATCTGCATCCTGTACATACCAACATTTCTCTTTTTGCTCACTGGATCCTTTGTAAATACCATTGGCAGTGTTATATATCTGCCCCCATCCTGCGGCCATGTTTTAAGAATAGGAAGCATCTCAAAGGTTGCATCCTTCCTGTGGATTACCTCCTTGCAGGAACCATCATTTACCCTTTTTGGTGAAAAATCCAGAATCCTTCTAAGCCTGGGCAGTAATCGAATCTTATCCCACAGCCCCTCAGGGATATCTGGTTCAAGAAGTTCCTCAATCCTCTTTACAAGTATATCAATGGATTCTACCCCTAAGGCCCAGCACATCCTCTTTTTTGAACCAAAGGCATTTGTCACAACAGGGAACTCTGATCCCCGGACCTTTTCAAATAAAAGTGCAGGTCCTCCCTTCTTGCAGATCCTGTCAGTAATTTCTGATATCTCCAGGACAGGATCGACCTCGACCTTTATCCTGTGGAGCTCCTTGTTTTTTTCAATAAAGTAGAGGAAATCCTGAAAATCCTTATACTGCATTTGCGAATTATTTATATCATCGCCCCGCGGGAGAGTGCAATTGATTTTTATCCCGCGGATATATACTATTTTTTCCATGGGGAAGGTTAAGAGATCGTTGATCATTGGGACTGCAGGCCATATAGATCATGGAAAAACACAGCTCGTCAAGGCCCTCACAGGGGTTGATACGGATGTTCTCAAGGAGGAAAAGGAAAGGGGGATCACCATAGAGCTTGGATTTGCCCCTTTGAGACTCCCCTCAGGTATCTCTGCAGCTATCATTGATGTCCCGGGACATGAGAAATTTGTACGAACAATGGTTGCGGGTGCGTGGGGCATCGATGCCGTAATCCTTGTAATTGCCGCAGATGAAGGGATAATGCCTCAAACAGTAGAACATCTGGAGATATGTGATCTTCTTAAGGTTAAAAGAGGTGTTGTTGCAATAACAAAAAAGGATCTTGTTGATGATGAATGGCTTTCGATGGTTAAAGATGAGGTAAGGGACTTTCTCGTGGGAACGTTTCTTGAGGGTGCACCTGTTGTTGCTGTTTCATCAATTACTGGTGAAAACATTGACATGCTTATAGAAGAAATAGATAGGGTTTGCCTTGAAACCCCGGAAAAGCCTGATGAGGGAATATTTATCCTTCCTGTTGATAGATCATTCACATTAAAGGGATTTGGAACGGTTGTAACCGGGACCCTTGTTTCAGGGAAGATAACAACTGGTGATGATGTTGAGATAATGCCTCAGAGAAAAATATCAAGAGTTCGAGGTATCCAGGTTCACAATGAATTCAGAAATCAGGCTCATGCGGGAGAAAGAACTGCCCTTAATCTCATTAACATATCTAAGGAAGAGGTAAAGAGGGGTGATCTCCTCTGTCATCCCGGAACCCTTCTGCCATCAAGGAGACTTTATGCCCATATCACACTTCTCCAATCCCAGAAGGTGCCCCTAAAAAATGCAACAACAGTATCCTTTCATGTAGGCACAGCAATCAGAAAGGCAATGGTCCTCCTTATGGATAGGACAAAGCTTGAAGCGGGGGATAGTTGTTTCGTGGAGTTAAGGCTGGATGAGGAGATTGCCTGCCTCTTCGGTGATAGATTTATAATAAGGTCCCTATCACCCTTAAGGACAATAGGAGGGGGGTTCATTGCACACCCCCACCCCTCAGGTAAAAGAGGGAGAAAAAAGGGGGTTCTTCTGGAGAAGCTTCTCTCAGTCCTTTCAGCCGATCAGATAAATCTTGTCGATTTTTTTCTCGAGGACTCAGGAATCAGGGGGATCACACCTCATGAAATGCAATCGCTTTTGAATATGAAAGAGGAAAGGATAATTGAAATGCTACAAACCCTCTCCGCGGATGGAAGGGCATTGCTATTTGACAGAGAAAGGCAAAAATATATACATCAGAAGATTTATAATTCAATAAAAGATACCATAATTAATACGATCTCCTCCCTTCATCAAAACTTTCCATTCAGGATGGGGTTTACCAAGGATCATATAAGAAGCTCGATAAAATATCAACTTGATGAAAAGCTATTTGACATTCTTATTTCAAGCTTATACAAAGAAGGAGCCATAACAATGGAGATGGATCTCCTGATGCTACCATCCACAAAAAAGATATTCTCTGAAAGGAATGCCCGGCTCCTTATGGAAATCGAAGATTTTATCCTGAAATCAGGGCTTCAGGTTCCCGAGCTGGATGAGCTTTCCCTTAAATTCAGTATACCTGCCTCCCAGATCAAGGATCTACTCGACCTTCTCATGAAATCGGGATCCATTGTAAGGCTTACAAAGGACCTCTTCTTTCACAGGGATTCACTGGAAGCAATGAAGGTAAAGGTATGTGAATTTTTCCAGAAAAGGGATGAGATGACTGTTGGTGATTTCAAGAATATATTCCAGGTTTCGAGAAAATATGCTATACCACTTCTCGAATACCTTGACAATCAAAAGATCACGACCAGGGTCGGAGACGTAAGAAGATTGAGGGGTAAATAGGATGATCATTCCAAGAAGATCGATCCTTTATGTTCCTGGTTCAAATATGAAAATGATGGAAAAGGCATCGGAACTCCCTGCGGATGCAGTTATTCTTGACCTTGAGGATGCAGTTGTGCCATCGATGAAGAAAAACGCCAGGGAGCTTGTTAAAAGGGCACTCGTTGAGCTGCCCTTTCCGAATAAAGAGAGACTTGTAAGAATCAACAGTTTTTCGTCAGGTCTCGGAAGGGAAGATCTGGAAGAGATTGCCGCATCAAAACCTGATGGATTTGTCCTTCCGAAGGTCGAGTCTACAGGAGATGTAAGGATTGCATCTGAGTTATTGAGTATAGCGGAAAAGAAGATGGGGCTGAATAAAGGTCATTTTCCTCTCTTTCTCATGATTGAAACACCACTTGGTCTTCTCAATGTCAGGGATATTGCATCTTCTGATCAAAGGGTAAGGGGACTTATTTTTGGGGCAGCTGATTTTACAAGGCAAACAGGTGGGAGAATAAGCAGTGATAGAAGGGAACTTCTCTATCCTATGTGCCACATATTGCTTGTTGCAAGGGCAATAGGTGGTGTTGCTATAGATGCACCCTACTTCAATTTTCGAGATGAAGAGGGACTCCGCAATGAATGCATTCAGGCGCGCGCACTGGGTTATGATGGAAAGTCTGTCATCCATCCATCACAGATAGCTGTCGTGAATGAGATATTCTCACCCACAGAGGATGAGATAGTATTCTCACTGAAGGTTATAGAGGCATTTGAGGAAGCGGAGAAAAAGGGGACAGGGGTGATATCAGTTGATGGTCAGATGATAGAAAATGTTCACTATTTTGTTGCAAAAAAAACTATTGAGTTAGCGAGAAAATTAGGGATCATTCATGATCAGTAAATTTAATATCAGCTGGAGGTCTCCCGTATGGAGAGCACACCCACTGTGATAAAGGAAAGAAGCGAAGGGATATATACTATCACAATCCATAATCCATCTAAAAACAATGCACTTACACCATCCATCCTTAAATCGCTCCATGACGAGTTCGATTACCTTAAAAACCAGGACGATATACTTGTTGTCATCATAAGAGGCTCGGGAGAAAAGGCCTTCTCCTCCGGTTTTGATATAGAGATGCTCCCTGAACTTGCATTGGAGATGGGTGGTCCTGATCCTGATAACAATGTATTCCAAAGGACCATAGACGCACTTGATAAACTTCCCCAGATTACGGTTGCCATGATAAACGGTATAGCCTTTGGAGGCGGATGTGAAATTGCTGTCTCATGTGATTTGAGGATCGCCTCAGAGAATGCAATGTTTGCAATGACAGCATCAAAAATGGGTGTTCTCTACAGCCCATCAGGTATAAAGAAGTTCATAGATCTTATTGGACTTTCGCATACAAAGGAGTTATTTTATACCGCTCTTCCCATAGATGCAAAGAAGGCCTTAAATATAGGCCTTGTTAACTATGTTACTTCGCCTGATGAGCTTGAATCCTTTACATACAGGATCGCTCAGGAAATCCTCAAAAGGGCACCACTTGTCATTAAGGGAACAAAAAGGATTATATCGCTTCTGGTAGAAAATGCTGGGCTTTCCATTGATCACTTAGACGAAATAAATAATCTGAGAAGGCTTTGCGTAAACAGTATGGATTTCAAGGAAGCTCAGAAGGCTTTTATTGAAAAAAGGGAACCTATATTTAAAGGAATATAAAACAAAACCCCAACAACTGATCGTGCAAAGTTAATAATACCTGTCGGGTAAATACCAAGCTGAAGTGTTCCCCAGAGGGATATTATAAGCGCAATTGATGTGAAGACACCCACCCTTAATGGGCGAAATTCCCTTGATGGTTCAACCATATACATTAAAACTACCACCCTCAGGTAATAGTAAACTGATATACCACTGTTTATAACGCCTATCAAAGCAAGCCCTATATAACCCTTCTTTACTGCAGCACTGAAAATATAGAATTTACTCATGAAACCGGCTGTTGGTGGAAAACCTGCAAGGGATAGAAGAAATATTGTCATAAGCAGTGAGAGGATCGGGTGTTTTATGGATGCACCTGCATAATCTCTTATCTCATAGCCTTCACCCTCTTTCCTTAGAAGAATTGCAACAGTAAAGACACCAATGTTCATAAGCGTGTATGAGAGAAGATAGAAAAGGAGCCCTGAGCTTCCGAGTTCATCTGCAACAATAATTCCGATCGTTATATACCCCGCATGCGCAATACTTGAATATGCAAGCATCCTTTTTATATTTTCCTGAACAAGCGCAGCAACATTTCCAACAAACATTGTCAATACAGCAATAAGCCACAGAATCCCTGACCAGTCAGAAACAATGGGAAGGAGTGCCGAAATAAAAATCCGTAAAAATGCAGCGAATCCTGCTGCTTTTGGTCCAACAGACATAAATGCTGTAACCGATGTTGGTGCACCCTCATACGCATCAGGCGTCCACATATGAAATGGAACTGCAGCAACCTTAAAGCCAAACCCAACTATCAATAGTGCAACACCGGCAAAAAATACAGCCGATGGAGAACCCTTTCGGAGATACTGCGAGATACCAAATATATCTATTGAGCCCGCTGTTCCATAGATAAGCGTTATGCCGTACAGCAGGAATGCGCTCGAGAAGGCACCAAGCAGGAAGTACTTAAGTGCTGCCTCATTGGACTTAAGGTCACCCTTCATCATGCCCGCAAGGATATATGTGGAAAGCGAAAGAACCTCGAGCCCCAGTAATATGATAATAAGGTTTACACCTTTTGCCATGAGCATCATCCCTGATGTAGCAAAGAGGATGAGGGCAAAATATTCCCCATACACAATCCTTTCTTCTTCGATATAATCACAGGCGATCAAAATGCTTAAGATAGCGATAAGAAGAAAAAGGTAATCGAAAAATGTGGAATAGCCATCGAGTGCAATCATGTTATTAAAGGAAACAATCCTTTTCCCATGAAGGCTAACGGTAAAGATAATCGCAACACAGCAACCAAGGAGTGCTAAATAGGAAAGATACCTTTTCTTCTCATATGGAAAAAAGGGGTCCAGTAACATTATGATGAATCCAGAAAGCATTACAACAACTTCAGGAGCAATAGATGCAAGATTCAAATCCATTGATAAAGGATTCATTTATACTCTACCTCCAATTACCCAGAATCCTCTTATCCACTGCATATACAGCGCTATTCCCCTTGCCCATTTTCTTCTCCACTGTAACAACTATTCCCTTTACTGATCCTTCCATGGGCTTAAGGAATGTTACTGGATATACTCCAATCCAGATAATAAAAAGCAATACAGGAATCAGATATGCAAACTCCCTGAAATTCAGATCTTTTATATACCTGTTCTCTTCATGGATAATCTTTCCAAACATCACCCTCTGAAACATCCATAGCATATAAACAGCGGCAAATATAACGCCTGAGGCAGCTAAAACAGCTGCAATTGTGCTATAAGGATTTGATGAAATAAATGTTCCAAGTATTATCAAAAACTCACCAACGAATCCATTCAGTCCAGGAAGACCGATTGAAGAGAGCGCAACTATCATAAATATCGCTGCAAATCTGGGAATCACCTTTGATAAACCACCAAATTGTGCTATCAATCTTGTGTGTCTTCTCTCATAAAGAATTCCAACTATCAAAAATAGTGCTCCTGTGCTTAATCCATGATTCACCATCTGTAAAATCCCGCCCTGAATCCCCTGAATAGTGAATGCAAAGATTCCAAGCATTACAAATCCAAGATGACTGACACTCGAGTAAGCAACAAGCTTTTTCAGGTCAGGCTGAACCATTGAAACGAGTGCCCCATATATAATCCCTGTTACTGCGAGGATATACATGAAGGGGGCAAGATCTATGGATGCTTCAGTAAACATTGGTATATTGAATCTCAGAAATCCATATGTCCCCATCTTAAGAAGGATACCCGCAAGGATAACGCTCCCGGCAGTTGGAGCCTCCACATGGGCATCGGGAAGCCAGGTGTGGAATGGAAACATAGGAACCTTAAATGCAAAGGCAAGAAAAAATGCAATGAAGAGTATCAGCTGTATGCTGTATGGAATATTAAGCTTGTAAAGATCGAGTAGATCCATGGAGAAGAAGCCAGCCTGATTCTTATGAAAGAAGTACAAATACATAATTGCCACTAACATCATAAGGCTTCCTGCCATGGTATATATAACAAACTTTAAAGCAGCATAGATTCTATTCTGACTACCCCATATACCTATCAAAAGATACATAGGTATAAGCTGTGATTCCCAGAAAACATAGAACAGGAATAGATCAAGGGATGAAAATACACCCAGTATCCCTGTTTCAAGTATAAGAAGACATATCATGTAATCCCTAACCCTTTCTGTTATTGCACTCCATGAGCAGAGAACCGTTATGGGTCCGAGGAATGTTGTCAACAGAAGAAGCCATAAACTTATCCCATCAACTCCGACATGATAACTTATCCCCAGTTCATGAATCCAGCTTATCCTCTCCTGAAATTGAAAATCTGCAGAATTCTGATCAAAATTAAAATAAAGAGAAAGCGAGGCAAGAAATGTCAGTATCGTTACAAACAACGCCCATCCCCTGATGAACTCCACTCTTTCTTTCTTTACAAAGAAAAGAGGAAGGCTTCCAAGAAGCGGCATAAATATGACAGTGCTTAAAATCGGTAAATTCCTGATTCCCATATTACATCCTTATCCTGAAAAGATAATATGCCAGTATAACAAATGCACCAATTATTATGGAAAGTGCATAACTCTGAACAAATCCTGTCTGTATCCTTCTGACCATGCTTCCAATCCTTCTTGTTAGATATGCGATACCATTTACAGCTCCATCTATGATAACTGTATCAATAAATTCCCACAGCCATATGCTGAATGATTTTATGCTGTTTACGAATAGATAATCATAGATCTCATCAACATAATACTTATTGAAAATCAACCTGTAAGCTGATGGAAATCTTTTCTGAATATTTTCGGGCAGATATGTTCTTTTCAGGTAAAACATTACAGCAAGATAAATACCAGCAAGAGCAATAATGAGAGAAACAAATATAAGCATTGCTTCTATTAAAAAATCCCCATGATGTGCTTTGCCAAGAATAGAGGTTGCATGATGGAAAACAGGATCGAGAAATTCCCCTATCCTGTCACCTCCCTCAATCATAGGAATCCCGATAAATCCTCCAATGATGGAAAGGATCCCCAGTGTTATCAGCGGGATTAACATAACAGGAGGTGATTCATGGATATGATGGCTGATTTCATGAGGAACCCTGCTTTCACCATAAAATGTAAGAAAAACGACGCGGAACATATAAAAGGATGTAAGCATGGCTCCAAAGATTCCCATAAACCAGAGGTACGGATTCCTCTCAAACGCCGCTGCAAGTATCGCATCCTTACTGAAAAATCCTGCAAAGGGGAATATACCGGCAATTGCAAGTGCACCTATTAAAAATGTGATATGTGTAACTGGCATCTTCTCCTTTAATCCGCCCATTTTCGTAATATCAGTCTCACCCTCTATTGCATGCATGACACTTCCAGCACCAAGGAATAGCAATGCCTTAAAGAATGCATGGGTGGTGAGGTGAAATATCCCTGCTGCAAAAGCACCTACACCGCATGCAAGGAACATATATCCAATCTGACTTATTGTGGAGTAGGCAAGCACCCTTTTTATATCATTCTGAACAAGCCCTATCGATGCAGCAAGGAGCGCTGTTAATGCACCGATAAATGCAACTATATCAAGGGCGTAGGGCGCATATGCAAAAATTATACATGATCGAGACACCATATAAACGCCGGCTGTAACCATTGTGGCCGCATGTATCAGAGCACTCACAGGCGTTGGCCCCTCCATGGCATCGGGAAGCCATACATAAAGGGGAATCTGAGCGGATTTTCCTGTTGCACCTGTGAATAAAAGTAAACATATTATTGTCAGCAGGAAAGGATCAATAGCTCCTGCTTTTATCATTTCAGGAATTTTCTCAAAAACACCTTTGAATTCAACTGTCCCAAAAGTGTAGAATATGAGGATGACACCAATTATGAAGCCAAAATCTCCAACCCTGTTTACAATAAATGCCTTCTTACCAGCATCTGCTGCCGATTTTTTCTCATACCAGAATCCTATCAGAAGATAAGAACATAGACCAACAGCTTCCCATCCAACGAAGAGGAGGAGGAAATTATTGGCGAGAATCAATATTAGCATTGAAAACATGAAGAGATTAAGAAATGCAAAATATCTCGGATATCCCGGATCATGCCCCATATATCCAATGGAGTAAACATGTATAATAAATCCAACACCTGTTACAACAAGTGACATTACGGCTGAGAGTGGATCCAGCTGAAAGCCGAAAGCAGCATTAAATGATCCTGAGGATACCCAGGTATAAAGGATCTTCTGAAAAAACCTCTGCTCATGATCAAGAAGGATAAACTCCCTGAATAACAGAAGTGCAATCAAAAAAGAAAGGAAAACGGTCCCGCATCCAATAAGACTTACGATATGTTTCTTTATCCTGAATCCAATTATCCCATTAATAATAAAACCTACGAGCGGTAAAACAGGGATAAGCCAGATATATTCAAGCATCTTTACCCCCTACTGCTTCATCAAGTTCATCTCGTCGACAAATACTGTCTCCCTGTTTCTGAAAAGACAGATAACAATGCTCAATCCTGTTGCGAGCTCAGCAGCGGCAATACCAA
This sequence comes from uncultured Thermodesulfobacteriota bacterium, assembly GCA_964505185.1. GTDB lineage: Bacteria > Desulfobacterota > JBBIRW01 > JBBIRW01 > JBBIRW01 > JBBIRW01. The sequence goes on from CAZDGM010000001.1 coordinate 12,660, forward strand.
TAACAAAGAAAATTATAACCTTGCCATCGATTGTATTGCTGAACTGCGCAAATGCTGCAAGCGCCAGGTTTGATGCATTAAGCATAAGTTCAACACACATTAGTATCACAATAACATTTCTTCTCAGAAAAAATCCAACCACACCCATAGAAAACATAATTGCGCTTAATAAAAGATAATGATTTAATCCTGCCACACCTTACCCCCTAATCCCTTTTTGCAAGCACAACTGCACCTATTATTCCTATAATAAGAAGAACCGATAGGATTTCAAAAGGAAGGATATAATCCCTGAATATGGATCTCCCTATAGCCTGAATATTACCTGTCAGGGATAATCTCTCCGGGGTATAAGGACCCAAAAATGGTGTCACCCTGTAGCGCCACAGAAGGAGTGCAATTTCAATAAGTATACCAGAGCCAATCGAGATTCCGAGAATCCTTGTCCCTGGAGATGTTACCTCCTTCCTTATGTCCGTTTCAAGATTCAAAAGCATTATTGTAAAAAGGAACAGCACCATTATCGCCCCAGCATATATCAGGACCTGAATTACAGCAACAAACTGTGCATCGAGAAGCACGTAAAGGCAGGCTGTTGTGAAGAAGGAGAAAAGAAGACCTATGGCGCTGTTAACAGGATTTCTTGATAGAATAACAACCAGCGTGCCTGCCACTGCAAGAGCCCCAAAAACCCAGAAAAGAACCTCTTCCATATCCAACCTCCGCAGATGCAGGAAAATAATCTATGGCTTTACAACAAGCTTATTTATATCAAGTATAAAATCCTTCCTTTCGTATCCTGCAAGATCAAGGATGATCAGATCCATTGCAATAGCATCCTTTGGGCATGCCTCAACACACATTCCACAGAATACACACTTAAGAAGATCTATCTCAAACCTTACAGGGTATTTCTCTATTGATGGATCAGGATGTTCTCCTGCTTCAATATATATACACTTTGATGGACATGCTGTTGCACACATAAAGCAAGCAACACACTTAAGTGATCCATCCTCCCTTGTGAGCAATCTATGTCTTCCCCTCCAGACGGGGGCTATCTCCCTTTTTACATCTGGATACTGAATGGTCACTATGTTCTTTGGACTCAGCAGATTTCTGAAGAAATGCTTTGTTGTTACTGAAAGGCCCTTTAGGATCTCAGGTATATATAACTTCTCCCAGAGCCCTACCTTTACCTCTTTTATCATAATCTTACTCTCCTTTTTGCTTCTTAAACCCCTCCACTCACATATCATCCTCTAACCAGGATAACAGCAGCCGTTACAAATATATTTAAAAGTGAAAGGGGGAGCAAACCCTTCCAGCAGAGCGCCATAAGCTGATCAAATCTGAACCTCGGAAGTGTCCACCTTATCATAAGCTGAAGCCAGCAGAAGAAGACCACCTTAAATCCAAAACTTAAAACCTGGAGAATAGAAACGATATAATGATTTACGGGGATATAGATGCCACCAGGAATGTGGAAACCATCCCTTAGTAGATATGGAAACTGCCATCCTCCAAAAAATAATGTTGTTATAAGTGCAGAGACAACAACAATCTCTACAAATTCAGCAAGGAAAAACATACCCCATTTCATACCACTGTATTCTATGAAATATCCCACCTGTATCTCCGACTCACCCTCAGGAAGATCAAAGGGAACCCTCTTTGTCTCAGCAATGGCAGCGGTTAAAAATAGTATGAATGCAAAGGGCTGATATATGATCCCCCATCCAGGAATAACACCCCATATGACCCCCCCCTGCATTCTCACAATCTCGCCAAGCCTTACAGAATTAAAAACTATAAGCACGCCTATTATAGAAAGCCCAAGCGTTACCTCGTATGAGATCATCTGTGCGCATGCCCTCATCGCACCAAGCATTGCATAGTTGTTATAGGATGAGTAGCCCGCCAATATTACCCCATAAACAATCAGTGATGCGATTGAAAATACAAAAAGTATCCCTATATTTGGATCGGCAATCTGAAGAGGTATCTTTCTGCCACCAATCTCAAGAACATCCCCAAATGGTATAACTGCAAATGTGAGAAGAGCGGGCATCATAGCAATGAATGGTGCAATTGTATGGAGAAATCTGTTACCCCTTGCCGGAATAAAATCTTCTTTAAAAAACATCTTTATTGCATCAGCAACAGGATGGAAAAGACCGAATAACCTTAATCCAAGTATACTTGCCCTGTTTGGCCCAATCCTGTCTTGCAGCACCGCACTCTGTTTCCTCTCAGCCCATGAAAGAACAGCAGCAAGACTGAGGAGCACTGAAAGCACTATACCAATCTCTATCAGTGATACAATAATATCAAACGCCATTGGTCAGAACCCCTTCATCACCAATTGTTAGGTAATCGATCCCTTTATAAGGAATAACCTTATCTGAAATCTCCATGAAAATATCTTCAGCCTTCTCGTAAGGGAAAGGCTTACCAAACATCATCGATATCCTTTTTATAATATTCCAGTCAGGAAGGCTTTCACCAACTGGTCCGAATGCCCTATTTATCCTCTGGATCCTTCCCTCAAAATTTGTAAATGTCCCGTCTTTCTCTGCAAATGTTACAGATGGAAGAATTGCATTGATAGAATCAACCTCTCTTTCCCTGTTGCTCATATGGAATACTTTATAATCCAGTCTGGAAAGAAGATCCGATACATCCTTTACCTGCGATAGGAATCCTTCACCTCCTGTCACATACAATGCCCTGATCCTGCGGATGTCGATCTTCTGACGCAGCAGCTCCGCCCCATCACCCCAGCTTCTCCAACCCATATCCAGAAGTCCCCTTTCATTAGGCGCCTTCTCGGCTCTCAACAGAAGATCATCATGCAACCCCCTCCTTGCAGGAAGATAGCCAAAATTTTCCGTATTTATTACCTCCTTTGCAAACTTCATCAGCACGTATGCATCCTCATTTGTAAGATATGGAGATGCAACAACTGCTATTGAATCGGACCCGTATTTAGAGATGATAGCATTAAGATTCATGAACACATCTATAACTGCAGCCTCCCATTCAACAGAAATAAATCCGGATGAGCCTTTTACAACCGGCTTGAGAATCCTGTTTTCTGCATTCACAAATTTGTATCCATATCTCCCCTCATCACATATCCAGAATTGATTTACATGGGGATTTGCTCTCGGTTTTATCCTGTATATCCTGCCCTGCCTGTGGTGAATTTCAATATTACAACCCCTGCTGCATAGAGTGCATATTGATGGCGTCCTCTCAAGGAACCACACCCTGCATTTGAATCGAAAATCCCTGCTTGTAAGCGCACCAACAGGGCATATATCAACAATATTGCCCGAGTATATGCTCTCAAGCTTCTTACCAGGATATGTATCTATTTCTGAATGATCACCTCGATTAAAGATACCAAGCTCATTTGTCTTTGTTATTTCATTAAAGAACCTCACACATCTTGTGCATAATATGCATCTTTCAGTATCAAGAATAACATTTGCACCAAGATCAACAACCTTCCTTTTCTTTAACTTCTCTTCCCTGAATCGACTCTCGTATTTTCCATAAAGGAGATAGTAGTCCTGAAGTTTGCACTCACCTGCCTGATCACAAACAGGACAATCAAGGGGATGATTTATAAGCATAAATTCAAGAACACCCCTCCTTGCCTTAATAACCTTATCCGTGTTTGTATAGACAACCATACCATCGGACACAAGCGTGCTACATGCAGTCTGCAGTTTTGGCATCCTTTCCACCTCAACAACACACATCCTGCAGTTGCCACTTATACTGAGCGCAGGATGCCAGCAGAAATGCGGTATATCTATTCCCGCCTTGAGTGCAACCTGCAGAATTGTTGACCCAGGCTCAGCCTGTAGTTCCTTTCCATCTATGGTGATTTTATACATTTAAAACCCCTTCCCTTTCATAGGAAACAGTGCATCCCTTCAATTCTATATGTGCCTCAAATTCGTCCCTGAATTTTTTAAGGAAGCTTTCAACAGGCATAACAGCTGCATCACCAAGAGGGCACACGGTTTTTCCTTTTATGTTATCACAGATATCAAGAAGCAGATCGATATCCTCCTTCCTTCCCTTTCCATCCTCCACCCTTTTAATTATCTTTTCCATCCATGATGTCCCATTCCTGCAAGGTGTGCATTGACCGCAGGATTCATGGGCATAGAACCTCACAAGTATGTACAGGGTTTTTACCATACAGGCTTTTTCACTTATAACAATAACAGCGCCGGAGCCCAGCATAGAACCTATCCTTGCAAGGGAGTCAAAATCCATCTTTACATCGATTTCATCAGGTGTAAGAACCGGGGATGAAGAACCACCGGGGATAACCGCTTTAAGTTTAAGATCATCTATTATTCCGCCTGCATGTTCATATATGATATCTTTAAGGGCTGTTCCCATTGGAAGCTCATAAACTCCGGGTCTTTTTACATGTCCACTTACAGCATAAAGCTTTGTTCCGCCGTTCTTTTCCGTTCCAAGGTTTGCAAACCACTCTCCTCCCCTTTCCACTATATATGGAACACAGGCGATGGTCTCTACATTGTTAATAATCGTGGGACACTGATACAGCCCTTTCTGCGCAGGGAATGGTGGTTTAAGCCTTGGTCTACCCTTCTTTCCCTCAAGTGACTCAATAAGCGCTGTTTCTTCCCCACAGATATATGCACCTGCACCCCTGTGGATAACAATGTCTAAGGAAAAGTTGCTCCCCATAACCTTTTCACCAATAATCCCTTCCCTGTATGTCTCCTTTACTGCCATCTCAAGGGTCTCGATGCAGTCTAAAAATTCACCTCTAACATATATAAATGCCTTGTTTGCCCCTATGGCATATGATGTTATAGCAATACCCTCTATCAGAAGATGCGGATCTTTAAGCATAATGTATCTATCCTTAAATGTTCCTGGTTCTCCTTCGTCCGCATTAACACATAGATAAACAGGCATCTTCTTTTCCTTTGGAAGGAAGCTCCACTTAACCCCTGCAGGAAATCCAGCTCCTCCCCTTCCCCTCAGGTTTGCCTTCTTCACCTCTTCAATGATCTCCTCGGGTCTCATCTGGAGGGCCTTCTGTAAGGACCGATAACCCCCTGTTTCCTTGTAAACCTCTATCCTAAAGGCATCAGGAATTGAGAACCTTTTTGTGAGTAAAAGCTCCATTCAGTTTCCACCTCCCCTTCTTAACTCTTCAAGCAGCCTCCCCAGTTTCTCTCTGCTCATGTTTTCATAATAAACATCATTTATCTGAATAACTGGTGCTGTTCCACATGATCCAAGACACTCCACAGTGGATAGCGTAAAAAGGCCATCGGATGTTGTTTCCCCTTCATCGATTCCTAAGTGTTTTTTAAGATAATCAATAAGTCCTTCGCTTCCTAAAAGTGAACAGGATATGTTTCTACAGACCTGTATATGATATTTTCCTACTGGTTTTTTTCTAAACATTGTGTAGAAACTCACAACCTCCCTCACATGAATAGGTGGAATCTGCAACAGTTCAGCAATATAAACCTCAACCTCATCGCTTATGTAACCGAATTCACGCTGTGCTATATGAAGAAGCGGAAGGAGGGAAGACTCCTTCCTTGGATATAGTGAAATAATCCTTTGAGCCTCTTTAAGAACATCGTCCCTGAAGGAAACCTTCATGACCTCCTCCTATCTATCAATCTCTCCGCCTATCATATTAATGGATCCGAATATTGGTATAACATCAGCCACCATATGACCCTTTATCAGTCGTGAGAATGCCTGCATTATAGCAAAACAGGGTGGCCTTACCCTGACCCTGTAAGGTTTACCGCTTCCATCACTTACGATGTAAAAACCAAGCTCACCATTTGCACCTTCCACTGCAAAATAAACCTCACCAGGAGGAACCTTCACGCCTTCCATGATAAGTTTGAAGTGACTCATAAGGGCCTCTATGTTTGTGTAAACCTTATCCTTTGATGGAAGGAATATATCAGGAGAATCAACTGCAATGGGGCCCGAGGGGATCTTCTCCAGAGCCTGTTCCACAATCCTCATACTCTGATGCATCTCTTCCATCCTAACAATATATCTGTCAAAGGTATCACCATTTGTTCCAAGTGGAATATCAAAATCCACCTCCTTGTATATGAGATAAGGCTGTGCCTTTCTCACATCATAGTTAACACCTGTTGCCCTCAAGCATGGCCCAGTAAATCCATACTCTATGGCCTCCTCGGCTTTTATAACACCAACACCTTTTGTCCTGTCCAGAAATATCCTGTTTCTCGTAAGAAGTCTGTCTACCTCGTATATCGCTTCCCTCACCTTTTCAAATGCATTTTTTACTCCATCCATGAAATTTTCCGGAAGATCCCTTACAACACCACCAATCCTTGTATATGATGTTGTAAGTCTTGCACCTGTTGTTGCCTCTATAAGTTCCCAGAGGTATTCCCTTGCCTTCATAAAATAGAAGAAAACGGTAAGTGCACCTAACTCAGCTGCAGCAGCAGCTATGCATGTCAGATGATCGGTAATTCGAGAGATCTCGCTCATTATTGTCCTTATATATTTGCATCTCTCAGGGACTTCTATCCCGAGGAGTTTCTCAACAGCCATTACGTAACCAACGTTATTAATAAGGGGGGAAACATAATTTAATCGATCCGTATAGGGAATTACCTGATTGTAGGTAGAGTTTTCAGCCATCTTCTCGAAACCTCTGTGCAAGTATCCAATCTCCACATCAGAATTTATAATCTTTTCACCTTCCAGTTCTACAAGGATCCTCACAGTCCCGTGCATTGCAGGATGTGAAGGTCCCATATTGAGATACATCCTTTCCTTCTCGTTTCCCCTTCCGTTCATTGATCACTCCTTCCAGTCAGAAGGGCCCACAAGGGGTTGCCTTTTCTTTACAGGGTAATCTTTCCTTAAGGGGTGCCCCTCGAATTCTGGATAAAGCAGGATCCTTCTTAAATCGGGATGCCCCTTGAAGAATATGCCGAACATATCGTAGACTTCCCTTTCGAACCAGTTTGCGCCGATCCAGATATCTGTTACAGAGTCAATTGTTGGATCCTCCTCGCTTACAGGAACCTTTATACGTATTCTCCAGTTGTTACCAAGTGAGTAGAGATGATAAATAACCTCGAATCGCTTGCTTTTCTTTCCAAGATAATCAACACATGTGAGGTCCATGAGAAAGTTGAACCTCAGCTGCTCATCGTTTTTGAGAAAGGATAGTATCTCCTTGATCCTCTCCTTTTTAACAACAACTGTGGTGTCCCCACGAAAGTAGTCCTCACCTATTATTTCATCGGCAAATTTTTCCTTTAATTTAACTACAGGAAATTCCTTTTCGTTCAAATTTTTCCTCTGTTACTTTTTATCCTTTTTTCCTGTTATCTTCGCCTGCAATTTCATCACAGCATCTATAACATACTCCGGTCTTGGTGGACAGCCAGGGACATAAACATCAACAGGGATTATGGTATCGATACCCATGACAGTCGCATAATTGTCGTAAAAGCCACCTGAACATGCACATGCACCAAAGGCTATAACCCATTTCGGCTCACACATCTGTTCGTAAACCCTTTTAAGGATGGGTGCCTGTTTATGTGAAATGGTGCCAATCACCATAAGAAGGTCTGCCTGCCTTGGTGACCATCTCACTGCTTCTGCCCCGAATCGGGAAAGATCGTAGTGTGACCCCATGAGTGCCATAAATTCCATTGCACAGCAAGCAGTTGCGAATGCATATGGATAGAGCGACCATTTCCTTCCCCAGTTTACAACCTCATCCAATTTTGCCAATATTACACTCCCCCTCAAAAGATTTTCTAATCCCATTCAAGTCCTCCCTTCTTCCACACATAAAAGAGGCCACCTAACAGAATAAGTATAAATATAACCATTTCAACGAAACCCAGTAAACCAAGCTCCCTCATCAGTATAGCCCATGGGTAAAGAAAAACAGCCTCTATATCAAATATTATAAACAGTATTGCCACGAGATAGAACTTCACGGAGAATCTTTTTCTCGGAGATGAGATAGGAATCATTCCACTTTCAAAGGGTTCTGCCTTAGTTGGTGTAGGTTTCTTAGGCCCAAGAAGTTCCGCAAGAAGAATGAATGCTACTGCAATCAGTGAGGAGACAAGAAGCATCAAAAGGATGGGATAAAACTCATACATATTAAGACCCTATAAATCTGAAAGACTCCTCTACGAGATTCATAAGTGGGCCCCAGTAAATCCCAAAGACGATATTTGGAATAACAAATGCCCCAAGCACCCACTTGTTAAATGATGTGATCTCAAGGGGTGTTTCATCCGCAGGCCTTTCAAGAAACATGACCCTTATTATTCTTGCATAATAGTAAAGCGATATAACACTGTTCAGGATACCGACAATAGCAAGTATATACCACTGTTCCCTTATTACAGCAGCAAACAGAAGGATCTTCCCGGCAAATCCGGAGAAGGGTGGAATACCTGTAAGTGAAAAGAGGAATATTGTCATGGCAATCGCAGGAAGTGGTGCCTTCCATGCAAGACCCCTGTAACTCTCTATCTCCTCCTCACCCGTTGTATTTGCAATGGCTATTACAAACAGAAAGGCCCCAAGATTCATAAAAAGGTATACAATCAGATAGAAAAGTATTGCCTTAAGACCAAAGGGATTGAGAACAACAAATCCCATCAACATATATCCTGCATGCGCAATGGATGAGTATGCAAGAAGCCTCTTTGTGTTTGACTGTCCGATAGCAGCAAGATTTCCGATAGTCATGGTAAAGGCAGAGACAACACCTATTAAAATGGTCCAATCAAAGCCCTTTAAAACACTCCATCCCGCCTCCTGTGAGCCTTCAACCATTACAAGATAGAAAAATCTTATAAGAATGGAAAATCCAGCAGCCTTTGGACCAACAGATAGAAAGGCAGTAATAGGGGTTGGTGCACCATGGTATACATCAGGAACCCACATATGAAATGGAACTGCTGATATCTTAAAGAAAAATCCGCCAAGGAGGAGAACTATTGCAAGAAGGAGAAATACCGGTGATACAGTTCCGGTGACCAATGCCCTTTTTATTTCATAGAGGTTTGTCGATCCACTCACACCATAAAAGAGCGACATACCATATAACATGCATCCTGAGCAGGCAGCTCCGAAAAGCACATATTTGAGGGCTGCCTCTGTTGATCTGGCCTCTTCCCTTAAAAAACCAACAAGCACATAGGAACTGAGGCTTATCATCTCCATGGAGAGATATATTATGAGCAGATCCGTTGAGGATGACAGTAGCATCATTCCCAAGCAAACGGCAAGAATAAGGGCATAGTATTCTGACTTCCTGAGTCTCTCAACTTCAAGTGAACCAATAGATATCAAAATGGTTAACCCGGTAACCAGGATGAAAAATGACTTGAAATATATGGAAAACTTATCCAGAGCAAGGAGATTCATGAATATACCTGTTTCTTGAGCCTCCACCTCATAGAGAACTGCAATGAAAGATAAAATCAGTCCTGCAAGTGAAATGTAATGAGCCCATCCATCCGTCTTCCTTGAATAGGAGACAAGAAGCAGGATTAACAGGATAAATGATGTGATTATAATTTCCGGATAAAAAAACTTAATGCTCAGAATATTTTCCATATTAGCCGGACCTCATTAATAAGAAGTTGATCGCTCATGGCTTTACCATAACGATCAGATTGTACATTGTAACGGTCATCATATTCAAAACAGGCGATGGATAAATTCCCAGGAAAACAACTATTGCACCGAGAGGAATAAGCGTAAAGAGTTCCCTTCCGTTTATCTCTGGAAGATCACTGTATTTGGTGTTAAGCGGTCCGAGAAACATCCTCTGATAGGTCCAAAGGAAATAACCAGCTGTGAATACTATTCCTGACGTCGCTATTGCCGTTGTCCACTTGTATACATTGAATGCTCCAAGGAAGCATAATGCTTCACTTATAAAAGAATTAAGGCCAGGAAGTCCCAGCCCTGCAAAGAAGGCAAGGCTTGTTATTCCTGCATATATGGGCATCTGAACAGCCAGGCCCCCAAAACGATCTATATCCCTGTGGTGTGCCCTGTCGTAGATAACACCTGTAAGTAAAAAGAGCATTGCTGTAACTGTTCCATGGTTAAACATCTGGAAAAGTCCGCCATTCATACCTGCCGGTGTAAGGGAGGCCATTCCAAGAAGCACAACACCCATATGGCTTATGCTTGAGTATGCAACAAGCTTTTTCATATCCTGTTGAGCCATTGCACAAAGTGCACCCCAGATGATGTTAATTGCTCCGAGTATTGCCAGAGGATATGAGAACCATACTGTTGCTTCCGGGAGTATTGGATAGCTTATCCTGTAAAGCCCATATGTCCCCATCTTAAGAAGGATGCCCGCAAGGATAACACTTATTGCAGTTGGAGCCTCCACATGGGCATCGGGAAGCCATGTGTGAAATGGAACAATCGGAACCTTTATTGCAAACCCTATGAAAAGGGCAAGGAAAATGATGATCTGAAATGTGCGAGTAAATCTCATCCTTGTAAGTTTAAGTAAATCAAAGGTATGAGGCTCGCTCCAGTAATAGAGTGCAAGCATTGCAAGGAGCATAAGAACGCTTCCAAGCAGTGTGTACAGGAAAAACTTGATAGCGGCATACTCCCTTTTAGGACCTCCCCATATACCTATAAGAAAATACATGGGGAAAAGCACAACCTCCCAGAATACATAGAAGAGAAAGAAATCGAGTGCACAGAAAACACCAAGCATTCCTGTCTCGAGTATAAGAAAAAGGGAGAAATATCCTTTAACTCCGCGCTCTATCCCCCATGAAGCAACAACAGAGAGAAAACTGAGAAGTGATGTAAGAACAACCATGGGCGCACTTATCCCATCGATTCCCATGTAGTAGTAAATATTGAAATATCTGATCCAAGGATAATGCTCCACAAACTGTATATTCGGTGTATTTCTATCAAATTTCCAGTAGATATAAATACCGATGAGAAGTGATAAAGCGGAGAAGAAGGCTGCTGTGTATTTTATCAGTTCATCCTTCTCCCTTGGCAAAAGAAGTATAACGCCAGCGCCTATTAAAGGCAGAAAAGTTATAAGCGTAAGAGCATGACCCTGAATTATATCCATACCCTCCTCCCTTAAATGATCCTCCAGAGAAGTATTATTAAAACACCTGCGAATGCTGCAAGGAGATAGTTCTGTAGTATTCCTGTTTGCATCCTGTTAGGTACTCTCCCCATGTTTATTATCGCATCAGCAGTCGCATTGACAGCCCCATCGACAATATGGTCATCTATCCATCTCTCAATTCTTGATACAATCACAGTAATTCTTGCACTTCCATCGACTATTCCATCGATAATAACAAGATCGATGGATCTTAGGAGTCTTGTTATCCATAAAACAGGCTTTATTATCAAGCCATAATAGATCTCATCAAAATAGTATTTGTTATAAAGAAGCCTGTATAAGGAATGGAATCTCGCTGCCATATCCTCTGCCTTTATATGTCGTGTGTAGTAGGTCAGTGTAGAAAGGACAATTCCTATTGTTGATACAGTTACAGAAAGTATAACAGCAAGATTATGCGAAGCTTCATGATTAATATGCGATGAGATATGATGGGCACCTTCTGGGGATGCCATAAAGGATTCAAACCAGCCACCCCATCCTGAGATCACAGAAAGGATGGCAAGTATGATAAGTGGTACAGTCATCACGGATGGACTCTCATGGGCATGGTGATACCTTTCATGATTCCTCGGTTCACCTGTAAATGTCACATAAACAAGGCGAAACATATAGAATGCTGTAATCCCTGCTGCACCTATACTAAGGATGGCAAGCGGAAGATGTGAAGGATTTTCCTGAACAAATGCAATAACCGAGGCAATAATTGCATCCTTGCTGTAATAGCCGGAAAAGAATGGAACACCAGAGATTGCCAGTGTTCCTGCAAGGAATGTGTAGAATGTAACAGGCATCTTCTTTCTCAAACCACCCATCTCCTGTATATCATTTGTATGCACGGCATGGATTACACTCCCTGAACCAAGAAAGAGAAGGGCTTTAAAGAATGCATGCGTTGTGAGGTGAAAGAGTCCTGCCACCCACCCACCCACACCGAGCGCAAGCATCATATAGCCAAGCTGACTAATTGTGGAGTAGGCAAGGACCCGCTTTATATCATTCTGAACAATTCCGATCGTTGCCGCAACAAAAGCAGTAATTCCACCTATGTATGCGATTGTGATGAGGGAGTGGGGTGTGAAGAGAGGATACAACCTTCCCACCATGTAAACACCCGCAGCGACCATTGTTGCAGCATGTATGAGGGCACTTACAGGGGTCGGGCCCTCCATGGCATCGGGAAGCCATACATGAAGGGGTATCTGGGCGGATTTACCAACGGCACCCATGAAAAGGAGCGTTCCTGCAAGGGTAAGATAGAATCCTGAGAGCTCACCACTTTTTACTGCCTCAAATACCTCCTCATATCTTAAAAGACCTGTTTTTGAGAAAATGAGCATTATACCCATGAACATCCCTATATCGCCGATGCGAGTTGTTATAAATGCCTTCTTGCATGCATCGGCTGCTGCGTGCCTTTCAAACCAGAATCCTATGAGGAGATATGAGGACAAACCTACAAGCTCCCAGAATATATAAAGGCAGAAAAGGTTGTCCGAGAGCACAAGGCCAAGCATTGAGAATGAAAAAAGTGAAAGGAATGCAAAGAATCTCGAATACCTCTTATCACCGTGCATATATCCTATGGAATACAGGTGAACGAGGCTACTTACTACACAGACGACTATGAGCATAACAGCTGTGAGATTGTCGAGAATTATGCCTGGTCTAATGCGAAATCCATCCATAACAATCCAGTCAAAAACAATTGACTCTTTATACAGGGGGTCGTGTTTGCTCCACATTCCGTAGAAGAGATAGATGGATAAGAACAGCGACAAAAATATGGCTGAATTACTTATCCAGTCCCCCTGTCTGGGAATCCTTTTTCCAAAAAAAATCTGTATTGTAAAGGCAAGAAGCGGAAGTAGCAGAATCGGTATTGTTAAATTTACCATCAACCCTCCCTCCTAACCCTTAAGCACATCGATCTTATCAACCTCAATAGTTCTCAGATTGTGATATATTGCCAGAATTATGGCAAGTGCTATTGCTGCCTCTGCCGCAGCGAGAACGATTATAAATGCAGCAAAAACATGACCATGAATATCATGGGAACTGAATCTGCTGAATGCTATAAAATTTATACCTGCAGAGTTCAGCATCAGCTCTATTCCCATGAGAAATGCAACAGCGTTTCTCCTCGTCAGCACACCGAAAAGTCCGAGACAGAAAAGTATTGCACTCAGTATGAGAAAATGTGTAAGACCTACCATCTCCTTTTTGCCCTCTCTGCTATAATCGCAGCTCCAACAAGTGCTACAATAAGCAAAAGTGAAGCTACTTCAAAGGGAAGGAGGTAGTCATTCAGTAATATAACCCCTATCCTCTCTGTTGTTGGTGTTATCTCCCTCTGAGTCCTTATCATCCATGGCTGATTGCAAATCACATAGATAATGAGAGAAAATATCAAGGTGCAAATTACTGCTGCACCATAAAGTTGCATGGGGATTGCTATAAATTTAACATCACCTATTCTCTGTGTGAGCATTACACCAAAGAGTATAAGTATGAGAACGCCTCCGACATATATAAGAACCTGAGCAGCAGCGATAAAATCCGCATTAAGCAGTATATAGATGCATGCAACTCCAAAAAATGTAAAAAGTAGTGCGAATGCAGCATGAAGTATGTGCCTGCTCAGTACAACAATGGCTGCTGATCCAGCAGTAAAAACTGCAATAAAATAGAATAGGAAAGAATACAGATCGATTTTCATGTAACCTCTCCTGATGGAGGTGAATCCCCCTTCGGGGCTACCTTTTCGCTTTCCCTTTCCAGATATTCTTTATCAAGATTGTAGATCATATCCTTCCTTGAATAGCATGAAAGCTCATACTCCTGCCCCATTTCCAGTGAAGCTACTGGACATGCCTCAACGCAGAGCCCGCAGAACATGCACTTTGTCACATCAATATCAAATTTCAGTATCTTCAACTTCTTATCCTCACCCCTCTTTGTTTCTATAAGGATGCAATCAACAGGACATGCCCTTGCACATGCCTGACAGCCAGTGCACTTATCGAGTTTCAGGTGAAACCTTCCCCTGAAGTTTGGTGAAATTGCAATCCTTTCGTCAGGATACTGAACAGTGACAGAGGGGGTGAATAGGTATTTCATAGTGATACCAAGCCCTACAATGGCGGTCCATATCCCTTCAAATATATCCCTGAAATATTTCATATATCCTCCATTACACCTCACCCATGAACACCATCCATACCCCGTGCCCTATCAGACAGAAGAAACTTACCGGAACAAGCACCTTCCAGCATACATACATGAGTTGATCAACGCGAAGCCTTGGAAGTGTCCATCGAAGCCATATCATTACAAAAACGAGAAAAATGGACTTAACAATGAAATTCACAAATTCGGGAAGCATGGGTCTTGGAAGTATACCATTCCACCCGCCGAGAAAGAGAAGTGTTGCGATAGAGCCAACGAGGAACATATTTGCATACTCAGCAAGGAAAAACATAGCAAACCTCATACCGCTGTATTCTGTATGGAATCCCGCAACAAGTTCTGACTCTGCCTCAGGAAGATCAAATGGTGTCCTGTTTACCTCAGCAATTGCTGCTATATAGTAAGTAAAAAATGAGATAAACAGAAATGGGCTTCTAAAGATATACCAGTTGAGTATCCCGCCTGACTGGGCCTCAGCGATATCCTTTATGCTGAGGCTTCCCGCTGCCATCACCGGAACAAGTATGGAAAGACCGATGGGCACCTCATAACTTACGATCTGAGCTGCTGACCTCATTGCTCCATAAAGCGACCATTTATTGCTTGATGACCATCCAGCCATCAGTATTCCAATCACAATGAGTGAAGTTATGGCGAGGATGTAAAATATACCTATATTGAGATCTGCGCCAATAAGGTTCCTTGTCATGGGAATTGTTGCAAAGGCAGCAAAGGAGCTTGTGAAAACAATATACGGTGCCATCTTGAAAAGGACTCTGTCCGCATTCGCCGGGATTATATCCTCCTTGAGCAGCAGCTTTATCGCATCGGCAATGGATTGTGCCCATCCATGCCACCCTCCAACCCTCATAGGCCCGAGCCGCGATTGTATATGACCTGCGACCTTTCTTTCCCACCAGACAAAAAACATAACAAGGATTGCAATAATGCCTAAAATAATTGCACTAAAGATTACCATTGAAAGTAACAGGAGGAGAATTTCCGGAAGATCCCTTAAAGGATAAATGCTTTTTAATATTTCAAATATTAGCTGCATCTTTAAACTACCTGTCTATCTCCCCGAGTACTATATCAAGGCTTCCAAGTATTGCCACAAGATCGGCAATCATCCAGTCCCTGCTTATCTCTTCAAATACACTGAGATTGCAAAAGGATGGCGCCCTTATCTTTAACCTGTAAGGGTTTGGGGATCCATCACTGACAATATAAAAACCAAGTTCACCTCTGGGATTTTCAGCCCTGAAAAATACCTCCCCAATGGGCGGCTTGATAAGCCTCGGAAGCTTTGCCCTTATATCACCAGTTGGGATCTGTTCCATCGCCTGCCTTATTATCTTTACACTTTCAAGCATCTCCTGAACCCTCACCCAGTATCTATCCCAGCTGTCACCAACCTTTCCAACCATACCTGTGCCAACGGGAATATTAAACTCAAACCTTGGATATATGCAGTAGGGGAGATGCTTTCTCAGATCCCATTTTACCCCTGATCCTCTTAAATTCGGGCCGGTTACTCCATAATTTATTGCAATATCAGCAGGAAGTACCCCTATACCGGCTGTCCTCTCAATAAATATTTTATTGAAACTCATCAGCTGATTATACTCCTCCACCCTTGGCACAAAGTAATCGAGAAAATCCTTGAGCCTATCCATAAAACTGGGCGGAAGATCATTTGCAACACCCCCTATCCTCATATAGTTATATGTAAGCCTTGCACCGCAGCACATTTCAAAGAGGTCAAGTATGTACTCCCTTTCACGGAATGCATAAAAGAAAGGCGTGACAACACCAAGGTCAAGGCCAAAGGTACCTATTGCTACAAGATGGCTGGCAATCCTGTTGAGTTCAGCCATGATCACCCTTAAGTACTGTGCCCTTTCAGGAACCTCAATTCCCATCAGTTTTTCCACTGTAAGGGTATAGGCAAGGTTATTGTTCATTGCAGCAAGGTAATCCAGTCTATCCGTATAGGGAATGAACTGGGTGTAGCTTATCTTCTCCGCGATCTTCTCTATACTTCTGTGAAGGTAACCGATATGGGGGATTGCCTCCTTTACAATCTCTCCATCAGTTTTTAAAAGGAGCCTGAGGACACCATGGGTGCTGGGGTGCTGGGGACCCATGTTCACATTCAGTTCATCATACTCTTTCCAGTCCTGCCCTTTCATAATAGAAATGCCCCTTTTTATAAAGTCAATCCATGATAAGTGGGTGGATATTTGTAGTCTTTCCTGAGGGGGTGACCTTCCCAGTCATCAGGAAGCAGGATCCTCCGGAGGTCTGGATGACCCTCAAACACAACACCGAAAAGGTCATAGGTTTCCCTCTCATGCCAGTTTGCTGCCTTCCATACATCCTCAACTGTATCCACCCTTGGATTATCCCTCGGGAGATCCACCTTCAGGACAATAGAATGGTTGTTTTTTATTGAGAAAATATGATATACAACGGTAATGCTTGCGGGATAATCAACACTACTTATTGACAAAAGCATATCCATTCCAATCTCTTCCTCCCCCTTCAACAATCGAGCCACACCCTTAAGGTGATCCGGTCTTATCTTTACAAATGGATCTATTGCCTTCTCGTTTACCTCGATAATTGCCTCAGGGATCTTCTCCCTAATAAGATCCACTATCCTTGAAAATTCCATACTTATACCTTAAGTATCCTCTCTTCCCTTATCTTCTCCTGTAACTTCATAAGACCGTTTAAAAGTGCCTCCGGTCTTGGTGGGCATCCAGGGACATAAACATCAACGGGAATTATCATATCAACACCCTTTAGCACAGAATATGCATGTTTATAGTAGGGCCCACCATTGATGGCGCAGGAACCCATTGCTATAACATATTTAGGCTCGGGCATCTGATCATAAAGGAGCTTTACCCTCGATGCCATCTTATGCGTGACAGTTCCCGCCACAATCATAAGATCCGATTGCCTTGGTGTTGCCCTGTAAACACCTGCACCAAACCTGTCTATATCAAAACGTGAGGCCACTGTTGCCATCATCTCTATGGCACAGCATGCAAGCCCAAAGCTCATGGGCCAGGGCGAGGAAAGTCTTGCCCAGCTAAGTATATCCTCAAGGGTTGTAATTATGACCTGAGGCATCAGGGAAAATATCCCTTTCCTCCTTTCCATCACTCCCTCCTGGGCTTAACCCATTCGAGATATCCCTCGCGCCATACATATATGAATCCAACAATGAGGATGAGAACAAAAAGCAGCATCTCTATGAATGCAATTGTGCCCATCCTTTTAAAAGCCACAGCCCATGGATAAAGAAGCAGGATCTCCACATCAAAGATAAGAAAAATCAGGGCGATTATATAAAATCTTATATTGAAGCGAATCCATGGAGAACCTATGGGAACCTCCCCGCATTCATAAGGCGAAAGCTTCTCTGCTGTTGGGGAATTAGGTCTTAAAAGGCTTGAGATGAAGAGTGTGATCCCTACAAAAAGGATCCCAAGGATAAGAAAGATAAAAACCTGTGTATATTGAATAAAAAAATTATTTGCCATAGAATACATGAGAATTTTGAATTTTCAATAATTTAAAACAACCAAATATTTAACTTAATTATATAGACAATACCTTGTCAAGCAAAAATTATTAACTTTTTATCTTTTTAAAAAATGGGCGGATTTCTTTATTTTTTAATTGCTTTTCATAAATTGCACTAAAAAATAAAGGGAGGAGAAGCGCATTGAATGAAAAATCAACCTTGCTTTTCAAAGAGGCAAAGAATCTCATACCTGGTGGTGTAAATTCACCTGTCAGGGCATTCGGCGCTGTTGGAGGAACCCCTCCGTTTATATCATCTGCAAAGGGCTCCCGTATCTATGACGTTGATGGAAATTCATATATTGATTATGTGCTATCGTGGGGTCCTATGATACTGGGGCATTCTCATCCCAGGATTGTGGAGGTTTTGGTAGGGGCAGCTGCGAACGGGACATCCTACGGTGCACCGACGGAGTGGGAACTTGAGCTTGCAAGACTCATAAAGGAGCTCATCCCCTCCATAGATATGGTTAGACTGGTGTCCTCTGGAACTGAGGCAACAATGAGTGCAATAAGGCTGGCCAGGGCATTTACGGGAAGGAATAAGATTGTAAAGTTTGAGGGGTGTTATCATGGACATGTTGATTATCTGCTTGTGAAGGCAGGCTCTGGCGCAACTACCTTTGGAACACCGGACAGCCCCGGTGTTCCGGAGGATTTTACAAAATATACGTTAATTGCTCCCTTTAATGATCGTGAATTCCTTCGTAATCTCTTCAGGGAATACGGGAAAGATATTGCCTGCGTTATAGTTGAGCCTGTGTGTGGAAATATGGGTGTCGTGCTTCCTGAGGAGGGTTTTCTCGAGGATATAAGGAATATTACGGAAAGATATGAAAGTCTTCTTATCTTTGATGAGGTGATAACAGGCTTCAGACTTTCGCTTGGTGGTGCACAGCAGCTATTTAAGATCAAACCTGATATTACCTGTCTGGGAAAAATCCTCGGTGGAGGTCTTCCCATTGGTGCTTATGGGGGAAGGGGAGAAATCATGCAGATGGTTTCACCATCTGGACCTGTATATCAGGCGGGAACACTTTCAGGGAATCCCCTCGCAACAAGGGCAGGGATCGAGACATTAAGGATACTCAAGGATCTAAATCCATACAGGGATCTTGATGAAAAAACAGCCTATCTATGTGAGAATCTCAAGAGGCTAATAAAAAAATATGGAATCAAGGCATCGATAAACAGGATAGGATCGATGTTCACAATATTTTTTACCTCTGAGAAGGTCTCCGACTATAGGTCAGCATTGAGATCCGATAGAAAAAGATACTCGACCTTCTTCCATGGGATGCTTAAAAAGGGCAAATATTTTGCACCATCCCAGTTTGAAGCTGCATTCCTTTCCATCGCCCATTCAGCTGAGGATATAGAGGATACAATAAAGGATGCTGATCAGGTGCTCAGGGAGTTGTGAGGCATAATTATTAGAAAAACCTTGACTCGAGAATCTGTGGTATGTTAGAAAAAATGGTCGCACCTAATTTTCTATAATGAAAAATAAGAGAAAGCCCTTCTGGCAGATGGCCCTCATCATGGCCTCTGTTGGACTGGAGATGGGGGCATCCGTTGCAGCGGGGCTGATTATTGGTTATTATCTTGATAATTATTTTGGTATCTTCCCATGGCTTACTATTACGGGAATAATAATTGGGTTCATAGGGGGATTTAATACACTGATAAGATACCTTTTGAAGCTTCAGAGGAGATCAAAGGAAGAGGATGTTGACTGAGGGGCAATCACTGGTAACCATAGAAAAGAAGGTTATAGTTGTCTCCATGATCATTGTGGCAGGATCCCTCGCATTTTACTCCCTCCCTGTATTTCTCGGTGCGCTTTCTGGATCGCTAATAGTTATTTTAAACCTTCTATGGTTAAGGAGGATTGTATCCACGCTCCTGTTCAAAGGCGGGAAAAAACTTTACATCGCACTCCAGCTTGTATTGAAAGTTCTTATTCTATTTGCCTTTGTTAGCGGAATGATATATTTTTCCATTAGGGGATATTTAAACCTATGGGCATTCTTGCTTGGTCTATCCACCCTTTTCCTCGGGGTGCTTCTTGAAGGATTAATTAGCCTTGTAAGGAGTGAATGATATGGAACACGGACCCCTTACCTGGTTTTCCATAATACCCGGTATAAAAGAACTCCCACCCCACACCGCAGGATCCATCCTTGTTGCTATATTTCTCATCATCTCATCATTTCTGGTTTCAAGGAGATTAAGGTCTATTGAGGATGCGATAATACCTTATGAGGGGCTCAGTCTGACGAATATCCTCGAGCTCATTGTAGAAACAACGCTTAATCTCCTCAATGACATCATAGGCCATGAAGGGAAGAGGTATCTTCCTCTTATAGGCTCCCTTGCCTTCTACATCCTCTTTTCCAATCTCCTCGGACTGGTTCCTGGATTTACGCCTCCAACAGGAAATCTCAGCACAAATTTTGCGTGCGCACTGGTTGTTTTTATCTTTTATCACTACTATGGTTTCAGGGCCAATGGAATCGGATATATTAAGCACTTCCTTGGTCCCCTACTTCCGCTCGCTGTAATCATGTTACCGGTGGAGCTGATAAGCAATCTGGCAAGGCCTATAACATTAACTGTGAGATTATTTGCAAACATGACTGCAGACCATATGGTGTTGGAGCAGGCACTAAAGGTATTTTTGATAATACCTGTTCTTGCAATGATGCTCGGACTTTTCGTCTGTGTTGTTCAAACGCTTATATTCTGTTTGCTTTCAACCATATATATCGCACTTGCAGTGGAGGAAACAGAACATCATTGATTTTAATAAAAATCATCTTCAATTGTGAAAGGAGGTTATACTGATGCCAAGGAAAATCGCACTCACAATTAGCGCATTTATTCTGACCCTCATGATCAGCTCTCTGGCATTTGCTGCAGAGGAGGCTGCGGCTGATGTATCACTAAAGATGTGGATTGCAATTACAAGTGGATTTGGTATTGCAATAGCTGCATTTGGTGGTGCCTTTGGTCAGGCGAAAGCTATAGCAGCTGGTCTTGAGGGGATTGCGAGAAACCCCGGTGCACAACCCAAAATATTCATACCCATGATCGTGGGGCTGGCGCTTATTGAGTCCCTCGTTATATACGCATGGGTAATTTCCCTTGTTCTTGTTTTCAAGCTTTAGTGGATTTAAACATCGAGGGCCTGATGTCCCTAAAAATTAGATCATCAGGCCCTTTTCAGGAATAAAGCATCATCCAAAAAGCGAGGGGGAGAAGATCTTTCTCAAAAATCTTCCTGTATAGGAGCTTTCAACCTTAGCAACCTCTTCCGGGGGTCCCTCAGCAACAACCCATCCTCCCGCATCACCCCCTTCAGGACCAAGATCAATTATATAATCTGCAGTTTTTATAACATCTGGATTATGCTCAATAACTATTACAGTGTTCCCACCATCAACAAGTCTGTTCAATACATCTAACAATTTTTTTATATCATCAAAGTGAAGTCCCGTAGTGGGTTCATCGAGGATGTAAAGGGTTTTTCCCGTTGCCTTTTTGGAGAGCTCCTTTGCCAGTTTCACCCTCTGTGCTTCACCACCTGAAAGTGTTGTTGCTGACTGACCGAGCTTTATGTAATCAAGTCCTACATCGAAGAGCGTCTGAAGTTTTGCCTTAATCGAGGGGATATTTTTTAGAAACTCAAGTGCCTCAGAAACCGTCATATCAAGCACATCAGCAATATTTTTTTTCCTGAACCTTATCTCGAGGGTCTCCCTGTTATACCTTTTCCCTTTGCATATTTCACATGTAACAAATACATCAGGTAGAAAATGCATCTCAATTTTTATAACACCATCTCCCTTACATGCCTCACATCTTCCACCTTTAACGTTAAAGGAAAAGCGACTTGCTGTAAAACCCCGCATCCTTGCAGCAGGAAGTTTGGCAAAGAGATTCCTTATATGATTGAATACACCCGTATATGTGGCAGGATTGGATCTTGGTGTCCTTCCGATCGGTGACTGATCAATATCAATCACCCTGTCTATATATTCCACTCCATCTATTCGATCATGCTCAAGTGGTCTCTCTTTTGCTCTATAAAGCCTCTGCGCAAGTGCCCTGTAAAGGGTATCTACCACTAAAGTGCTCTTTCCTGATCCAGATACACCTGTCACGCATATGAAGAGTCCGAGCGGAAATCTTACTGTTATATCCTTCAGATTATTACCCCTTGCCCCAACTACTGTTAAAAATCTTCCAGACGGGGACCTCCTTTTCCCTGACAATGGGATCTCCAGATGACCTGAGAGGTATCTGCCCGTGATAGAGTGAGGGTTTTTCATTATCTCATAAGGTGTTCCTGTTGAGACAACATATCCGCCATCTGTTCCTGCACCTGGTCCCATATCAATAACAAAATCTGCATTCATTATAGTATCCCTGTCATGCTCCACGATGATGACACTGTTGCCTGCATCCCTTAATCTTTTCAATGTTTCAATCAACCTCAAATTATCCCTCTGATGGAGTCCTATGCTCGGTTCATCCAGGATGTATAAAACTCCTATAAGGGAAGAGCCAATCTGGGTAGCGAGCCTGATTCTCTGTCCTTCCCCTCCTGAAAGGGATGTGGCTGATCGATCAAGGGTAAGATAATCAAGACCAACCTGCATAAGGAAGGAGAGCCTCTCCTTTATCTCCTTCAAAGGGCGCGATACAATCTGTTCCTCTCTTGGTGTAAGCCTCAGGGATTCAAAAAACTGAAGGGCCTTCCTGACAGTGAGCCTGGAAATTTCATATATGTTCATATCGCCGAGTTTTACAAACAGGCTCTCCCTTCTCAATCTCGCACCCCTGCATGAAGGACATGGAATCTCGCTCATCAGTCTTTCCATCCCTTCCTTAACAGCTTGTGAAGAACTCTCCCTGTATTTCCTTTCCAGATATGGGATTATTCCCTCAAAGCTCTTTTTAAAGCGATGCCTTCTTCCACCTTCATCGTAATGAAATCTTACCTCTTCATCTCCCGATCCATAAAGAACCACCCTCTTGATATCCTCTGAAAGCTCCTCGAAAGGCGACTCTGGATCAAATCCATAATGTTTTCCCAGATCTTCCCAAAGGTCATTGGGAAACTTCTTGAGCCACCCTCCACCTATTGCGCCCATCTTCAATGAAATTCCTGGATCAGTAACTACCAGTTCAGGGTCAAATCCCAGCACATATCCCATTCCATCACATGTTTTACAGGTACCATAGGGGGAGTTAAAGGAAAATAACCTCGGCGTTAATTCGGGATAGCTTATTCCGCATTGGGCACATGCAAGGGTTTCACTGAAGAACCACTCATCGCCTGAATCCCTTTCAACCTTAACAAACCCTTTTGAAAGCTTCAGTGCAATCTCAATAGAACTCCTTAGCCTTTCACCACCTCTTTCTTTTACCACTATGCGGTCCACTATGACATCTATATGGTGGAGCTTATTCTTTTCAAGCATAATATCCTCGGATAAATCCCTTATTTCACCATCGATTTTTACCTTTGCAAAACCCTGCCTCCTCAGCTGAAGAAGTTCCTTCTTATATTCACCCTTTCTACCCCTTACAATGGGTGAAAGAATGGTGATCCTGCTTCCCAAACCTAATTCCAGGATCCTCTCCACTATCTGCTCTATGCCCTGTGTTGCAATCCCGTTCCCGCATTTGTAACAGAATGCCTTCCCTATCTTTGAAAAAATAAGTCTGAGATAGTCATAGATTTCCGTAATTGTGCCGACGGTTGATCTTGGATTCCTTCCTATTGTTCTTTGATCGATTGCAATGGCAGGAGATAGACCTTCTATTGCATCAACATCCGGCTTCTCCATCTGCTCAAGGAACTGTCTTGCATATGTTGAAAGGGACTCAACATATCTCCTCTGTCCCTCTGCAAAAATGGTATCAAAGGCAAGGGAGGACTTTCCTGACCCACTGATTCCAGTAATGACAACAAATTTATCCCTTGGGATCTCAAGATATATATTTTTTAAATTATGCTGACGTGCTCCTTTTACAATGATCCTGTCAAGGGCCATCTATACCCCCGCTATCTCCCTTCCCTCATGAAGGAGCTGATGGGTGAGGATCTTATCCCTTGCCTCCGCATATATTCTCAAAACGGGCTCAGTTCCAGAAACCCTTAAAAGAAGCCACGAATCATCCTCAAATATATATTTTATCCCATCAAAGACCCTCTTCTCTTTTACCCTTCTTCCTGCAAGCATGCCCCTTTCATCCCTTTTTACCCTTTCCATAATTTCGTTAGGATCATGGGGGTAAAATGGGATGTCCCATCTTTCATAGAAAAATTCCCCCATTTCACGCTTTATATCATTTACTGCTTCCTTTAGTCCTTTACCCATGCAACAAAGCGCCTCAAGAAGAAGCATCGCGGAAAAAAGCCCATCCCTTTCCGGGATATACCCCTTTATTCCAATTCCTCCGCTTTCCTCACCCCCTATGAGTACATCCTCATGAAGCATTAGCTCAGAAATATATTTGAACCCTATAGGTGTTTCAACCACCCTTAATCCATAATGTCTCCCCATAATTTCCATCATGACTGTGGTTGAGAATGTCTTTACAACTATTCCCTTAAGCCCTTTATTCTCAATAAGATGCCTGAGAAGGAGCGCCTGTATATAGTGGGGTGTGATAAAGGCACCTGAGCTGTCAACTGCTGCAACCCTGTCTCCATCACCATCAAATGCAATACCTAAATCGAAACCCATTCTCACAACCTTTTCTCTTAATCCTGCGAGGTTTTTTTCAAGTGGCTCAGGAGAGATCCCCCCAAATGAGGGGTTCTCCTCCCCCCTGATCTCCCTTGCCCTCCATCCAATTCTCTTTAAAATTTTGAAGAAATACGATGCCCCGCATCCATGCATGGGATCCAGGATAACTTTCATCTTACTCCTTTTCATCACCCCTGTATCTATCAGCTTGAGAATCTCATCTATGTAAAAATCCTCGGGCTCAAATTCGATTATTCCTCTATCAACTATATTTTCGGTGGTCACCGAATGGTCCACTTTGACTAGCTCCATTATTATTCCCTCTACCTCCTTTACAGTTGCAGGCAGTGCAGGCCCACCAAAGCCCTCCTTTATTTTTATTCCATTGTATTCGGGTGGATTATGACTCGCTGTTATCATCAGTCCTCCGGAGAGGCCTTTTTTCTTCACATAAAGTGATAATGCGGGTGTCGGTAGAAACCTCTTTCCAAGCCAGACAGGCACCCCTTCAGCTGAAAGTATAAGGGAAGCCTCCCTTGCATAGTGGGAGGAAAGAAATCTCCTATCAAATCCCACCGCAACACCCCTCCCCGAGACCCCCTTTTTTCTAAGATAACAGGCGTATGCCTTTGCTATAAGCCTGAATGTATCAAAATTGAGATCCCTGCTTATCACCCCCCTCCATCCATCAGTTCCTGCCTTTAACATACGCCATCCTCCTTGCTGCTTCAGCTGCAATCTTTATAGCATTCATCATGCTTCTCTCGCTTGCTACACCCTTTCCTGCAATATCGTATGCGGTTCCATGATCAACAGAGGTCCTGATAAATGGGAGGCCCAGTGTGATATTGACAGCATCATAAAAGTAAAGAAGCTTTAATGGGATAAGTGCCTGATCATGGTACATCCCAATTATTACATCAAACCTCCCCCTGGCTCCCTGAAGATAAACTGTATCAGGTGGATATGGACCTGATACATCTACCCCCCTGGCTCTTGCCTCTTCTATTGCTGGAATAATGATATCCTTTTCCTCATCCCCAAAGATTCCTCCCTCCCCTCCGTGCGGATTCAGCCCTGAAACCGCTATCCTTGGGCTCTTCTTCCCAAAGAACAGTTTCATACTCTTATGGGTGAGTTTTATACATGAGAGGATCTTCTCCATAGTCAGGTTATTCCATAACTCTCTTAATGGTATATGTGTTGTAACAGGAACAACCCTCAATCTTTTCCCAGCAAGCATCATAGCAACTTCTCTACACCCGGAATAATTGAGAAAAAATTCTGTATGCCCTGTAAATATACCTTTTGCTTCATCAGTGAAAATCCCCGCTTCAGTTATTATCTTTTTGTTTATGGGGGCTGTAACGATAGCATCAATCCTCCCTTCCATAGCAAGTTCGGCTGCCTTTCTTATGTAGGAAAACATCCCTGCCCCCATCTGCTCTGTTGGTCTTCCATAAATTATCTCCTCGGGTGGAAATTCTGTAAGGGAAAGCACATCTATTGATGTAAAACTCTCTGACACATCTTCAGGTTTATTTACAGGATTTATGTGCAGGTGAGGGGAAAAGATCGATACAGCCTTCTCCATCACCCTCCTGTCCCCTATCACAAATATCCTTCCCCTTTTTCGAATTGTATCTTTTGCAAGTGCCTTACATATAACCTCAGGGCCCACCCCTGTTGGATCACCCATTGTGATAGCTATGAGCGGCCCTTTCCTTACATTTTTATAAGAACGGTTGCCTTTTCTCTTAGATTTTTTATCCATTGTCTGAATCTCATCTCTGTTTCCCTTTCAATGTATAACTCCTCCACCTTTTTCCTCACATCTTCAAATTCCAACACCTTTCCCCTTTTTTTCTCAACGAGCTTTATTATATAATAGGCATCCCCAATGGGGATCACACTGCTTATCTCCCCCTCCTTCATCCCCAGGATTGTCTTGGCAATCATAGGATTCAGCTCAGAAATTTTTACAAAACCTATATCTCCACCAAATCGTGATGAGGGATCTGATGAATAGATGGATGCAATCGTCTCAAACCTCTCCCCACTCAATATCCTCTCCCGAAGCTTCAAGGCATGTTCGTAGTAGCGCTGCCTGTCAGCAGAACCCTCCGGGCTCCTTATCACGATCTGCATGATCCTGTATCCATCCTCTTCCCGAAAAATTTCCAGCTTTTCCTGGTAAAATTTCCTGAGCTCCTCTTCTGTTGCAACAACCTGCCCCCTTATCTCCCTACCTATAATCTTTGTCTTCAGGATCTGTGTTTTTATTGCCTCCCTGTATGCTCTGTAACTCAACCCTTCTGCATCAAGGCTTCTTTTCAGTTCATCCTCTGTGATCCTGTTTCTCTTCAAAACATCCCTGACAACAATATCCACCTCTGCATCAGTAACCTCATTGCCTGTAAGCTTTGCCGCCTTCTCCATAAGTTTCTTTTCGATGAGATATTCAAGGGCACCTATTTCTGACTCTATGCTGGGATCATGCAAAAAGTTTTTTTCCTTAACCACCTCCCTTACTTCTGAAATGGTAATTACCTCACCATCAACAACAGCAGCAACACCATCAATTATTATTGCGGGGGAAGTTTCAGCCAGAAACAAATAAAATATAACGGTCAAGAATCCTCGAGTAACTTTTCCCATTCTTCCTCCACAATCTTAATCTGTAATTCATTCTTCTTATCCCTTATCCAATTGGTTAAAAAGGCCTCCTTCTTCTCATCAGTAAGCCTTTTCCTTATTGTATCCTTTGCCTCTCCAAAGGGAATAACCCCCTGTGCTTCTTTTTTTTCAACGTAGATTATGTGAAACCCATAAGGGCTTCTGATCACATCGCTCACCTTTCCCGGGGGTATTCTAAATACCACCTCATCCAGTTCTTTTGGTAATTCACCCCTCTTAAAAAAACCCATAAAACCTCCCCTCTTCCCTTCAGGTCCAACTGAATAAAGCCTTGCAAGATTTGAAAAATCTTCCCCCTTTTTCAACAATTCCCAAATATCACGTGCCTTATCCCTACCCATTACAACTATCTGCCATAATTTTACCCTCTCGGGTCTTATAAATTCATTTATATTCCTCTCATAATATTCGGCCATCTCCTTTTCTGTGGGAACAATTTGTCCTGTTAATTCATCGATGGTTTTTTTCATAACGATCCTCTTCCTTACCCACTGCTGAAGTTTCATAAATCGATCCGATGAGAGCGGGTAGTGCCCTTCAAATTCTTCACCATACTGGTCCTTTACCTGTTTTATAAATTCCTCCACCTCCCTCTCTTCAGCAGTAATGCCAAGCTTCTTTGACTCATCAAGCAAAATCTTCTCCTCTATTAACTCCTCAAGTATTTCCCTCTTCCTCTCCTTTAGGTATTCCGTATCCCTCCCTCTTATCAGGCTAATCTCCGCCTCAAGTCTATCTTTGAATTCATCGACAGTAATAACCCAGCTCCTTGATTTCACAAGTATTTTCTCCGAGCCTTTTATAAGGGCGCAGGAGCAGAGGATTAAGATTGGGAAAATGGATATCGCCTTTATTTTTCCAAAATTACTCATTATGGGGATTGACCCTTCCCTTAGGAAGGGGTGTAGATGGAAGGGATATACTTTCCAGCGACTTTTCATTTATAACAATATTTCTTTTTCCTTTTAATTCCTCAATATATTTTCTGAATCTTTCCATCCTCTCTCTCTGAAGAAGCCTTTCCCTCAGCTCATCCTTCACATTTTCAAGTGCGATCTTTTGCCCGGGTATCCTCTCCTCTAATCTTAATATGCAATAGCCCTGCGATATCTTTATAACAGAACTTATATCACCAGCATGCTTCAACTCAGCGACAGCCTTTGATATCTCAGCAGGAATATCGCTGCTTCTCATGGGCGCAATAAGGCCACCGCTTTCCTTGCCAGGCCCTACAGAATGTTTTCTCGCAAGCTCCTCAAATCTCTCTCCTCTTTTCAGGCTCTCTAATATTTCCTTTGCCTCTTTCTCGCCTTTTACCACTATCTGCCTCAGTCTGACCATCTCCGGTCGTATAAACTCCTTTTCATGGGCTCGATAATAGTTTAAAAGATCCTTATCTTTTACCTGAACTTTATCCTCCACCTCCCTTTTAAGGAGTGTATCAATGAGGATGTTGTTCTTTAGCTGATCGAATGCCTCCTGGACCTCCTTCTCTTCATCGAGCTTCAGCCTTTTTGCCTCACTTACAAGAATCTTCCTTGCTATAAGATTATCAAGGAGCTTTCTTTTACCTTCACTACTGTTTAACATCGCCTGAATGTGAGCAGGAAGT
Source organism: uncultured Thermodesulfobacteriota bacterium (assembly GCA_964505185.1). Lineage (GTDB taxonomy): Bacteria > Desulfobacterota > JBBIRW01 > JBBIRW01 > JBBIRW01 > JBBIRW01. The sequence goes on from CAZDGM010000001.1 coordinate 41,761, forward strand.
GATTTAAATTCTTTTATAAAATCATCTTCAGTAATCACATTATCGTCTATCCTGGCAATCAGACCCTCTTCCAGCTTAATGATCTTTTCCTCTCCCTGCTTCTTCTCCTCATGTTTGGCTTGCTCCACCGTCTTTCCACTGCATGAAGCTAAAAGAGCAACTACAAAAAAAATAAAGATTTTTTTGGCCATGACTGATTCTCCTTTTTTATTTTTCGGGTGTGATAACCCTAACATATTCCAGAAAGTGCTTCAATAAATTTATAGATTCATCCAAAAGATCCTGCGCGCTTTCAAACCTTTTATAGACAAGGAAGCGTCCATTGGGTGTTATCCGTGAGCTTCTTGTCTTTCTTATCATATTTATGATCCTTTCAGGCTCTACCGATCCTTCTGCAACCTCCATGCAGAGGCTCTGCCCATTGTATGTAATCTTTTTTATCCCAATCCTCCTCATGAGATTTCTTATCCTGATGACACAGAATAGATTTATCACTTCTTGTGAAGGAGGTCCATAACGATCCCTGAGCTCTTCCATTATCTTTTCAATGCCATCTTCCGATGAAAGCAGCAATCTCTTGTAAAATGAAAACCTTACCCCCTCGTCTGCGATGTAACTCTCAGGGATATAGGCCGGGATTTTGAGATCGATTTCCGGGTCAATTTCCTCATCCAACCTCTCACCCTTGAGTTCCCTCACAGCCTCCTCCAACATATTTGTATACAGTTCGAACCCAACTGCATCGATATGTCCTGACTGTTCCGGCCCAAGCAGATTACCTGCACCACGAATTTCAAGGTCAAGAAGGGAGAGCCTGAAGCCCGATCCAAGCTCTTCAAGCTCCTGTAATGCATTCAGCCTCTTTGCTGCCTCCTGCCTTATGTATCCTCCAGATGGGATTAGAAAATATGCAAAGGCCTTCACAGAGGATCTTCCAACCCTCCCCCTCAGATGGTATAGCTGCGCGAGGCCAAGTTTATCTGCCCTGTTCACAATGAGTGTATTTGCTGTTGCGATATCGAGACCAGACTCTATTATTGTGCTGCACAGGAGCAGATTGTACTTCCCCCTTACAAAATCCCACATGGTTCTTTCAAGCTCCCTGCTTCTCATTTCTCCATGTGCAACTGCAAGGGATGCCTCAGGAACAAGGGCTCTAAGAAATCTCTCCATTATGTGCATACTTTTTACCCTGTTGTGAACAAAAAATACCTGGCCCCCCCTTTCCAGTTCATGCATAATTGCCTCCCTTATAAGCTTTCTATCAAAGGGAGCAATAATGGTCTTCACGGATTTTCTATCATAAGGGGGCGTTGTAATCCTGCTCATCTCCTTGATACCGGAAAGGGCCATCTGCAATGTTCTCGGTATTGGTGTAGCAGTAAGGGTAAGGGTATCCACTGTGCTCTTTATCTTCCGCAGATATTCCTTATGTGCAACACCGAATTTATGCTCTTCATCTATGATCAGCAAGCCCAGATCCTTAAATGCAACATCCCTTTGAAGCAGCCTGTGCGTTCCGATTACAATATCTACCTTCCCCTCGCTTAAATCCTTCAATATCCTCTTCTGCTCTTCACGATCCTTGAACCTTGATAGTGCCTCAATATGAACAGGCCAGCCCCTGAATCTTTCCCTGAAAACCCTTTCATGCTGCTGGGAAAGTATTGTCGTTGGAACAAGAACCGCAACCTGCTTTCCCGCCATTACAGCCCTGAATGCAGCCCTCATTGCCACCTCTGTCTTTCCAAAACCCACATCTCCCACAACTATTCTATCCATGGGCTTCTCCTTGCCCATATCATCCATGATCTCCTCTTCTGTTCGTATCTGATCAGGTGTCTCCTCATAGGGGAACAGGGCATTGAATTCCGTTTGATATGGTTCAGCAGATGGGAAGGAAAACCCCTTCAGCACCTCCCTTTCTGCCTGAATCCTCAAAAGCTCTGATGCCATCTCCTTAAGCGAGCTCTTAACCCTCTTTTTTGTTCGTAACCACTGCCCTGTTCCAAGCTTGCTTATCTTCGGTTTCTCCCTGCCTGTTCCTATATAGCGCTGAACAAGATGCATCTTATTAACAGGGACATAAAGCCTGTCCCCGCCCTCATATTCAATGTGAAGAAAATCCCCTGAAACCCCTTCTATTGAGAGCTTTCTTAATCCCCTGTAAATCCCAATACCATATTCGGTATGGACCACAAGATCACCGATCTTAAGATCCCTCAAGGTCTCGATGAATGGAAGGCCCCTTTCTGATGCAACAGTCCTGCACCTTTCCTTTTGACCAAAGATTTCACTCTCAGCCAGAAAAATCCTCTTTTTATCCTCATCTATAAATCCTTCTGGGATCGTTCCTGAAGAAAGTATATAAATCCCCGGTCTCTCATTATATGAGTATGAGGATCCCCTTTTTATTGGAAGTCCATATCCATCAAAAAGTTTTAATAAGATCTGGGTCTGGTGTTCACTTGAAGCAAGAATATAAATGCTATAATTTAAGGATTTTTCCCTGAGCCTTTCCACAAGGGGCTCAAGGGGCCTATTCTCCATATCGTGACTCAAGGCAGCAAAGATGATTTCCTTCGTGCCTTTAAATGGGGTTAAAAATATACCTCTTTCAATGGATGGCATAAGCTCCATCCTCTCGAGGTATATTACCCGCGATTTTTCAAGCAAGGCATGTAGTTCATCCCTTTCCAAATACCACGGGATAAGATTTGCTGATGCAGGATTTGATCTTAATTTTTCAATCCTTTCAAGATACTCGTCGCATTCCCTTAAAACCTGAGGATAATCCCTCATAATAATGATTGATAGGTTGTCCAGATATGAAAAAACATTCTGCTGCCCATCTTCATCAAATTCATTAATCGGAATAAGTGTAAATGAGTCTATGGAAGAGACAGACCTTTGGGTAATTGGATCAAAATACCTTATCGAAACTACGGTATCACCATCGAATTCAATCCGAAGGGGTTTGCCTTCAAGTGGGGGGTAAATATCAACTATTGCACCCCTTAGAGAGAATTCGCCCCGTTCCTCTACCAACTCCCTCATCTGATACCCCATCTCGAGCAGCTTATTAAAAAACTCCCCCCTATCAATCTCATCCATCTTCCTTACTTCCCATGAAAGATTTATCAATCTCTCTTTTGATATGGCTTTTTGAATAATACCGGAGGTTGTAAATATAAAAATACCCTCTCGATCATTAAGCAGTTTCCACAGCGTTCCCGATCTCCTCACGCTAACAGAAATGGAGCTTGGGGTTCTCCTTACAGTGGGTGGAATGAAACCTGGTAGGGAGTTGATTGATATATGGGGGAGAAAGAAACCGAGGCCCTCTTCCCAATCCACCCTTTCCCTATCTGTGCAAATTATAATGATCTTTTTGGTTTCAAGAATTTTAAAAAGTTCCGAGACAATAAAAAAAGCTGATCCACCGCGCAAACCCGAGATAGTAATCTTCCTCACACCACTTTCGATCAGATCTTTTATCTGTTTAATTTCATCAATCATATTCAAAAATCGCCCGTATTAAGAGATTTTATACCCTTATATTAATCATCTCAAGGATCTCTTGCCTTCTGTATCTATCTGTGATAATAATTTTTATATTCGGAGGTGATTTATGAAAAAACTTTTCTGTTTAACCATGATAATTTCTCTCTTTCTTATAGCAGCTCCAGTGAGGGCAGACGAACTTCCGGAAAAGGGGCTTTTTTTGAAGAAGGACTTTTATAATCACCCGATTAGAATTGCAGCATACATTGGGTATCCTGTGGGGCTTTTAATTGACTCTTTTATCTTTAAACCAATCTTTTACATTATTCAGGTTGAACCTGTTGATAAGCTCTTTGGAATCGAGCCCGAAGAAAAGTTCTGATCATTCAGCGGGTGTCCACCGCTCTCGGGGAAAATCAAGCTCTTCCTTTAATTCACGTGATAGGAGGGTTGCAAGGGCTGCGCGAGGGGGTTTGTTTAAAAAGAGGATCTCATATACCTCGTTTGTAATTGGCATGTCTATACTCATCCTCTGAGATATCTCCCTTACAATCCTTGTGGTCCCGATCCCTTCGATGACACCCCTTCTGGATGAAATTATATCCCTCAGATCCCTGCCCTTTCCCAGCTCAACCCCTGTTGAATAGTTTCTACTTAAGTGACCCGTGCATGTTAGCACGAGGTCACCCATGCCTGAAAGCCCGCAAAGCGTTAAGGGCTCTGCACCCATAAAGGCTGCAAATCTCATTATCTCTACAAGCCCCCTTGTTATTAATGCCGCCTTTGCATTATAACCAAGCTCCAGTCCATCAGATATACCTGCTGCGATCGCTATTATATTCTTAAGGGCCCCTCCTATTTCAACACCTGTGATGTCTCTATTTATATAAACCCTGAAATAGGGCGTGGAGAGAAGTTCCTGGGCCTTCTTTGCCCACTCCAGATCCGTGCAAGCGGATACAACAGCTGTGGGAAGTTTTTTAGCTACTTCTTGGGCAAAACTCGGTCCTGAAACTACACATATCCTTCTATTTGCTGGTGATGGGATCAGGGATGCTAACACCCTTGAAGGGGTCTGATGGGTTTCCGGATCAAAACCCTTTGAGAGGCTTATTACAAGGGCTTCTGGCCCTATCTTGGTTCCAATATTAGAAAATATCCCCTTTACAGCATGTGAGGGGAGGGCATTTATAATGACATCGCTCCCCTCAATAGCCTCAACAAGGTTATTATATAGCTTTACTGTTGATGGTATTTTTACATCTGGAAGGTACCAGTGATTTACTCTCTCCTCAAGCATCAGCTTCCATAGTTCCTCTTCATAAACCCATAAGTGAATGTCATAACCCTTCTCAGCAAGCATAATTGCAACTGTTGTTCCCCAGCTTCCAGCCCCTATCACACATATCCTTTTCCATTTCATAAGTAATGCCTTTAAAAACCTTCCCCTTGCCCAGGTCTTCCATGAACTGGATCAGATCCCTTCATTAAGGATAGTATCGCTGAATTAAGACTTTCAAATATGAACCTCTTGACAAAGGGATGTGTGTAAAGTGATTCCTCATCCCCATCAATGAGATTTAATCCTGCACAAAGCAGGACCTCCGCTGTATTTCGATCATTATCCGCCCTATTGATAAGATCAGCTGTAAGGATCAATCTCCTTCCGAGCACCTTCAATTTGGGTTTAACAATTTCCTTATATATATTTGCGTAAAATATAGGGTAGTTTTTCAATGCACCTCTTCTTCCGTCTTTTATAATAAGCTCTGCATAATCGTATATTATTTCATCTGATATAACCCATCCTTTGAATTCCTTTGTATCAAAAATGTCCGCAGTAGTCCTTTTTAGAAAAGGGTCCCTCTTTATCCTATCAAGATCAAATCTATCAAATTGAGGCTTATATCTCTCAGGAGAAATACTTATCCTTCCGAGAAGATCCCTTCTTAAAAGGAATTCAGCAGGGATCTGGGTGTTGTTTATCTTATTCGTGTAAAGCGCATCACTTATCATCTTACCTATGTAGCTGATATCCACATTCCTGAGTGTATTCTCCTGCGAAGAATCCTCTATTGTTATTTCAAATTCGGATATATCCAAGGGAACACCACCAAAACAATCCCTCAGCCCCCATGTCTCATTTATTATGAAACATGCGCTTTCTACCTTGCCGTTCTTTTTTAGCTTTCCTACCCAGAACGTCTGATTTCCCGAACCATCTATTAATGATGCAAGCGAATAAAGAATGGCGGCATGTTTTATTCTATTTCTTCCCAGAGAAAAACCACAGAATTTAAGCCTCTGAAGTGATCTTTCTGCCTCCCTTTTCAGGCAATCAGGGCGCGGAAAGCTTAAGTAGTCAATAAGGGCAGATACAGCCTCACATGATCTTATCCTTCCAAGACCTTTGAGCGCCAAAAGAGCAACCTCTTCATATATATCTTCAGCTATAAGCCTGAGGATATGAATAGTTCTTAAATCTTTTATGTTGCAAAGATTCTTTACCATCTGAAGTTTTTCTTGTATGTCACAGGAAAGGAAATCCTCAAGGAATGTTATTATAAGTTCCTCATTGCGATCATATCTATTAAGGAAATCGTTGCTCAAGTAATACAATGCATTATTAACAGGTTCATAGGGGTTTGGGCCTGAAATGGGGAAGAGGATATCCATCTCCGTCTCTAAATTTCTCAGAGTGCTTAAGATCTTTCCCCTTAACATATCGTTCATACTCCGGGTTTTAAGAATTTCAAAAAGGCTTTCAACAACCTCATCCCACTTAAGGTACTCTATCAGAGGGAGGAGACGTTCGATCTCCCTTGTACTGGAATTTTTTAATTTCTTGATTAACAATGGAACTGCCCCCTCGCCATAGGATAAAAGCTCATCACCAAGCCTCTCAATTTCACCGGCTGTTAGTTTATTTCTTGATACTTTTTCAAGGATACTATTTATTGCCTTTCTTTTCCTCAAACTCGTTAAAAATTTTCTGCAGATCTTACCCATTGGATTCTCCGGTTATTCTATCGATTTTTAATCCTGACCCCACGCCTTTTACCTGAGATGTCTGACCTTTTCCCCTCCTTCTCGTCAAGGAGTGCAAGCTTCTGCTCAATCACTGATCTGTAAGGGTAAACATTGATGATCTCCTCCAGAATCGACCTCGATCCTCTATAATCCCCTTCTTCTTCCATGCAATAAGCCATCCATAATTTAGCATCCATTATACGCTCGCTGTCAGGAAATTTATTTATAAATTCCTCAAATCTCTTTATAGCCTCCCGATTCTTACCAAGTAGATAATTTATCCATGCGAGATCAAAAAGCGCCTTTTCCTTTATGGATCTCTCGTTGCCTTTTTCATAAAGTTTCTCCAGCTCATCAATTGCACTATCAAATTGCCTCAACTCAATGAGGCACCTCGAGATCCTGTACATTATCTTATCCCTATCATCGCTGCTCAACAGGCCATTTCGTAAAACAATTCCCTGGTAAAGGGTCAATGCCCTTTCATAATCACCAATTCTATCCATAATGGTTTCCCCTGCAAGCATTCCTGCCTCAATTGAAATCTTGCTGTCCAGATAGTTTTCAACGATCTGAAGCAGCAACTCCACTGCCTTATCCGCATCATCAAGATTGTAAAGGTAGATGCCCGCACTGTAGAACAATGCCTGTGGCGCCTTTGGTGAGCGTGGATAAAGGATATATACCCTTTCAAGGATCTTCGCTGCCTCCCTGAAATACCCCTTCTCCCACGCCTCTATCCCTCTTTGAAAAAGTTCATCGGAAGGGTTCCTATTGCAGGCTATGATGAGTATCAAGAGAGGCAAATAAATAAATTTAATCAGTTTCGGAGGAAACGTCATCTTCCTTCTCCATCACCCTCGCAATGCCTGCAACCCTTTCCCGCTCTTCCATATTTATTACCCTCACCCCTGAAGTGCTTCTACTTGTAATTCTTATATCAGCAACCCTTATCCGAAGGATCTTCCCCCTGTCAGTAATAATCATGAGCTCCTCCTCTTCAGAGGCCTGTACAATACCAACAATCTTCCCGGTCTTCTCGGTAAGCTTCATAAGCTTTATCCCGCTTCCACCCCTCCTCTGCCTCCTGTATTCAGAAAGCCTGCTCCTCTTTGCAAACCCCTTTTCCGTAACTGCTAAAAGGTATAAGGCCGGGTCAGTGATAATCTCCATACCCACAACCTTATCCTTCTTACCAAGGGCGATCCCCCTTACCCCTTTCGCAACCCTTCCTGTTTCCCTTACATCATTTTCATTAAACCTGATTGCCTTGCCATTTTCTGTTGCAAGTATAACCTCTGCATCACCGGTTGTTATCTTAGCACCTATAAGGGTGTCCCCTTTGTCAAGGCCAATCGCAATAATCCCTGAAGAGCGTGGATTGCTGAAACTCCTGAGATCGGTCTTTTTGACAAACCCCTTTTGTGTTGCCATAAAAACAGACTCTCCCTTTTTAAACTCCCTTACAGCACATACAGCGGTCACCTTCTCTTCAGGCTGTATCTGAACAAGCTGAACAATGGGCTTTCCTTTTGTTAATCTCCCTGCCTGGGGAACTAAATGCACTTTTAACCAGTAGACCCTTCCTGCATTGGTAAAGAAGAGAAGGTAATCATGCGTGGATGCAACGAAAAGGTTCTCAACGAAATCCTCATCCTTTGTCACTATCCCTGTTGTTCCCTTCCCTCCCCTCCTCTGTTTCCTGTAAATACTCAATGGACTTCTCTTAAGATATCCTGAGTGAGTCACTGTAACAACCATGTCTTCTTCGGCTATGAGGTCTTCGATTGATAGGGTCTCTTTTTCTTCGATTATCCTCGTTCTCCTCTCATCAGCATATTTTTCTTTAATTTCAATAAGCTCATCCTTTATTACCCTGTTAATCATTGCCTCGCTCGAGAGGATCTCCTTCAGGCGTGAGATCGTCGACAATGTTTCCCTATACTCCTCAAGGATCTTTTCCCTCTCGAGGCTTGTAAGCCTTTGAAGCTTAAGGTCAAGGATGGCCTGGGCTTGCGCCTCTGTAAACTCAAATCGGGAGATAAGCTGATCCCTTGCCACTTCAGGATTTCTTGCCCTTCTTATAATCGCAACAATTTCATCGATATGTTCAATCCCCTTTTTTAACCCCTCAAGGATATGTGCCCTTTCCTCTGCTTTTTTCAGATCATAGGATGTCCTTCTTGTTACTACCTCCTTTCTGTGTTCAATAAATGCAAGAAGTGCCTCCTTTAAATTGAGAATCTTTGGCTCACCATTTAGTATTGCTAAAAGTATCACTCCGTATGAGATCTGAAGCGGGGTATGCGTAAAGAGTTGATTTAAAATAACCTTGGCGTTTGCCTCCCTTTTCAACTCGAGCACGATACGTATTCCTTCCCTGTCTGACTCATCCCTTATCTCCGATATCCCCTCGATCTTCTTATCCCTTACGAGCTCTGCAATCCTCTCCATAAGCTTCGCCTTATTTACCTGATATGGTATTTCAGTGATTATAATATCCTCCCTCTCGCCCTTCTTTATCTCAACTGTTGCCCTTCCCCTTATTTGAATTGTGCCCCTCCCTGTCCCATACGACTCCTTAATACCCTCTTTCCCCAATATAAATCCGCCCGTTGGGAAATCAGGTCCCTTCACATACTCAATTAGTTCACTAATTGTTATATTCTGATTTTCAAGCAAGGCAACGGCCGCATCAATAACCTCTCCGAGATTGTGGGGTGGTATATTTGTTGCCATTCCAACAGCAATACCTGATGCGCCATTTATTAAGAGATTTGGTATTTTCGTTGGTAGTATTGTGGGTTCCTGTAGTGACTCATCGTAATTTGGCTGGAAATCAACGGTATCCTTATCTATCTCCTCCATCATTTCAGCGGTTATGCGGCTCATCCTTATTTCCGTATAGCGCATAGCCGCAGGAGGGTCACCATCTATTGAACCAAAATTTCCCTGTCCATCAATAAGAGGATATCTTGTTGTGAAATCCTGTGCCATCCTTACAATGGCATCGTATACAGCCCCTTCGCCATGAGGATGGTACTTTCCGATGACATCCCCGACAACCCTTGCGGATTTCTTAAATGGCTTATTCCATTCAAGGCCCAGCTCCCTCATTGCATAGAGGATTCTCCTGTGAACAGGCTTTAGCCCATCCCTTGCATCTGGAAGTGCCCTTCCAATAATCACGCTCATAGCGTAGTCGAGATATGACCTCTTGAGCTCCTCCTCTATGCTTACCTGGATTATCTGCTGACTTTCAGGCATGTAACACCCTTATGGAAATTATTTAGGGATTAAACATCGAGATTTCTTACCTCGAGGGCGTGCTGTTCAATGAACTCCCTACGGGGTTCTACCTTATCTCCCATAAGCATACTGAATAGCTGGTCCGCCTCCATAGCATCCTCTATTCTTACCTGAAGAAGTCTTCTTGTTTCCGGATTCATAGTGGTTTCCCATAGCTGCTCCGGATTCATCTCCCCGAGACCCTTGTACCTTTGAATATACATCCCCTTTTTCCCTTTTTCGATGATATAGTTACACAGATCCCTCATCGATCTAATCGACTCTCTTTTTTCTCCATCTTCAATTGTAAAAGGTGGGTTGCCCAGGGATCTAAACGATTGTGCCAGTCTCCTCATCTCAATCAGTTCGTTTGATGTTATGAATGATATATCAAATATACTCTCCCTCCTTGCCCCATCCTTCCGCAGGATCGCCCTTATCCTGTATAATCCATCCCTGTCGTGCTCTATGTAGATCTCAAATGGCGAGGCATCAGGATATAGGGAGGCAACATATGTCCTTATATCATCCAGCACCCTTTCCAGTTCTCTCCTGTTTTTGAAAGTTTCCTTCTTGAGCCCTTCTTCCAGCGCAAGTGCCTCAGCAATCCTTCTGTCCTTTTGTCTTCTATCAAGTTTTTCAAGGATTTCATCAAATACAATGAACTTCTTTATTGTGTTTTTTACATGTTCAAGAGGAATTTCATCCTTAGATGAACTTCCATATATCTTTATTCCTTCAATTCCCGATTCGATTATGTATAAGGCGAGCTCAGCATCATCCCTTATGTATCTTTCCGACTTCCCCTTTTTAATACGGTAAAGGGGTGGCTGAGCAATAAAGAGATGGCCTTTTTCAATTAATTCAGCCATCTGCCTGTAGAAGAATGTGAGCAATAGCGTTCTTATGTGTGAACCATCAACATCCGCATCTGTCATTATTATTATGTTGTGATATCGAAGTTTTGATATATCGAAGTCATTCTTTCCTATACCCGCTCCCACTGCTGCAATGATTGTCTTTATCTCCTCATTGGAAAGAACCTTATCGAACCTCGCCTTTTCAACATTAAGAATCTTCCCTTTGAGTGGAAGCACTGCCTGATTTCTTCTGTCCCTTCCCTGCTTTGCTGAACCGCCTGCTGAGTCTCCCTCTACTATGTAAAGCTCGCACTCTTCGGGGTTTTTCTCCTGACAGTCTGCCAGCTTTCCAGGAAGCCCTGTTCCATCGATGCTACCTTTTTTTCTTACGATCTCCTTCGCTTTCCTTGCTGCCTCCCTTGCTCTTGCTGCCTCCATAGCCTTTTCAATTATCCTCTTTGAAACCGAGGGATTCTCTTCAAGATATGAGAGGAGTTTTTCATTAACAATGCTCTCAACAATCCCTTTCACATCGCTGTTTCCAAGCCTTGTCTTTGTCTGCCCTTCAAACTGGGGGTTTGGCATCTTTATGCTTATTACAGCAACAAGCCCTTCTCTTATGTCCTCCCCCTGAAGCGGCTCCTTCATCCCTTTCAACATATTCTTGCTCTGAGCATATGAATTTATTGTTCTTGTAAGGGCTGACTTAAATCCAATAACATGAGTCCCGCCTTCCTGTGTATTTATCGTATTAACAAAAGAGAAGATTGTTTCATTATAAGTATCGTTATACTGGAGTGCTATTTCAACAAAGATTCCGTCTTTCTCGCCCGAAATATATATGGAAGGATGAATAACTTCCCTTGTCTTATTTAAAAACTCAACAAAGGACTTTATCCCCCCCTCGTACCGGAATGTATACGACTTATCAATCCTCTCATCCTCTATCGTAATCTTTAGCCCAGGATTGAGAAACGCAAGCTCCCTTAATCTCTGGCTTATTATATCGAAATTGAATACAATGTCCTCAAATATCTCCGGATCCGGCTTAAATCTTATTTTCGTCCCCGTCCCAATGACATCTCCACATGCCTTTAACTTTGTCAATGGTTGACCGCGGCTGTATTCCTGAATATATAGTTTTCCATCCCTTTTTATTTCGAGGTAAAGATATTCCGATAATGCATTTACAACAGAAACACCAACACCATGAAGACCTCCGGATACCTTATACGTGTGATGATCAAATTTACCTCCGGCATGGAGTGTTGTGAGAACGACCTCCGCTGCGGGCTTCTTCTTCTCCTTATGCATATCTACGGGTATACCTCTTCCATTATCCTCAACCGTTATACTGCCATCCTGATGGATTATGACATTTATCTGGGTACAGAATCCTGCAAGAGCCTCATCTATACTATTGTCAACAACCTCAAATACCAGATGGTGAAGCCCTGATGAGCCCGTTGATCCTATATACATGGCAGGTCTTTTTCTTACAGCGTCAAGACCCTCAAGAACCCTTATTGCTTCCGCATTATAAACTCTATTTGTTTGATCCATTTTTAGTAGCTATCAATATGATTTTTATAATCCTGTGAAAGGCTTAATTATATTATTTTATCATATATAGGCTAAATTTTTAAGAAAGGATTTTTAGATTCGCATGGGCATGATTATATTTAAATTATCCTCCTCTCCGATAAATTTTACCACCGCCGGTGATAGATCATCTTTCATTTCCATTATCACATTGCTACTTTCTGAATTCTCCAGCACATCAATAATATATTTTGCATTGAAGGCTATCGCAAGTTCGGAACCATTATATTCAACATCTATCTCCTCTTCTGCTTCCCCAATGTCAGGATTTACTGATGATATCTTCAATGATCCCTTTCTAAAATCTAATTTAACTGCCTTTGTCCTCTCAGACGATATAATTGATACCCTTTTTATTGCATCAAGGAAATCCTCCCTCGCCATTTTTGCCCTGTTATTATTCTCCCTTGGTATCACCTGCTTGTACTCTGGAAACTCTGCATCAAGTGCCCTTATTATCAACCTTGTTTCCTCAATCTCAACTCCTATCGATGACTCCATGATATTAATACCAACGGTCTCCTCATCACTTATCAATCTTCTTATTTCCTGTATCCCCTTTCTTGGAATAATTATACCGCTCCTTCTTGATGAACTTATTAAAAGTTTCTCCAATCTTTCCTCGCCAATCATATATTCGTGGTATGATAATCTATGCCCATCCGTTGCAACAGCCCTTAATCTATCCGGTCTTATCACCTCAAAATAAATGCCGTTCAGGTTATATCTTGTCTCATCTGTTGATACGGCAAAAAAACATCTATCTATCAATCTTTGCAGGGCTTCAGCCTCTATCTTTATACATTTAGCAATTTCAAGGTTAATGCTTGGAAATTCATCCGCAGGAAGTGATGTTATCTTAAATATACTTTTAGCACTTTTTATTTCAAGAAAATAACCCTCCTTCCATTTCATATTTATATCATCCCCTGGAAGGTCCCTCACGATTTCAAACATTTTTCTCGCTGGAACCGCCACCCTTCCCTCTCTTTTAACACTACATTCAACCCTTGTATCTAACAAAATCTCCATATCCGTTGCTGTCAACACTAAACCCTTACTTTCCGTAACCTCAACAAGACAATGTGATAGGATTGGCATGGTAACTCTTTTCTCAACAATTCCCTGAATCTTCTGCAGTGCCCTTAGAAAAGGCTCCCTTTTTATTTTTATCTCCATTTTAATTTCCTCTATAATATATTAAATTTCGGAATAATATAGCATGTGAATATGTTGAAAAATAAGAAAATCAGCGTGCATAAAAGATTATCTCAATTATAAAAAAAATCAAAATCTATTATTTATCAACAAGAAAATTTAATTCAAATATTATTCACAATTATTTCTGCTATTGTTCATAATATTCGATTTTATATCTTCAATAATAACCCTCATCTTTTCATCATGGGCTATGAGTTTTTCTATCTTCCTTACAGCATGAATAACCGTTGCGTGATCTTTTCCACCAAATCTTATACCAATTTCTGGAAAAGAGCTCTTTGTAAGTGATCTGCAAAGATACATGCCTATCTGTCTTGGAAAGGAAAGGTTTTTTGAACGTCTGGGAGATTTTAAATCGTTTAATTTAATATTGAAATAGGATGACACGATCCTCTGTATATCTTCAATGCTTATATCCTTCCTTACTCGCAATAGATACTCCTTCAATAAATCTTTTGCAATATCTATTGTTATCTCCCTTTTTGTTAGGGAGGCATATGCAATAAGCTTTACAAGGGCGCCCTCGAGCTCCCTTATATTTGAATTTATATTTCTTGCAAGCAGCTCAACAACCTCTCCGGGAAGTCGGATGGAGTGAAATTCCATTTTCTTTTCAATTATAGCAAGAAGGGTTTCAAAATCCGGTGGCTGGATGTCAGCTATTAAACCCGATTCAAACCTTGACTTAAGTCTATTCTCCAGATGGGGTATATCCTTGGGAAATCTATCACTACTTATAACTATCTGTTTCCTGGCCTCATAAAGCGTGTTAAATGTGTGAAAAAATTCCTCCTGTGTCCTTTCTTTTCCTGAGAGAAACTGAATATCATCGATTAAAAGGACATCCATACTGCGATATTTATTTCTGAATTGATCCATCTTGTCAAAACGTATTGAGTTTATAAGTTCATTCATAAATTTTTCCGATGTGACATAACAGACCTTCCTTCCGGGATCTGTGTTGTAGATATAATTTGCAATGGCATTGAGAAGATGTGTTTTTCCAAGCCCAACCCCCCCATATATAAAAAGTGGATTGTAAGATTTTGCAGGATTCGTAGCTACTGCAAGCGCTGCTGCATGGGCAAACTGATTGCAAGGTCCAACTACAAAATTTTCAAATGTATAGATTCTATTTATAAAGATTGATGATGGATCAAAATATGCTGGTCTTTGCTTTGCCTCCTCTCTTCTTGGAGAGGTATTTTCATCGGGAACAGTGAATGACAGGGAGATATCGCGATTATTAAGAACCTTTTTAAGACTTTCCATGATAATGGATCGGTAGTTTTCAACAATCCAGTCCCTCAGAAATTTATTCGGGGCCTCAATAATATATTCATTTCCGATTAATCCTATAGGTCTTAATGGCTTAATCCACTTTTCAAAATTATTTTCGGGGAGGATCCCTTTAATAATCTCGGTGCATCTTTTCCAGCTTTCACTCATATCCATTGTTCTCCATAACAGTCCATTTATTCACAGAGTTATCAACAGATGTTGATAACCTAAAAAGATATAAGAAATATGCATGGATAAATAAATAATTGGATGTTTATAATGGATCCGGAGCAATTTGAACATAAATTATGGAATTATTGGTATCACTTGGCCAAAATCATGTCAAAGAAAAGATTTCAGTTTAGATTCGATATCTTATATAGAGATAAAACGATTGGATAAGAGAAATTGTTGAAAATCAATTAAATTTTTTTTTCCAAGCAACTGAACTATTGACATAATGGATTAAAAAAAGTTTAAATAAGATGCCCGCAGGATTTTAAAGGAGTTTTGTGATGAAAAGAACATATCAGCCGCACAACTTGAGGAGAAAGAGGACACACGGGTTCTTGAAGAGGATGGAGACAAAGGGTGGCCAGCGCGTTCTGAAGAGAAGAAGAGAAAAGGGGAGAAAGAGGCTTAGCGTTGAGATCCCAAAAAAATAGAGCTTCCCAGGGGTTAAGCAAGAAGGAGAGGATACAAGGGCGCGAATTCCTGCGAACGAAAGGGTGCCAGCGATTATCAACGGAGCATTTTATAATATTATTATCAGAAAATGACCACGGCTATAGAAGGCTGGGGGTAAGTGTTGGAAAGAAGGTCGGGAGCTCTGTAAGTCGTAATTACATAAAAAGGGTGATAAGGGAAATATTCAGGAAAAATAAACACCTTTTCCCGCAGGGGAAGGACATATATATCATGTATAAGAAGGGGGTCCAATTGGATATCGGGTTTTCAGAGATAGAGCAGGAGCTGGTAAATATATTTAAAAATCTATGAAGGCGCTTTTTCTTCTATTATTAAAGGCTTATAAAATCACAATTTCACCATTCCTGGGAAGGAACTGCAGGTTTTACCCCTCCTGCAGCACATATGCCATGATCGTTCTTAAAGGAAACCGCTCCTTTTTAAATGGGCTTCTACTTATAACCAGAAGGATTCTTAGATGTAATCCCTGGAGCTATGGGGGTTATGATCCTCCGCCTGATATGTGAGTATATCACGGATAGAGAAAGGTAGATGATCCATGGATGATATGGAGAAGAGAACACTACTGGCAATAATACTTTCTGTTTTGATTATCATTGTATTTCAGTATATTTCTGCAAAAAGGGCTCCAGTTAAAACGGAGGGGGGAAAGGCGGAACTCAAGGGGAAAGGGGTTGCAGATATTGGTGAAATACAGACGGGAAGGGTAGAAAAGTATCCTGATATCACACCTGAGGGGAAGGGTATAGTTGTAGAAACCCAGCTATACAGGGCAGTTTTAAATGAGGCAGATGGATCGCTGATTGCCCTTGAATTAATAAATTATAGGGATAGTGCTGGAAAGGATGGAAAACCCATTGATATTCTCCAGCAGAATGGCAAAAGGGGGGTAATTCATACAGATATTCTGGACAGGGAATTGGCATCATCAAATATTGTCTTTCGATCCGATGTAAAAGAAGCAGTAATAAAAAGTGGAAAAGGGAATGTCATCCTACAATGGAAAAATCCTAAGGGGGCGTATATTATAAAGACATATACCTTTTATGCGGACAGATACATAATTGATATTGAAATAGAGGCACGTAACATAGGAACCCCTTCCTATGGGATGAGATTTTCATTCAATCTTCCTGCAGGAATTAAAAAACATGAAGATATATATCTTTCCCGTGGTGTCTGGTTTAATGGGAGGGAATTGGAGCAAAAGGAAAGTGAAAAGTGGGATGAAGCTGGCTCATTGAAAAGGGATGTTTTCTGGGCGGGTATGGATAGCAAATATTTCCTCATCGCCCTAATCACGGAAAAGGGTGGAAGAGCAGTGTTTTCAAGGAGGGATGAAAGGGCAATAGTTGAGCTATCTGATGTAATCAAGGAGGGCGGAAGGCTTAAAATTACTATTTTTGCGGGACCAAAACAGATTGATATACTAAAGGAAATAGGGATGGGGCTGGAACGAACGATCGACTTTGGATACTTTGGATTTCTTGCAAGGCCATTTTTGTATGTCCTTAAATTTTTTTACAGAATAACTGGTAATTATGGATATGCAATAATCCTGTTAACAATGATCATAAAAATCATCTTTTTTCCGCTGAGTATATATCAATTCCGATCAATGAAAGAGATACAAAAATTGCAGCCTAAGATAACAGCGCTCAAAGAAAAATACAAGAATGAGCCGGAGAAACTTAACAAGGAGATAATGCAGCTCTATAGGATACATAAGGTAAATCCCTTCGGGGGATGTCTTCCCATAATCGTTCAGATTCCAGTCTTCTTTGCACTGTATAAAGTTCTTCTTATTGCCATAGAGCTCCGACACGCCCCATTTATAATGTGGATAAAGGATCTTTCCGATTATGATCACTACTACATAACACCCGTGCTTATGGGCATGACTATGTTCATCCAGCAATGGATAACACCCAGCGGGGGTGATCCTACACAGGAAAAGATGCTTCTTTTTCTCCCGGTTTTCTTTACCATCATTTCTATCTACTTTCCATCAGGGCTTGTTTTATACTGGCTTATTAACAACATCCTTTCCATCATCCAGCAGATTTTTATAAACAGGATGCTCAAGGAAGTGAAGGCATGAGAAGCAATCTATGAAAAGGTTTCTTGGAGGAGACACCATTGTTGCTATTGCCACACCTGAGGGTGAGGGGGCAATTGGAATCATAAGGGTTAGCGGTCCTGATGCACATCGCATTTCATCGAAGATAATAGAGACTTTTAGAGAGAAGATAACACCAAGGCTCCTTTTCAGAGGAAGGATTATAGATCCGGAAAGCGGCAGGTGGGTTGATGATGTATTGTATACGTTCTTCAAAGAGCCACACTCCTATACGGGAGAAGATATGGTTGAAATCTATGCCCACGGCAACCCTTTGATTCTTAAAAAGATCATCAATATCTTTATAAAAAATGGTGCACGGATGGCTGAGCCTGGGGAGTATACAAAGAGGGCATTTCTAAATGGGAAGATGGATCTCATTCAAGCTGAAGCGGTGTGCGAGCTGATAAGGGCAAAAAGCGAGGAAGAACTTGCAATTGCCTCTTTACAGATAAGAGGGGAGCTTTCAGAAAGATTTGTAAAGTTAATAGGGGCTCTTAAGCTGGTTGCAGCAATGCTTGAAGCAGATATCGATTTCAATGATGAGGATATTGAAATAGATAGGGAGCGAATGAAAGGGCTCTCCCTGCAGATTCTTGATGAAATAGATGGGTTGCTAAGAGGCTATGAGGAAGGGAAATATATGAGAGGAGGGCATAGAGTTGCAATCGTCGGAAGGACAAATGTGGGCAAATCAAGCCTTCTTAACATAATGTTGAGAAAGGATAGGGCAATTGTTACAGAATGGCCGGGAACAACAAGGGATACAGTTGAGGGGGAAATCTATCTCGATGGAAAGAGGATAGTCCTTGTTGATACTGCAGGTATAAGGGAGGCGGGGGATCCAGTTGAGATGGAGGGGATAAAAAGGTCAAGAAAGGCAATTGATGAGGCAGAAGTCGTTGTTTTCATGGTTGATGGGAGTATAGCACTGAGGGATGAGGACTACAGGATTACAGATGATTTGAAGGGTAGAAGTGTAATTGCTGTGATAAATAAGATTGATAAGGATAGGGTTGTTTTCCCGAAGGATATCGATCTACTCATTCCTTGGAGGAGGGCTATTTGCGAGATTTCAGCCCTTTATGGATGGGGAGTTGAAGAATTGAAGGGGGAGGTGAAGAAGGCCATCGAAATCAATCGCCCGGAGGGGCTTATTATAGGTGAAAGGCACAGATTGTGTCTTGAGAGGGCAAGGGGATCAATGGAAAGGGCGATCATGTTGATGAAGGAAGGAGCGCCTGAAGAGATAATATCGATAGAGGTGAAGGATGCCCTTCAGGCAGTATGTGAGATTACCGGGGAATATACCACGGATGATATACTTGATGAGATCTTCAAGAATTTCTGTGTGGGAAAATGATAGGATATAATGTTTCACGTGAAACATTAATTCGGCTATATATAAATGCGGAAGGAATTGGAAAGGATACTCTGTAAGGGTGGGAGCCAAGCGGGCGTTAAGATTACAGAGGCTGAACTACACGCCTTCAGTATATATCTTGAGGAATTGATGATCTGGAACAAGAATATAAATCTTACAGGAATCAGGGACGAAAAAGGGATTATTATCAGGCACTTCCTTGATTCCCTCTTCATAAATCCTTTGATCTCAGGGTCAGAGGCTATTCTTGATATGGGAACAGGTGCAGGATTTCCCGGTATCCCTCTAAAAATAGTGAGGCCATTACTTAAGTTAACACTTATGGAGGCATCTGCAAAAAAGGCTGGGTTCCTGAAACATATAAAAAGAATGCTCGGGTTGACGGATCTGAATATCATTAAGGGGAGGGCTGAATCCTTCATAGGGAAGATGCAGTTTGAAAAGATCGTTAGCAGGGCCGCAGGGCCGCTCAGGGAGATCATTACGATTATAGGTGGACTTCTTAAAGATGGGGGTATATTCCTTGCTATGAAGGGAAAAAGGGGGCCGGATGAATGGGAATCCATGGATATGTGGAACAAAAGGCAGTGGAAACTTGAGGGCATATATAGTTATACGCTCCCCTTTTCCGATCTTGAAAGGTCTGTGCTAATTTTAAGGTTTAAAGGGAGATGTTTCACGTGAAACAAAAGCGGATGATGCTTTCATTTTTATCCTGTCTGTGATATTTTCTTGGAGAAATGGGAAAGACGATATGCATTGCCAATCAGAAGGGTGGTGTGGGAAAGACGACAACAGCAATAAATCTTTCTGCTTCCATTGCAATTGCTGAAATGAGCACATTACTTATTGACATTGATCCTCAGGCAAATGCAACAAGTGGCCTCGGATTTTCTCCAAATGAGAAGGGAAATATATATGATGTTATGATTCAGAGGATAAAAATAGATAAGGCGGTCAGGAAAACAGCTATCCCCTACCTCTACATGGTTCCCTCAACCCATGATCTCATAGGTGCAGAGGTAGAGTTTGTTGGGATGGAGGGGAGGGAATTCGTCCTGAGGGATATGCTGAAGGGGATAAAAGACAGATTTTCCTATATAATCCTTGACTGCCCTCCTTCCCTCGGGCTTCTTACGATAAATGCATTGACATGTAGCGACTCGATTCTCATACCACTCCAATGTGAATATTATGCGCTGGAAGGATTAAGTCAGCTCTTCAAAACGATCGGAATAATCAGGTCAACACTAAATTCAACCCTTGAAATTGAGGGGATCCTACTTACAATGTTCGACAGCAGAAATAATCTTTGCAGGCAGGTCGCTGAGGAGGTAAGAAGGCATTTCACAAAGAAGGTTTTCAATACGATCATCCCGAGGAACGTTCGATTAAGCGAGTCCCCAAGCTACGGAAAGCCTGTTATCCTTTATGATGCAACCTGTCGGGGGGCAGTTAGCTATTTAGAACTTGCGAAGGAGATCATTTTCAATGAGCGAAAAAGAGGGGATCAGTAAAAGAAAGGCGCTGGGGAGAGGGTTGGGCGCGCTTCTCCCTGTGGAGCAGATTGCTGCGGGAGGGGGGGTCCAAATTATAAGGATAAATGAAATAGTTTCAGGCAGATATCAGCCAAGGAGACATTTTGAGGACATAAAGATCAGGGAGCTTGCCCAATCAATAAAGGAAAAGGGGATTCTTCAGCCGATTATTGTGAGAAAGGCAAAGGATGGATATGAATTGATCGCGGGTGAAAGGAGGCTCAGGGCAGCAAGAATAGCAAATCTTGATGAGATCCCTGCGATAGTAAAGGATATCTCCGAGGAAGAAGCCTTGCAGATTGCCTTAATAGAAAATCTCCAGAGGGAGGATCTCAATCCCATAGAGGAAGCTGAGGCTTATCAGTATTTTATTGAGAAGTTTGGTTATTCACAGGAGGAGGTTGCAAAGAAGATTGGAAAGGATAGAACTACTATTGCAAATGCGCTGAGGCTTTTAAGGCTTCCCCGGGAGATAAAGGATGATCTGATAAAGGGTAATCTCTCTGCAGGGCATGCAAGGGCAATACTTTCCCTGGGGAAGACGAAACTTCAGCTGGAGGCAAGGGATCATATTATTAAGAAAAAACTCTCCGTAAGGGAAACAGAAGAGTTCGTAAAGAGGTTATCCTCAGCAGAAAGGTCTGCAAGCGTGATTTCGAGGAGGATTCCATCTGAAATAAAGCATCTGGAGGATGAATTGAGAAAGATCCTGGCAACAAAGGTTCAGATCTATTTTAAAAAAGGGAGGGGAAGGGTTGTAATCTATTTCTTTTCCCGTGAAGAGCTTGAGAGGATAACGGAATTGATCATAAAGGACTGAGGAGGATGGATGATGGATATATGGAGAAAAAGGGGGTCTATAAAAGGGGAAGACGGAGGCGGAAGAAGTCCTGATATCAGCAAGGAGGAGCTTTCCGCCTTTATAGGAGTTAGCGTCCATATCAACGGAAAGATCCAGCTTAACGGTCTTGCAAGGATCGATGGAAAAATAGAAGGCGAGATTTTATCAACGGAAACCATGATCGTTGGTGAAAGTGGAGAGTTAAAGGGGCAGATAAAGATCAATAATCTTATAATTAAAGGGAAAGTGGAAGGTGAAATTTATTCCAGCGGAAAGGTTGAAATCAAGTCCAAAGGGCAGGTTTTTGGGAGCATAGTTACGCCCACACTGATTATGGAAGAGGGTGCATTTTTTGAAGGTAATTGTTCCATGCAGGTTGCTGGATCTCCTGAGGGAAGCATAAATAAAACCCTTGACAGTTAATAAAAGGTTGTGCTATTAAAATTTGGTTTATTTTTAAGGTATATAAGATTTAGCATATGATAGAAATTCCAACCATTGGAAATCTGCTTATCCAGATTGTTATCTTTCTCATTGTCATGATTTCCCTGTCGGAATTCCTTTTTAAACCCCTTCTTCAGATAATAGAGGAGAGAAAGAGGAGGATAGAGGAGCCGAGGAGGAGGGCAAAGGAGCTGATGGAGCAGGCGGAAAGGAGACTTGCAGAGTATGAGCTAAAAATTTATGAAGCAAGGCAGAGGGCAGCTGAGGAGAAAGAGATGATAAGAAAAGAGGCTATGGCAGCAGAGAGGGAGATAATTTTAAGAGCGCAGGACCAAGGAAATAAAATGATTGAGGAGATGAGGGAAAGGATTCAGAGGGAGGCGGAGGAGGCAAGAAAGATTTTAAGGAGGGATGCTGAAAGGATAGCTTTTGATCTTGCAGAAAAGATCTTGGGAAGGAAGGTTATTAATGGGTAAAAGGCGTATATATTTCTTTGCCACCATCCTTCTTCTATTTTTTGCCTCATCTGGAACTGCTGCAGCTGGTGAGGAGGCAAGGGGTTGGGGAACAATAATATGGCATGGTATAAATTTCGTTATCCTGATCGGGATCGGTTATTATGCCTATAATAAATATGGCAGGGAAAACCTAAGGAAAAGATCCGCTGATATAAAAAGGGCAATCGAGGAGTCCAAGGCTGCTATAAAGGAGGCTGAGGAGAGGTTTCAGGAGATCGAAAGGAAGATGTCAAACCTACAGAGCCATATAGATGAGCTCATAGAAAGTTATAGAAGGGAAGGGGATATGGAAAGGGAGAGGATTTTGAAGGAGGCCAGGGAAGCAGCGGAGCGGATAAGGGAGCAAGCCATATTCATTGCCCAGCAGGAAGTAAAAAAGGCAAAAATTGCGCTTAAGGAAGAGGCTGTTGATCTTTCATTGAAGATAACAGAGGAAATCATAAAGAGGAATATTCAAGAGTCTGATAATGAGAGGCTGCTTACTGAATATATTGATAAGATAAAGGGGCTTAAGAAATTATGAATGGTGCAATCGCAAGGAGGTACGCAAAAGCACTTATTGAGGCCGCACAGGAAGAGGGGAGGATTGAGGAGGCGGGGGAGGAACTAAAAAGGGTTGTTGAGTTTCTAAAAGGGGATGAGTCTCTGAAAAAGTATCTTACATCAGCCCTCTGTCCTGCGGAAACAAAAGGGAGACTCTTGGGTGAGATTGCGGATGCCCTCGGAATAAGCAATACCACAAAAAAATTCTTGGAGCTTATTGGAGAAAGGAAAAGGATAAATGCCCTTGAGGCAATATATAAATATTATGTGGAACTTGAAGACAATATACTGGGAAAGGCGAGGGTCCATATTATAACGGCTTTCCCCCTTTCTGAAGCCCAGGTAGAAGCGCTGAGGGAAGGTCTTGAGATATTATTGGAAAAAAGGGTTATAATTTCTTGCACACAGGATGAAGCTATAATGGGCGGTATAATATGCAAGATAGACTCCACTGTTCTTGATGGAAGCCTGAGGACCCAACTTGAAATTATAAGGGAAAAATTAATAAAGGAGTGAGGGGTTGCCATGGAAATCAGGGCGGATGAGATAAGCAAGATAATAAAAGAAAGGATAACAGATTATGAAAAGAAGATTGATATTAAGGAAACAGGTATTGTGATTTCTGTAGGTGATGGTATTGCAAGAATCTATGGGTTGGAGAACTGTATGGCAGGAGAGCTTATTGAATTTCCTGGCGAGATCTATGGAATGGTGCTCAATCTCGAGCAGGACAATGTTGGTGCGGCTATCCTCGGGGAGGATTATCTGATTAAAGAGGGGGATATTGTTAAAAGAACAGGAAGGATAGTGGAAGTTCCTGTTGGCGAAGAGCTTATGGGGAGGGTGGTAAATGCGATAGGTCAGCCAATCGATGGGAAAGGTCCCATAGAGGCAAAACATTTGAGGAGGGTTGAGCTAAAAGCGCCAGGTATTGTCTGGAGGCAGCCTGTAAAGGAGCCATTGCAAACTGGAATTAAGGCCATAGATTCCATGATACCTATCGGAAGGGGGCAAAGGGAACTTATCATCGGGGATAGGCAGACGGGCAAAACGGCAATCATAGTTGACACGATAATAAATCAGAAAAATACCGACGTTTATTGTATCTATGTTGCAATAGGACAGAAGCGATCCACCGTGGCGAGGGTTGTAGCAAAATTGAGGGAATATGGGGCAATGGACTTTACAACTGTGGTTGCAGCAACAGCAAGCGAGCCTGCACCCCTTCAATTTATTGCACCTTATGCGGGATGCGCCATGGGTGAGTATTTCAGGGATTCAGGAAAGCACTGTGTAATATTCTATGATGATCTTTCAAAGCATGCGGTTTCATACAGACAGATGTCCCTGCTTCTTAGAAGGCCACCTGGCAGGGAGGCTTATCCAGGAGATATCTTCTACCTTCACTCCCGACTGCTTGAAAGGGCGGCAAAAATGAGCGATGAGAAGGGAGGCGGATCACTTACTGCCATTCCGGTTATCGAGACCCAGGCAGGGGATGTATCTGCCTATATACCTACAAATGTAATCTCAATTACTGATGGACAGATATACCTTGAGACAGGTCTATTTTATGCAGGTGTAAGGCCTGCCCTGAATGTTGGTATATCCGTATCAAGGGTTGGCGGGGCTGCGCAGATAAAGGCGATGAAGCAGGTTGCAGGAAGGCTCAGGCTTGAGCTTGCCCAATACAGGGAGCTTGAGGCATTTGCACAATTTGCAAGCGACCTTGACAAGGCATCCCAGGCACAACTTGCCCGTGGAGCAAGATTGGTGGAAATCCTTAAGCAGCCGCAATATCAGCCTCTTCCTGTTGAAAAACAGATTATGATTATTTACGCTGCTACAAATGGATTTGTGGACAGGTATCCTGTGGATGCACTGAAAAGGTATGAGGAGGAGCTTTATAAATTTCTGGATACAAAGCATCCTGAGATACTTGAGGAGATAAGAACGAAGAAGGAACTCACAGATGATCTGAGGGCCCGTATAAATCGCTGCTTAGAAGAGTTTGCTGAGAGATTTGTTGTTTAAATCCTTTGCAAGGGGAGAGGGATGCCTGGGCTCAGGGATATCAGGAGGCGCATAAAATCCATCCAGAGCACACAGAAGATAACGCGTGCAATGAAGATGGTCTCTGCAGCAAAATTGAGAAGGGCTCAGGATGCCATTATGGCTGCAAGACCATATTCGGACAAGCTCTGGGATGTGATTATGAGTCTTGCAAGCAGGGTGGAAAGGGATGCACACTATCTGTTGATACCAAGGGAAGTAAAAAGGGTTGCACTATTTGTCATAACCGCTGACAGGGGTCTTTGCGGCAGCTACAATCACAACATAAATAGACTTGTAGAGAGATATATAAAGAGGGAAAGGGGTAATTATGAGGATATTCTGATAACAGTTGTGGGAAAGAAAGGAAGGGATTACTTTTTGAAGAGGAATTTTAATGTAAGGAAGTGGTATATAAACATTCAGAAAGATTTTAGTTATGAAAAGGCAAGGGAGATCGCATCAGACCTGATTGAAGGCTACAGGGGTGGTGTATTTGATGAACTCCATCTGATTTATAACGAGTTCAGGAGCGCTATAAGTCAGAGACCTGTTATGGAGAAGCTGCTTCCGATCCACCCCCCCGAGCCTGAGGAGGGTTTAAAAATCGAATACATATATGAGCCTTCTGCATCAGATCTGCTTGAATCCCTCCTCCCGAGGCATGTGAGCTTTCAAATTTACAGGGCGCTTCTCGAGGCTATAGCAAGCGAGCATGGGGCCCGTATGACAGCAATGGATGCCGCCTCATCAAATGCGGAGGAGATGATTAAGAAACTCACCCTTCAATTCAATAAGGTAAGACAGGCCTCTATAACAAAGGAGCTTATGGAGATTGTAGGAGGCGCAGAGGCATTGAGAAAGAAGGGTATTAGATAGATTAAAAAGGAGAGGGGAGTATGGGAGAGAAGAAAAATATAGGAAGGGTTGTTCAGGTAATTGGACCAGTTGTTGATGTAGAATTCCCATCGGGAAGGCTTCCATCAATATACACAGCGCTTGAGGTAACAAATCCATCCATAAGTGATGAGCCAGGGAATCTTGTTCTTGAGGTTGCCCAGCATCTCGGGGAGAATATTGTCCGTTGTATCGCAATGGATACAACAGATGGATTGGTGAGGGGGATGCCTGTTCTGGACACAGGGCAGGGGATTACTGTTCCAGTTGGCAGGTGCACACTGGGAAGGATCATGAATGTAGTTGGAAGACCTGTGGATGAAATGGGTCCCATTGAGTCAACGGAAAGATGGCCTATTCACAGGCCTGCTCCATCCTTTGAGATGCAATCAACGGAAATAGAGATGTTTGAGACAGGTATTAAAGTAATAGATCTCCTTGCCCCATATCCCAAAGGCGGGAAGATAGGGCTTTTTGGTGGTGCTGGTGTAGGAAAGACAGTAATTATTATGGAGCTCATACATAACGTTGCCATTGAACATGGCGGCTTTTCAGTATTCGGTGGAGTTGGAGAGAGGACAAGGGAGGGAAATGATCTATGGCTCGAGATGAAGCACTCAAAGGTCATTGACAAGGCAGCACTTATATACGGACAAATGAATGAACCACCCGGTGCAAGGGCGAGGGTTGGACTATCAGCCTTAACCGTGGCGGAATATTTTAGGGATATGGAGGGTCAGAACGTCCTTCTATTCATAGATAATATCTTCCGATTTGCCCAGGCGAATTCCGAGGTTTCGGCACTTCTGGGAAGAATCCCATCAGCAGTTGGATATCAGCCAACACTTTCAACAGACTTAGGAGAGCTTGAGGAAAGGATAACATCCACACACCGTGGCTCCATTACATCAGTTCAGGCTATCTATGTCCCTGCTGATGACCTCACAGATCCTGCTCCTGCAACGACATTTGCCCATCTTGATGCAACAACGGTGCTTTCGCGTCAGATTGCAGAACTCGGTATATATCCTGCAGTTGATCCACTCGACTCAACATCGAGAATCCTCGATCCAGCAGTAGTGGGTGAGGAGCACTACAGGGTTGCAAGGGAAGTCCAGAGAATTCTCCAAAGATATAAGGACCTTCAGGATATTATCGCAATCCTTGGAATGGATGAGCTCTCTGAAGAGGATAAGCTCATAGTTGCAAGGGCAAGAAAGATCCAGCGATTCCTATCTCAGCCCTTCTTTGTTGCTGAGGAATTTACAGGTACCCCTGGGAGATATGTCCATCTAAAGGATACAATAAAGGGATTCAAAGAGATAGTTGAGGGGAAACACGACGATATTCCGGAGCAGGCTTTTTATATGGTAGGGACCATTGAGGAGGTACTTGAGAAGGCCGAAAGATTGATGAGGTAAGTTTCCTATGGCGGAAAAGAAGGAGGAGAAGATACTCTTAGAGCTCGTTACACCTGAAAGGCTTGTTTTAAGGGAATGGGTTGACGAAATCGTGGCGCCAGGATATGAGGGAGAATTTGGCGTTCTCCCCGGGCATACACCTTATCTGGTTTTACTGTCAGTTGGAAGGCTTTCATACAGGAAGGGAAAGGAGATATACAGTTGTGCTATAAGTGGGGGATTTGCAGAGGTATTGCAGGACAGGGTTATTGTGCTCGCGGAGACAGCAGAGATGGCATCGGAAATAGATGTGGAGAGGGCAAGAAGGGCATACGAGAGGGCAGAAAAGAGGCTTAAGGAAATCACACTTGATGATGAGGAATATGCGCATGTTCTCGCTGCATGGAAGAGGGCTTTGACAAGGATTGAAGTAGGAGGAAAGGGCTAAGGCCTGGGAATAAGTTTTATCTTAACCCTTTTTTCTTCTTCAACGATTTTTACTTGAACAGATGAACATCTAAATTTATTGATGAGATCAAATGCCTTCTTTTCCACAGATCGTGATAATTTTTCAAATGAAATATCCTCATGAGGCTCATTTAAAAGATTTTTTATCTCCATATAGCAACTGTAAACCTTCCAGAGCGATTCCTCTTTAAAGGAACCGTCGTTTTTTCTCTCAAGCAAAATGACCCTCTCCTTCTGGGATGGGCTCTCGATATCCTCGTATTTCTGATGATATCTTTTAGCCTCTCCTTCTTCTATCTTTCTTAGCATCCTGTCCCAATATTGCTGATACATATTGAACCTATCAACGAGGGCCTTGAATTTAAATTTTAGGGGGTAAGTGGGAAGGTAATCAGCATGTATTTTCAGGATCATCTGCCTTATCTCTTCCCTTAATTTATATGGTTCCACCTTCTGAATTCCAAGAAAGAACATATCATACTGGCGTTTTGCCTCTTTTATCCTTTCTTCAAGAAATGTTATATCCTGAGGGCCAGCCATTTATAAAAATGATAGCAAAACAGGGCGGGAACTTCAAAGGATACCTTGACTGGAGGAAATCTTTGATTTATAAGGAGATTATTAATAAAAGAGGAGTCTTTAAAATGGATAAACTTTCAATAGTAATCCTGGCAGCAGGTATGGGGAAGAGGATGAAATCCTCAACGCCAAAAGCCCTTCACAGGATCGCGGGAAGGCCCCTGATATTCTATTCTGTTGAAAAAGCTGTAATGATGAATCCTGATGATATTGTTGTTGTTATAAACCCTTATATGGAAAAGGTAAAGGAAATACTTTCATCATACGGTATGTTGAAGTATGTTGTTCAGGATCCACCTCTCGGAACAGGACATGCTGTATATTGTGTTAAAGGCCATCTGGATATCACTAATAGTGATATAATTATTTTATATGCAGATGTCCCCTTTGTGAGAATCGAAACATTGAAGAGACTTGTAGAGTCACACCGAATTAATAACAAATCTGTAACATTGCTTACAGCATCTGTAAGGGATCCAGCCGGTTATGGAAGGGTTGTGAGGGATGAGAAGGGTTGTGTAAAAGGGATAATAGAGGAGAGCGATGCAGCGGATAATATAAGGATGATAAAGGAGATAAATACAGGTATTATGATTGCAAAAGGGAAATTCCTATTTTCATCCCTTGAGAGGATAGGATGCAAAAACGCACAGGGCGAATACTATCTTCCGGAGATTGTGAGAATAGCTTATGAGGAAGGGGCTGTAAACGCGATAAACATTGAAGGGGAGGAGGAGATTAAAGGAATAAACACTATGGAGGACCTTGCAAATGCGGAAATCTATTTAAGGTATCAGATTAACAGAAAGCATATGTTAAATGGAGTGAGGATTATAGACCCCCGCAATACTTTTATCGATGAGTCTGTTGAGATTGGTAATGGAACTTTAATCTACCCCTTTTCTATCATAGAGGGAGAAACAAAGATTGGCAGTAATTGTATTATTGGCCAGGGCGTAAGGATAAAAGATTGTAGAATAGAGAATGATGTTATTGTTAAGCCTTACTGCGTTATGGAGATGGCGATTCTGAGAAGGGGGGTTCAGATTGGGCCTTTTGCTCACTTAAGACCTGAAACAGAACTTAAGGAGGAAGTGAGGATTGGAAATTTTGTCGAGGTTAAGAAAAGCACCCTGGGAAGAAAAACAAAGGCAAACCATCTCGCCTACATCGGTGATGCAACAGTTGGTGAGGAAGTAAACATAGGTGCTGGAACAATAACATGCAATTATGATGGTGAAAAGAAAAACCCCACTTTCATAGAAGATAGTGTGTTTGTAGGAACAAACGTTTCCCTTGTTGCACCTGTGAGGCTTGGTAAGGGATGTTACATCGGTGCAGGATCGATAATAACAAAGGATGTGCCTCCAGGTGCACTTGGCATAGCAAGGGAGAGACAAAAGAATATAGAGGGGTGGGTGGAAAAGAAGAGGAAGAAGGGAGGAGGATAGATGTGCGGGATTATAGGGTATACGGGAAAAAGGGAGGCTGCCCCATTACTCCTTGATGGACTGATAAGGTTGGAGTACAGGGGTTATGATTCAGCAGGCATATGTGTTATAGATAGTGGGGATTTGAAGGTTGTTCGATGTAAGGGGAAGATTGCATTTTTAAGTGAAAAGATCAGGGCAACACCTCTGAAAGGAAATTGTGGGATAGGTCATACAAGATGGGCAACACATGGAAAGCCATCAGAGGAGAATGCACATCCCCACAGGTATGGAGGTGTTGCTGTTGTTCATAATGGAATTATCGAGAACCACCTTTTATTAAAAGAGGAACTCTCCTCGCTGGGACACACCTTTTCCTCTGAGACAGACTCAGAGGTTATCTGCCATCTCATAGTAAGATACATGAGAGAGGGTATGTCATTCGAGGAGGCATCCCTTGAATGCTTCAGGAGACTGAAGGGTGCATTTGCTGTTGCCATTCTGTGTAGGGAGGTGCCAGGTAAGATTATCGGTGCACGACTTGCCTCACCCCTTGTTGTAGGGATGGGTGATGGGGAGGCCTTCCTTGCCTCTGATGTTCCTGCAATCCTACCCTATACGAGGAAGATCTTTTTTATGGATGATGGTGAGGTGGTAATCATCGAGCCAGGTAACATTATCTTCAGGGATTTCAGTGGCAAAAGGATAATAAAGGAGCCCCGCGAGATAAGCTGGAGCCCTGCCATGGCTGAAAAGGGTGGATACAGACATTTCATGGAAAAGGAGATTCATGAAGGACCTGAGGCATGCATAAGTGCCATGAGAGGTAGGATTTCTGAGGAAAAAGGGGAGATATATCTTCCAGAACTCAGCCTTTCCTCAAAGGAGCTAAAAAAGATCAGCAGGATCTATATAGTTGCCTGCGGCACTGCCTGGCATGCAGGACTCATAGGCAAGTGCCTCATAGAAAGATTTGCAAGGATTCCTGTTGAAGTGGATTGGGGATCAGAGTTCCGCTATCGAGACCCCATTGTTGATAGGAAAGGACTTTTAGTAGCAATATCCCAGTCAGGAGAAACAGCAGATACCATAGCTGCCCTGAGGGAGGGTAAAAAGAGGGGGTTGAAGGTAATAGGGATCTGCAACGTTGTGGAATCAACTGTCGCGAGGGATTCACATGGTGTTATATATACACATACAGGACCCGAAATAGGCGTTGCAGCAACCAAAACATTTATCGGTCAGGTTGTAGTACTTTATCTGCTCTCACTTTTTTTGGGCAGTATAAGGGGTATTCTTAATCCGATAGACATCCAGCGCATCATCTCAGAAATGATAAAGATACCAGGGAAGCTGAGGGAGGTCCTCGGCCTTAGAGGCAAGATAAGGGATATTTCAAGGGTTTATGCAGATGCAAAAGATTTTCTTTATATAGCAAGGGGAATAAACTTCCCTCTTGCCCTCGAAGGTGCTCTTAAACTCAAAGAGATCTCCTACATCCATGCGGAGGCATACCCAGGAGGGGAGATGAAACATGGTCCTATAGCCCTTATAGATGAGCAGATGCCTGTTGTCTCACTCCTTCCGAAGGATGGAACATATGAAAAGATGCTCTCAAATATCGAGGAAGTAAGGGCAAGAGGGGGGAGGATCATTGGCATAGGAGAGGAGGGGGAGAATCTTCTCCAAAGCAAGTGTGAGCATTTTATCCCTCTTCCCTCTGTTATTGATCCTTTAAAACCACTCCTTATGATCCCTCCCTTACAGCTACTGGCATATGAAATTGCCTGCCTGAAGGGATATGATGTGGATCAACCAAGGAATCTTGCCAAGAGTGTAACAGTTGAGTAAGAGGACCATGGAGCGGGGATCGTTTCTGAAACTACACAGAATACATGGGTTTCAGCAGGTAAGGGAGATCATCCTTATTGGTTTTTTAATGGGTCTTCTCTCCGGAATTGCCGCATCAGTCTTTTTTCATCTGATAAACCTCTGCACAAAGGTATTTCTCATTAAACTGGCCCATTTCGCACCACCTTACCCTGCAGGGGAGAAGGGGCCATCCCTTTCGGAGGGTGAATCCATTATATGGTATATACTCCCCTTTATCCCTGCTCTCGGTGGGCTTATATGTGGTTTACTGATTCACTTTTTTGAAGGGGGAAGCAGTAAAGAGGAAGAGGATGAAGTTGTATGCCCAACTGACCATATGCTTGTGGCATTCCACGAAAGGAAGGGTGTAATAAAAGGGGTTGTCCCTTTTGTGAGGACTGTTGCCTCATCTGTTGTGATCGGTTCTGGAGGTTCAGCAGGGAGAGAAGGGCCTATTGCACAAATAGGTGCAGGTATCGGTTCAATTGTTGGAGGATTATTAAGACTAACTGAAAGGGAAAGAAGAAAAGCCCTCCTTGCTGGTGTAGCAGGGGGTATTGGTGCTATCTTCAGGGCACCTCTTGGCGGGGCCATACTTGCTGTAGAGATCCTCTATACAGGACCTGAATTTGAGTATGAAGCGCTTATTCCATGCATTATTTCATCGATAATTGCATACTCTCTCTTTGGCATATTCTTCGGATGGGAGCCCCTTTTTAATATTCCTCAAGCTGTTTTCGGTGACCCGAGGGAACTTGTATTCTATTTTATGCTTGGTGTGATCCTGGCGGTGGTAGGGATTTTATTTGTAAAGGTATTTTACGGGATAGAAAGGGCCTTTTTTAAGAAGATAAAAATAAGAAAATTCCTTAAACCTGGATTGGGAGGCTTCCTTCTTGGAATTATGGCCTTATTTCTACCGGGGGTCCTTGGCCCAGGATATGGCTGGATCCAGCTTGCACTCGACGGAAAGCTTTCCATCCTTATGATGATGATCCTGGGCTTTGCAAAAATTATCGCCACTTCTCTCACAATAACATCGGGTGGAAGCGGTGGCATGTTTGCACCCTCGATCTATATTGGAGGGATGATTGGTGGTGCCTTTGGATACCTGGCAAGTCATATAGCATCGGGTCTGATAAAGAATCCGGCTGCCTTTATTGTGGTTGGAATGGGAGGATTCTTTGCTGGTGTGGGGAAAGTGCCTGTATCATCTCTTATAATGGTTTCAGAAATGACAGGGGGCTATGGACTTCTTGTTCCCATGATGCTTGTCTCATCAATAGCATACCTGCTTACAGGAAGGCATTCTATATTTGAAAAACAATACCCAGGCAGAATGGATTCACCAGCCCACTTTGGGGATTTTGCTATTGATATACTTGAAAAGATACCTGTAAAGAATGCAATAAAGAAGAGGGATATCGTTGTTCTTCCTGAAGATATTCAACTTAAGGAGATCCTTGAGAGGCTTGCAGATTCCCACCAGTATACCTTCCCTGTAGGAAATAGAGATGGAAGGATATCAGGGATGATAACCCTGGAGACATTAAGGAGGATTATAAGGGAGGAGAGTCTTTATGATCTTGTCCTCGCAAAGGACCTTGCATCAGATCAAGTTTTTTATTTAAGGGAGGACAGCAACCTTAAGGATGCAACAGCGATATTTGCGGAAACAGAGCTGGTAGAGATTCCTGTAATGGGAGGTGCGGGGGATAATGAAATAGTCGGGATGTTGAGCAGGAAGGATATCCTGATTGCATATAATCAATTTTTAAAGGGCTCTGACTTAAGTTGAAAATTTCAGAATATATGTGGTAATTTAAATCTATTTAAAACACCTTCAACAGATTGTAAGATAAAAAGGGGCTCTTATGAAGATAACAATAAAGGATGTGGAGCATGTGGCATTTCTGGCACGCCTTACCTTCGATGAGAATGAGAAGGAATTGTTCACCAAGCAGCTTAATTCCATACTCCTTTACTTTGATAAGCTCAGTGAGCTTGACACAAAGGATGTGGAGCCCACATCGCATGTAATTCCCATAATAAATGTTATGAGGGATGATGTAGTAACAGACTCAATTTCTGTTGATAAAGCGCTAATGAATGCACCGCAGAGGGATGGGAATTACTTTAAGGTCCCACCTATTCTCGAATAAGGGAAGACATGTATGGATTTATGGAATCTTACGCTATTTCAACTCCATGAGCTCATAAAGAAGAGGGAAATAAGTTGTAAAGAGGCCGTTAAGGCTGTGCTTAAAAGGATAGGATCTGTTGAGGAGAAGATAAAGGCCTTTATAACCATAAGAGGTGAAGATGCGATCAATGAGGCAGAAGAACTGGACCGGAGGATTTCTCGAGGAGAAGAGATAGGGCTTCTTACTGGGATCCCCATATCCATCAAGGATATATTTTGCACAGAAGGAATCCTTACCACATGTGCATCAAAGATACTTTCCAACTTTATTCCTCCATATAATGCAACTGTTGTTGAAAGATTGAAGGCAGAAGGGGCTATTATAATCGGTAAAAATAATATGGATGAGTTTGCAATGGGTTCTTCCACTGAGAATTCTGCATTCTATCCAACGAGAAATCCCTGGGATCTTAAGCGGGTTCCAGGGGGTTCAAGTGGGGGATCAGCTGCAGCAGTTGCTTCTGGTGAGTCTATAGCATCGATTGGAACGGATACAGGAGGGTCTATAAGGCAACCAGCAGGACTTTGTGGTGTTGTTGGGATAAAGCCCACCTATGGAAGGGTGAGCAGATACGGGATGATCGCATTTGCATCTTCACTTGATCAGGGTGGACCCATAACGAAGGATGTAAGGGATTGTGCAATAATGCTAAAGGCAATAAGCGGATATGATCCAAGGGATTCAACATCTGCGAAAATACCTGTTCCTGATTATCCCAACATCCTTATAGATGGTGTTAAGGGAAAGATTATAGGTTTTCCCAGGGAGTATTTTATAAAGGGAATGGATGAGGATGTTGAGGTTTCTGTTAAGAATGCACTAAGGCTTTTTGAAAAGATGGGTGCAGTTATTGAGGAGGTGAGCATTCCACATACAGAATATGCAATACCCGTTTATTATATTATTGCTACTGCTGAAGCAAGCTCAAATCTTGCAAGATATGATGGCGTGAAGTATGGCTACAGAGCATCTCATGCAAAGGACCTTCTGGAAATGTATATGAGGAGTAGGGCAGAGGGATTTGGCACGGAGGTAAAGAGGAGGATTATGCTCGGCACATATGCACTCTCTGCAGGCTACTATGAGGCCTATTATAGAAAGGCTCAGCAGGTTCGCACCCTTATTAGGGATGATTTCTCAAAGGCATTCAATACCTGTCATTGCTTAATCACTCCCACATCCCCAACACCTGCATTTCTACTTGGAGAAAAGATTGATGATCCGCTCAAAATGTACCTTTCGGATATATTCACCATATCTGTTAACCTTGCTGGACTTCCAGCTATCTCAATCCCCTGCGGTTTCAGCAGGGAAGGTCTGCCAATAGGGATGCAGATTATAGGAAAACCATTTGACGAGCCCACAGTGTTGCAAGTCGCTTATGCATATGAAGCCCATACACCATGGAACAAAATGAGGCCCAGACTGTAAGGAGAGACGATGGAGTACGAAGCCGTAATCGGCCTTGAGGTTCATGCACAACTTAAAACAAATTCAAAGATTTTCTGCGGATGCTCAACAGCATTTGGATCGCCTCCCAACTCCAATACATGCCCTGTGTGTCTCGGGATGCCAGGGGCGCTTCCGGTTCTTAACAGAAAAGTTGTGGAGATGGCAATAAAAACTGCACTTGCAACAAATTGTAAGATTGCAAAAAGCTGTAGATTTGCGAGGAAGAACTATTTCTATCCAGATCTTCCCAAGAATTATCAGATTTCACAGTATGAACTGCCACTTGCATACGACGGGTTTATTGAGATAGAAACAGCAGATGGTATTAAGAAAATAGGCCTCATGAGGATCCATATGGAGGAGGATGCAGGAAAGCTCATCCATATCGAGGGGGATGGGCACTGGAGTCTTGTTGATTTCAACAGATCAGCTGTTCCACTCCTTGAGATTGTGAGTAAACCTGATATAAGGAGTCCAGAGGAAGGGGTTTTATATCTCAGGAGGCTCAGGGCGATTCTGATGTATCTCGATGTTTGTGATGGAAACATGGAGGAGGGGAGTTTCCGATGTGATGCAAACATTTCTGTAAGACCAAAAGGCTCGAGTGTGCTTGGAACGAAGGTGGAAGTGAAAAACATGAACTCTTTTAGATTCATTGAAAGGGCGCTTGATTATGAAATAAAAAGACAGATAAGGCTTCTCGAAGAGGGTGAGCAGATTGTTCAGGAAACAAGGCTCTGGGATGCTGAAAAAGGTATCACGGTCTCTATGAGAGGAAAAGAGGAAGCACATGATTACAGATATTTTCCTGAGCCTGATCTTGTTCCACTGATCATCGATGAGAAATGGATAGAAGAGATCAGGGGTAAGCTTCCTGAGCTTCCCCAGCAGAGGAAGGAGCGTTTTATAAAAGAATTGCACCTCCCCCCTTACGATGCCGAGGTCATTGTGTCCTCAAAAGCGCTTGCAGATTATTTCGAACAGGTAGTGCAATCATACCCACGGGCAAAGATTGTAAGTAATTGGATATTGACAGAATTGTTAAGGGAACTGAACCGCGAGAATATAGATGCGGACAGATCACCCTTCACACCTTCGCATATGGTGGATCTGCTCAGACTGATAGATGAGGGGATCATAAGTGGAAAAATGGCAAAAGGTGTGTTTGAGGAGAGTTACAGAAGCCAGAAGATGCCTTCCCAGATTGTAAAGGAAAAGGGTCTTGTCCAGATCACAGATGAGGCAGAGATTGAAAGGGTAGCCAGAAAGGTAATTGAGCAGCATAAATCAGAGGTAGAGGAGTATTTAAAAGGGAAGGAGAGATTGATAGGATTTTTTGTAGGGGAGCTTATGAAGAGGACCAAGGGGAGGGCAAATCCAAAGAAAGCCAACGAGATATTAAGAAGGCTTCTTGAGGAAATGAGGAAATAGGAGGTCTGAGAATGGGGCTTTTCCACATTGCTGATGAAAAGGATATCAAAGGAGGTTATGTCACTGATGTTTATTTTGCAAGAACAATGGAGATCCTCAGGGCAAAGGGTATAGAAAAATATGTAAAGGTGGAGATCTTTTTAAAGAAGTTTCCCGAACAGTATCAGTGGGGTGTTTTTGCAGGTCTGGAAGAGGCTTTGAATCTACTTATAGGACTTCCCATAAATGTCTGGGCCATGAGGGAGGGGACGATATTCAGGGCATTTGAGCCAGTTATGATTATTGAAGGGAAGTATACAGACTTCGGAATATTTGAGACCTCCCTCCTTGGATTTCTATGTCATGCATCAGGGATTGCAACAAAGGCAGCACGTTGCAGGATAGCTGCCGGTGACAGGGTTCTGCTGAGTTTTGGTGCAAGAAGGGTTCATCCCGCAATTGCACCAATGATGGATAGAAGTGCATTCATAGGGGGGTGCGATGCTGTAAGTGTGCTTAAGAGTGCGGAGATGATTGGTGAGGCGCCTGTTGGAACAATCCCTCACGCATTGGTGCTGATAATTGGGGATACTGTAAAGGCGATTGAGGCATTCCACGAGGTTATTGACAGGAATGTAAGAAGGGTTTCGCTTATAGATACCTTCGGTGACGAGAAGTTTGAAGCCATAAGGGTTGCAGCTGCCCTTAAGGAGAACCTTTACGGCGTGAGGCTTGATACACCAGCATCGAGAAAAGGGGATATGAGGAGGATCATCGAGGAGATAAGGTGGGAACTTGGTGTAAGGGGTTTTGGGCATGTGAAGATTTTTATAAGCGGAGGTCTTGACGAGGGTAATATCCGCGAATTGAGGGATGTTGCGGATGGATTTGGTGTAGGTACATCCATTAGTGCCGCAAAGGTCCTTGATTTTTCGCTTGATATCGTTGAGATTAATGGGGAGAAGATTGCGAAGAAGGGGAAGGAATCTGGTGCAAAGAGGGTATGGAGGTGTAATTCTTGTTTCAGGGATAGAATCCTCATAGAGGGTGAAGATCCGGGCAGGTGCACATGCGGTGGTGAGATGAGGCTTCTCCATGTTAACTTTATTAAAGGTGGTAAATTAATGGAAACCCTTCCTACGCCAAGGGAGATAAGGGAGTTTGTCCTTAATCAGCTCACTCATTTTTCAAAGTTATGAATAAGGATATGGATCCAAAGCCCATACAGTGGAAAGATGGGGAGGTTATAATCCTTGATCAGAGAAGGCTTCCATCTGAGGAGGTTTATATCTCGACAAAAAGATATCAGGAAGTTGTAACGGCGATAAAGGATATGGCTATAAGGGGTGCACCAGCAATAGGGATTGCTGTAGCCTTTGGCATTGCTATGGGGGCGAAAGCACTTGTTGAGGATATGGGTGTTAAAGATAGGGACCACTTCAAGATGGAGCTTGAGAGGATATTTAGAGAATTTGCCTCGAGCAGACCAACAGCTGTTAATCTTTTCTGGGCAATTGAGAGGATGAAGGACATTGTTCAAAAAAATACCCATCTGGATGCTGAGGAGCTTTCAGAATTGTTAGTAAAGGAGGCGATGAAGATTTATGAGGAGGATATGCTTTCGTGCAAAAGGATAGGCTATTTTGGAAAGGAGCTCATAGGTGATGGCTTCAGAATACTTACCCATTGTAATGCTGGAGGTCTTGCGACAGCAGGATATGGAACTGCACTTGGTGTTATAAGGGCTGCATTTGAGGAGGGCAAAAGACTCTTTGTTTTTGTTGATGAAACAAGGCCATTCCTTCAGGGATCAAGGCTTACTGCATGGGAATTAAAGAGGGCCTCCATTCCATTCTGCGTGATTACGGACAACATGGCTGGGTATTTTATGAAAAAGGGTGAGATAGACTGTGTTATTGTGGGTGCTGACAGGATTACTTCATATGGTGATGTTGCGAACAAGATAGGAACTTATACAATTGCAGTCCTTGCAAAGGCACACAGGATCCCCTTCTATGTAGCAGCCCCGATATCAACAGTAGATTTTTCAAAAAAGAATCCTGAAGAAATTCCCATTGAGGAAAGGGACCCATCCGAGGTGACCCATTTTATGGGGATACAGGTAGCGCCTTATAGATCACAGGCAAGAAATCCAGCCTTTGATGTAACACCAAGAGGGTTGATTTCCGCTATAATTACTGATAAAGGGATTGCAAAAAAACCATATGTATCGTCTCTTAGGAGACTTCGGGAGAAAAATTTATAATGTTTTTCTCTCCTGAATACCTTTCAAATCGTGGCTTCTTTGAACCTGAAAGGGCAGCCCAGGAAATCAGAGAACTTTCTCGCCTTCTTGATAAGGAGTTACTGCAAGGTCTTATAGAGGAGATTTCCCATGCACCTGATCCAGATATGGCATTGGGTAATATTGAAAGATGGATAAGCAGTTCACATCCTGATATGTATCTCCCCTGCCTGAAGGACACTTCATTAATGAAAAGGGTGTGCACACTTTTTGGTTATTCAGAAAGCCTCAGCAATATTTTTCTTAAAAATCCAGCAGAATATCTTGATCTTTTGAGCTCTCCGCAGATTATGGAGAGAAGGTTCAGGCAGAGGCACGATGAGGTATTAAAAGCCCTCTCATCAGGGGTAGATGACATTGCAATCCTTTCAAAAATCCTCAGGGATTACAGAAGGAAAGAGATGTTCAGGATAGGTGTGAAGGATCTGATGAGGGTTGATGATCCCGTTGTGCTCATGAAAGAGATCTCCGACCTCGCATCTGCATGCCTTGAAAATGCTACCTCATTTTCCCTCAAACAGCTTGAGGATTTATACGGTGCTCCATATTTTGTTGATTACGAAAATAATAAGAAGAGAGCGGAGTTTTGTGTCATTGGTCTTGGGAAGCTTGGTGGTGAGGAGCTGAATTATTCATCGGATGTGGACATATTCTTCATATATTCTTCAGACAGGGGCGAGACAGAAGGTGGAAGGAGCGGTAGCAGGATAAATCTGCATACCTTTTATGTTAAGGCATCGGAACAGATAGTGAAATTGATAGGCAATATAACTGAAGACGGTTTTGTATTCAGGATCGATCTCCGTCTCAGGCCGGAGGGGATAAATGGGGATCTTGCATATTCCCTGAGAAGTGCTGAAATCTACTATGAATCATGGGGTCAGACCTGGGAAAGGGCAGCATTGATTAAGGCAAGACCTGTGGCAGGAAGTGTTGCTCTTGGTGAGGAATTTTTAAAAATGATAGAGCCTTTTGTTTACAGGAGGTATCTGGATTTTGGTGCAATTGATGAAATAAAGGCCATCAAAAAAAGGATCGAATCAAGTCTCTGGAGAAATATAAGCAGGGGGCAGGATCTGAAACTTGGCGAAGGAGGAATAAGGGAGATAGAATTCTTTCTTCAGGCGCATCAACTCATCTACGGGGGTAGAAATAGAAGGATAAGGGACAGAAACACACTTAATACAATTGAGAGACTTGTGATGGAAGGGATCATCGATGAACAGGATGGTGAAGGTCTGAGAAGGGCTTATATCTTTTTGAGGGAAACCGAGCATAAAATTCAACTCTATCAAGAAAGGCAAACCCACTCACTACCCTTATCAAGGAGGGATATGAGAAGGCTTGCAAGGGCACTTGGATTCACTGATAGTGATAATATGAGTGCCGAGGAGAAGTTTCAGGAGGTCTTAAGGATACACACGGAAAGGGTAAGATCTATATTTAACAGGTTGTTCAGTGAAGGTGAAAGGGATGAAGGGGCTACAGTGATCTACCTTGATGAACTATTCCAGGAAGAGCAGTGTGGCGAGGAGTTGATCTCAAGATTGAGGCAGATTGGTTTTAAAAGACCTGAGAGGGCATACGAGAATTTGAGGCTGCTTTATGAAGGCCCCCCTTTTGCCCATTTTTCCGAAAAAACAAAGGAGCTCTTAAGAAGGATGGCGCCAAGGATAATGGGAGAAGTGGCTAAGAATCCCGATCCTGATAAGGCATTGGTAAACCTTGAGAGATTTCTTTCCTCTGTTGGGGCAAGGAGATCATACTATGCACTCCTCTATGAGAACCCCCATATACTTAAAACACTCATGCACCTTTTTGGTACGAGCGATTTCCTGAGCAATTATTTAATCCAGCACCCGGAGATTCTTGATACGCTTCTCCTCTATGGATCTGCCCGCATAAGAAAGCAAAAGGATGAGATAAGGCGGGAGATTGAGGAAGCGCTGGAGGGGGTTGAAGATTTTGAAGAGATCCTGGAGACAACAAGACAGTTCAGGCATGCAGAGCTCTTAAGGGTAGGGATTAACGATATAGCAGGTGAACTGGGTCTTGAAGAGGTGACTGCGCAACTTTCCGATATAGCGGATATATGTGTGGAAAAGGCCATGGAGGTTTCATGGAGGTATCTTACGAGGGTATATGGTATTCCTGAGGGAAGTGGGGATGAGCCTGCTTTTCTCACATTGGGTATGGGAAAGTTAGGGGGAAGGGAGATAAATTACTATTCAGATCTTGATCTCATATTTATCTACTCTTCAAGTGGTGAAACAAGGGGAGGTGAAAAGAGGATCAGTAATCATGAATTCTTTACTAAGCTTGCCCAGAGGATCATATCCTTTCTTTCAGTGCGAACCAGGGGTGGTATACTCTACCCGATTGATACAAGGCTTAGACCTTCAGGGAATGCTGGTCCCCTTGTGTGCTCGCTTTCCTCATTTGAGGAATATCATAAAAGAAGTTCATGGTTGTGGGAGAGATTCGCCCTTCTTAAGGCAAGACCTGTTGCTGGCGATCCGAGCCTTATGGAGGAGATCAAGGCAATTATCGAGAAGTTTGTCTTTCTAAGGCCCGTGGAAAAGGAGGCACTGAGGGAGATCCATCACCTGAGGAGAAGGATGGAGGTTGAACTTGCTAAGGAGGGTGAAGGTAAATACAATATCAAAGTTGGCAAAGGTGGAATTGTTGATGTAGAATTTATTATCCAGGCAGTGCAGATCCTCTATGGGAAGGATGATGTGGAATTGAGACAAACAAATAGTTTCAGGCTTCTTAATCTATTGCAGAAAAGGGATTATCTACCTAAAGGAGATTCAAAGTCGCTGATGGATGGGTACTATTTCCTGAGAAATCTGGAGAATCGGCTGAGACTGCTTCACGACAGATCCCTTGATGAGATTGAGGCAGAGGGTGACGGGCTTATTCCGATTGCAAGGAGTATGGGATATGAGGATGAAAAAGGGCTGCTTCATGACTACTCCTTTTATACATCCCATATAAGAAGGATTTATATGGATTTATTTCAAATAAATATTTGATAGGGGTTTAAAAATGGTGCAAAAAGTAAAGAAAATCTGGATGGATGGAAAGATGGTAGACTGGGATGATGCAAAGGTTCATGTCCTCACACATACCCTGCATTATGGCTGGGGTGTATTTGAAGGCATAAGGTGCTATGAAACATACGATGGGAGATCAGCTGTTTTCAGATTGAATGAGCATATAAATCGCCTGTTTGAGTCTGCCCATATTATCGATATAAAGGTGCCCTTCACAAAAGAAGAGATAATAAGTGCATCCCTTGAGGTCATGAGATTCAATGGATTAAAGGAGGCATACATAAGACCCATTGTATTCATTGGTGCTGGTGAGATGGGTTTGTATGTATCAGGAAATCCTGTTCATGCTGCAATTGCAGCCTTTCCCTGGGGTGCATACCTTGGAGAGGAGGGTTTGAAAAATGGTATAAGGGCAAAGATTTCCTCCTTTGTAAGGCATCATGTCAACAGTTCGATGACAAAAGGGAAGGTTATCGGATACTATGTTAATTCTATACTGGCAAAGAGAGAGGTCAAAAAAGTCGGTTATGATGAGGCAATCATCCTTGATACAGAGGGGTATGTATCCGAAGGAAGCGGGGAGAATATATTTATAATAAAAAAAGGGGTGATAAAGACCACACCCCTTACTTCAATCCTTCCAGGTATTACAAGGGATTCGGTAATCAGGATCGCTGAAGAGCTGAACATACCACTTAAGGAGGAGAGATTTACAAGGGATGAGGTTTATATAGCAGATGAGGTATTTCTTACAGGCACAGCAGCAGAGGTAACACCGATAAGGGAGGTTGATGACAGACCCAT
Organism: uncultured Thermodesulfobacteriota bacterium; assembly: GCA_964505185.1. Lineage (GTDB taxonomy): Bacteria > Desulfobacterota > JBBIRW01 > JBBIRW01 > JBBIRW01 > JBBIRW01. Next base: position 84,574 of record CAZDGM010000001.1, read on the forward strand.
CGGTGATGGAAAACCTGGTCCCATTACAAAGGAGATACAGAAGGCCTTTTTTGATATAGTGAGGGGGAGAAACGAAAAATTTAAAAATTGGCTCACTTATCTTTAAATTTTTTTTCCTTAAAACCACTTCCTTATACGGGCAGGAGTGGATAGAATCCCGCTTTCATTATAAAATCTGATTGTAGATAGGATGACTATCATTGAGATGTTCAAAAGCATTCAGGGCGAATCCTCATATGCAGGCCTTCCCTGCTTTTTTATAAGGACGTCAGGCTGCAATCTTAGGTGCAGATGGTGTGATACAACCTATGCATATTCAGGAGGGAGTGAAGTAGATTGCAGTACAATCTTAAAGGTCGTTAAGGATTCCAATATTGATCTTGTAGAAATAACTGGTGGTGAACCGCTTCTTCAGGCAGATCTGCCTGAGGTTGTTTCTATGTTAATTTCGGAAGGTTTTAAGGTGCTTGTTGAAACGAATGGGAGCCTTGATATAGAAAAGATTGACAGGAGGGCAATAAGGATTATGGATCTGAAACCACCAGGTTCAGGGATGACGGATCACATGAGGTGGAGTAATATAGAATCCCTCGATGAGAAGGATGAAATAAAATTTGTGATTTCATCGAGGGAGGATTATATATGGTCACGGGATATAATAAAAAGGTATTCCCTTGAAAGGAGATGCAATATTCTTCTCTCACCCGTGCATGGAGAGATCGGGCCCAGGGATCTGGCACAATGGATCCTTGATGACGGAATAAGGGCAAGGCTTCAGTTGCAACTGCACAAGATAATCTGGGGGAGTAATCCAAGAGGTAAATAGGGGGTGTGATTATGCCGTTGAAATTTTTCACCATTGAAGAGGCAAACAGGATGATACCCCTGCTGAGGAGAATTCTCGAAGAGATCAGGGATAAGAGAAGGGAGGCCTTTGAAAAACAACTTCTTCTCGAGGAAAGCCTCAAGATGGTATGGAAGGGTGAAGGCCTTGGTATAAAAGGGTTTTTCAAGTTAAAAGAAGAGGTTCAGTTCATCATGGAAGAAATACAGGAGAAGATAAGTACTGTTGATATGTATGGGTGTATTCTCAAAGACGTGGAAAAAGGCCTGGTTGATTTTCCCGCATTAATAGATGGTCGGGAGGTTTACCTTTGCTGGCAGATCGATGAGGAGAGGATCTCATACTGGCATGGACTGAATGAGGGTTTCGCAGGAAGGAAGCCATTGTATGAATTGATAAAGGATGATAAATTTTACCCATCAGCCTGAAGGAAAAGAAATTGTTTCTGATTAGGTAATTATGGATCAAAAGGATTTATCAAATGGAGATGAGAGGGGCGGGACCTTCCACTAAAGCCATGGAAATTGAGAATATAAGAAAAGAGGCCGAGGTCTTCTGGAGGGAAAAGACGGAAGAGGAGTATCATGAGAAGGCCGGAATTAGGAAGGGAGAGGGCCTTCCCGGGGTATATGAGAGATATAAATGGCTCTTTTCTAGGAAACTCATAATGGATTTGAGAAGAAAGGAAGGACAGACAGATGTCGATCCATATGAAAGAAGGGGTATTAAAAAGATTCTATCCTTTCTGATTTCCGAACGGGAGAATTTAAAAAGAATCCCATATGAATTAAGGATAAATAACCTCGGGCTTGAAAAGAATATTAAGATCGACGGTGAGTTAATCCCTTTGCGATCAAGCCTGGTTTATATTGCAAATGAGGGCAATAGGAAAAAGAGGATTGAGATTGAGAGAAGGAGGCTTGAGTTCATTGAAAGTATTAATCCCCTACTGATGAGGATGTGGGAGGTCTCATGGGAGAGCTGTATGGAGATAGGGTTCAACAGCTACATACAAACATGGGAGAGTCTTAAGGAGAAGAATTTCCCTCAGCTTCGAAAGGCAGCATCAAGGATACTTAAGGAAACAGAGGATCTTTACAGGGATATCTTACAATGGGTGGCAAAAAGAAAGCTGGGAATAAAGGATATAGAAAAACATGATGTCCTTTATTTTTTCAGGATGAGGGAGTTTGATAAATATTTCCCCCCTGAAAGGCTAAGGGAAGTGATGGAAAGATCAGCGCGGGATTCTGGATGGAATCTGTGGGAATCCCCGGGTCTCTACATTGATATAGAGGGAAAAACTGGAAAGGTCACAAGGGCATCCTGTTTTCCTGTAAGCGTCCCAGATAGGGTTTATATCATGATATATCCCTTTGGGGGGCAGGAGGATTATCAATCCTTATTTCATGAACTTGGCCATGCCCTTATTTATATAACAAAGAAAGGGGATCAGCCATTTGAGAAGAGGTATCTTGTTGAGCCTTTCTTTTCTGAATCCATTGCATTTATCTTTCATTATCTGCCTTTGAAAAGGGGGTGGCTTAAAAGGCATCTTGATTTTTCCAGTCCGGAGAATTATCTATTTTACGGTTATTTCCAGAAGCTTTATATGGTTAGGAGATACTGTGCAAAGTTTCAATTTGAATCTACGATTCATGAAAAGATGGATTATGAGGATATGAGGGGCCTATATAGAGATTTCCTATTCAAAGGCACATATATAAATCATCCTGAGGGGTTCTTCCTTTATGATATGGATCCATTTATAATGAGTGCAGAGTATCTGACCGGATGGATTGTCGCATCTCAAATTGAGGCTCGGCTAAAGGATAAATTTGATGATGATTGGTACAGGAATCCAAGGGCTAGTTCATTTATTAAGGAGATTCTTGAAGGTGATGAGGAGGATGCATCCAGGCTCCTTGAGTTAAAGCCGTATGAGCCCGACACACTTATAAATGATTTTAATGAAAATTTGAGATAAAGGGGGATTTAAAGAAAGGGTTTATGAAGATTATTGTTAAAGAAGGAGAGCTTGAGAAATCGATTAAGAAATTAAAAAAGGACTTCGAGCAGAATGTGTTGCCACAACTGAAGAGGCATCAGTTCTTCTTGAGTAAAAGTCAAAGGAAAAGGATCAAGATTAAAAAGGCAATTAGGAGAATGCGAAGGATAGTGGCAAAAGAGAGTGCCTGATCTTATAATCATTCAGCTATGTCATTGCGGATATGTCTGATCTTTCCTTCATGATTAAGGGTCCATATATCAAGTGTAGAATCTAAATCCAGATTCCCACTGGCTTGAATGAGAAATTGGTCGCGTGTAGCCTCAAGAACAGTATAGGTATAGTAAGCTCTCCCATCTAAGTTGAAACCAAGCGCCTGTAAATCGGATGTAAAGGTTTGATATTGCCCCTTATAAACAAGCTCGAGGGAAAGGAGTGTAGCAAAGCTTACTGGTGGTTCAGATTGGAGGACTTTTGCTCTGATATGTATATAATTTGGAATTGCAATACCAAGCAGAATTGCGATGATGCTAAGTGTTATAAGTAATTCCATCAATGTAAAACCGTGTATCTCACTTTTCATGATAAAAATATTTAAAATCAAGGAAACCATATTGTCAAATCCTTTATTTTCTGCAATTATTTCAAAAGAGGCGATGTGATGACCAGTGATTTAGAGGTACTCAAAAGGAGACTTCTTGAGCTTATAAAGGAAAGGTCCCTTAGAAGAGGAGAATTCATTCTCTCCTCGGGGAAAAAGAGCAACTATTACATAGATGGTAAATATATAACCCTTGATCCGGAGGGTGCATATCTTATAGGTCGGATTTTCCTTAATACTTACAAAGATGTGGATATAGATGCTGTTGGTGGATTAACACTCGGGGCTGACCCCATTGTGGGCGCAATTGTTGCCCTCTCATATAATTCATCGAAACCACTGAGGGGCTTTATCGTGAGAAAGGAGGAAAAGCCCCACGGTTCGAGGAGGTTCATTGAGGGCCCCTTATCTGAAGGTGACAGGGTTGTAGTCGTTGAGGACGTTATTACTACAGGCGCTTCTTCACTTAAAGCTATTTCTGCTGCAGAGGGAGAGGGAGCTATTGTAAAGGGTGTCTTCTGTATCGTGGATAGACAGGAAGGTGGAAGGTCATTTCTTGAAGAGAAGGGGTACAGAGTTAATGCCATCTTCGAAAGGGATGATATCCTAAAATCGGATTAAAGGCTTACCTTGACACCCTCCATAAGGGTCTTTAAGATTTAATTATAATGTCTATATTATCTTCCCGAAGGGTAAAGGAATATGTACTTTCTATCAACCATAAAGGAGAAGAGGCATTCTATCCCGAACATGAGAACTCTCCCCTGAAAGGTATTAGTGAAATTTGCAGATATTACTCAAAAGCCCTCCAGATGGATATGGTTGTTTTCTTCTGCCCTGGGGGTTATTCTGCCCCAAGAGGAGGAAGAAAGCTTTACATGCATCTATTTTCCATTCCAGCAAAGATGTTTCTTTTTAGATTATGGACCGGAAAACCAGTGATAAGAGTAAGTCGTGTATTTTCCATACCTCTTAAGGAAGGAGCAGATCTGGCCTATAGGGGATCAAAGGGTTCGGGAAGGGGTAAGCTCATCAGGGATGATGATGGAGTTGATGTGATGGAGCTTATGGGTAACAACATCTATGTGCTGTTTAATATAATCGATCAGGATGATGTGGGAAGGAGAATGCTCATCAGAAAGTGCCTGAACAGGGCGATCAGTGAATCCATTGAATTTTGGGAGGGTATAAGTTATGCGGGTAGTCAAAAATTCAGGGAGATATTCATGCGAATGGTGAGGGAGGCGGAAGATGAGGAGATGGATTATTTCGAGAATAACAGGATGTTAAATCTGCTGGCATATACAGAAATGGTGAAGAAGGGCGCAGAGGAGGAATTGAAATTTCTGGAGCAGGAGATGCAGGCAATGGAGAGAACAATAGAGAAGTACTCCAGAAGAATCACCCAATTCAGTAGATTGATGGCAGACTACTGGAGGAGGATATGCATTCTCAGAGATGGGAAGGATAGCTCTTTTACTCTCAATGAATTCAATAACCTTTTGAATATTCCTGAGGTAAGGGATGTGCATGTCAGGGATGGTGAGATTTTCGTATATACAAAGGATATCGTTGTTGGATATGAAAATAAAAAATACAGGATAGGTTCATTCCTGATAAAGATATCAACTGATGGTGAACTGCTCATAAAAAATCTTACTAATCCTTATAAATTTTTTGATCATCCTCATATCTCTTACGGTAAGCCATGCCTTGGGAGCATAAGGGCAGGCGTTGCAAGGCTCATTGGAGAGTATCAATTTGTGACAGCCATTGAGGTACTCATTGATTATCTAAAGACTGTGAATGCGAATGACTGGAGGATCCCCATTACAAACTGGCCCGAGGTGGAGGATGCACACCATTGATCATGTCTATATAAAATGGATGGCACTTGAGAAGTTAAAGCTATACATTGAAATATGTCCTGGCGAAATCTGTGGTATAGGATTCGTCTCAAGAGGAGAGGGGATACCCGTTATTGAGAATCTCTTTCTTGTTCATCAGGAAGCATCCCTATGGGAGACAAAGCTCGATACTGGAGCACTTTTCAATCTGCTTGAGAATGCCATAAAGGATGGGCTCGATCCGTGGCAGATAAGGGTGTGGTGGCACAGTCACGCAATATGGGATCTGTCATGGAGTGAGACAGATGAGAGTACAATAGATGCCTTCCCTGTGGACTGGCTGATTTCAATAGTTGGCAATAAGAGGGGGGAGCATATGGCGAGGATTGACTGGAGGGGACCTGTTAGGAAAACTATAAACGATGTTAAGTTGATCGGAATCGGAGAGAGGGATTATGATATGAACGATCTGAGAAAAGAGGTAATGAGGGATATAGATAAGAAGGTTCTCTATATATACCCTCATGATGGAAGGTATGAGACCCTCTGGTGGGGTTAAAGATGGATCTGCTAAGACAGATGGATATATTAAGCGAGGAGGTGCTGGATACAAGGATAAATATCATAGGTCTTGGAGGGATAGGGTCCTTTCTTGCTCTGCTTCTTGCAAAGATGGGGTTCAGAAGGTTAGTCCTTATGGATCACGATATAGTTGAAGAACACAATATCCCCAATCAGATCTATCGCCCGAAGGATGTGGGAATTGCCAAGGTAGATGCACTTTCAGAGATCATATATGAGTCAACGGGAATAAAGGCAGAAGGTAGAATTATGAGGGTTGAAAGGGAGAGGCTAACAGGTATTGTTGCATGCGCTGTTGACAGCATGAAAGACAGAAAGGATATATGGGTGAATTCCGTGAGATTCAAGGCATCGGTCCCACTGTACATAGAGAGTAGAATGGGTGGAGAGGTGATGAGGACATATACGATTAGGCCTGTTGATATTGGGGATGTTCGCTTTTATGAGAGAACCCTCTATTCCGATCAGGATTCATTCAATCTCCCGTGCACAGCAAGGGCCATCGCCTATACCGGATTTGCCATTGCGGGTATTGTTGGTAATCAGATCAAAAAGTTTTTGATGGGAGAGGATGTACAGAGGGAGATTATTTTTGATTTAAAAACATTAACATTAACAATTAATTAGGAAGGAGGCAGCATGGCAAGAAAAAACGGAAAGATAACAGTAAAGGTAGTTATAATGGGGAAGGAGGTTTCCACCTATACAAAGGAAGCCCCAATAACAATTGGTGATTTAATGGATGAACTCGGTGTGAATGGAAATATGGAGGTCAGGGTAAACGGTGTAGAGAAGAAGAGAGAGGAGCTTCTTGCTGATGGTGATATAATGTTGCTTGTTCCGAAGATAAGGGGTGGATGAAAGCAGATCGATATAAATCTGAAATGTTCTGAAATATGGGGCTGAAATGGAATATCGATTTCATGACGGGATTGCGCTTATTGCAGATCCCATACATAAGTATATCGTTTTCACTGTTCCGAAAAAAGGGGGACCGGACGAGGTAACGGAAAAGGATATTATCGATACGCCATGGGTTCAGCGTTTAAGATCGATATATCAGCTTCAGAGTGCACGATGGGTATATCCATCGGCCGAACATTCACGGTTCCAGCATTCAATAGGTGCAATGGATATCGCGGGAAAGTTCGCGATTCACCTTTATCCATCACTGAAAGAGTCGCTTAAATCTCAAAATGAACCCTTTCCATCACCCTACTTCTTTGAGGAGATATTGAGAATAACAGCCCTTCTTCATGATATAGGACACGGTCCCTTCGGGCATTTTTTTGATGACAATTTCCTCGCAAGTTATTCTCTCGATCACGAAATACTTGGTGAGCTGATCATAAAGAAGGAGTTCCCCGATATGCTTGAAGGCATAAGAAGGAGCCCTCACGGATATTTTGATGAGGGTGAGATTATAAGGCCTGAATATATGGGTTACCTCATGAGAAAGGGTGGTCAGATGTCCGATTATGAAAATATACCCTACTGGCTTTCGCTGGTTCAACCCTTATTCAGTGGCGTTTACACCGCAGACAACCTTGATTATGTATTGAGGGATTCGTATATGTGTGGTGTTGCTGTTGGTCCGATTGATCTTGAGAGGCTCATGTACTATACATTCATGACAAAAAAGGGGGTCACACTTCACAGGGCAGGAAGCGGTGCCCTCACTATGTTTCTTAACAGCCGCCTATATCTTTATCAGAATGTCTATTATCATAGAACAACAAGGGCAATAGATCTCCACCTGAAGGAGATATTTCACGATACGATTTCAAATCTGTTCCCTGGCGATCCATCAAAGAAACTGGACGAATACCTGAATCTTACAGACTGGTTTGTACTGGAAGAAGTAAAGAAGTGGGTTCGATCAAGCAGAAGGGATTTAAAAAGACTTGGAGAGGAGTGGTTGAAGATATTATCACGACAGGTGAAATGGAAGATGGCATATGAGTCCATTCTCCCTGTGAGCGAGCCACTTCGTGGTTTTACTTTTATAAAGGAAGAGGATCTGGAAAGGGAGATAAGGAGGCTCCTTCCACCATCCCTGAGGAACAAAGAGATAAGGGTGGATATGGCTATTCAGGACCCAAGGCCTATAAATCCCCTGAGCATGGGTGACAAACAGATCTATATTTATAACCCTTCCACGGGAGATGTTTCAAAAGAGCCGCTGAGGGAGTTCTTTCAATATATACCAGCAAGGGTTGCTCAACTGAGGATCTATGCACTTGATCACGATCACGACAGGGAGATTTCGGAAGCTGCTGAAAAGGCTATAAATCAATCAGGATACAACTCCTCTGCATTCAGGACGAATATATAACTAAATGTGAATAATGCGGGACGGAGATGGAAGGTTATCGCAGGGCGGATGCAGCGAGAATTATCGGAATAAAGAGGCAGAGGCTCTATTATTGGGAGAGGATAGGGTTTATCAGGCCATCGTTAAAAGGAAGGATAAAATTTTATAGCTTCCGGGATCTCATCTTTTTAAGGGCAGCAAAAGAATTACTTCAGAAGGGTGTGCCGTTCAATAAGATGAGGAGGGCTGTTGAATCCCTGAGGAGGATTTTCCCCGATGAGGAGCCCCTTACCAGGGTAAGATTTATGGTGAAGGGGAAGAATGTTTACGTGGTGAAAGGGGATATAGCAATGGATCCCTCCACCGGGCAACTTCTCCTTGAACTCGATACGGCTGATCTTTTTAATATCCTGAAGGGAAAGGTTGAAAGGCTAACGGAAAAGGAATCAAAAGGGTGGCAGTACTTTATGAAGGCGATCCAGCTCGAGGATGTGTCAATGGAAAAGGCGATTGATGCGCTGAAGAAGGCTATAGCCCTTAAGAAAAATTTTTACGAGGCATATATGGAGCTTGGCAACATTCACTTTAGCATGGGTCTCATGGAGAAAGCTATAGAGGCCTTCAAGAAAGGGATAAAATCATCACCCCACAGGCCCGAGGGATATTACAATTTGGGCAATGCCTTAGAGGAGAAAGGATGCCTTGAGGATGCAAGAAGGACGTATCTGAGGGCCCTTAAGTACGATCCACATTTTGCTGATGCACATTTCAATATTGCCAGAGTGTATGAAAAGAAAGGTCAGATAAAAAGGGCAAAGTATCACTGGAGGAGATACCTTCAGATAGATGGCAATAGTGTGTGGGCAGAGATCGCAAGGAGAAGGCTTAAGGAGCTCGAAGAAAAGGGAGTTTGATGAAAAAATATGGAGAGGGATTCGCTATCCTTTCCATTCAATTCTCTGGTTTCATGCACGTGGAACCCTTATGGATCTGGTATATCCTTGGATTTTCAACAATCGCTGCCGTTACGTTTCTTTACATCATATTGGTAAGGATAAAAAAACCTCCACCCTTTTATATCCAGTGTCTTTACTGCACATACAGGGGACTTTGCGAATATCGTTTAAAGGGGAGCCTGTTTCTCGAACTCCTTCTTCTAATCCTGTTTTTTCCTGGAATATTATACGGACTCTGGAGATGTATAAACAGAGAGCTTGTATGTCCGAGCTGTGGAAGTAGGGATCTCATAAGAATAGTATGAGATGGGGGGTCACGGAATTGAACCGTGGACACCAGGATTTTCAGTCCTGTGCTCTACCGACTGAGCTAACCCCCCGATGATCAAACATAAAATCTATGCTATTTCACCCCCACTGTCAAGGAAAAGATCTCTTTCGTATACAACAATTGTTCGCGATAGTATGTCATGAAGGGCCCTTCTTTCCCTGTTGAACAATATCCATAAAAATCCTATAAAGCATAGCATTAAAGAAATAAATGAAAGGAACAATCTAAGAGCAGCCTTGAGTATACCAGGATTTCTTCCTGCCATATCCGAAACCCTTATCCCCATAATGGCCTTACCGGGAGTTTTGCCATAAAGACCATTGAAAAAACAGAAATATACTGGAATCAAAAAGGGAATCAGGAGAAAGAGTGTGTCCATCGGGATGGATATAAGTCTTTTATCCCATTGTATTCTGCAGACGATAAAAGCACCAGCAGAACCAAGAAGACCTGCAAAAAAAAGAAGAGCAACAGCAATTGTTACTATAATTGCATCGATCCAGAGGGCAAGGGATCTGATAAAAATCGATGGAAACTTTGCGGATCTAACCTCCGTATTCATACAGGATATTCCCAATGGCAATTATAGCTGCTGTTTCCGTTCTCAATATATTATGTCCAAGGCTTACTGTTCTGAACCCTTCTGAGCATGCCCTTTCAACCTCCCTGAGTGATAATCCACCTTCTGGTCCAATAAGAAGAACGACCCTTTCCGGTCTTGTCTGTGATCTCAGGAAATCACGGAGTGTGATCTTCTTTTCTCCCTCCCACAGGATTATACGCAATTCATTTTTTGCACCAGTTAGAGATCCAGTTATGTTTTTTGAGAGAAAGCTATCCAGCATCCTAATATCCTTTATGATCGGTAGGTCCGATCTGCCGCACTGTTTGCTTGCCTCAATGGAGATCCTTCTCCACCTCTCGATCTTTTTCATACGTGAGACTTCATCCATCTCAGGGATTGTTCTTTCCGTTATAAGGGGAAAGATCATACGAACGCCGAGCTCGGTTGATTTTTGAACGATAAAATCCATCTTTTCACCTTTTGGTATGCCCTGGGCAAGATATATCTCTATGGATTCATCCTCCTTTTCCCAGCTTTCCAGTATTTCAATGACCACATCAAAGGGATCAACCTCAATAATCCTTCCCTGATAAATACGTCCTGTTCCATCAAAGAAGAATATCTCATCGCCCGACCTCATCCTTAAGACCCTTCTTATATGTCGCGCCTCATCGCCTGTTATAAATGCCCTGTTTCCTTTTATCTGTTCGGGTGGAACGTAAAATTGTGGCATCTTATCCTAAAGCTTCTTAAATAGTAGCGTTATCCAGGAATCCCTTTTCCATACCTTTTTGAGAATGGATTTAGAGGTATATCGTGATATAAGCTTTTCCTTGTTATTCACTGTAATCCCTGAAAGTATTATATATCCTTCCTTTTCTGTTAATGAAGGGATTTTTTCACTCATTTGAAGGAGCTCATCAGTTCCTATATTGGCAACTGTAAGGGAATATCGATTTAAATCATTCTCGGGCAATGAATCCCGAATAACAATTTTATGGGAAACGTAGTTTAATTTGCAATTATACCTCGCCTCTTTAATTGCTACAGGGTCTATATCCACAGCAGTGGCGGTTTTTGCGCCAAGCTTAACAGCACATATAGAGAGGATCCCTGTTCCAGTCCCCACATCAAGTATATACTTCCCCTTCCAATACTTTTGTGAATATGTCAATGCCATGATACACATCCTTGTTGTTGGATGGAGGCCAGTTCCGAAGGCCATAGCAGGTTTTATGAGAACGAGTTTTTCACCCTTTCCTATCTTTGGCACCTTCCATGGAGGGGCAATCCAGATTTTTCCAATCCTGTATGGTTTAAAATATCTTCTCCATTCTGAAATATACCTTTCAGGGTAAAGCGATCGGATACGGAAGTTTTTTATTCCTGATTGTTCAAGGATTTCCTTTACACTGTTTAATCGGGATTTGATATCCTGATCCGGGGGGATGTAAATGGATACCCTCTCAATATCATCCCCATTATTTTCAAAAACCCTTGTGCACGAATAGGAGATGTTAAGGAAAGAGGATACCCTGAGGGCGATCTGCTCCGCTACTTTCGATGGTGAAGAAAAAATAAGCTCTCTCCACATGAGAGATTCCAATGGATCCTGATGATTTAAAGATTTCTGAATCAAAAATTGCTTTTCTTTTCTGTTATTGAAGATGAGGGCTTTATTATTGCAAGTACATATCGATTGAAGTCAAGGTATTTATTTGCAACCTTATATACATCCTCAGTCCTTACACTGAGTATCTTTTCAGGAAAATCCCTTATTTCACTGTATCCAAGTCCATAAAGTTCATTGAAGGAAAGGACGGATGCCTGATGAGAATTTCTTTGGAGATCAATTTCAAATCCCCCGACGATGTACATCTTTGCCCTTTCCAGTTCTTCCTCAGTTACCCCTTCATCCTTTATCCTTTTTAATTCCCTTATGATTCCATCTATTGCACGCTCAATATTTTCAGGGCCTGTCGCCATATATACGCCAAAGTATCCAGGATCAAGACCCTCGGTTACAAAGGAGGTTAATGCATAAGCAAGTCCTTCCCTGTCGCGGAGCTCCTTAAAGAGCCTACCTCCCTGTCCTGATAAAACTGCATTTAATACTTGAAGCGCATATCTGTCCTCATCGTAGATTGTGCACCCCCTAAAACCAAGAACTATATGCGCCTGTTTTTTATCCCTTTCCTGTACAAGCCTCACAGGTCCGCTGATAGGTTGTTCATGTGGTATAGGTGGAGGATTAAATTTATTCGCTACAAGATCACCTAGCAGTTTTTCTGCCTTATCTATGAAATCTTCACTTTTTATATCGCCTGCAACTGCTATTACAAGGTTATCTGGCTTGACATATCTTCTATGAAATTCTAAAAGATCCTCCCTCTTTATAAGATTTATCGTTTCATAGGTTCCAAGTGGATTCATCCCATAAGGGTGATTGGGGAAAAGACCCTTAAGGAAGAGATTTATTGCAGATCTATGGAGATTGTCTTCCTGATTTTTTATTGCAAGGAGTATCTCTTCCCTCTTTTTTTCAATCTCCTTTTGATCAAAGGATGGATGGAGTAGTGCATCAACAAGAAGCTCAAACCCCTTTTCCCAGTATCTGCTAAGAAATTCACCCCTTATGCCGAAGCTATTTGCTCCGGAAAATCCTGATATATCACCTGCAATGGATTCAACCTCTTCTGCAAATTCAAGGGCAGAGTATTTTGTTGTTCCTTTTGTAAAGAGGTTTGATAAAAAATTGGATATTCCATTGTTTGAACTATTTTCGAATCTTAAACCACCAAGAAGTGCAGCCCTGAAAGCAACTACAGGAACAGCATGATTTTCCTTTATGAGGAGTGTTACCCCATTGGGAAGAACGTGCTTCACAATATCTAAATCTCCTTTTGTTATCTTTAGAGATAATTTCCTCCTGACCTTATCTTCTGCATCCTTTGCAATCCTCAACAATGTTTCACTGTCCAGCGTTACTGGACTCTCCTTCGGATGCATAATCACGACTGTCATTGATGCAGGGTTCAGATATTTTTTTGCAACATCCATTATTTCCTTATATGTAACAGACCTTATACCCTCGATATACTTCTTTTCATAATCAGGATCTCCGAATACCGATTCAAAATAGCCGATCTTTCTTGCCTGGCCTTCCATGGTTTCTTTCTGATATATAAAATCACTTTCTATGTTAATCTTTGCCCTATCCAGCTCTGATTGACTTACAGGCTGATATTTCAAACTTTCAATCTCTTCAAAGATGACTAAAAGTGAATCATTGAGTTTATCTTTTTCAAGACTTGAACCTATGATAAATAAACCAGGCCCCTTTGGAGTAAATGCATAAGTATAAATATTTGTTACCAGTATTTTTTCACCTTTAAGTGCGCGATAGAGTCTTGATGTTTCTCCGCCTGAAAGTATACTGGATAGAACCTCAAGGGCATACGTATCATTATTGTAAACAGATGGAATATGGAAGCCTATCTTCAAATATATCTGCTTTATGTCCCCTGAAAGATTGAGAAAGCTTATGTTATTCCTTTCAGGCTCTATCGGATCCTTCCTTTCACTGCCCTTTCTTTCAGGGATCTTGGTGAAGTAGGATTCGACAAGTGGAATCATCCCTTTCTCATCAAAGTCCCCAGCAATTACAAGGATCATGTTTTCGGGTCTGTACCATTTTTCATAGTAATTTAAGATATGTTCCCTTGTTAGATTCTTTATAACCCCTTCATAACCTATAACAGGCTTCCTGTATGGATGAATGGAGTATGCATTTTCAAAAAGGACCTTTGTTAATCTTGAGTCAGGGCTATCCTCCCCCCTCTTTATCTCCTCCAGTACAACCTGTTTTTCCCTTTCTATCTCTTCAGGGTCAAATGCAGGATTTGCAATAGCATCGGAAAGGATATCAAGACCTATCTCATAAAATCTTTTTGAAAGAACTATATGGTAGACTGTGTGATCAGAGGACGTGTATGCATTAATCTCCCCTCCCCTTGATTCAATATCCCGCGCTATCTCTCCCACGCGCCTCCTTTCTGTTCCCTTAAAAATCATATGTTCGATAAAATGTGAGATGCCTGCCTCTTCATCACTTTCATTTGCACTCCCGCAATTGACCCAGAGGTTTATTGCAACAACAGGAGAAGATGTATTCTTCTGAAGGATCACCCTAAGTCCATTGGAAAGGGAAAATTTTATCGGTCTTTCAGTTTCCTTATCTATATGTGCCATTGCTCTGTCAAAAATAAACAATATTGAAATTAATATAGCGATCGATAAACTCAATAGGCATCTTTTTATTCTTTTTATATATTTTCTTCTATATTTTAAAAATCCCCTACGCCTCATCATATTCTAAACCATTTTAATTAAATGATAACCCGAAATCCAGAAGGGGAATAGAATATTGCATCATGAGAGGAAAAACCTTGACAGTGTGCCCTGTATGTTTTAATAAATATATTTAGCACTCTCACCAAAAGAGTGCTAAAATTGGAAATTATGAAAAGAAGACATTATAGAACCGAAAGTAATGCCGCTCGAACCCTTTCTCCGAGGGATATGCTTGTCCTCAGGGCAGTGGTTGAGGATTATATAAATTCTGCCGAGCCTGTGGGGTCAAGGGCCATAGTAAAGAAGCACCAATTTTGCATGAGTCCTGCTACGGTAAGAAATATCATGGCTGATCTTGAAGAGGAGGGTTACCTTACACAGCCCCATACATCAGCCGGGAGAATACCAACAGGTAAGGGGTTCCGTTTTTATATAGATAGCCTCCTTAAGATCAGATTAATGGAGCCTCAGGAAAAGAGGCTCATTGAGGATGCTTATTGCAATATTGATATGGAAATAGGGGTCATTATGAAAACGACCTCAAGGGTTTTATCCCGGATAACAAATTATCCCGGTATCGTGTTTATGCCAAAATTTAGCAGGATTATCTTAAAACATATAGAATTTATAAAGCTGGACAAAGGCAGGATCCTTGTTATCTTCATATCAAAGGGAGGACTTATCCAGAACAGAGTTATTGAATGGGAGGATGACCTTTCCCAGGATGAGCTTGATAGAATAACAAGGCATCTTAATGGTATTATGGAAAATTTAACATTGGAGGAGATAAAGGGGAGGATCCTGAAGGAGATAGAAAAGGACAGTAAGGATTATGATGAGCTTTATCAAAAGGCTATTACCCTGAGCAAAAAGGCATTTGATGCTCAGTGTGAGGATATAATAGGGGATGCAGAAATATATATCGATGGCACATCCAATATATTTGACCAACCTGAATTTTCCAATATTAAAAAAATGAGGGATTTATATCAGGCGCTTCAGGAAAAGAGGCTGCTTCTCGAGCTTCTCGAAAAGAGCATATTTTCCGAGGGAGTTCAAGTAATAATCGGGGAAGAGGTTTCTATCGGTGATATAAAAGATCTAAGCTTTGTCCTTTCCCCTTATGGAAATCCCGATTCTATTCTGGGTGCAATAGGGATCGTTGGCCCTATCAGGATGGATTATGCGAGGGTAATTCCGCTCGTAGAATATACATCCCGTGTAATAAGCAACATTCTTGAACGGATCTGATATCTGCTTCGATCTATTATCAATAAGAAAGGACAAACCCTTGCTTTTTATTTGGAGGAGGGTGATACCATGGATGATAAAGGGGAAATAAGGGAAAAGGTGGAAGAAGAGAAGAAAGAAGAGGAGTCAGTGGAGACTCCCAGCGGTGCTGAGCCTCAAGAGGCAAAAGATCCACTTGAGGAATTAAGGGCTCAACTTGAACAGCTTGAAAAGGCATATGCCGAACTACAGGATAAATATATCCGACTGTATGCGGAATTTGATAATTATAAAAAGAGGATCGCAAAGGAGAAGGAGGAAAATCTGAAATATTCAAACGAGGCCCTGCTGAGGGAGCTCCTTCCTGTGCTGGATAACCTTGAAAATGCACTTAAGCATGCAAAGGATGGTGGGGAGTTTTTCCCATTTGTGGAAGGTGTAAGGCTTACATTCAATCAATTTTTGTCTATACTTTATAAGTTTGGTGTGGAGAGAATTGACTCCCTCAATGAAAAATTCAATCCTATGAGGCATGAGGCAGTTGATTATATAGAAAAGGAAGGTGAGGATGGCATTGTGATAGAGGAGCTTAGAAAAGGCTATACATATTACAATCGATTGCTGAGGCCTTCTCTTGTAATTGTTTCAAAATCCCCAAAGAGGGATGATTTATCCAAAGAAAAAGAGAGTGAGTAAAAGTGGAATCCAAAAAAGACTACTATAAAATACTCGGAGTTGATAGAAATGCAACAGAGGATGACATAAAAAAGGCATTTCGTCGCCTTGCCCTTCAGTATCATCCGGACAGGAATCCGGGAAATAAGGAAGCTGAAGAAAAATTCAAAGAGATATCAGAGGCATATGAGGTTTTAAGTTCACCCGAAAAAAGGGCCTATTATGACCGATACGGCGACATTGCTGGACCGGCATCACCATTCACTGAAAGTGATTTTGATTTTTCATTCAGGGACCTTAATGAGATATTTGAGGAATTTTTCAGTGACTTTATAGGTGATAGATCAAGAAGAAAGGGACCACGTCCGCAAAAGGGGCATGACTTAAGATATAACCTCCAGATCAGCTTTGAAGAGGCGGTTTTCGGTGCAGATAAACAGATAAAAATTCCGAAGTATATAACCTGCAGTGATTGCGGTGGAAGTGGTGCAAAAGGGGGAACGGGAATAGAAACATGCAGGGTCTGCAGGGGAACGGGTCAGGAGACATTTCATCAGGGGTTTATCACCATAAGCAGGACATGCTCCAGATGCGGTGGTGAGGGGAGGGTGATTAAAGAGATATGCCCAGCATGCAGAGGAAGTGGAAGAGTCAAGAAGGAAAAGGAGGTTGCTGTAAGAATTCCACCTGGTGTTGAGACGGGAACGCGTTTGAGAATTCAGGGTGAAGGGGAAATGGGATTGTATGGTGGTCCACCCGGAGATCTTTATGTTGTAATATCAGTGATGGAACACCCGATCTTTGAAAGGGATGGCTATGATATAATTTGTGAAATACCCATAAGCTTTGTTCAGGCAGCACTCGGTGATGAAATAGATATACCGACAATTGATGGGATGACAAAATTCAGGATTCCACAAGGGACGCAATCGGGCCAGACCTATAGATTAAAGGGGAAAGGAGTTGAAAGACTTGATGGGTCTGGAAGGGGTGATCAGATTATAAAGATTGTTGTTGAAGTGCCTAAGAAACTAACGGAAGAGCAGAAGAAGCTTTTGATGGAATTTGCAAGGATCTCCGGGGAAAGTATCCATCCTATGGGTAAAAGCTTCTGGGAAAAAGTAAGAAAGCTCTTTTCTTGACGCTTATTGAGCATGTGACTTAGAATTTTAAAAATTCGGGGTTCTTATAGAATGATAAAAAAGGCGGTATTTCCAGCTGCGGGACTGGGAACGAGGTTTCTCCCCCTTACCAAGTCATCACCAAAAGAGATGCTTCCCCTCGTTGACAAGCCTCTCATACACTATTGCGTGGAAGAGGCCGTATTATCAGGGATAGAAAATATCATCATTATCACAGGGATGGGGAAGACCGCTATTGAGGATTATTTCGACATCTCCCTTGAACTGGAGAGGAATCTTATAAAAAGGGGTAAAAAGAAGCTTGCAAAGGAGATGAGAAAGATCTCGGATCTTGCCGAGATCTTCTATGTAAGGCAGAAAGAAACCCTTGGCCTTGGACATGCAATTCTCTGCGCAAGGAGTTTTGTGGGACAGGAGGCCTTTGCAGTAATCCTTGCGGATGACATCATAGATGCAAAGATCCCTGTAATGAGACAGATGATTCAGATCTATAACCGTATGAAGGCCCCGGTGTTAGCTGTGGAAAGGGTTCCTCGCGAAAAGCTCTCATCATACGGAATAATAAAAGGGGAGAAGGTCTCCGATGGTGTATATTTGATCAAGGATGTGATGGAGAAGCCCCCCGCATCGAGGGCACCATCCAATCTCGGTATAATTGGAAGGTATATACTTACACCCGAGATTTTTGATATATTAGATAATACGAGACCTGGAAAAATGGGTGAGATTCAGCTTACCGATGCGATAAGAGTGCTCCTTAATGAAAGATCCATTTATGCCTATGAGATCACGGGCGAGAGGTACGACTGCGGTGACAAAGCAGGGTTCATCAAGGCAAACCTTGCCTTCTCTTTGAAAAGAGGGGATATTTCCAAAGAAATCAAGGAATTTATAAGAAAACTTAATATTCAGTGAGATTATGCGGATAGAGATTATCAGCGAAGAGGTGGAATGGTATTTTGCCGTTATCAAGGGAGGAGCACTTCCAGAGGAGGAGACCCTCATCCCCTACCCATGCATTGATGTATTTGAAAGAAGGGATACCCTCTTTATAGAGGCCGAGCTTGCAGGTGTAAGGAAGGATGACGTTGAGCTTTTTATTTATGAAAATTTGCTTATCCTTATGGGTAAAAAGGTTGAGGATACAAGCGGTGAAAAGAGGAACTATCATTGCGCAGAGAGATGTTTCGGAAAATTCAAGAGGATAGTGGAGCTTCCATGGATTCCTGATCCTTCCCAAATAAAGGCAATTTACAGGAACGGAGTGATGGTTATTGCCATTCCAAAGATAAAAGAACCTCTACCCATAAAAAGAAAGATAAGAATACAGGAGGATTAATGGAAGAGAAATTTGATGAAGAGAAAAAGATACTGGAGATGCCGGAATTTCTTCCACTCCTTCCAGTAAGGGATATAGTAGTTTTCCCATACATGACCATACCTCTTTTTGTAGGAAGGGAAAGCTCGATAAGGGCAGTTGATGAGTCACTATCAAGGGACAGGCTCATTTTTCTTGCAACGCAGAAGGATCCCACAATAGAAAACCCCAATCC
This sequence comes from uncultured Thermodesulfobacteriota bacterium, assembly GCA_964505185.1. Lineage (GTDB taxonomy): Bacteria > Desulfobacterota > JBBIRW01 > JBBIRW01 > JBBIRW01 > JBBIRW01. The sequence goes on from CAZDGM010000001.1 coordinate 103,575, forward strand.
CGATGAGATTTTTTCAATGGGAACCATAGCCACTATCCTGAAGATGCTTAAACTGCCCGATGGAAGGGTAAAGATATTGATACAGGGTATATCCAGGGGTAGGATAATTTCCTATACAGATTATAAACCATGCTACAGGGTGAGGGTGGAAAGGATTGTTGAAAAACAGCCTAGCGAGATATCACTGGAAGTTGAGGCGTTACTCAGAACTGTAAAGGAAAGGGTTGAAAGGATACTTACCTTAAGAAGCCTTCCTGCGGAATTAAGCATGATTACAGATAATATATCCGATCCGGGTATGCTTGCTGATATTGTTGCATCAAATCTGAGGCTTAAGATTGAGGAATCCCAGAAGGTCCTTGAGATTATAAACCCCATTGAAAGGCTTCATAAAATAAATGAAATCCTTGTCCGTGAAATAGAAGTCTCCGAGATGCAGGCAAAGATTGCATCCCAGGCAAAGGAGGAGATAAGCAAGACCCAGAGGGAGTACTTCCTCAGGGAGCAATTGAGGGCTATTAAACAGGAGTTGGGTGAGCTTGATGCAAGGGATGAGGAGATCCAGGAATTCAGGGATAAGATTAAAAAGGCAAGGATGCCGGCTGAGGTAGAGAAGGAGGCAATGAAGCAACTGGGCAGGCTGGAACAGATGCATCCGGAGTCTGCAGAGGCAGCCATTGTAAGGACATACCTTGACTGGCTTGTGGAGCTTCCGTGGAGTAAGTCTACAAAGGATAATCTTGACCTCAAAAAGGCAAGGAAGGTTCTTGATGAGGATCACTATGATCTTGAAAAGGTAAAAGAAAGAATCCTTGAATACCTTGCAGTAAGAAAGCTCAAGAAGGACATGAAAGGGTCCATCCTTTGCTTTGTTGGACCTCCAGGTGTTGGAAAGACATCCCTTGGAAAATCCATTGCGAGGGCACTTGGAAGGAAGTTTGTCAGGATCTCACTTGGTGGTGTTCATGATGAAGCAGAGATCAGAGGTCACAGGAGAACGTATGTTGGGGCATTACCAGGAAGGGTTATTCAGGGTATCAAGCAGGCAGGAACAAACAATCCCGTATTTATGCTTGATGAGGTGGACAAGATAGGTGCAGATTTTAGAGGAGACCCATCGGCAGCACTTCTTGAGGTTCTTGATCCTGAGCAGAACTTTTCCTTCAGCGATCATTATCTTGGTGTGCCTTTTGACCTTTCGAAGGTTATGTTTATCACCACTGCCAATCTTGTTGATCCCATTCTTCCTGCCCTTAAAGATAGGATGGAGATAATAAGGCTTGCCGGATACACAGAGGAGGAAAAACTGAAGATTGCAATGGATTTTCTTATCCCGAAACAGCTCAAGGAACATGGGCTCACAAATAAGTATCTGAGTATCTCCCCCAAGGCCATCATGAAGATAATCCTCGAGTACACAAAGGAAGCGGGATTGAGAAATCTTGAAAGAGAGATAGCAACAATCTGTAGAAAGGTAGCAAAGATGATTGCTGAGGGTAGAAAGGGGATCGTTAATATAAATGCAAACAATATTTTTAAATTCCTTGGCCCGCCTCGCTTCCTTCCAGAGACAGAGCAGGAAAGGGATGAGATAGGTGTGGCTACAGGTCTTGCCTGGACAGAAAGTGGTGGAGACATTCTTTATGTTGAGGCAACAATTCTTAAAGGTAAAGGGAACCTCATTCTTACCGGTCATCTGGGAGAGGTGATGAAAGAATCTGCACAGGCAGCTTTGAGCTATGCAAGGGCAAAGATGATGGAGTGGGAGAGGAAAGAGGATTTTTCAAAAATGGACATCCACATACATGTTCCCGCAGGCGCTATTCCAAAGGATGGACCATCTGCGGGTGTAACAATGGCAACTGCACTTATATCTGCACTTTTGAGAGTTCCAGTAAAGAGGGAGATTGCAATGACAGGTGAGGTTACGCTCAGGGGAAGGGTTCTTCCTGTTGGTGGTATTAAGGAAAAGTCGCTCGCTGCTGCAAGATCGGGGATAAAATGTATGATCATACCCGAAAAGAATCAGAAGGATATTGAGGAGGTTCCCTCCAATATAAGGAAGAAGATGGAATTTAAGATTGTGAAGCATATGGATGAAATTCTTGATGTCGCTTTCAAAACCCCTGTTATTAAATCCGCAGGGATCTCAGGACAAACACCCAGGGTAAAAACAATCTGATGGAAATCGGTCGATTTGGAGAGTTCAATCTTATAAAGAGGATATCGGAGGGATGGAAGCAAGGAGATGTTATAGTTGGTATCGGTGATGATGCTGGTGTGATAAAATGCGGGGAGAGATATATTCTCCTCACAACCGATCTCCTCATCGAGGATGTTCATTTCAAGCTTGATTACATTACCCCGTATCAGCTTGGTAAAAAGGCTGTTGCTGTTAATTTGAGTGATATAGCCGCAATGGGTGGTGAGCCAAGATATTTCCTGCTTTCTTTAGCATTAAGTCCCCAAACCGACCTTGATTTTATCGATGAGTTTAATATGGGTATGAAGCATATGGCAGAAAGCTTTGGTGTTTGCCTTATCGGTGGGGACATGTCTTCATCAAACAAAATAATGATGAACATAACAATGATTGGTTTTGCAGATGCTTTTGTAACGAGAAGCGGTGCAGAGGAGGGAGATGCTATATTTGTTACTGGAACAATTGGTGATTCTTCACTGGGATTGAAGATTCTTGAAGAAAAGGGGATGGGGTGGATAAAAGGCGAGGATGAGATGGTGCTCAGGCACATTGAGGTGCAACCGAGGGTAAGGGAAGGATCGTTTATTGCAAAAAAGGGGTTTGCAACATCAATGATAGATATAAGTGATGGACTTCTTCAGGATCTGAGCCATATACTTGAATCGAGCAAAAAAGGTGCAACATTATGGCTCGAAAGGATACCGCTTTCAAAATCTTTTATAAGGATAAGAGAAGAGATGAAAGATGGGCTTTGGGATTATGTGCTATCAGGTGGTGAGGATTATGAGTTGCTCTTTACGGTTTCATCCCGGAAGAAGAAGCAGTTTGTAATGGAATTTCAAAGGCATTTTGAAACTTCTATAACCGAAATCGGCGTTATAGAGGGAGAGAAGGGATTGAGGATTTTAGATAAAAAAGGTGAGATTATTGATCTGCCTCCAAAGGGTTACAACCATTTTTTGATCCCCTGATGGAAATATCGATTCTCATAAAAATCGAGCTTTTAATATTTTTGATCATTCTTTCGGGTTTCTTTTCAAGCTCTGAATCGGCCCTCTTCTCCATCGGAACAAAAATGCGCACCATTCCCAGTGAGGAATGCAGGGGATATGAAAAATATTTGAGAATGCTTCTTGAGAATCCAGCTGGCCTGATAGTATCGATCCTGGTTGGAAATGAATTCGTAAACATATCCGCATCAGTTCTTATGGCATCAATCTGTATTGATACTTTCGGTATAAAGGGAAAGTGGATTTCTGTTCTCATAATAACGCCTCTTATCCTGCTTTTCGGAGAGTTGATCCCGAAAACAGTGGGTGTTAAATATGGAGACAGGATTTCACCTTTTCTTGCACCTCCTGTTTATCTTTTTTACAAACTCGTATTTCCTGTTCGCGTACTGCTTTTAAAGATCTCCAGTTTCATGGTTAATATTTTTCCAAAGGTGGATAGGATGGATGAACTTCTCACAGAGGAGGAGATAAAGTTTATTGTTGATATAGGAGAAAAGGAGGGTGTGCTTGATCCCGGGGAAAAAGAGCTTATCTATAAAGTCTTTGAATTTGGAGAAACAAAGGTTTCTGAAATTATGACCCCGAGGACAGACGTTTTTTCTCTATCCTATGATCTCAATCTTGAAAAGATAATAGAGGAGGTATCAAAGAAGAAGTTCTCAAGGATACCCATATACAAAAACTATCCCGACAATATAATAGGTATACTTCATACAAAGGATCTCCTCGTTTTCGGCTTCGGTGGAGCTTCAGCAAAGGCTGGCTCATTAAAGGATCTGTTGAGACCCCCTTATTTTATTCCAAAAACAAAGAAGGCATATGATCTTTTTAACGAATTTAACCAGAAGAGGATGCATATGGCAATCGTTGTTGATGAATACGGTGGATTTGCAGGCATTGTTACCATGGAAGACCTCCTTGAGGAACTCTTTGGTGAGATAAGGGGCGAGGGTGAGTCGGTTGATTCTATGATCGGGAAGGTATCAGATGGAGAATATATAGTGAAGGCGAAGGTTCCAATAGATGACTTTAATAGAATATTTAACCTTTCTCTACCGGAAGAGGGCTTTGAAACGCTTGGGGGTTTTGTTCTTTACCTCTTCGGAAGGCTTCCTCGAAAGGATGAATCTGTGGAATACAGGGGGATGAAATTCATCATAGAAAGGATTAAGGGAACAAGGATCCTTGAGGTGAGATTTATAAAGGGTGGTATAAATGGATGAAATGAAGTGGCTTTTCCTTGTTATTCTATTCATAATTACTGAAGCCTTCTTTTCTGGGTCGGAAATTGCTATAGTTTCATGCGATAAAATCAGGATGAGGTATAAGGCAAATCTGGGCTCAAAGGGTGCAAAAAAACTTCTGGAACTGTGGGAGAATCCTGAAAATATACTTGTTTCCACACTTGTGGGAACAAATCTATCTGTGGTTCTGTCAACAACAATAGCAACATATCTTGCAATAAATTATCTGGGTAGAGGAAGAGAATTTCTTGTTATTATCTTTATTTATCCTGTTATACTGCTTTGTGGCGAATTTATTCCCAAAACAATATTTCAGCAGTATGCAGACACCATAGCACCTAAGGTTTCGTTCCCGATTGCATTTTTCTCCCGTCTTTTATTTCCTTTGATAGGATCTTTGAAAAAGATCGTTGATTTCGTCCTTTTGCCTGTGAGGCGAATAACAGGCACAGGACCCATACTTACAAAGGATGAGATAAAGTCCATATTCAGACATTTCCTTAAAAATGAAAAGAGCAGTAAGGAGCTTGAGAAAAGGATGATCCACAGGATATTCACATTCTCCGAAACAACAGTAAAAGAAGTTATGATTCCGCTTATCGAGGTTACTGTAATTGGTGAATGGGAAACAGTTGAGGAGGCTATCAAGATTGTTGCTCAAAAGGGGTATTCGAGAATACCTGTATATCAGGAGAGGGTTGACCAGATTGTGGGAATTCTTTACAGCTTTGATCTTCTTAAGGCATCATCAAAGAGTGAACCTATAAAGCCCCTTGTAAGGCCAGCGTATTATGTTCCCGAGGTTACACCAATTGATGAACTCCTTCTTATAATGAGAAAAAATGGGATACATATGGCAATTGTTGTTGATGAATATGGCGGGGCAGAGGGTATTGTTACCATTGAAGATATACTCGAGGAGCTCGTCGGTGAGATAAGGGATGAGCATGACAGGGAAGAGCAGCCTGTAAAGAGGATAAGCTCACAGGAGTATATAGTTAAGGCAAAGATTAAAATAGGAACTGTTCGAGAGATCCTTGGAATTGATATTCCCGACGGAGATTACGAGACACTCGGTGGATTCCTTCTTGAAAAGTTCGAAAGAATACCTCAGCAAGGTGAAAAGTGGGAGGATGAAAAGTTTATTTTTGTAGTTTACAAGGGAACAAGCAGGTCCATTGAGGATGTCTACATAAAAATTAAATCATAGACACTACCATTTAAATTTATGAACGATAAAGAATACGAGGCATTAAGAGAGGAATTATCGAATCTCTGCGGTATTTTACCTGAATATTATGATATTTCTGGAAGAAGACATATAACATCATTAGAAACCAAGAAAAAGATATTAAAGGCGATGAAAATAAACATAGATTCCTCCGAGGATGTGAAAAGGGAGATAGAGGAAAGAAGGTTGATGGTCTTCAGAGGGTTTATGGAACCCGTAAGGGTTCTATCTGAAAGTGAGCAGCCTGTTCTTCTAACCGTCTATGTTCCTTATGAAGGTGATGAAGGTAAACTGGAATTTTTTATTATTATTGAAGATGAAAATGGTGGGAAACATGAATATATAGTAACGGCAAGTGATCTCAATATTTCTGGCCCACACTGGATAGGAAATGCGGGATATATCAAAGTAAACATAAAAATTGGAATGATATTAAACAGGGGATATTACAAGATCCACATGAAATGTAAAAGGGGATATGGAGATATTATTGAGAGGTCAGGGATGCTGATTATTGCGCCAGATTCATGCTATCTCGACAGTAGATTAATGAATAGAAAAACGTGGGGGATTTCACTTCAACTCTATTCCATAAGGTCCTCCCGTTCCTGGGGGATAGGTGACTTTACGGATCTTAAGGATATGATCCGCTGGATCTGGAATTTAGGTGGTGGTTTTATCGGGATAAATCCAATGCATGCATTGCCTAATAGGATGCCCGATGGTATTAGCCCTTACTATCCTCTAAGCAGACTATACAGAAACTTTATTTACATAGATATTGAGAAAATACCGGAGATAAAGGAGTCAGTGGAGGCGCAGAGGATCATGGATTCCCCTCAATTTCGTCAAAAACTGGAGGAGTTGAGACAGGCACATTTTGTTGATTATGAAAAGATAGCAAAAATAAAGGAGGATTTCTTAAGGATTGCATTTAACATTTTTTATGAGAAACATTATATTAATAACAGTGAGCGGGCATTGAAATTTAGAAAGTTTATCTCATCACAGGATGAGGACCTTCAGAAGTTCTCCCTGTTTCTTTTCCATCTAAGGGAAAATTCTGAATACAGTGTTTCCACAGATTTTGAAAAGGGCAATTTACCGATGGATACAGAAAAGGAGTTGCTCTTTTATAAGTTTGTCCAATGGATTATAGATGAACAGATGGAAGAAGTATCGCAACTTGCTGAAGATCTGGGATTACCCGTGGGGATATATCAGGATCTGGCAGTTGCCTTTGATGGTAAGGGATTTGATGCTTGGTGCTGGAGGGATATTGTTGCTGAGGGGGTAAGTATCGGCTCCCCTCCTGATGATTTCAATCCTGAGGGTCAGATATGGGGAATGCCGCCACTGATACCTGAAAGATTGAAACAGACAAAATATGAGATTTTTATAAAGACGTTGAGAAACAATATGAGAAACAGTGGAGCCCTCAGGATTGATCATGCAGCATCTCTATTCAGGCTTTTCTGGATACCTGAGGGAATGTCAGCAAAGGATGGGGCTTATGTGGTTTACCCTTCTGAGGATCTTTTGAAGATTATTGCCCTCGAGAGCGTTCGTAACAGGACAATGATTATAGTTGAAGATCTCGGAACAGTAACGGATGAGATGAGGGATGCATTCAGAAGGTATGGGATGCTGTCTTCGAAGGTATTTTATTTCGAAAGAAACTATCCGGATCCATCATTCAAGCCACCGGAGAGTTATCCTGAGATGTCAATATGTATGGTAACAACACATGATCTGCCCACGCTTTATGGATACTGGAATGGATATGATCTGAAGATGAAAAGGCAACTTCGTGTGATCAGGGATGATGACTCTCTTTCAAGGCTTCTCAGGGATAGGGAAAGGGATAAAGGACTCATAATTTCAGCACTGATCTCCAGGGGGATATATCCTGAAATCCCTAATGATGAAAGGAGCACAATCCCGGAGATGAATGCTGAGCTTTGCAAGGCTATATACAGGTTTCTATCGCTGACCCCTTCCAGGTTGCTATCTGTGAACATAGAGGATATTATAGGGATTTTGGAGCAACAGAATATTCCGGGCACTGACCCAGAACTTCACCCAAACTGGATGCGTAGAATTCCCATGATGCTTGAAGAACTGTTTTCTGATAGGAGATTTTTTGAAATTGCCTCCATATTTAAAGAAACATCACGCTGATAAAATGGATTTCAGCCTTTTTACAGAATATGACATATATCTATTCAAACAGGGGAACCATTTCAGGCTTTATGAGAAGCTTGGTTCACATTTAGTTAATTTTAATGGAAAAAGCGGCGTTTATTTTGCCCTCTGGGCACCAAATGCAAGATATGTTTCAGTGATAGGGGATTTTAACAACTGGGATAAGGAATCTCACCCTTTAAGGATTCGCAATGACGGATCGGGCATATGGGAGGGCTTTGTGCCTGGAATCGGCATCGGATCCATCTACAAATACCATATCATTTCGAACTATGGAAACTACTGCGTGGATAAGGCTGATCCCATAGCATTTAGATCCGAATTGCCACCAGGGACTGCATCCATCGTCTGGGATCTCGATTATGAGTGGAAAGATTCAGTGTGGATGACGCAGAGGAAGAGCAGAAACAGCCTTGGCAGTCCCATATCCATTTATGAGGTTCATCTGGGTTCCTGGAGAAGGGTACCGGAGGAAGGTAACAGATTTCTCAACTATAGGGAGATTGCCCACCTGCTTGCAGACTATGTCAAAGAAATGGGTTTTACCCATGTGGAGTTACTTCCTATAATGGAACATCCATTTTATGGTTCATGGGGATATCAGGTAACAGGTTATTTTTCACCTACATCAAGATATGGAACACCCCAGGATTTCATGTATTTTGTGGATTTTCTTCACAGGAACGGAATAGGTGTTATACTTGACTGGGTTCCATCACATTTTCCCTCGGATGGACATGGACTTTTATTTTTTGATGGCACCCATCTCTTTGAACATGCTGATCCGAGAAAGGGGTATCATCCCGACTGGAACAGCTACATTTTCAATTACGGAAGAAATGAAGTAAGAAGTTTTCTTATCAGCAGTGCACTTTTCTGGTTTGATAAATACCATGTTGATGCCTTAAGAGTTGATGCTGTTGCCTCCATGCTCTATCTCGATTATTCGCGAAAGGAGGGGGAGTGGATACCAAATGAATATGGAGGAAGGGAAAACCTTCAGGCAGTTTCATTTATAAGGAAACTGAATGAGGTGATCTACAGTTCCTATCCAGATGTGCAGACAATTGCTGAGGAATCAACAGCATGGCCGATGGTTTCAAGGCCTACCTATCTTGGTGGTCTGGGGTTTGGAATGAAATGGAACATGGGCTGGATGCATGATACCCTTGAGTATTTCTCCAAAGATCCGATATACAGAAAATACCATCACAATCTGTTAACATTCAGCATGTGGTATGCCTTTTCTGAAAACTTTATCCTTCCTCTTTCTCATGATGAGGTTGTCCATGGCAAGGGCTCCCTTTATGGAAAGATGCCAGGGGATGAATGGCAGAAGTATGCAAATCTCAGGCTTCTGTTCGGGTATATGTTCGGGCATCCGGGGAAAAAGCTTATCTTTATGGGAGGCGAGTTTGCTCAATGGAAGGAGTGGAACCATGATGAGAGCATTGAATGGCATGCACTACAATACCCCTCCCATGAGGGGGTGAGAAGGTGGGTGAGGGATCTGAACCATTTTTATAGAAATGAGAAGGCACTTTATGAACTTGAATTCAGCCATAATGGTTTTGAATGGATCGATTTCTCAGACTGGGAAAATAGCATCATATCATTTATAAGAAGGGGCTTGACAACGGATCGGATTGTTCTTGTTGTGTGCAACTTTACACCTGTCCCGAGATTCAATTATCGTATAGGTGTTCCAAGAAGGGGTTTCTGGAGGGAGGTGTTAAATAGTGATGGAATTGAATATGGTGGAAGCGGTATTAAAAATATTGAGGATCTAAAGGCTGAAGATATACCATATCACGGAAGGCCGTTTTCAATATCAATCACCTTGCCACCCCTCTCATCCATATTTCTGGTCAATGAGCCCGCATAATTATCATTGACCATAGGATTTCGATAATGTAGAAGTGATAAAAGGACTGGGGAAGTGAAAAAGAAAAGTAGTTATGTGTGCCAGATATGTGGTTACAGAACGCCAAGGTGGATGGGGAACTGTCCTGAATGTCGCAACTGGAATAGCATCGTTGAGGAAGTTGAAGAGGTATCGAAACCGGGGGCATTGAGTTTCGGAAAACCATCTCCGCCGGTTCCTATTACAGAGGTAAAAGGGGACGAGTCTGCAAGGATAAGGACAGGGATATCGGAACTTGACAGGGCGCTTGGAGGAGGGATTGTAAGGGGGTCAGCAATACTTATCGGGGGTGATCCGGGTATAGGTAAATCCACACTCATGCTTCAGGTTGCAGGAAGGCTTGCGGCACAGGGCTCTGTTGCCCTTTATGTATCGGCCGAGGAATCTTCCTCACAGTTAAGGATGAGAGCTGAGAGGATTGGTATATCTTTTAGTTCGCTCTTTGTTATGGCTGAAACATCACTTGAAGTTATTTTAGAAAAGATAAAACACATAAAGCCTGAGCTTGTTGTTCTTGATTCGATCCAGACCGTTTATTCAACCTTTATGGAGTCCCCGCCGGGAAGTATAAGCCAGATAAGGGAAGTAACAGGCAGGATGCTTTATCTGGCAAAAGGGATGGGTATCCCTGTTTTTATAGTAGGTCATGTAACAAAAGAAGGCACCATAGCAGGCCCAAAGGCTGTGGAACATATGGTGGACGTGGTGCTCTATTTTGAAGGTGAAAGGAATTATCCTTACAGGATACTGAGGGCGATTAAGAACAGATTTGGTTCAACCAATGAGATAGGGATATTTGAAATGAAAGAAAACGGGCTTGAGGAGGTTAAAAATCCATCAGAGTTTTTCCTGTCTGAGAGACCGATTAATGCATCGGGATCCGTTGTTGTTGCTGCCATGGAGGGAACAAGGAGTATCCTTGTTGAAATTCAGGCACTCCTTTCACAGAGTCCATATGGAATGCCCAGGAGGACAACAATCGGTATTGATCCCAATCGTGTTTCCCTTATTGTTGCTGTTCTCGAGAGGAAGGCAGGTCTTCCACTCTTCCAGCATGATGTATTTATAAAAGTTACAGGTGGAGTAAAAATTGATGAACCCGCTGTTGATCTGGGTATAGTTGCTGCAGCAGCAAGTAGCTTTCTGGACAAATCTATTCCTGCTGATACGGTTGTATTTGGGGAGGTTGGTCTTGCTGGTGAGGTAAGGGGAGTTGTAAGGGGTGAGATGAGGATAAGGGAGGCATCAAAGTTGGGATTTAAGAGATGCATAATACCTGCTGCAAACAGAAAGGCACTGAGATATGAGGGGGGTATGGAGATTATAGATGTTTCAAGCATAAGGGAATTTATTGAGTTGCTCTTTTAGTGGGGGCGTGAATGGGATTTTTCAACCTTTTAATAACAATCATACTTCTGCTCCTATCAGGCGGATATATAGAGGCCTATTCGGGGAGAGATTTTCATCCAGATATTGCAGTTCTCTATACAACGAATGTTCAGGGTGAGATTGAGCCCTGTGGCTGAGTTAAGGCACAACTGGGAGGTCTTCCCAGAAGGGCCAAGGTTATCAAGGATGAGAGGAAAAGGAGAAATGTGCTCCTCCTGGACTCAGGGGATCTATTTTTTGCCCCTGAAAGGCTATCCTCAGGGGATAAGGATTACCATGAAAAGAAGGCTGCCTTTATAGCAAGGGCATACAAGGCAATGGGCTATGATGCTATAAATGTTGGGGAGCTTGACGTTTCCCATGGTGTGGAGTTTTTGCTATCAATTTCAAGGAAGGAGCATCTACCACTTGTTTCCTCAAATATCCTATGGAGGGATACAGGAAAACCTGTATTCCAGCCATACATTATAAAAAATCTTGGAAAACTGAAGGTGGGGATTTTCGGTCTTCTGATGAAGGATACACCCCTTGATGAGAGAATAAGGGTCCGTGATCCCATTGAAACAGCAAGGGAGATGGTGGATTTCTTCAAGGGGAAGGCAGATCTTATAGTTGCGATAACCCATCAGGGATTAAATATTGACAGGGTGCTCGCTGAGATGGTTGAGGGGATAGATATCATAATCGGAGGGCACTCCATGGAGGGATTGAAGGAGCCTGTTGGAATTAAAAAGACCAAAATCCTGCAGGCCTCAAAACAGGGAAAATATATCGGAAGGGTGCTTATTGATACTGCTCATCTCAAAAAGGGATCAGGGCTTTCAGGCGCGAAGATCCAATGCGACCTGATCCCCATTGAGATGAGGATTTCAGAAGATAGCAGCATGCTCAAACTTCTTCAAGATTTTAAAAGGTCAACCACAATTTCAGAAATTGGAAAGGATGTTATCCCCAGGGAGCCGCAATTTGTTTCTTTTAGAAATTGCGGTAATTGCCACACTGCCCAGCTCCAGTTGCAGATGGAAAAAAGGCACTTCAGGGCATATGAGACGCTGAAGAGGGTAAAAGAAAGCAGTAACAGGGAGTGTGTGAGATGTCATACGACAGGATATGGGCTCTCCGGTGGTTTCGGAAACCGAAGGGATTCATCGGCCCTTGAAGGTGTTCAATGTGAGTCTTGCCATGGGGCCGGGCTTTTCCATTCAAGGAATCCAGGGATTTACAAATTGAAGAGGCAGGTTCCTGAGATTGTTTGCAGGCAGTGTCATACAGATGAGAAGGATCCCGAGTTCAATTACGAGAGGGATCTAAAAAAGGCTGCCTGCGCTGCCCGTTAATCATAAAACCCCTTTCCCACAACATATACCTCAGAGGAGCCCTTTCTGGTTGCATCCGGCCTTGTGATCTTAAAGAATATAAATGCCACCTTTATTTCTTCAACAAATTCCTTCAGCTCACCGGAATAAAAGGCCTTCATGAGAAAATTTCCCTCCCTTTTCAAGATCTGCCTTGCAAGGTTAAAGACGGAACCCCATAGTGTCTTGGCTGCTTCCATATCCCTATCCCTGATCCCTGTGAGCTTGGGTGATATATCTGAAATGAGAGTGTCTGCCCTTCCATTGAGTATTTTTTCTATCTTCTCAGGGAGGGTGGGATCAGTTATATCGGCTCTTATAAAAAATGCGTTGGGAAAGGGAAATGGTTTTATCTCTTGAAGGTCAACCCCTACTATTATGCCTTCACTCCCGATTATTTCGATTGCATATTGCATCCATCCTCCTGGTGCACAACCCAGATCAACAACCCTATCACCCTTTTTGATGATATTATATGCGATATTTAACTCCTTAAGTTTGTATGCTGCCCTTGACCTATAACCTTCAATTTTTGCCTTTCTATAAAGTGGATCATCCTTTTTCCACATATGTATCCACAAATATGATAAAAGAAGGAAAAAGGTTTTGACAATGCTCCAATTAAAAATTAAAATCTTTTGGCGTCAGGAAATTCCATGAAAAGGGCAGACATCTTTTCCATTATAAGAAATGAACTCGATGAGGTTGAGGAGTTATTTAATAAGAATATACAGAGCAGTGCACTGTTGATTTCAGAACTTACCGGATATATAGCATCAAGCGGTGGTAAAAGATTTAGACCTGCGCTTGTTCTTTTATCATCCCGTCTTTGTGGTTACAGGGGCAAGAGGGCAGTAACCATGGGATGTGTGGTTGAATTTATACATACAGCCACCCTTCTTCATGATGATGTCATTGATAATGCATCATTGAGAAGGGGAAAATCATCAGCGAATATCCTGTGGGGCAATGTGGCAAGCGTACTTGTTGGTGATTTTCTACTTGCAAAGGCATCCAATCTTCTTATTCAGGATGGTGATCCGGAAATATTGAGAATAGTGGGAAAGGCAACCGAATCACTTGCGGAGGGCGAAGTCCTTGAGCTGATGAAATTAAAAAGTATCGATGCAAGCGAGATCGATTATCTGACAGTTATCAAGGGTAAAACCGCATCCCTTATTCAGGTTTCATGTGAAATAGGGGCCATTCTGGGAGGTGTGAAGAAAGAATGGAGGGAGGCCCTCTCCGTTTACGGGTATAACATCGGGATTGCATTTCAGATTGCAGATGATACCCTTGATTATATAGCAGATGAGGATGAGCTGGGAAAAAGGGTTGGTACAGACTTTATGGAGGGGAAGGTGACCCTTCCGCTTATCCATGCACTTTCAAAGGTAGATAGTGTTGAAAGGCAGAGGATCGCCTCTTATCTGAAAAGGGGATCAGAGGGGGATGGGCTGGGCTACATCCTTGAGATCCTTAAAAGATACGATAGTATAGATTACTGTATAGGCCTTGCATCCAGTTTTTCAAACAGGGCAAAGGAAGCCATTTCCATATTCCCTCCATCAGCTGAAAGGGAAGCGATGATGAGGATTGCCGATTTTGTTGTAAAAAGGAGGAGCTAAGGAGGGAACCACCCAGAAACCTTGAAAAGTATTCTTGTAACCTTCCAGCCCGGAGGCAAAAGGATAAATGTTGAGGCAGGCAAAACTGTTGCAGAGATTGCAAGGGAGGCGGGGATTGGCATAAGGCTTCCCTGCGGGGGGAGAGGTCTTTGCGGAAAATGCGATGTATACGTTTATCCCTCCCCTGCTCCGGGCTTAAGAGAGGAATTGCTCCTCAATAAATCATTTATCGATAAGGGCGGAAGACTTGCCTGCCAGTGTACCCCCTTTTCTGATGTGACAGTTCAGATTCCCCTCCATAGCGCTATCTCACCAAAATCTGCCTTTCCCATTATAAGGGAGTCGATATCAGAACTCATTCAGATCCCTGATGTTGTTAAAAGCAGGAAAGGAATTGCGATAGATCTTGGTTCAACCACGATTGCGGGGTATCTGTTCGATGGAAATTCACTTTCGGTGATTAATACCGCATCCATCGAAAATCCTCAGACATCTTTTGGTGCTGATGTTATAACAAGAACAACATACATAATGGAAAATCCCGAGGGGGTATATATATTGAGGGAGAGAGCATTGAATGCGCTGAATGATTTAATAAGGGGAATTCTCTCAGGATCAGGGTTTGATGAAGAATCAATTGATTCTATATGTATTGCGGGAAACAGTGTCATGATTCATATATTAATGGGTCTGAGCCCTTCAGTTTCTGTTAAACCTCCATTTGAGATGAAGGTTGAAATACCGGAAGAGTTGACAGTATGGGAGCTTGGTCTTGATATCAAAAAGAATATAAAGGTTAAAATAATACCTTTATCCTCACCATTCATTGGAGGCGATATTGTTGCTGGTGCAACATGGCTTGGCATTGATAGATCGGATGAGATAGTGATGCTTATCGATATGGGAACTAATTGTGAAATTCTTATCGGTAATAAAAACAGGATGCTTGCAACATCATCTCCCGCTGGTCCTGCTTTTGAGGGGGGAAGGATAAAGTGCGGGATGAATGCTCTAAATGGAGCGATCTCCTGGGTTTACATAGGCGAGGATATAAGGTATGGAGTGATTGGGAATGGTATTCCTCTGGGTATATGCGGCTCTGCCCTTGTTGATATCGTATCGGAGCTTCTTAAGAAGGGGATAATAGACGAGACAGGAAGGATACGAGGGAGGGAGGATGTTGAAGGGGAGATACCAGCTGTTATTGCCTCACGCATAACCGAAATGTCCGGTGAGCCTATTTTTATTATTTATGAGGATGATAGGAGAATATTTATTACACAGGGGGATATAAGGGAGTTCCAGTTAGCAAAAGCGGCATTAAGAACAGGTATTGAGATACTGATTAAGGAGATGGGAGTCTGTATCGATGATGTAGGAAAGGTTCACCTTGCTGGCTCATTTGGAAACTACCTGAGCCCTGAGAGTGCATTGCGAACGGGGCTTCTTCCACTTTTCCCGAAGGAAAGGATAGTCTCTTCGGGGAATATAGCAGGCCATGGGGCACTGCTATGCATGGTGTCTGAAGATGCTTCAAGGAGGGCAAGGGAGATAGCAAGAAAAATAGCATATATCCATATGTCACAACATGTTAATTTTCAGGATTACTTCCTGAAATATATGAACTTCTAAAGAAACATGAATTTTATTGACTTATTCAGCAAAGATATTATTATGGATTAATAAACAGGTTCTTTAACATAGTGGTCAGGTAAAACCGCGATAAGCGGTAAAGGGAAGAGGGTGAGAATCCCTCACTGCCCCGCAACTGTGATCGGGGACGAAATCCGCAGAATGCCACTTTCCACTTTAAGGTGGATGGGAAGGCGTGGAGAGTAGGATGATCCGTAAGTCAGGAGACCTGGCCTGACCCGTTTATCGAACCTTCCGAGGGGAGGGGGTAGATATCGATTAAAAAGCCCAACCAGGAAGGTTGGGCTTTTTAATTTCTATGCACTGAAGATTGAGACTCCCCTCTTCCTTTCGAGGAGAAAAGAGTAAAGGATGAGACGATATAAAAAGAAAGGGGAGGTGTTCATGAAAAGGATAAGCATTCTTCTTATTTGTTTGATGTTCAAACTAATTTATTTAACAATTTGTGAAGCATCGGATATAAAGGAACTTGAGGAGGTTGTTGTTACAGCAACAAGGATTGAGGAACCTTTGAGTCTTACGGGCAGTTCTGTAACAGTTATTACTGAGGAGGATATAAGAAATCAGGGGGCATTAACAGTTGGAGAAGCGCTCAGGAATGTTCCAGGAATATATGTAAACCAGCAGGGCTCCCAGGGCTCACTTTCAACGATCTTCATGAGAGGGGCAGCATCAAACCAGACACTTGTTCTCATCGATGGTGTAAGGGTAAACAGTCCTACAACTGGTGTCTTTGATTTTTCAACGCTTCCAGCAGAAAATATAGAGAGGATAGAGATAGTGAGGGGGCCGCAGAGCGCCCTTTACGGTTCCGAGGCAATGGGAGGAGTGATAAACATAATAACAAAGAAGGGATATGGAAGGCCCTCGGTCCATCTTTTTCTTGATGCGGGGAATTTGAGGACCATCAGGGAGGGCGCCTCAATTGAAGGATCAAAGGATGGAAGCTCCTGGAGCTTCAGTCTTTCCCGTTTCGATACGGATGGTGCCCTTGATCATGATAAATTTGGAAGCACATATTTCAGTGGTCTTTACAGGAGTCAGCTAAGGGATGATCTTGGCATTACCTTTTCGGGAAGATTCTATGATGCTTCGAAAGAGCTTCCAGCTGTTGCAGGAAGGTTTTTTGATCCCACACAGGAGCAGGACACAAGATCGGCGCTGTTACTTTTCAAGCTGGATCATAAAATGTTAGACTGGTGGAGGAATTCATTAACAGTAAGCATTGTTGATGATCGGATTAAGTTCACCGATCCACTCTATTCGACAACATCCAGCACGGATACATTGAGGAAGAGAGCGGAGATTACAGGCAGTATTGATCTATCAAAAAATATAAAAGGAATAATCGGGATTGAGCTTGAAGAGCAGAGTGGTGAATTCAATGCCTCTGATCCATTTTTCGGCGCAACCTCCTATGACAAGGATGTGATCAATAAGGCCTATTTCCTTGAAACCCATATGGGATGGAGTGAAGCCCTTTCTTTTACAGCGGGCATAAGATGGGATCTTAACAGTATATTTGGAACTGTAACAAGTCCAAGATTATCCGGTTCATATTTTATTAAGGAAACTGGAACAAAATTTAAGGGATCAATTGGGGAGGGTTTCAGATCCCCGACATTAAATGATCTCTTCTTCCCGGGGTTTGGCAATCCTGATTTAAATCCTGAAAAAAGCAGATCGTATGAGGTGGGAATGGAACAGTATTTCTTTGGGAAGAGGGGAAAAGTCGGTATCACCTATTTCAGAACGACCTTTAAGGACCTTATTGCATTCGTTCCCACATCAGATCCCGGATATCCATTCGGTATAAAACCTGTGAATATAGCAAAGGCGCTTTCTGAAGGGTTTGAACTGGAGGGGAGTATTAATGCAGGATATGGGATCACAATCAACGGTGGCTATACCCATCTTGAGAGTATTGATAGGGAAACGGATGAGGAGCTTTTAAGGAGGCCAAATGACAGTGGATTTGTTCAGATTCAGTGGGATGTAACAAGGGATTTAGGGATGAATCTCAATGCTACCTTTGTTGGTGAGAGGAGGGATATCGATCCCTTAACCTTTATCCCCAGGGAGAATCGAGGATTCCAGAAGGTGGATTTTGCCTTAAGATGGAGATTGATAAGGGACGCATACAGAATGAGGGAGTTTGTTGCAATCCTGAGGGTGGAAAATCTTCTTAATGAAAACTATGAGGAAGCCCTAGGGTTCCCAGCGCTTCCCAGAACTTTCCTCATAGGAATGGTGACAGAATTCTGATGAAGGTTAAGTGTCCCACCTGTAAAAAAGAGGTTGAATGGGAGGGGAATCCTTACAGACCCTTCTGTTCTGAAAGATGTAAACTGATAGATCTTGGGAAGTGGCTTGATGAAGAGTATGTAATGGTGGGGAAAAGGGGTGGAGATGAAAAAAGGGATGATGAAAGCAATAATAATTAGCCTTCTCCTTTTCCTCTCCCCTTTCACAACAAACGGCATGGTCTTTAGGGATCATGCAGGCAGAAATGTCAGCATTGAGAATGCCCCATCCCGGATAGTGAGTCTTGCACCTTCCATAACGGAATTAATCT
Source organism: uncultured Thermodesulfobacteriota bacterium (assembly GCA_964505185.1). Taxonomy (GTDB): domain Bacteria; phylum Desulfobacterota; class JBBIRW01; order JBBIRW01; family JBBIRW01; genus JBBIRW01. Next base: position 121,995 of record CAZDGM010000001.1, read on the forward strand.
TTGCAATTGGCCAGGGTGAAAGGGTTGTGGGAGTTACAAGATATTGTAATTATCCTCCGCAGACATCATCCATAGCTAAGGTTGGAGGGATGCTTGATCCTGATTTCGAGAGGATTCTTTTGTTAAAACCGGATATCGTCATGATAAGTAAGGAAGGGAGCAGAAGGGATGTGGTATCAAGGCTTGAATCTCTTGGTATCAAGACCTTTATACTGGGATCTGGCAGTATATCCGGGATTCTTGATTCAATAAGGGTTTTAGGAAAGATCACTAATAGTGAAGATAAATCGGAAGCGCTTATTAATGAACTCATTGAGAGGATAGAATCCATAAGGAAGCAGAGCAGGGGATTGAGGAGGATCAGGGTTCTTTTCCTTATATGGGAGAGGCCAATGATAGCAGTTGGAGGAGGGACATTTATAGATGAAATGATAGAGCTTGCGGGAGGTCTTAATGTTGCCCGCAATGGTATTACAAGATATCCAAGGTTAAGCAGAGAGGATATACTCAGAATGAACCCGGAGGTTATCATACTTACGGGGGATCTTAATGGAAGAGACATATCAGGCGAGGATGGAAGTTTGTTAAAGATGGTCGATGCAGTTAAGGATGGAAGAGTGTACAGGGTAAACCCGGATTACTATGAGAGACCCGGTACCAGATTTATCGAAGGTGTGGAGGAGCTTTTCAGAATTCTCCATGGAAGAAGATAGATATGTTTACAAAAGCTTATCTATTAAAAACAACCCTTTTTCTTCTTTTCATGCTGTTTGTTATATCACTTCTATCGCTTTGCCTTGGATCGAGATATATATCACCAAAAGAGGTATTTGAAAATCTTTATATTGGTAATTCACAAAATATGGCTAAAGAGATAGTGCTTAAAATAAGGCTTCCTCGTGTTCTTCTTGGAATTGTTATTGGTGCTGGCCTTAGTGTATCAGGGATTCTTTTTCAATCACTTTTGAGAAATCCGCTTGCTGATCCTTATCTTCTGGGAGTTTCAAGTGGATCAGCTTTCGGCATCATTGTTGGAGTTACAACAGGTCTTGTTATGAAAACATCTATGGGACTGCCCTTCTTCTCTTTTATGGGGGCAATTCTTGCTGTTTCTATCATCTATTTTATAGCAACAGTGTCAGGAAGATGGAGTCCTTTTGGAATCCTTCTTTCTGGTATTATAGTTGGAGCATTTTTCTCATCAATGATTCTTCTATTTCTGTATATAGTTGATCCGGGCTCATTGCATATAGTGGTATCATGGCTTATTGGTGACCTTTCAGGTGGGGATTTTGTAATGCTGAAGTTAATATCACCCTATGTTATATTGGGAATAGTATGTGCATATATTATGGCAAGACCGCTTAATCTCCTCTGTCTCGGAGAAGAGCACGCATTCTACCTTGGTGTTTCTCCTCAGAGGATGAGAAAACTTATACTCGTTATTGGATCAATGATAAGTGCAGCATGTGTTTCTGCAACAGGTCCGATAGGCTTTATTGGACTTATGGTTCCCCATGCATCGAGGATGATATGGGGCAGTGATCACAGGATACTCATTCCGGCAGCTGCACTTTCCGGATCTATTTTTCTTGTATTTGCCGATATGTTATCAAGAAGTATAGCAAGCACGGGCGAAGTTCCTGTTGGAATAATAACAGCATTAACTGGTGCGCCATTCTTTCTATTTATATTCATGAGGATGGGAAAGGATATCTATGCTCATATATGATGTTATTAATGTGTGCTTTTCCTATAAAAAAGGTGGCTGGTCCTTGAGGAATATAAATATGAGGGTTTATCCATCAGAGGGTGTTGGGATCGTTGGCCCTAATGGATGCGGAAAATCTACACTTATAAAGTTAATTACAGGCTTTTGCACCCCTGAGAAAGGGGAAATATACCTCAAAGGAAGGCCTTTACAAAATTATAGCCGGAGAGAGATGGCATGTATTGTCGGTGTTCTTCCCCAGATGATCCCTGATGGTTTTCCATTCAAGGTCCTCGACTTTGTTATTATGGGAAGGTATCCGCACATGGGCTATTTTGATATGGAAGATGAGGAGGATCTTTCAATTGCACTTGAGGCTATGGAGGAGACATCAACGATTCAGCTTAGGGACAGATACATTCAGGAATTGAGTGGTGGTGAAAGACAGAGGGTTTTTATAGCAAGGGTTCTTACCCAGAGGGCTGAGGTAATTATAATGGATGAACCGCTCGTTTATCTTGACATTTCATATCAGACCGAAATATTGAAGATGCTCATGGAGCTGAGAAAAAAAAGGGGAATTTCAACTATAATTGTCTCCCATAACATAAGCAACCTTGCAGAGTTCAGCGACAGGTTGATTATCATGAAGGATGGATGTATCGTGGATGATGGTCCTGCATCACTCTTAGTGAGGAAAAGCGGGCTAAGGGAGTTATTTGGATGCGAAGCAAAGTAGATATGAAGATCTGGAGATTCATGGCAGCATCATTTCTAATCCATTTTTTCTTAATATTGGCCTTTAACAGAATCCCCTTTTCTCCGGAGAAGGGTGAGAAAAATAATAAGGATGTGATGATCAACATCGAGATAATTGGTGATGACCATAGAGTAAGATACGCCAATGTTCGAAAAAAGGGGATGAATATGCGTATTTTACAGGCAAAAGATGGATTGAAAAAAGAAACCATCGGAAATTCAGTTAGTGAAGGTATTATTGAAAGTGGAGAAAACCATAGTCCCCTGGAGGTTGAAAGCGGAAATGGAAGGGTATTTGAGATCTATGCTTTTGATAATGGATACGGAGAAGATTTTTTAACACAAAGTGGAGATAACGGAGATACTGAATATGTTGGGGAATCCATTGAAGGCAGTGGCAGTCCTTCCAATGAGAGATATCTCCTTGAAGAGATAAGGAGAAGGATACTCAATGCGATTGTCTATCCTGAAAGTTCAAGGAAAATGGGGCACGAGGGAAGGGTTAGGCTTTCGTTCCATATCGACAACAATGGAAGGGTTACTGGGTATAAGATTATTTCTTCATCTGGATGGGATGAGCTTGACAGATCCGTGATAAGTGCCCTCCTTTCCGTAAAGGAATACCCCCCATATGATGGTTGGATAATCCTTCCTGTGGAGTTTAGGCTCAGGTAGAAGCTTTGACTTTTTCAGATACATGAATTAGTATAAATTTATTTTTGTAAGAAAAGAAAAACAAAAGGGCAATGGATAAGGAAAAGCTTGATTATTTTAGAAACTTTCTCCTCGACCAGAGGAGGCAGCTTTTGATGGAGGCTGAAAAAACCCTTCAGGGGATGAGTGAGCTTAAGGAGAGGTTTCCTGATCCTACAGATAGGGCACTTTTCGAATCTGATAGAAACTTTATTTTAAGACTCAGGGATCGCGAGAGGAAGCTTCTTCAGAAGATCGATAAGGCATTGAAAAAGATAGAGGAAGGGACATTTGGTATCTGTGAATTGTGTGGAAATGAGATATCGGAGGAGAGGTTGAGGGTAAGACCTGTAACAGAGCTATGCATTGATTGCAAAGAGGCCCAGGAGATGGAAGAAAAAAGGAGGAGATAGGGATGCCGGAATTGAGAAAGGAACCCATAGTTGGAATATGGGTGATTATATCCACGGAAAGGGGCAAGAGGCCTTCAGATTTTGAGAGGGTGGTGCCAAAAAAGAAGTCTGTATTCTGTCCATTCTGCCCTGGCAACGAGGACAAGACACCGCCCAGTATCCTCGTTTACAGGAATAATATGATCCCTCATAGCAACTCTGACTGGACCCTCAGGGTTGTTCCGAATAAATTTCCAGCCCTGAGGATAGAGGGAGAGCTTATCAGGGAGGGGGAGGGTGTTTATGACAAGATGACAGGGATAGGGGCTCATGAGGTAATAATTGAATCACCTGATCATGAGGCGACATTTTCAAACATGCATCCAAAGGCGCTGGAGGATATATTCTGGTCATACAGAGACAGGATAGTGGATCTGAAAAAGGATAGAAGACTGAAATACTGTCTCATATTCAAAAATCATGGAGAAGCAGCAGGTGCATCCCTTGAGCATACCCATTCACAGCTTATTGCACTCCCTATTGTGCCCATTGCAGTTTCTGAAGAGCTTGCAGGATCAGAAGGCTATTACAAATACAAGGAAAGGTGTATTTACTGCGATATCATAAGACAGGAGTTGAATGAAAAAGTGAGGGTAATCAGCGAGAACAGACATTTTCTTGCAATCGCCCCCTATGCATCGAGATCACCCTTTGAGACATGGATACTTCCAAAGCGACATAATGCACTTTATGAAAATACAGAGGTTGCGGAGATGGAGAGTCTTGCTTCAATATTTTCCGATATATTCGTAAGGATAGATGCAGTACTTGAGAACCCACCATATAATTTTATGCTTCATACATCGCCTTTTTATGAAAATACGGAGCATTACTACCACTGGCACTTCGAAATTGTTCCAAAGTTAACAAAGCTTGCAGGATTTGAATGGGGTTCAGGATTCTTCATTAATCCTACCCCTCCGGAGGATGCAGCACAATATATGAGGGAGGTCAAGATATAATCCCGGGAAGGGAGGAATCCTATGCGTATACTGATGGTATCCTCTGAGGTTGAGCCCTTCTCAAAGACAGGAGGGCTTGCGGATGTTGTTGGCTCACTGCCCTTTTCGCTTGAAAAGTTAGGGGTAGAGGTAAACATATTCAGTCCTGCTTACAGATGTGTGCTCCAGGGAGGTTTTGGATTAAGGAAGATGGAGATACCCCTCTGTGTTCCCATTTCAACAAGAAGGGATACAGCTGAGGTTCTATGGACTACTATCGGAAAGAATATAAAATGTTTCTTTCTAAGAAAGGATAAGTATTACGATAGGGACCATCTTTATGGGACAAATGATGGGGATTATGAGGATAATGCTGCGAGGTTTACATTTTTATGCAGGGCTGTTCCTGAATTTATAAAGAAATATAACTTACAGTTTGATATTATCCACTGTCATGATTGGCAGACAGGTCTTATACCTGTTTACTTAAAAACCATCTATAAAGAAGATCCACAGTTTAAAAATACGGCAACGCTTTTCACCATACATAACCTTGGTTATCAGGGAATCTTCTGGCACTACGATTTACATCTGACAGGGCTCGACTGGGATATCTTTCATCCAAGGGGTATTGAATTTTATGGAAAGATAAATTTCCTCAAAGGCGGTCTGTATTTTTCTGATATACTTACCACCGTTAGCAAAAAATATGCAGAGGAGATACAGACGCCTGAATTTGGCTTTGGTCTCGATGGTGTGCTGAGGGATAGGAAGAAGGACCTTTTCGGCATCACCAATGGTGTTAATTACGATAACTGGAATCCGGAAACCGATCCTTATATTGTTGCCCGATACAATGAAAATTCACTGGAGAACAAAAAGAGGTGCAAAGAGGATCTGCAGAGGGTATGCGGGCTTCCTGTAAGGGATAATGTGCCGCTTATCGGGTCGATATCAAGGCTTGCAGATCAGAAGGGTTTTGATTTAATAAGGGATTGTTTTGATAAGATCATGGAAATGGGCGTCCAATATATACTTCTTGGCAGAGGAGACAGGAGGTATGAGGAGTCCTTTATGAGTCTATCACGCAAGTACCCTGAGAGTTTCGCATTTAAAAATGCATATGATAATGTCCTTGCCCATAAGATAGAGGCAGGATGCGATCTCTTTCTTATGCCATCTCGATATGAGCCATGTGGGCTTAATCAGATATACAGTCTTAAATACGGAACTATACCTGTTGTGAGGGCAACAGGTGGTCTTGATGATACAATAGATGATTATACCAGTGATAATGAAAAGGGGACGGGGTTTAAATTTTCCACATACACAAAGGAGGCACTCCTTGATGCACTGAGAAGGGCAACCGAGACTTTTCAGGATCCTGTGAGATGGAGGGAGCTTATGATAAGGGCAATGAGGAAGGATTTTTCTTGGGATGTTGCTGCACAGAAATACATTGAACTTTACAGGATTGCACTCTCAAGGGAAGAGGATAGCTGAGTTTATATGTTTTCACCTGAAAAGGCAAACAAGATTCTAAAAAAAATTATAGAAATAACCACTTCCCATGTTGATCTGGGTAGAAGGCTTGAGCATATCTGTGATTTTATAAGGTCATCCTTTGATGCAAATGAATGCACAATCTTTCTCACGGAGGGTGAAGGAGAAACACTTTCACTCCGTGTTTCAACCAATCCCGAGATGGAGGGGGTGAGGATAAGGAAGGGCGAGGGGATAACGGGGGTTGCTGCAGAAAGAAGGAGTGTTATTGTTGAGGATATGGAAAATGATCCTCCATTTGGCTCACTGAATTCATTCGAAATCAAGGATTGTGCATCCATGGTTTCGGTTCCGCTTAAAGATGAAACATTCCTCTACGGGATTATGAATTTAAGGTACAGTCATCCAAGGACATTCAGCAAGGATGAGATTAATTGTTTGAGGAGTTGTGCAACACTCATTGCATACGCAATAAGAACATACAGGATAAATTTTGAGGCGAGAAGAAGCGCATCAGAACTGACAACCATCTGCCAACTATCAAAGGCAGTGAGTTCAACTATTGAGTTGAGAGAGGTTGCAACAATTGCGCTTCAATACAGTACAAGACTTTTAGGGGCAAAGGAAGGGATATTGAGGGTGCTTGATGAGAAGAGTGGGGAGCTCTGTTTTGTTGCTGAGTTCAGCAGGGATGGATCAAGATTCAGCAAGGCCAATATAAAGATAGGGGATGGAATTTCAGGGAAGGTTGCCCTTACAGGGGAGGGCGTGATCCTTGAAGGTGTGGATGCGGAAAAAAGCGTTGATTTCATTAAGGGGGCAAAGGCACCTGTATCCATAATATGCGTGCCACTTGTTTTCAAAGGAAAAGTTATTGGAACAATATCGCTTTGTGATAAAGAGGGCGGGAAGAGGGGGAGGGAAGGTTTCTTTGATGATGATGACATGCGCTTTCTCATGGCGATAGCCTCTACCATTTCAGGTGCAATTTCAAATGCAATGATATTTCAGCAGATGCAGGAGATTGCGGAGGAGAGGGATGGAAAGATAAAGGAGCTCTCTGTCCTTTATAGTAAGCTGGAAAAGGCACACAGGGAGCTTGAGGAGGTTCAGGAGAGGATACTTCACAAGGAGAAGCTTGCAGCCCTTGGTGAGATGGCAGCGAGTGTAGCACACGAAATTAAGAATCCACTCATGGTGATAGGAGGATTCGCAAGGAGGATCAGGAAGATTATACCTCCATATGATAGAAAGCTTTCATGGTATGTTGAGGCAATCATAAAGGAAGTAAGGGATCTTGAAAATGTTGTTAACGATATACTCAATTTCAGCAGGGATACAAGGGTCAAATTCAGCAAGATAAGGATATCCTCCATAATCGATGAGGCATTGGAGTTCTTCCGTGACGAATTGAAAGGAGGGAGGATAGAGGTTTTAAAGGAATTTGATATGGATGCAGATGATATCAATGCGGATCCACAGCAGATAAAACAGGTGTTTATCAATCTGTTCTCCAATTCTTTTGAGGCAATGAAGGAAAAGGGGAGACTTGTGATAAAGACCTATGGGCTGAAACATAGAGATACCCCTCATGTGGCAATAGAGGTAAGTGATACAGGAGGGGGTATACCACCTGAAATGGTTGCAAATATATTTAACCCCTTCTTTACAACAAAGGTAAAAGGAACAGGTCTTGGCCTTGCAATAGTTCACAGGATCGTGGAGAACCATAATGGCTCCATAGATGTCTGGAATAGACCCGGGGATGGTGTTTCATTCATAGTAAGATTGCCAAGGTATGAGAGGGATGGGGATGTCACTTAAGATTATAGAGAGAAAGGTGCTTTCGGGTGAAAGATTAACAGAGGAAGATGCACTTCTTTTGTTTAAGAGTGATGATCTATTGACTATTGGTGAACTCGCTCATTATGTTTCAAGGAAGAAAAATGGCGACTATGTGTATTTTGTTGTAAACAGACATATAAACCCAAGCAACATATGTATCAATAGATGCAGATTCTGTGCATTCAGCAAGGATAAAGGGGATAGTGGTGCATACACGCTGACAATCGATGAGATTCTCGAAAGAACGAGGGAGGGTATGGCTCTCGGTGCAACAGAGATTCATATAGTGGGAGGCCTTCATCCTGATCTTCCATATGAATTCTACGTTGAGATGCTGAGGGTCATAAAAAGGGAATTTCCATCGGTGCATCTTCAGGCTTTCACTGCTGTTGAGATTGATTACTTTTCAAGGATTTCTGGAAAATCGATAGAAGATGTGCTGCTGGAATTGAAAGAAGCAGGGCTGGGGTCACTTCCAGGTGGAGGTGCGGAAATATTCGAGGAGAGGATAAGGGAAAGGATCTGTCCGGAAAAGATAACGGGAGAACGCTGGCTTGAGATTATGAGAACGGCCCATCGCCTTGGAATAAGATCCAATGCTACAATGCTTTACGGTCATCTCGAGGATTATGAGTCCAGGGTTCATCATCTTTCACTCCTGAGAGCTGTTCAGGATGAAACCGGAGGATTCCAGGCATTTATCCCCCTTGCCTTTCACCCCAAAAACACAAGGATTAAGGGGGCAAACTATACAACAGCTATTGATGATTTGAAGACAATAGCAGTCTCAAGACTTTTCCTCGACAATTTCCTTCATATAAAGTCGTTCTGGATAATGTTGGGAAAAAAGATAGCCCAGCTGTCACTGCTTTTTGGTTCCGATGATCTTGATGGAACGGTTGTTGAGGAGAAGATTACACATTCTGCCGGTGCAATGACAGATGAGTTTCTACCAAAGGGCGAATTGATCCGTCTGATAAGAAAGGCAGGAAAGATACCTGTTGAACGTGATACGCTTTACAGGATTATAAGGATTTATGATAAAGATGGGTCGGATGATTACACGCCACAGAATAACTAAAAGTGATGCATTGAATATATTTCTCAAGGAAGATCTACATAAACTTGGCAGGATGGCGATGGAAGTAAGGTGGAGGATGCATCCTGAGAGGAAAGTTACCTTCCTTATAGACAGAAACATAAACTACACAAATATCTGTATTTCCCAGTGCAAATTCTGTGCATTCTATCGATCAAGAGGGAATAGGGATGCATACGTTATCTCGATGGAGGAGTTATTCAGAAAGATAGATGAAACGGTGAGCATGGGAGGAACAGGAATACTGATGCAGGGAGGGCTCCACCCTGAGCTTCCTGTATCCTTCTACGAAAATCTGATCCGTGAGATAAAAAAAAGATACCCGGCATTACATATACATGCCTTCTCACCCCCTGAGATAATACACATATCTCGTATCTCGGGTATGAAGGTCATAGATGTTCTGATGATGCTTAAGCAAGCTGGACTCGACTCCATACCAGGTGGAGGTGCTGAGATACTATCGAACAGGGTAAGGAGAATTATCAGTCCCAGGAAGATAAAGACAGAAGAATGGATTGAAGTGATGAGAGAGGCACACAGGATCGGTATTCCGACATCAGCTACGATGATGTTTGGAACAGTAGAGAGTCCTGAAGAGATAATAGAGCATCTTGATCTTATAAGGAACCTTCAGGATGAAACAGGAGGGTTCATATCTTTTATACCATGGAGCTATCAACCCGGAGGAACGAAGCTTGGTGGATTGAACGCAACAGGAATAGAATATCTCAGGATACTTGCTATTTCGCGTATTTATCTTGATAATGTATTAAATATACAGGCATCATGGGTAACCCAGGGAACAAAGATGGCGCAGATGGCACTCTTATTCGGTGCTAACGATTTCGGCAGCATCATGCTCGAGGAAAATGTTGTTGCGGCAACAGGTGTTCGTAACAGAACAACAGTGGAAGAGGTTGTAAGGTTAATCAGGGACGCTAACTTTATACCCGTTCAAAGAACACATATGTATTCTCCTGTGAAAATCTTTCAAAATTAAGAAAGGGCTCTGCGTTTATGCTTGATTCAAGATTTATAAGAGAGAATATCGAAGAGGTAAGAAAGAGGCTGTCTTTAAGAAACATGAAGGCAGTTGACAGCATGCTTGATGAATTTCTCTATGTGGATGAGGAAAGGAGAAAGGTGATTCAGGAGATTGAATCACTTCAGGCTTTGAGGAACAAGACATCTGAGGAGATTTCACAATTTAAAAAGCAGGGCAAGGATGCGGGGGCACTGATAGAGGAGATGAAGAGGGTCGCCCAGAGGATAAGGGAGCTTGAGCCTGTGAGGAATGAGTGGGAGGAGAGATTAAGGAGTATTCTGCTCATGATACCAAATCTGCCGCATCCATCTGTTCCGGTCGGGAGGGATTCATCGGAAAATCTTGAGATAAGGAGATGGGGTGAAATACCGGGGTTTCCATTCGAGCCAAAGTCACATGTTGAGATAGGTGAGGAACTCGGCATTCTGGATCTTGAAAGGGCAGCAAAGATTGCAGGTGCAAGGTTTGCGCTTTATAAAGATGCAGGTGCACTGCTCGAAAGGGCGCTTATAAACTTCATGCTTGATCTCCATACAAGAGAGCATGGGTACAGAGAGGTGCTTCCTCCATTTATTGTTAACAGACAGACAATGACAGGCACTGGTCAGCTTCCAAAATTCGAGGAGGAACTTTTTAAACTCGAAGGCCATGACTGGTTTCTCATTCCTACTGCTGAAGTTCCCGTTACAAATATACATGCGGATGAAATTCTGGATGAGGATCAGCTCCCGATTTACTACACGGCATATACCCCTTGTTTCAGAAGGGAGGCAGGTTCTTATGGGAAGGATGTAAGGGGGATTATAAGGCAGCATCAGTTCAATAAGGTTGAGCTTGTTAAGTTTACAACGCCTGGGACCTCTTACAGGGAGCTTGAACTCCTTACAAGGGATGCAGAGGAGGTATTGAAGCGTTTGGGACTTCCATACAGGGTTGTTGCACTGTGTACGGGTGATCTTGGATTTGCATCTGCAAAGACCTATGATCTTGAGGTCTGGCTTCCATCCCAGCAGACCTACAGGGAGATCTCCTCATGCAGTAACTTTGAAGACTTTCAGGCAAGAAGAGCGAAGATCCGATACAGACCAAAGGGAAAGAGGGGAACGGAATTTGTGCATACCCTTAATGGATCAGGATTGGCCATAGGAAGGACAGTTGTTGCCATACTGGAGAATTATCAGCAGAAAGACGGAACCGTTGTTGTTCCGGAGGTGCTGCGGCCCTATATGGGAGGTATTGATAGGATTGAAAGATCGCGATAGGGGTGGAGGTAAGTGGTAATATGGATGAGTTAAAAGGGATACTGGAAAATGACCCATACTGCAAATATCTCGGTATAAGGATTGAGGAGGTGGGTAAGGGATTTAGCAGGGTGAGCGCGGAGATAAAAGACGAGATGATAAACTTCCTGGGGCTTCCCCATGGTGGATTTGTATTTTCCCTTGCAGATGCTGCATTTGCCGCTGCATGCAACAGTCATGGTATCCGTGCTGTTGCTGCACATGTGAGCATACATTTTATGGCCCCTGCAGTGCTTGGTGAGAGGATCATTGCGGAGGCAAGGGAAGAAAAGATTACGAAGAAGCTCGGATTTTATACGATTCAGGTGAAAAATGAAAAGGGCGATCCTCTTGCCCTGTGCCAGGCAATTGCCTACCGAACCTCAAGCCCATTAGCAGAGAAGAGCTGATTTACATTAACATTATTCTCTCTCAAATCTATCATTTTTAAACCCATGAGAAGGAAGATTGCTATTTATTATTTCTCCTTTACTGGAAACACAAAAGCTGTTGCTGAATATATGGCAGAAATCCTTGGCAGGTATCACGATGTGTTACTCTTCCGTATATGTTCAGTAAAAAAAAGATCCTACTGGAGATGGCTCTTTCTTTCATTTATTCCAGGAAGCCGTGTAAGAATTGATGAGAATTTTTTGACTGATTCCTTAAGGTTTGATCATATGATAATAGGTTTTCCAAAGTGGACCTTTAGCTGCCCCCCTGTAAATGCCTTTATAAAGATGATGAAGGGTAGAGTTGCAGGTGATGTTTCGATATTTATCACTGCTGGTGGATTCGGTGAGGAAGGTTACCTGAGGAGATACCTGTCCCGTTTTAGTTCAAGTGGATTTCATGTCAGGAATACACTCCTTATAAGAAGATCCGAGATAGGAAAGAGGGAGTTTTTTGATAAGTTAAGTCCTTTTTTAAGCGAGGTAATGGAGAATAACCATGAGTGAAGATGCATCCACAATGCCCCATCCGTGCTCTCCGCTGTCCTCAGCTGTCGTCCGAAGTATAGTCCTTGCCTCATCAGGGCTGTAAAATTATGGATTTCCGTGGAAAGAGATTTAATAAAATTCCTCTTTCAATGAAAATAGCCGATGCATTATAATTCACAGATGGAGGGCTAGCCTAACCTGGTAAGGCAGTGGACTTGAAATCCACCGGGCTTTGCGCCCTTGCGGGTTCAAATCCTGCGCCCTCCGCCATTTTATTTTTTATGGAGAGGTGGCCGAGTAAGGCTGAAGGCAACCGCCTGCTAAGCGGTTGATGGAGTAAAAGCTCCATCCGAGGGTTCGAATCCCTCCCTCTCCGCCAGATGACCCCCCGGCATTTAGGGATTTGAACCTGAGACCGTCCTGAACCATACCCGATAGATAAATGCCAAACATCGGATCCCTTGACCCTTCCATGCCAATTGTATGAAAATGGAATGGGCTATGTGGATGCACTATATATTAACCTCCAGTATTGGAATGTATGTTGCGCAATCGTTTTTCCACTCTTTAATTACGGCACTAATTGTGAATTACTCCATCAGTATATGGAAGATAACAGATCCTTCTGTATCACAGAGGTTTCGATTCATTGTTATTGCATTTCCTGTCTTTTCCTTTTATTTCTATCGTTTAATAGATCCTTATAGAACATGCCTTTCATTCAGGGTGGACTCCCTTTTTGACAGCACAAGCTTTTTTAGCATTAATTTATTTGGAATGATCTCCATGCAATCGCTTTTTCTTGTTGTTCTGGCAGCTACATCCACGATCTTTATCTTTCAGGAATTGATCCCGATCATCAAGCATGCATACGAAACAAGGAGGTACGCAGGAGAAAAAGAGGATGGAAGGGTAAATGAATTGAAATACTTAAATGGGAAAATGCGTTTGGTCATCATTGATGATAAGGATTTTACCATTTATTCGAGGATTGGTAAAAATAGCGCGATTTATCTTTCGGGAAAATTGATTAATGCACTTACGAAGGATGAGCTTGATGCTGTGATAGGGCATGAAAGGGCACACATTGAAAGGTCTAAGAGACCCTATTTATTCATTATGTTTTTTTTGAGAATAATCAATTTCTTCAATCCTGTTATTCTCATTGAATTTCGGAGGATGCTTGAGGAGGAGGAGATGATATGTGATGATGTTGCTGTGAGGATGACAGGAAGGTCGCTGGAATTAGCATCTGCATTGGAGAAAATATATATGAGGGAGACGGGGGAGCTCGAAGATAAGAGTGATGTACATTCATTAAAAAGGGGGATCCAAGAGTACACACATAGAATGGGAATAAAAAGGAGAATAGAAAGGCTTTCAAAGGATAGAATTGATCTGGATGGAGAGAGATGGTTTGAAATTATATTAACTCTGATTGCAGTAATTTTGATAAACTACTTCATAATATGAAAAGGGCTTTAAACATTCTGATTTTTTTGTTCATGCTTGTAATTTTGATTATATCACTTAAAGTGATTAATTTTATTCCATCCATCGTTAACAGGGAAACACTTCAAAGGTATAGAAGTATCGAGGAGGCAAAATATGGAATTAAGATAGATCATATATACGTTCCATCATATTTTCCTCAGGGAATTAATTGGCCTCCATCGGAGATACTTGCGCAGGGGGAGCCCTATAAGGCAGTTGTTTTGAAATTCAGGCATGGTGGCAGTGATGAGGTTGTTATGATCATATACCAGGTGGAACTCAACAGGGATATTACGGAGGAGAGGGAGATCAGAATCGAAAGGGTAAGGGAAAGGGTTAAGTATAGCCTGAAAGGAAGAGAGGCTGATCTCTTAGTAGGTATTTGTGAGGATGAGGAGGCATGCAGCAAAATAAGCTGGATTCAGGATGGATTCAGGGTGATCATCTCAATGAAATCAACCCCCATGGAACTATTGAGGATAGCAGAGAGTGTTCCTCAATAAGTAATTTAGGTAGATAATTTAGGAAAATATTCCCTTCAAATTAGGAAATTCTTCCAATTCCATAAATCCACAGATTCGTATAGATTGGGAATCGAGAGGATAAGAGAGTGAAAGGAGGTGATTAAAAATGTTAAGATACAGAGGTGGGGAAAAGGTAATTAAAGGGACATACTGGAATCCTGTAACAGGAGAGAGGATAGAGATGGAGAAAGAGGGGATCCTTCCCGGCGAAAGCTCAACAATCTATCTCAGAATGCCAGCATCATTCGTACTCGTCATCGGTCCTGTGCTTGGTCTGCTCTATGCTATCTTTCTCCCTCTTATCACAATACTCATGGTTGTTGGTGTGGTTGCAATGAAGGTCTTCGGTGCAATCTCAAGGCTCGCATGGAGTATTTCCTCCTTCGGATGGAGACTTACCGAGGCATATCTTGGAGGAAGGAGGAGTAGTAAGAAGAAAGGCTCAAGAGATCCTGGATAAGGGGGGTCCTATGTTGAGGAGAGCAATACTGATTGCTTTCATAATTCCATTGATGATGTCCATCATTAAGGCAGAAGCCTCTTCGACTTCGGAGGAGGTTTCTGCCTGTCTTGAATGCCATTCAAAAAAAGGGATTATAAAGAAATTTGAAAATGGCGAAACCATTGATGCCTTTGTTGATGTAGGGAAACTAAAATCTTCTGTTCACTCCTCCTTTACATGCTCGGAATGCCATACAGGTTTTTCTGTGCAAGATCATCCTTCTGGAAAATTTAGAAGTAAGAAGGAATATAGATTAAAGAGTGCGCTTATCTGCAGGAAGTGTCATCCGGAAAAGCAGCTGATGTCAAAGGAAATTCATGCAAATCTTATTGCAAGAGAGAGGGAGGGTAGGGCACCTGTGTGTACAGATTGTCATGGCTCACATGCTGTTAGCCCCATTTCCGGTGGAAGGGTTTTTGCGAACGAAAGGGAGTATTGCATGAGCTGTCATGCCCACGGTATAGAAATGTTATTTAAAAGCGGAGAAAGGGTTGTTTTGAGGAT
Organism: uncultured Thermodesulfobacteriota bacterium; assembly: GCA_964505185.1. Taxonomy (GTDB): domain Bacteria; phylum Desulfobacterota; class JBBIRW01; order JBBIRW01; family JBBIRW01; genus JBBIRW01. Next base: position 137,291 of record CAZDGM010000001.1, read on the forward strand.
AGACCCCGGGGTATTGAAGGAATCCGTTCACAGCAGGTTGAGCTGTTCAGACTGCCATTTTGGATTTTCAAGATCCCAGCATCCAAAAAGGAATTTCAGGAATGAACGGGAGTTCAGGATTGCGAACTCCGAGGTCTGCAGGAGATGCCATTTCGATAAGTATACAAAGGCACTGGAAAGCATTCACTATACAATGCTCAGCCAGGGGAACCTGAATGCGCCTGTGTGCATTGACTGTCACGGCTCCCATTCCATAGGAAGGGCAGGGCTTGAAAAGGTATGGAGTTCAAAGAGATGCAGAAGGTGCCACGAGAACATATATAATGTTTATGCAAAAAGTATCCATGGAAATGCACTTATAAATGAGTCAAATCAGGATGTTCCGGTATGCACGGACTGCCACAGGGCACATGATATCGAGGATCCAAGGACTTTCGATTACAAAGAAAAAGTCCCAGAGATATGTGGTAACTGCCATTCAAACAAACAGATTATGTCCAAATATGGTCTCTCAACAGATGTGATTAACAACTACCTTCAGGACTTTCATGGAATAACACTCAGCTTTTATCGGAAGGAAAAGAATATGGCTGTAAGATCGGACAAAGGTATTGCTGTGTGCACGGACTGCCATGGCATACATGATATCACAAAGACATCAGGACCATCCTCGAATGTATTGAAGAAGAATCTTGTGAAAAGTTGCATGAAGTGTCATCCTGATGCAACAGAAAATTTTCCTGATGCATGGTTATCACATTATGAACCAACACTCAAAAAGGCACCACTTGTATTCCTTGTGAAGCTATTTTACAGAATTTTTATTCCATTCATGATGATAGGTCTTATATTGCAGATACTGCTTCATATATGGAGATACGCAGTAAACAGATAGGAGGAGGGTTATGAGAAAAAATGAGCAGGAGAATATATACATAAAGAGATTCCATATCTTGAGGATCATTGAACACTGGCTTAATGCAATAGTTTTTGCAATACTCGTTATCAGCGGGCTTTCACAAAAATTTCATAGCTTAGAGTTATCCCACTGGATAATAATGAAGATGGGCGGCATAAACATGACAAGAATAATACATCGCTATACCGGACTTCTCTTTTCAATCCTCGTTCTCCAGCACATTGTTGTTGGATCATTTGGTGTAATATTTAGGAAATGGCCTGCTTCAATGGTTATTACCAGGAAAGATTTTACCGATGCGATAACGAATCTCAGATACTACTTTGGCTTCGCGGATTATCCTGCGCTTTGTGATAGATACGACTACAGACAGAAATTCGAATACTGGGGTGTTATTCTGGGTGGATTGATCATGATAATCACAGGATTTATACTCTGGTATCCAACAGTATTTGCAAGATTTCTTCCTGGAGAGGTTATACCTGCTGCAAAGGCAGCTCATACCAATGAAGCGCTTCTTGCATTTCTGGTTATCGTTACATGGCATATTTACAATTCAGTTTTCAGTCCCGAGGTATTCCCTATAGATACATGTATATTCAAGGGATATATATCAAGGGAGAGGATGCTTCACGAGCACCCCCTTGAACTTGCGAGGATAGAGGGGAAGAAAATAGAAGAAATCCTGGAGATTGTTGGCGGTCATCCACATAAGGAAGTGGTGCATCCTTCCGAGTGATGGTGCAGATGTTGATGCCCTTCTGGCTTTTTTCACCGGATAACTTATAATTTAAACTGGTATATTATCAGGATCTTAAGGGCGGGGGAAGGTAAGAACTTGAGAAAAAGGATTGCCATAGCCCTCACATTATGGATGGGTATTATCCTTACTGTATTCGCACTCGCAAGCTACTACATAATACAGAAGACAATAGAGCATTCGATAGAAAGGAAGTTCGAGATAGCGAGGCTTATCAGGAATAACATCGAAGAAAAGCTGAAAACAAACCTTAATCGCCTCTATGATATATCCCTTTCCGGAAGCATAGATCTTACTGACAATGACTTTAACCCTGAAAGGGAAGCATTGAGTATTGCATATAGATATTCCCTCTTTACCGATGGTGTTTTCCTTCTCGACAGAAATGGAAATTTAATCCTCGACTATCCGGAGAGGGTAAGAGATTTTGGAACGAATCTGCTCGGTGTTGAGCCAATAGGGAGGATTATTGGGACGGGGAGGCCTGTGATATCGAATATATACACTGTTGAACCTCTTAATAAAAAGGTTATTTTTGCTCTCGTCCCTCTAAAGGACAGGAATGGGAACATTGTTGGGGCTGTTGGTGGGGAGATAGATCCCACCAATCCCACCCTCTCTTACGAACTCGGATTAACAGATGTTGGAAAAAATGTTTTCATAGATATCATGGATGCAAATGGTGTTGTCATTGCCTCATCGGATCCTGTAAGGGTATTGACATGCTGTGATCATGATAAATTCTTTAGCAAAATAATAAATGCAAAAAAGGAGCTTGTTACAACCTGCCATGAATGCCACGAAAGTGGCAGTAGAAAAACAATTACTACAAATATGCTTGTATTTGTGCCACTGGAGAGCGCATCATGGGGGATATCGATTCAGGAACCTGTTGAGGATGTTTTCTCACCTGCAAAAAACTTAAAAAAGACATTCATAACAATGGGCATTGTATTTATTCTGACTGCCTTTATCTTAACGATAGGTATTAACAGGAGCATACTGAATCCTGTGAGGGAGCTTATAAAGGCAACAGGGAGAATAGCCCGGGGGGAGCTGGAGAAGCCAATTGTACATCATGGAAGCGATGAGATAGGGATGCTTGCAAAGAGCTTTGAGATCATGAGGGTAAGGCTGCTTGAATCCATGGAAAGTATAAAGAAATACAGTCTTGAGCTGGAGGATCGCGTGAGGGAAAGAACAAGACAGATAGAGGAGAGCCAGAAAAGGGTTGAAAGCCTACTGAAAAAGATAATAAGTTCACAGGAAGAGGAGAGAAAGAGGATTGCAAGGGAGCTCCATGATGAAACATTGCAGAGTCTTTCTGCCATACTTATGAGAATTGATATGTATAAACTATATCCTGAAAAATTTGATAAGGAGAAGACAGAAGAATTAAGGGATATTGTATTGAGGGCATGGGAGGGGGTTCTAAGTGTAATACAGAATCTGAGGCCATCAATTATAGATGATCTGGGACTTGAGGCAGCGATAAAATGGCTTTTTGACACCCATCTTGGTGAAAAGGGGATAAACTATTTCTTCAATATTAAGGGACTGAAGGAGAAAAGGTTTCCACCAGAGATAGAGATTGCACTATTCAGGATAATTCAGGAGGCTGTTGTTAATATATCAAAGCATTCGGATGCAGAAAATGTTATCCTTAATATAGATATTAACGAAAATATGCTAAGAATGGAAATAAAGGATGACGGAAGGGGATTTGATATAGAATCCCTGTTTGATAGTGAAGGTCGTCATTTAAGGGATGGTAGAGGTCTGGGAATTATGGGTATGAAGGAGAGGGCGTCCCTTATAGGAGGGGAGCTTGAGATAAAATCTGCACCAGGAGAGGGATGCACAGTAACCCTTATAATTCCTGTAAAATACCGGGATGGATGATATGCGGAAGATAAAGGTTTTGATAGCTGATGATCATGCCTTAGTCAGGGAAGGCATTGCTGCCTTCCTTAAGCTTTGCGACGATATAGAGGTTATAGGTGAGGCATCTGATGGGATAGAGGCCATTAAAAAGACCGAAAAGCTTCAGCCGGATGTGGTGATAATGGATATAAATATGCCAAAACTTGGAGGACTTGAGGCAACAGTTGAGATAAAAAGGATTTCACCCGAAACAAAGATCCTTGTTCTGACACAGTATGATGACAGGGAGTATATTTCGAGATTTTTGAAGGCAGGTGTTTCCGGCTATATCCTTAAAAAGGCTGTTGGAAGCGACCTTATCTCTGCAATAAGGGCGGTTAGTAGAGGAGAGATCTATCTCTATCCATCTATTACTTCTGGAGTAGTTGCTACTTATCTGGATAAAAAGATGGAGATTGAGGATCCTTATGAGAGGCTCACTGATAGGGAAAAGCAGGTTTTAAGACTTATTGCAGAGGGATATACCCATAAGGAGATAGCGGATCTTCTGGATTTGAGTGTAAAAACTGTTATTGCACATCAAAGCAATATCAGTGAGAAACTGGGAATACACTCAAGGGCAGCCCTTATAAAATATGCAATACAGAGAGGAATAATCAAGATAGATCACTAAATGTTATAAGGGGGTCTAAAGATGGTTACAGAAAGGATGAGGGAGATTAGAAGGAGAAGGAAGAGGAGAGAGAAGGCAAGGAAGAGGAGGATGAGGGAGATGATGCAGTCCACTGCTGAAAAGATGAAACAGCCCGATGCAAAAAAAGCCCAATCTTAAGCCCCCCTACTTCTGTGTTAATAGTTTCTGTATCTCAGTAAGGGATCTGTCCAGGGAATCACGGGCTCTGGAAATAACCTCCATTGAGAATCCGTAATTGTGCACACCCTTTGTCCTTTTCAAAAGTGATATGGAATGCTCAATTTCTGATAAGGTTTTTTCATAGGATGATGTATCAAGCCCTGCCTTTCGGAGTAAGCCCATTTTTTCTCTTAACTGAGAAATCTTTGTTTCAACAGCTCCCTGCGATTCATTGATTTCTCTTATCCACGAATTAAGTAGATCACTATACCCTTTATTATGACATGAAACGCATCTTGCCGAAATAAAATCAATCGTATGTTTTCCTTCCTTAAGCTCATGACATCCCCTGCAGGAAACATCTTTTGCCATTATGTCTGAAGATGCCTTGATACCAAGAATATTCATATCCCCATGATAGATGGCATCCTGATAAGGGTGGCACCCCCTGCATGTAGCTGTCTGCGGTGTATGATGACAATCTTTACACCCCTTTTTATCAACAATACCTGCCCTATGCTTTTCAGGCGGATGGCATTGTGTGCATTCAATACCCATCTGATTTGAATGCAGCTGATGGGGAAACTTTATTGCCATATCCTTAAAGGAAACATTGGAAGCCGGGATAATCCTGCTATGGCATAATGTGTTGCAGTAGGCTGAGGGTGATTTTATGAGTTCTGGTTTATCAACCGTGTATGATGCATTTACTGCTTTCAGTGCAAGGGATGCCTGTTCCCATGCTGTTGCAAGAATCCTCAATGCATATTGCACATTGTGTGCGGCCTTACCATCTTTTATAAATATGAGATTGTATTTTGCATCACTTATAAGATTCCTTGCCTCCTGAACCCTTTTCTGCTTCTTTGGATAGCTTTTGATAGCTTCATCAGCATAATTAACAAATTGCGATACCTGCTGGAACACGCGATCTGTTTCCTGTATCCAGGTGTCAACCATACCCGCATATAACTTGCCATGACATGAAACACATGAATTCCTTATAATCTGTATATGCCTGCTACGATCCCTTATGATGCCTGTTTTTTCAACAGATTTCAGATGGCAGCCCTCGCATGAAACCTGTGTTGCAAACATTATACTTGGTGTATCGGAAACACCTTTTGCGCCGACACCCATATACATCTGCATCTGCATGTTATGAAGGGTTTCATGACATGACTGGCATTTCACTTCAAGTGTTCGAACAAATCTGAGGCTTTTGTGGATTATCTCTTCATGGCAGCTAAAACACTCATAATTCCTTTTTGTTACATGGACCTGATGGAGTAAAAGAGGGTCTTTATATTTCTCTGTCCTCTCAACATGACAGAAGAAACATCTTTCCTCAGGCACAAATCCCTGTCCTTTGGAAACCTCGATGTGACACTGATTACATTTTACTCCCATCTTTATATAGGGATCATGATTAAAGACGAACCCCTCATGCTTAACAGCCTTTGTAGGAGTCCCATGACAGGATGGACAGCCCGTAACTGCTGTCCCTGTGGGTGCACCTTTGAAATGGCAGAGGAAGCATACCCTTTCATCAACGGAGATATGCTTTCCCTGAACGATCTGTGCATGGCATGATGCACATTTGAGCCTTTCCCCCCTTTTTATGGTCCCAACGTGCTGCTTGTGATCAAAGATTATATTATTTTTAAATGCAACCTTTCCCTCAAGCAGTCTCTCGGAATGGCATCCTGATTGAAGGCAACTCCTGTCCTCAACTATGGCATGAGGTCTGGGATTATAAATGCCCGTTAAATATTTAATCGTTGCAACCGTGATGAAAGCAGGTCTGAAAGGATGGCATCTTATGCAGCTGATGTTGTTATGCCTTGATGTCGCCCACTGCTTATAGTATGGATCCATATAATGGCAGATGGTGCATGACCTGGGAATGTAGGAAAGGACATAGAAGGAGGCATTGAAGATTAAGAAGAGCATAATGATTATACCTACGAGCAGAAGTGATGCCTTTTTATGTCTCTTGATAAGTGCCCAGAGGCTTGATACAAAATCCTTTATGAGTGAGGAGATCTCGCGAATATAACCCATCTGTTAATCCCCCTTCTTGACCCTCTTTGCCATTATCTCTTCGTATTCAAGAGGATGTTCCTTCATCATCTCATACTTTGATATCCTTCCCGTCCACCAGGTCCAGCTCATGGGAAATCTATCGGGATTGAAGTGGACATTGTAGAAGTGCCATATAACTATGGCAAGGGTCGCAAGGAGTGCCTCATCGCTGTGTGCTTCCTTGGATATATCAAGTATGAATTTTGGAAGAAACCTGAGGGATATCTCTTCAAACCACAGGGGAAGGCCGGAACCGATCATAATCACACACCCCCAGTAAACAGCCCAGTAGTCGAATTTTTCGATGTAGCTGAATCTTCCAAATTTTGGTCTTTCCTTTGATCTGCCAAGGAAATAGTTGATCTGTATATAGAAGTCCCTGAAGTCTTTCGGTGTTGGAATTAGTAGCAGAAAATCCCTCCTGCCATCAGGATGGAGGATGGTATAAAGGGTATGATATATGGCAACGAGTATGAGACCTGCAGCACCGATTCTATGGAGGACCCTTGAATATTCAATCCCTCCAAGGAGCCAGATGAGGCCCGAGAGCGGTTCAAAATCCGGATACCTGAGGGGGAGCCCTGTAAGGATGAGGATTATTACGCTGGTAAAGAGGATCATGTGCTGGATCCTGAAGTGGAGATTGAAGCGGAGGAACTCCTCTTCCTGGATGCGCTCCTTCCTTCTATGCTCTTCAATTTCGCAGACCCTTCTTTTCTTTATCTCTTCAATAATGCTTGGGATTTCACTGCTTACCCCTTGCAGCACCCTTTCCCTCACCCTTTTTCTTATTGCATCCCGGAACTCCTCTGTTATTTCACCGTAATGCTCCTTGAGGATCTCCTCCTCGATCTCCCTTCCAATCTCTTCCAGATTTAATACCTCTTTCTTTTTTTCTTTATCCATTTCTCCACCATCAGGTTCTTTTTTCCCTCAATTCCTGGACCCTTCTGTAAAGATCAAGGAATATGTGGGCAATGAGTGAAAGGATCACCGTGAATGTAAAGTATTTAAAGAAGAGTGAGACCCAGTAGATAATCCCTGCCTCCTTCTTTTTTGGATTCACATGGATCTTTCCCCTCGCATAGTTTATATTGGCACCTGGATGGCATTTCCCGCATGTCTGGGGGATATTCTTTATATAAACGGAGGAGAGCGGATCTTCAGGCGGCCTTATGTCATGGACACCGTGGCAGCTTGCACAGTTTGCAACCGTCCTTGCACCATATCTTATGGCAATACCGTGGAAGCTCTCTTTATAAGTCTCGACCTGCTCCGTTTTAATCCCGTACTTCCCCACAATCCCCTCCTCCTCATGACAGGATGAGCAGGTTTTTGTAACCTTTGTTGGATATACAGGGGATGTTGGATCCTTTGGTGATCTTATCCCGTGCTCACCATGACAGCTTGTGCAGTCAGGCGCCTCAGGTATCTTCCTTTCGTAAAGGGCAACACCGTGGATGCTACTTCTGTACTGGGCAAAAATATTCATATGACATCTGCCACATGTTTCAGCCACCCTTCCATGGGATACCCTTGACAGCGGATTTTTTGTATGAAGTATATCATGTGTACCATGGCAGTCCTGACATACAGGTGCTGCTGCATTGCCTGCAATTACAGCCCTTCCATGGATGCTTTCTCTGTATTCAAGATATGCATCTGATTGCGGTGCACCTTCAGGATTTCCCTTGTAGTGGCATCTTATGCACTGAACCCTTTCTGGAGTCTTGCTATGGGGGATTTCAACTGCATCAAAATGGCAGTCCGTGCATGTCTTTTTTGAGTGAACAGATTTTTCTATGATCAATGGGTCCGCATACAGGGGCTTTACCTTTCCATCAGGATAGGTCTTCTTAAAATCCCTTTTGCCATGACATATCAGGCATTTCTGGACGGGTAGCAATGCCCAGGAATAACTATTTGTGAGGAGAAGTATGAGAATTATTATTAATGATCGTAAAATTCTTCTAAAGGATAACATAAAATTCGTCTTGGGTAGATATCTCTGGTCATAAAAAAGGGCATCCCGGAGGGATGCCCTTTTCCCTTATTTGAAATATTCAGGGAGCCACTTCCTTGCCTGCTTCTCCAGCTCCTCGGGTGAAATTGCCGTGTTTCTTCCGATCTTGTACTGCTCCTGCACCCACTCCTCGATCTTTGCAATCCCTGGATGAGATTTAGGGATGCGCTTATCCCCTTTGAGGCCGAGGCGGTGATTCACCCAGAAAGAAATACCTGCAAGACCCGTTTTGTCTGTAATGTTAACGCCAAAAGGCCTGTTGAGGATCTTCTCCGTATCAAAGATGTTGTAGATCTCTGGGTCTTTTATGATACCGTCAGCATGTATACCGGCCATGGTGACGTTGAAGTTCTGACCCACAAAGGGCATGGAGGGTGGGATGAGATAGCCGCACTCCTTTTCCATGTATTTTGCGATTTCGGTTATCATATGGAGATTCATGCCATTTTCACTTCCGGTGAGCTCCACATAAGTTATTACAGCACCTTCAAGGGGCGGATTACCTGTTCTTTCACCAAATCCGAGAAGTGTGCAGTTGAGTGCTGAACAACCATAGAGCCACGCAGCTGTCCCGTTGGCAAGCACAAGATGGAAGTCGTTATGGCCGTGCCATTCGAGTCTCTCAGGCGGGACCCCACAATAGTGTCTCAGACCCCAGACGAGCTTTGGAACGCTCCTTGGAAGGGACGCGAATGGCCAGGGGACACCATATCCCATGGTGTCGCAAAGTCTTATTTTTACTGGCATCTTTGTTTCTTCAGATACCTTCATCAGTTCCTGAACGTAAGGGACAACGCATCCAAAGAAGTCTGCCCTTGTGAGGTCCTCAAGATGACATCTTACCTGTTTCATACCAGCAGCAGCTGCCTCTTTAACAAGCGCTATGTAATCGTCAATAGCCTTTCTTCTGTTCTTTTTAAGCTTGTGAAAGATATGGTAGTCAGAGATGGATGTGAGGATTCCGGTTTCCTTTAAGCCCATGTCCTTAACAAGCTTAAAGTCTGCTGCAACTGCCCTTATCCATCCCGTCACTTCAGGATACCGATACCCCTTTTCCAGGCACTTTCTCACTGCCTCCCTGTCCTTTTCCGTATAGAGGAAGAACTCACACTGCCGGATAACACCGTTCGGCCCACTAAGCTTATGGAGCATGTCATAGATGTCAACTATCTGTTTCACAGTAAGAGGAGGTCTTGCCTGCTGACCATCCCTGAATGTGGTATCAGTTATCCATATCTCAGGGGGGAGTTCAGGCATAACCATAAAATTGTCAAAAGTGATTTTTGGAATTTCCGTGAAGGGAAACATGTCGCGGAGGAGATTGGGTTCAGGAATATCCCGAAGCTCAAACTTCTCTTTATACTCCAGAAAGCCCGATTTTGGATTCTTTTCAATCATATAGCCTCCTTTCTTTTGGATATTTTAGTTCACTAATAATTTAGCCTATCTATGAACATTTAGCAAGATATAAGCCAGAAAAAGCCATGGATCCTTTTTAATGGAACATAAAGGCTAATGCCATATTCTTTAAATACATTTCTTGTGCTCCCTCACTCCATCCTTTCCCCTTTTTCAAGGCTAAATTAAATGGGAACTTTGCCAATTTGACAAAAAATAGAAAAAGACCCCCTATACTGATTGACAATTTGTCTAAAAATTAAGATGGATTTGCGAAAAATATTGACATTTTGTCAAATCCCCCCATTCCTCTCGCACCTATTCCTTTATTGAGTTTCATATTTCTGCTCCTTAGATTTACTTTAAAATCAGCGTAGGTATATAAATTGCTGATGTGCACGATATCCAGAATTGATTATGTAATAGAAATGGCACACACCTTGCGAAATATGGGGATAGGTAGTGGGATTCACTTCCGGAGGAACCGGTTGTATAATAATCCGGGGATTTTAATGAGACTAATCCCGATCCTTTTCATCATATTCCTGCTATTTTCACCTGGAAAGCTGAATGCACAGGATTCTTCATGTACATCCGGGAAGTGTCATGTAGGGTTCGGAAAGATGAAGTTCGTCCATGCCCCTGTAGCAGGCAACATGTGTGATTCATGTCATCAATTAAAAAAAGAAACTACCCATCCTTCGAAGAGGAAGAAGGACTTTACCCTTACTGCAGAAGGTGCCGCCCTCTGCCATATGTGCCATGAGAAAAAGGACAAAGGGAGGATAATCCACGGGGCTATAAAGATGGGGGGTTGCACTGTATGCCATGATCCCCATCAATCCGAGCATAAGTTTCAGCTCATCAGCGAACCGGGGAAGGCGCTTTGCGGAACCTGTCATCCTGATAAAGTCGAGAAGAAGAGTTTTCCTCATCCACCTGCTGCAGAGGGAAACTGCACCCTCTGCCATACCCCTCATTCCAGCGATACTGCAAGGCTCCTTTTACTGGAGGATCCGAAGACATGCTTTTCCTGCCATCCTGACAAAGAGGAGGCAGTAAATAAGAGAAAGACGGTCCATGCACCTGTAACCATGGGTTGTGCGAATTGCCACAATCCCCACGGGGCAAAGTTACCGAGGCTCCTTGTTTCTGCCTTCCCTGATACCATCTATGTGGAGTTCTCCAGAGAAAGATTTGCACTCTGCTTCAGCTGTCATGACGATGGGCTTGTTATGAAAGAGAAGACAACAGATGCAACAGGCTTCAGGCAAAAGGAGCGGAATCTCCATGCACTCCATGTAAAAAGGGATAAAGGAAGGGTCTGTATCCTATGCCACGATGTTCATGCAAGCAACAGCACCCACCTGATCCGCGATTTTGCAAAATTTGGTCAGTGGAGACTTCCCATTGGCTTCCAGGAAAAGGAAAAAGGGGGAACCTGTGCCCCCGGTTGTCACAGGAAGGTTGAATATGAGAGATAGTGCATCAGAAAGAGGCCCCATCAAGCTGGGCGTACTGATGCTGACAATACTGCTTATTTATCCCGGTATGCTGTTAGCACAGGATGTTCCCCGGATCAGTTACATTGGAACATTTGCAAAGATAGAGGGGAGTCCTGCAAGGATAGATATCGATAATAACATGGAGATTGCTTTTATATCAGATCCCTCAACAAAGAGGGTTCTCAAATACAGGCTTACGGGAAGCCCAAGCGGTTACATTGATAGGTTCATGATTAAGCCCCTTTCTGTTTCTTCATTGATTGAAGGAAGGATCCTTGAGGGAGACCTCGGGGACGGAAGTCTCAGGCTCTATTCCACCTCTGGTGAATTTATCAGTAATCTGAACAGGGAAGGACCTGTGGAACATCCAGGTGGATCAGCCTTTTATAAAGACCTGGGACTTCTTTATGTATCCGACAGCAAGAATCACAGGATACTCATATTTGATATGCTGAGGGACGGAATGCCCTTTGGTGAATTCGGTGGTTATGGCCAGGACCCGGGTAAACTGGATTTTCCAACGGACATAGTTGTTGATCCTTACGCAGGTGAGATCCTTGTGTGTGATGTGGGAAATGGAAGGGTTCAGATCTTTGATTATCTTGGAAATTTCAGGGCATCTGTTGGGAAAAAGGGGGGTGGTTATGATACCCCTGTTGCGGATGATGAGCTTATAAGGCCTCAGGGAGTGGCTGTGGACAGAAAGGGGAGGATCTACATTGCTGATACCTTCCTCAGCGAGGTAAAGGTCTTTGATCGCTATGGAGAGTTCCTCACAAAGATCGGTGGATATGGAAATGATGCGGGCCAGTTCAACCTCCCGACAGATGTTGCTGTTGATAAGTATAACAGGCTGTTTGTTCTCAATCAGGGAAGCTCAAGGATAGAGTTATTTGGAATTGATAACTATTCCCAGCCACCTTCAACCCCGTCGGGAGGAGGCGGAGGATGCTTTATCTCTGTTGTTTCATCAGGTTCCCCTCTTGATCAAGGTCTTCAAACTGTGAGGAAGTTCAGGGATGAGGTCCTGAGAAGATCATTTTTCGGAAACAGCCTCATATCTCTTTACTACTGGATAAGCCCATATCTGGTGCACCTCATAAAGGGGCGTGAGGGTTTCAGAGAACTTTTAAGACCCCTGATAGAGTTTGTAATATGGATCTCATCTTTCGGTCTGATGCATCCCGATCTCTTTAGATTTTTCATTGCCTTTACAGTTGCGGGCATTTGTTCGTCTATTATTACCCTGCTTGCAAAATGGATGCATTTCCGTAACCTGGTAAAACCCCTGCATATATTCTCCATGATCGCCCTCATTGCCTCACTCCTCTACATTGTGGATATTGCCTCAGCACTGGATGCCCCTCACAACCTTACCAATAACTATGACTGCGGCTCCTGTCACATGCTTCACAACTCTCTGGGAAGCCCGCTAATAAATGCAGATGCAGTAAACAATCTCTGCAAGAGCTGTCATATAAGCACAGGTCCGGGCACTGATGTGGAGCCCCATTCAGGAAATAGATTCTCTTTTGTCACAAAGTGCACGGACTGCCACAGCCCCCATGGGCAGAATCAGAAAAAGAATACAGGGGCTACACTGGCATCCGGAACCTCAACAGGACTAACTCAGGATACCCTCACGGATAGCACAAAGAGCTGGAGCACCAATCAGTGGGTGGGATACACGCTTATTCCCAATACATCATATCCCTATGCCTTCAAAATCATCTCTAACACATCAACCTCTGTTACCGTAAAGATATCAACCACGGCAACGGGTATCCCTGGAAATCCTGCAAAACTGACCGATGTCTCCTCACCGGGAAACAGCTATAAGATCATTTACGGAAGGCTTGTTGGATACAACTATGGACCCGAACAGCCTCAGGTAAAAAGCTATGCGAACAACACCTGGTACACGATACTGTTCTTTAATAAAACAGGGCTCAACTCCTTTGCTGATGGTGATGCAAACTATACGCAGGATATCTGCGTTGTGTGTCATTCTCAGACAAATCATCATCAGTATGACGGCACCGCACCAGGAGGTCAGTCTCACAACGACCAGACCCAGTGCACTGCCACCTGTCATCCTCACAAACAGAAGTTCTGGCCTGTTGGTGGTGACTGCATAGACTGCCATGCAACAACACAGGGTACTCTGCCAAGAAGGGCTGTTGTCGGATCAGGCGGTGATTTTATAAAGAGATCACGGCATGTTACAAACGGCACAACGACACAGGTTGTTACGAAATACGAGTGCTCTGTATGTCACGCAGAGGGCGATCACCTTACAGGAAATACCACCTCCTACCATGCGGACGGTATCGTTCAGGTAAAAAATGTGGATACAGGGCAGGTGATCCAGATAGAGACCAGTGCAAGAAGCAGAAATTACGACCAAACACTTGTAGATCAGTTCTGCATCTCATGCCACGACTCTGATGGTGCAACAACCACATACAGCAGAAATCCTTCACCCATAAGGGTAACCCCGACGCCAACAAATCCATTTGGCGATGGGGGGACGAATACATATGGAACAGGTCTTATCCAGGCTTACGATGAGGGGGATTCCACACCTATAAGGAGCACAGGATCCGGTCCTTTTAGATACTATCCGAGACCAAGGGTTATCGATGTGAAGGGTCAGTTTCAAAGAAGCTCATCCCCCTGGAATCCATCTATGGATCCTACAAAGTATGCAGACCATGCCCTTTCTCTTTATGAAAAAAGATATGGCACCCAGACCATAAAATCAGGTGCGTGGGTTTCCCCATGGAACGATACCTCAACAACACACTGCAGCGACTGCCACTTTAACGACACAAATGCCCACGGGGCAAATAATCTTCCCTACATGCTCGACAAAGCAACTGCACCCACATCCGATACCACATGGTCAGGGGAAAGTGATTATGTATGCTTCAAATGCCACAACTATCAATCTTATACATCTGCCGATACAGGTTATGTTCCCAATGCAGAATCCGTTGAGCATCCCATTGCTGATAAAACTGCCCACGGTGGTAAAGAGAATCTTACCCGATTCGGCATTGACTGCCTTAACTGCCACGGAGGGAGGGAAGGAGGACCCGATTCATCTGAGCAGATAAGTCAGGGAAGGGGGTTCGGCGGAATCCACGGAACGGACTTCACCATAACAGAGCAAAATGGAAATACTTATACGCACATACCCTATAGATTCACTAATGGTTCAGCGCTCGATGAAGACAGACCCTGGCCGGATCCGCTTACGAGCCCAACCCAGTCCCAATTTAACTGTTCAACCCGTGGCGGAACGGATTATTTCAACATAAATTGCACTCAACATACAAATTACGATGCAAAAACAACCGGCCGGTTATACACAAGACCTGTCCAGTATTGAGGATGAAGAATATTTCCCTGAGCCCCTTTATTCTTGCTGCAATTTTAACAGGCGTATCTATCATTGTGCAGGTGAGTCATGCGCATCCTGATTCAGCGCTCATCCCCATATGCACTGTAAAGGGTCCACAGGAGGGGGTTGCCATTGCTGTGGATGAGAAAAAGGGGAAGTTCTTCTGCGTCTTTAATGATGGAAGGGGGAGGACAACAGATATCTATGGTGAACTCATCAGGGAGGATGGGACAAAGGTTAGAAGGGATATCCCTTTATTTAAGGATAAGGGTTTTCAGGCATGGCCTTCTTTACATTTTGATGTGGAAAGAAGGCTCTATCTTGTTATCTGGCAGGAGAACAGTCCAGATGGCTCTTCCCGCATAATGGGGAGATTTACAGATGATGATGGGAGATCTACAGGTGGTGTTAAAAGCATCCTGAAAAGCAGGTACCATCTATCCTCCACCCTGAT
The DNA here is from genome assembly GCA_964505185.1 of uncultured Thermodesulfobacteriota bacterium. GTDB lineage: Bacteria > Desulfobacterota > JBBIRW01 > JBBIRW01 > JBBIRW01 > JBBIRW01. The sequence goes on from CAZDGM010000001.1 coordinate 152,578, forward strand.
CCTGGGCTCAGGGGGAAAGGAACTGCTTCTCCTTTTTTACGACGGATCACCTGGAGGATCAGGACTCAAAGGGCTGGTGCTTTCCGGGGATTTAGAGGCAAAAGGTAACCCCTTTCTCATCAGCCCATATGTCTCAAAAGGTGTAAGAGTGCGTGCAGCCCTGAATGGGGAAAAAGGGGAGTGGCTTGTTGTGTGGAAAGACCTGAGGAATGGGAAGGATCCTGATATATACGGAAGGATAATAAATGGAAAGGGTCAGTCCCTGAGCTTTGACATCCCTGTTTCAACAGGTTCTGATATTGATGACCTGCCCGGGGTTGCCTTTGATCCCTTTGAAAAGCTCTATCTTGTGGTCTGGCAAAGGGCATCAGGTGGAGAGAGGTATCTTGATATCTATGGAAGATTTATAAGGGAAAGTGGTGAACCAGAAGGGGGCGAGTTCGTAATCTGCGGGGAAAAAAAGGATCAGGGTGCACCCTCTGTTGCCTTTGACTACAGGAGAAGAAGATTCCTTGTTGTATGGGAAGACGCGTTAAAAGGGATTTATAATATAAGGGGGGCATGGGTTGGAAGGGATAGAAAGGTGGATCTTCAGGAAAATGCCTTCTCACCATCTCCGCACATGCAGGTCTCACCAGTTGTGATCTTCAACAGACAATCAAAAACGGGTCTTGTTGCATGGGAGGAGTATGTAAACGGTGACTGGAATATAATGGGATTGATAATAAAGGGCAGGTAAAACATGGTGCTGCATGGATAAAGGGTCCTTGAAGAGATATCCGGTTTTTCTCTTTGAACTCATTTCCTCGGCACGATTTGCTGTTCTTATCACCACACTTATCATCTTTTTTCTCCTCTTTGGTCTTTTTATTCCTCAGCGCCCTTTCATGACCTTTAAGGAATATGAAGCGTGGAAAAGATCAAGCCCCCGAAGTGTGGAGGTGCTTGAAGCGCTGGGACTTCTCCATGTATACTCACATCCTTTTCTTACAATCCTCTTTGTTCTTTTGCTTTTAAGTGTGCTTGCCTGCACCCTGAAGAGGCTTCCTGAGGTGAGAGGGAGGATTTCTTCCCGGAAATCCTCATTCCTTAATGGACCACAAACATTAAGAATGGAGATTCCTCATATAAGTGAACGGGTGCTTGAAAGGCTCAGGGACTATCTCAGGAAAAAGGGCTTCAGGCTATCTGATGCGGAAGATGGGTTCATGGCAGTGAAAAACCCTTACTCCTGCCTTGGGTCCATTCTATTTCATGTAAGCTTTCTCCTCATCATGACAGGAGCCATCATAAGCATGAGGACGAGATTCACCGGCACACTCATCCTTTCAGAGGGTCAGCCCTTTTCGGGAAGGATGGAGCAGTTTTATGGAGCATCAGGGGTGCTTACAGGTGACGAGCTCAGTCATCTTCGGCTCCTTTTGGAGAAGGTCTCTCCATCCTTCGATGAAGCGGGAAACGTGATAGCCCTTTCTGCACAGATAAGGGTCCTTGGAAAGGGAAAAGCACGCGTTATTGAGGCCCGCGTGAACAGACCTGCGCACTCTGGACCTTATGAGATACACCTCAAGGGATTTGGATACTGCCCCCTCTGGATTCTGATGGATGCGGAAGGAAGGGAGCTCGATGGTGCCTATGTGAATCTGGTTGTAGGGGGGGACAGGGAGGACAGCTTCTTCATTCCCGATCCACGATCAAAGGGAGGAGAGGGATACAGGGTGTCGGTTCTGTTCTATCCAGACTTTGTTGATGTGGACGGTCATCCATCCACGCGGTCCTTTTATCCAAAGAACCCCTACTTTTATTTGAGAATCATTAAGGATGACAGGCTCAGATATCAGGGAATGGTTCCAGTAGGTGAAAGGATATCCTTTGATGGGTTTCAGTTGGAGTTCAGGGAAGTAAGATATTGGGTCAGGTTGGGCATAGTAAAGGACAGCGGAAAGGGAATAATATTTTTTTCCTTTCTTCTTGGGATATGCGGTCTTGCATGGAGGCTCCTTTTTTACAGGAAGGAGCTTCTCGTTATTGTTAATGGAGAAAAGGCAAGGGACATTATTTTACTTGGATCATCGGATCTCTATACTGCCCTTTTTAAAAGGGAGATAGAGGAGTTTCTCAATTTCATTAAGGAGCCATGAAAGTGGAGCCCATTTTCTTTACACTGACAGTTATCCTTTATGCATTGTCGTCCTTTCTATACATCGGCTCATTTTCCTTTAAAAAAGAAAGCATTGCAAAAGGGGCATCCTTTCTCCTGACGGCAGGACTGCTTACGCACACAGTAACACTTATTGCCCGCATAGCCTCATCAGGACACATCCCTGTTGTAGGAAACTTTGAAAATACCCTTACAGGCTCGTGGTTTATAGTGCTCCTTACCCTTGTTCTTATGAAGAGGTGGGGGTTGAGGTTCATCGGCATTTCAACAGTTCCTTTCTGTCTTCTCATGCTGGGATACGGATGGATGAGGGGAACGGATGTTGAGCCCTTGACCTCTACCTATCAGATCGTATGGCTCTACATTCATGTTTTCTTCGCATGGTGTGCTTATGGCTCCTATACTGTGGCATTTGGGGCAGCAATTCTCTATCTTTTAAAGGAAAAAAAGGTATCCGAAGGAAAGAAAAACTTCTTACAGGGAATGCCCTCCCTTGATCTCCTTGATGAACTCATGTTCAGATACACGATTTTTGGATTTATCGCTGAAGCCATTATGATTGTAGCAGGTTCAATCTGGGCAAGCAGGCTCTGGGGTCACTACTGGGGCTGGGACCCTGTAGAGACATGGTCTCTACTTTCATGGCTTGTATACGGTAACCTGATTCACTTAAGACTCGTGTTTCACTGGAAAGGGAGGAAGATTGCCTGGTATCTTATCTTTGCTATAATAACCGTGATTGTTTCCTTCTGGGGGGTAAACCTTGTTATGGAGACTGTGCATAATTTTAAATTGAGCTAAGCATGGAGTGCTGATGAAGTGAGACCGAGAATGAGAGGGGTAACCCTTTATACCATTATATGTGCATCAATTTTTATGCTTTATTCCTGTGAGCCCAGGACAAGGTATAAGATCCTTACGACCTTCATTGATGGAGTTCCCCCTTATGAGGAGTGGCTGGAAGGGAAGAAGGCAGAAAAAAAGAAGGAAGAAGAGAAAGGGACCCCCACGGTGAGAAAGAGGGAGGAGGTGCCTGCTGTGGTTTATGTAAACCACAAGCCCTATGCAGAGGGCAAATGCGGTGAGTGCCACGATCCCATTATGGGTAACAGGACTGTGCTTCCCCGGGAGGAGCTCTGTTTTAAGTGTCATCAGAAGATGAAGCCAGATCCATTGAAATTTGCCCATGGTCCTGTTGCAGCAGGTATGTGCGTTGCCTGCCATCACCCCCACAGGTCAGAAAATAGCAGGCTTCTTCTTGTAAAGGCCCTTGATATCTGCATCAACTGTCATGGAAAGATGGATGAGGGCAGGTATGTCCATCCTCCTGTGCTTGAAGGGGATTGCGGCATGTGTCATGATCTTCCGCACTCGCTCGGAAAGGCATTTATGCTCCGCTCTGATGAGAAGGACCTGTGTTTCCAGTGTCACGGGAATAAGACCGAATATAGATTTATCCACGGCGTCGTTGCTGTTGGAGAATGCCTTAAATGCCATAGAACTCATAAAGACAGCCCTTCTCACCTGATTACAACATCTCAGGAACTCTGCGGCCAGTGTCATGACATAGTAGATTTAAAGAGGAGGGGAACGCATAGGCGTATTGGAGGGAGTGCCTGTTTTCAGTGCCATAATCCCCATGGTGGAAATGATCCGTACTTTTTAAGCATGAAAAAATAGCTTATGGAAGATGGGTGATAAAACATGAAAAAGATAACGGTTTCGGTAGCGCTTATAGCAATGTTACTTGGCTGTGCAACAGCCCCCAAGAGCCTGCCTGAAGAGGAGCTTGTATGGCCTGTTCCTCCTGAAAAGCCGAGGATAAAATACATTGGCTTCTACCAGCATCAGGAGCATTATGGTGTCTCAAAGAGGGAAAGCCTTATTTCATGGCTTGCAGGAGAGGAAAGGAAGGTAATTTCCCTTGGAAAGCCCCTTGATGTTGCTGTTGACAGGAAGGGACGGGTCTATGTAACTGACACAGGATGGCTTCTGGTCTTTGTCTTCGATGAGGTGAAAAGGGAGGTTCGATTCATAGGGGATTCAGCCCAGGGGAGGCTTTCACTACCACTCGGTGTCGCAGTATACGATGAGATGAACATGGTATTTGTGTCCGATGGGGTTCAGAAGAGGGTCTTTGGCTACGACATGGATACAGGAAGGCTTAAGTTTGCCATAGGAAAGGCGGATGAGTTTCAGAACCCCGCCGGGCTTGCAGTTGACAGCAAAAGGGGGAGGCTCTATGTTGCTGACTCAAAGGCGCACTGCGTGCTTGTATACGACATGAATGGAAATCAGATCATGAAGATAGGTGGAAGGGGAACAGCTGATGGGCAGTTCAACTTCCCTACATTTCTTTCTGTTGACAGAGAAGGGAATCTCTATGTTACCGACACAATGAACTTCAGAGTCCAGATATTTACCCCTTATGGGAAGTTCAAGGCGAAGTTTGGTGAAATGGGCAGGGCCCCTGGTCAGTTTGCACGACCAAAGGGGATTGGGGTTGACAGTGAAGGAGATATATATGTTGTGGATGCAGCCTTTAACAACTTTCAGATATTTGGTCCCAATCTCAAGGTAAGGCTGTTTGTGGGAAACCTGGGCACGAGGCCGGGACAGTTCTGGATGCCTGCGGGTCTTTATGTGGACGAGAGAGACAGGATCTATGTGGTTGATCAGCTGAACAGAAGGGTTCAGGTATTTCAGTTTCTTGGCGGGAAATAGGATCATTTGACATATTGTACCATAAGAGCATTATGATTAATGGACAATTTGCCAATTTGTCATTCAGAGATACCATTCAGGTTAAATTTTTTGACAAATTGTCAAATTTTTCTTGACCTCCATGCCTCAATATGTTTTATATAAGAGAATCTACTTGATTCTAAATGGGAATTTTCTTTTTAATCAGGAAAAAATCAGGAATAAAAATTGCATAAATATAAAATGGGATCTAAAAGCTCATGACATTTTCAGGGGGTTGAATGAAAGGAATTAAATCCCTGAAGCGGTTAATGCTTCGTATAGTTCTTCTGCTAATAACAGTGGTCCTTTTGTCTTATATTTCCAGGACCCCTTTGGCATCTACTGTGGTGGGAAGCAAGCACGATTTTTCTACATCAGGAGGAGGGACTTTTTACAGCACCAATGAGGATGAGGTTTGCGTTTTCTGCCACACACCTCACAATGCAAGGACAGACATGAGTTACCTCTGGAACAGAAACAATACTGTTACAACATTTGAGCTTTATTCAAGCACAACTTTAAATGCAACGCTCAATCAGCCACAAGGGGCATCCCTTATGTGCCTTTCATGTCATGATGGACTGACCGCTATCAATGTTCTAAGGAATTACAGTCCTACACAGCCGATAATGAGCGGCAATCTGGACCAGATTGGCGATGTCTACTATCCGGGCTCTCTATGGGGATGGCCAGGGGTTAATATTGGGGAGCAGTATCCCGGGGGCGGAGGAGGACTCGGAAACCTTACAAATGACCATCCTGTGTCCTTTATTTTTGATGCCAGCCTCATTGCCTTAGATCCTGGTTTACAGCTCCCCCCATCAGGTGATCCAGTGAAGCTTTATGATAACAGGGTTGAGTGTGCATCATGTCATAACCCCCATGATAATGCTAATGGGCAATTCCTTGTAAAAAGCAATAACAATAGCGCCCTTTGCCTTACGTGTCATAAAAAATAGGGGGTTTATGGAGGAAATGAAGGTGTCAGAAAAAAGGATTGCAATATTACTGATAGTTATAATGTTTGTTATTTCAGCTTGTTCAGGCTCATCATCGAAGTCCGTCGGCACGCCTGCAGGCTCCCTTGAGCCTGATAAGAAGCTAACACCCCTTGGCGCATTCTATCCTGTCAGGGTTGTTCTTACAGGCGGAAGATGCTATGTGAGCGACTACAGAAATATGATGGTGCGTGTATTCGAGTGGTTGAGTGGAAAGGAGATAGCAAGAATCAGCGTGCTTGGCAAACCCCTGGGGATTGCTGTAAAATCATCAGCCGAAGGTGTGCTCATCTATGCTGGTGTAGGAAAAGAGGTAAAGGTATTTGATGAAAGGGGTAACTACATAAAGAGCCTTTCCTATACATTCATGAAACCAAATGATATTTCCGTGGACAGCGCATCAGGGTATGTGTATGTCCTTGATAGTGGCTCAGGAAAGATCGTTTTATTTGACTCCACAGATAGCTTCAGGGGAGATTTTCCTGTTCCTAACCCGAATAATCAGGCAGGCTTTTTTCCTGTAGCCATGACTTACGATGAAAAGACAGGCAGACTTTTTATTTCAGAGGCTGCAGGCAACAGCATTATCGTCATATCCAGCAGTGGTGAACTTATCGCATATTATCCAAAGAAAGCCCCTGTTGATGCGCAGGGAAATGCCGTTTATTCCGAAGGGGTTCTTATAAGAAACGACGGTATTGATGTGGATAAAGACGGAAGGATATATGTTGTTGATTCCTATGCAGGCATCTGTGCAGTTTATAGCAGGGAAGGATCATACATCGGGAGGATTGGTTCCTTTGGAAGCTCAACTGGAGAGCTCAAAATCCCGCTGGATGTTGCTGTAGGATATGGAGGAAAGAAGATATATGCGGTGATTGCAAGTAGTGGAACGGAGAGGCTTGAGGTTTATGAGACAGGCTTTTAAGCATCCTCTGTTGCTCTCTGTGTTAAAAAACGGGGAGAAATATATGGGAGCAGATAAGAAACAAATATCAGATAAAAAACGGATATCATATTTTCAACTGACCATGCTTTTTGCGGCTCTTTTGATACTATTCGTGCTGATGCCCTCTTCTTCTTATGCACGCCTTGATGCACCTCACAATCAAGTAAATGGTATAAGCTGTGCAAACTGCCATGTTGGTTATGGACAGGATACATCAGGCATTTACGATCCATCGCAGAATGGATTTGATGTCCTTTGCAAAAGCTGTCATAAGGCAACAGGTCCTGGAACAGAGATGGAAACCCATTCATCCGCTACCACATCCACCAAGTATGGAAACTGGTCCACTCAATGCGTGTACTGCCACTTTCCTCATGACCAGAGACAGCTAACGGACTGGTATGATACTGATAAGGTAGCCCTCTTTGTGGAGACAGGAACAATTACGGCTCTCAGTTCAAATACCATTACAGACTCTACAAAGTCATGGACGCCCAACCAGTTTGTTGGCTATACACTTCTGCCAAATACAACAACAAAGGGAACAACCCTTTCGTGGGGATATAAGATAACAGCAAATACAGCAAACACCATTACGGTGGATATAGGTTCATGGTATCCCCTTGACAACACTGATCCCCAGATAACAGCGCCAGGTAACGGTTATGCGATTATATACGGGAAGTTCATAAAGAGTAACAAAACCTCCTCTCAGATTGGATATCTCATCAGGAAAGAGATAGAAGGGATAGTGGAGATTGTATATGGAATTGTCAAGTTCTTCCGTCCTGAGGGAACAAATTCCTTTGCTGATGGAGATACTATATACACAGGTATCTGTGAGGTCTGTCACGAAAGAACAGACCATCACCGTTATGATGGGACTGCCCCTGTGATAACCCATTACAATGCGCAGAGGTGCACATCCTGCCACCTCCACAGGGCAGGCTTTAAACCAAGTGAGAGTGAAGGAGGTGTTGACTGCAGTGGATGCCATTCTGATCTTTTTAATCCCATGAACAGCTCCACCTCAACCTACCATCACTATATTGCAAATGCTGATCCTTCCTATCCCGTTATTTCTGATCCTTCAACCCTTACCTCCAATGATACGAGAAAGAGATGTCTTCAGTGTCATGTGGACCATAATATATTCAGACCCGACATAAACACCCTTTATGGTGCAAGGGCCAAGAACCTGAGAACATCTATAGGTATTTCACCATCACCAACAGATACTTCTACTTTTACCAATACGGACTTTGATGGATCAATCTCATCTGGAGGCATATGTGTGTCCTGTCATAATGTGTCCTTAACAAAGAACACTACAAAACAGAAAGACGATGGGACAACAACGACATATGCAGTAACAAAGGACGATTTCTCAGGTTCCATCCACAACTATCTTGTGAGCTCTGCATTCGCTACGGATTCATCCACTTTCCAGGGAAACTGTGTTAAGTGTCACAATGACTCACTTTCAAAACTGAAGCAATCATCGACTGTAAAATTCGGACTGCATGACTCGAATATAAGAAGACTTCTTACGACAAATCAGAGCTCATCAGGGGGAACAGGTTCCCCAACTGCTACTGTTACGGAAAGCACATACAACTCCCTTGATGAGGACTTCTGTTTCCTCTGCCATGAAAACAGCGTAAATGCAGCAATAGATATCTACGGCGTAAGATCCATGTCAGCCGCTTCAAAGGCAATAAAGAGCGAGTTTTCAAAACTTTACAGGCATCCTATAGATTCAACATCTTATGCAGGCAGACACACCCCTGTTGAGTCAAGCAATTCCTCTTTCTATGGAACAGGAAGGCATGTTGAGTGCATGGATTGTCATAATCCCCATGTAGCATCCTCAGGAACGCATTCATTAAAAACCAATGCTTTATCAAGCGCACTTAAAGGCGCATCTGGTGTGGATCCTGTATGGAGCACAGCTATATGGACGCCCCCGACAGGATTTAACTTTATCCAGAGCCTGTCCCCGCTTTCTAATTACGAATACCAGCTCTGCCTGAAATGTCATTCTTCATGGGGGGCACTGCCATCTGGATACACGGATCAGTCACTGGAATTCAGTCCTTACAACAGGGCGGGCCATCCCGTGGTAACAGGACTTAACAACTACACCAACTCCGCAACACCCAAGGCACTCTCCGCCAGTCAGATGACTGCTTCTTGGAACAGTGTTGGCACTCAGAAGATGTACTGTTCTGACTGCCACGGAAGTGAATCCACATCTTCTCCACAGGGACCCCACGGATCAAATGCCCGCTACATACTGAAAGGTCCGAGGGTATACTGGCCTGCAGGCTCCTCAGGAAACCTCTTTAGCCTGAATGACATAAGAAATAATACAAACAACTGGTCAGCAGAGCTCTTCTGCCTCAACTGTCACCCCATATATTCGGGGGGAACCTGGATGAACAAGGTCCATAAGGAGCACAATAATAGGACATACAGCCCCGATGGAACAACAAGTAACAATCTCTATTGCATCGCTTGTCATTCCGTTATCCCGCACGGCACAAAAAGATCGAGATTGATCGTTTATGATGGAAGGGATACAAAGTATGGAGCTGCTGATCCTGAACCTTATAGATACGTATCAGGTGGTGTTAACTTCGCTGCCCTCTCGGGATTCAAGAAGGCAGCGGGGCCAAATAGCTATACAAAAGATAACTGTTATTCAAAAACATCGGGCTGCACCACGCATAGTGATAAGGGGGGATATGACAATTAGAGACAGAGAAAGGGGGTGAGATGGAAAAAAAGATGCTGGATGAGTGTAAAACTTTAGAGCAAGATACCCTTAAGAAGGGAATTTTAGAAAGGAGGTGTAAAAGTGATTAAGCGTGCTGTTTTGCTAAGTATGATCCTTGTTGTCTCACTGATGGTATCGGGTGCGATTGCTGTTAACAGTATCGTAGGCAGCGATCATGACATGAGGACTTTCCTTACAGATGAGGGGACCAGCCAGGTTTGTGTCTTCTGCCATACCCCTCACCAGAGTTCAAGTGCAAATGCGCAGGATCCGCTCTGGAACAAGCAGTTATCCAGTGTGAATAGCTATGGTTATTACAATAGCTCAACGCTCAATGCGAGCGTAGCAGATATAGGAGGGGCTACCGCGGGGTCTGCAACGACCAGCCATCTCTGCATGAGCTGTCACGATGGGACTGTTGCAGTAAATGCCCTGTTTAAAGCGCCTCTGGATGGGAATGTGGGGACACTGACACCGATTCCCAATAATAGCAGTGCATATCTTGGAACATCTCTTAGTGACGATCACCCGATCAACTTTACCTACGACTCTAACTTAGCAAGCGCTGATGGAGGTCTTGTGACACCTGCAAATTCATCTTACGTTACCAATGGGATACCTCTTTATAACAGTAAGGTTCAGTGTGCATCCTGTCACAATGTCCACGATCCTCAATATACACCATTCCTCAGGGCGAACAACATTGGAAGCGGACTCTGCCTGAAGTGTCATATAAAGTAGCATATGGGCTTTTCGGGCTGGAAACGGCGGGCACATATGTGCTCGCCGTTTCGATGTTTTTTTAATATACAATTCCTGATGCACTCAATGGGAAACAGGGGGAAATTTATACGGGGGAGAGTTAAAGGGTGAGGATTTTCATACTGATTCTGTTTCTGCTCATCTTTCTCATGGGAGGTAGAGCCTTTTCACAGGAAAATTCCCTCTTCTCACTGGAACAGATAAGAGGTGCACTGGGATTTACAGGGCAGTATATCTGGGAGGAGCCATATACAGGAGAGAGAAGAACAGATATAAGCTTCAGGGAGGATATCTCCCTCTCAACAGGAGGTTACATACTCCATGCCAAGGTATTGAAATATTCAATAGGTGGGAACTTTTCCCTCCTTCAGGAGGAAGAGGATGTGAGGACAGATGCCTTATCGAGAAGCTTCTCATCGAGGGGAGAGCTTACAGGATACAACATATTTGCCACTTTCTTCGGTGGAAGGCAGGTGAATCTTTCCCTTATGTCAACGAGAAGTAGTTTTACATTCAGCAAGGATTTTGCCCCTGATTCAGAGGCAGAAAGCACAACCCATGGTGCATTTCTTCACATAGGAAACAGGTATTTCCCCACCGATATATCATTTACGAGTTCTGATCTCAAGATCGAACAGGACGGATCCCCTTTAGAGGATGACACATACAGGACTGTTAAGGTCCATTCAAGAAATCAGACGGAGCGTCAGGCAACGACCCTTGATTACCAGTTTACCGATCTTAAGGACCGCATTGCTGAGGCTGGAACCTACAAAGAGCATATAGCATATCTGTCAAACAGTCTTGAACTTGGAAAGGCTGCTGGCAAACACCTCACCTCCGCCCTGAGGGTCCAGGACAGGAGGGGGGATATTGAATACAGGGAGATTGACCTCTGGGAAACTTTAGATCTGAAACACACGGAAAGCCTTTCCACAGGGTATCAGTACAATTACCAGAGGCTGGAGAGTGGACCATTCGAGGGAAACATCCACAGGGGGAAGGTCCGTCTTACACACAGACTCTATGAAAGCCTTGTTACAGATATAGGGGGAGGGGCAGACTTTCTCGATTATGGAGAGCAGGGAAAAGAAAGACTCTATGGTGGATCGTTGAGGCTTGGATACACAAAGAGGATCCCACTGGGGGGGAGATTGAGCATAAGCCCTGATTTTTCCTATACATTCGTTAACAGAGAGCTTAAGGAGGAGCCTATTCCTGTTGTTGATGAGCCCCACAGGTTATCAGGGGTTACACCGGAGTTTCTAAATAACTTTAGAATCGATGTAACAACCATAGTTGTTACTGATGCGGCAAAGACCACGGTATATGTTGAGGGGATCGATTACAGTGTAATCGTTTCGGGATCAAGGACCGCTATTGTGAGGATTGTTTCAGGAAATATCCCCGACCCAGGGGATATCCTTGTCAACTACAGCTACCTTCCCTTTCTCACATACGAAACAAGGATTGTGAGCACCGGTATAAGGAATTCCCTTGATTTCAGGCTTTTTAGAATCTACTACAACTTTCTTCGATACAGGGAAGAGGAGACAAACGGGGTCGGGGTTTCAGGTCTTCCTTTCTTAACAAGCCATGCAGTGGGGGGCTCTTTGTTTATGGGAAACCTTACGCTCGATGCGGAGTTCGTAAGGGAGAGATCGTATGCCTCTGATTTTACCTCTATCTCCTTCTCCCAGAGGTGGGGGAAAAGCCTTTTTGATAGGATTGAACTGGGTCTTGGCGCCACGGAGTCCTTTGTTGAAAACAGATTCTCCAGGGACAGGCTGAGATCCTTTATTGGAACAGCAAGCCTCATCTATCAGATATCACCGAGGCTTTCCTGGAGGAATCAGTTCAGCTTCTATGACAGAAACTCTCAAGCATCTACTGATGAGAGGATTACAGCCTTTAAAAGCGGGCTCTTTTTTACCTATTTCAAGGTCTCCTCTTCTCTTGAGTTTGAATACAATGCCAACACCATTGATTCTGCAGAGAGGGTAAGAAACATGGTAAGATGGACAATAAGGAGGACATTCTAAAGGGATGGGAGAGGATAAAGGCTACAGGATTCAGGATAAGATTACAGTCGCCATTTTTACTGTTTGTGTCTTCCTCCTCTCCCTTGTTGAGCTTTATTCTTACGATATATGGTTTCATCTAAGCTATGGAAGGGAGGTGCTGAGGCTCGGATACATCCCAAAGAAGGAAATATTCCTCTTTTCCGTTCCAGACTCCTATATGATAAATCCTGAATGGCTTTTTGACATCCTCGTATATCTCATCTGGATTGCCTCAGGTTCAGCAGGCATCGTCCTGATGAAGGCAATACTCATAACTGCGATCTTTTTTATGCTTTTACTTGACGGAAACATTGAGCAGAAGAGGGTGCATTCATCTGTGCTTGTTCTTTTCCTTTCCGCACTCATAATGCGCTTCAGGTTTATAGAGCGGCCGGAGCTTTTTGCATACCTTTTTTTGTCCATAAACCTCTACTGCATCCACCTTCTACTGCACAGGGGGTATAAAAAACAGCTTCTGGTAGTTCCGTTACTGCAGCTGATATGGGCAAATATGCATGCCTCATCCGTTATGATGCCTCTTATCGTGGGATTTTATCTTGCAGGAGGGTTACTGATCGGATGGATAAACGAGAAAACAGGACTCACCCTTCCAGGTGGGGTTGATAAAGGCGGTGCAAAATGGCTCTCTGCTCTGTTTGTCCTTGTATTGGTTGCAACATTCATCAATCCCTTCTCCTACCATATTTTCCTCCAGCCCTATGAGCTCTCCACCAAATCGATATACAAGCATGCGATCACCGAGCTCCAGCCGCTTGACATCTTTAATACAAAGAGCCTCCTTTTCTGGTTTGTTTTGATCTGGTGCGGGAGCTCTTTTTTAAACTGGAAGAGGGTAAATCCGCTGGATTTTATTCTTTCTTCAGCATTCCTCTATATGGCATCCCAGGCACAGAGGTTCCTTCCGCTTTTTCTCGTTGTCTCATCACCAATTGTGATAAGAAACATCTCTTACCTTTATGGAATGACCCCTGTTTCGGGTTTTGAGTTTCGCATCTGGAGGTTCGCGACTTATGCACTGCCCATGATCCTTCTTCTCGTCATCAGTGTGCTCGTCATAAAGGGTGATGATGAGGTGAGATTCGGTTTTGGCATCTATCCTTACAGGTATCCTGAAGGTGCGATAGAATACCTTAAAAGGAACGGTTTGAAGATAAATCTCTTCAATACCTTTCACTTTGGAGGTTACATCGAGTGGAGATACTTTCCTGATGGGAGACCCATTGTGGATGGAAGGGGTCCCATGCATGAGAGGCTCCTTGAAAAGGTGCTCCTTGGAGAGGAGCATAGAATGGTATTCACTTCCCTTGAAGGGATGTACGGTTTTGAGGCAGCCATTATAGAGAATCCCGTTATAAAAAAGAATTTAGGTCGAACTGACATTTCCTATCTCCAGATTGTAGAGAAGGAGAGTTTTGCCCCTCAGGACTGGGCGCTTGTCTACTGGGATGATGCATGCCTTCTATATGTGAAAAGAACCGATAAGTTCAAGGATTTGATCGAAAAGGATGAGTACCGCTTCGCAACACCCCTTATGTGGCATGCTGTTGGAAAGCAGATGTGGACTGAAGGATCTGTTGATAACTACATAAAGGAGCTCGAGAGGAACATAAAATCTGATCCTGATGCCATTTCTGCTCGTATATATCTTGCGATGCTGATTCTTCAAAAAGGGGGTGCAGAGGAGGCAAGAAGGAGACTTCAGGAGATAGAGCGCAATGTTTCCGAGCAGTACACAAGAAATAGATTTGGCGGTCTTTACTATTCTCTGTTGGGAAGATGTTATCTTAAAGAAGGAGATATCAGGAAAGCCATAACCTATTATGAGAAGGCATCAAGGCTTTCACCGGATCCTGCAATAAGGGTTTCCCTTGGAGAGCTGTATCTTAAGGCTGGCATGGAGAAAAAGGGGGAGAAAATCCTCAAGGAGGTTATAGAGAGTGCGAGAAGAAACACCTATGCCATTGAAGTTCTGAAAAAATATTATTCAGATACCGGTCAGAAGGAAAAGATACGGATGCTGGATGAAAAATATAAAGAGGCAATAAAGTTAGCATTGGGTGAAGAACACTTTATAAAGGCAACAAAGTTTTACATTGCAAGGCATTATGATGAAGCAATCAAAGAGTATGTTGAATCACTAAAGGTTAACCCATCAAGTGCGCCTGCGTGGACCAATCTCGGCTATGTCTTTTATGATAAGGGTGATTTTGAACAGGCAAGGGGTTGTTTTATAAAAGCACTGGAGGTAGACCCTAACTGGCCAGAGGCGCATTACGGAATGGGTCTCATTTATGAAAAGATGAATGAAAGGGATGAGGCAATAGAACATTTCAGAAACTATCTTAAGATAAATCCGAGGGGGTTCTGGTCAAAGAGGGCGGAGGAGAAGATAGCGAGGCTGAAGAAATAAGAAGGATCAGTGGATATGAAAGGGGAAAGGGATAGTTAAAAACATGGGGAAAAGGATCCTGATGATCATGCCTGCTTACAATGAGGAGAAGAATCTCCCGTATGTAATTTCCGATATAGAAAAACATATCTCCCGCGAAGAGATAGACATTCTTCTTGTTGACGATGGATCAACGGACAGAACCGGGGAGATTGCCAGGGATGCAGGATTTAAGGTAATAAGGCACTGCTTTAATCTTGGTGCTGCAAGTGCGGTGCATACAGGTCTCATATTTGCATTTGAAAACGGATACGAGATAGCACTTACCTTTGATTCCGATGGACAGCACAGGGCAGAGGATCTTCATTATCTTTTAAGGAGATTCGAGGAGAAAAAGGCGGATGTTTTGATTGGCTCACGATTTCTTTCGTCTCCATCCTATCACATACCCTTCGTAAGAAAAATTGGTATGAGGCTTTTCAGTTTTCTTGCATCCTTTCTTTCAGGTCAGAAGATTACGGACGCATCATCTGGATACAGGATATACGGCAGAAGGGCGATAGAGCTTCTTGCAAGGATGGATTATCCATCAGACTATCAGGATGCTGATATCCTTCTTTTTCTTTCAATGGCTGGTATGAAGATCATGGAAGAGCCTGTTTCGATGAGGAGTCGCATGCACGGAAAGTCAATGATAAGAAACATAAAGGCATTCTATTATGTGTACAAGAACATCCTTTCAATTTTTTTGATGCTTATGAGAGAAAGGCCGGATAAAGCTGTGAAAAAATAAGGCTATGAGGAAAGGGAGGAAAGATGACCTTTCATCAAAGAATCGTCGCACTTTTACTTTCTTTACTGGTTGCAGTAATTGTGATTGAGCTTGTAAGAAGGAGAAAGTTGAGAGAGGAGTTTTCCGTTATATGGATGCTGACGACCCTCTTCATCCTCATATTCGCGCTATGGGAATGGCCGCTCATGCTTGTCAGAAGGATTGTGGGGACAGAGATTGCAATCAATGCCTTGTTCCTTCTTGCAATTATTTTTCTCGTAATAATAAACATCTATCTATCAATGAAGATATCTATTCTTACAACGAGAAACATAAGGCTTGCCCAGAGGGTTGGGATTCTGGAGGAAAAGATAAGCAGGTTCGTAGATGGATAGATCATTACATCATCGAACAGCTTGACAGGGATGAGGTCATGGAAGGGAGAAATTTATGGATTGCTGCTTTGAGTGTAATGCTCGCGCTGGGTTGCCTCTGGGGTGGAAAGGAGGTAGACGTTAAAGGGTCTATCATTGCAAAACCTCTTCAATGGCCTGAGCCACCCGAGAAGCCGAGGATAAGGTACCTTGGGTATATTTCGGGTCCTGAAGATCTGGGGATAAAAAGGGGGTTTCTGAGAAGGGCGCTGGAATATATCACGGGAAATAAGGATGCAGGTTTTGTTCGCCTTTATGGCGTTGCTGCTGAGGGGGATTTTCTGGTTGTAGCAGATCCGGGGGCAGGCGGTATTCATGTATTTGACAGGGAGGAGAATACCTATCTATTTCTTGATAAATTGGGAGACCATACCCTTCGGTCTCCTGTTGGTGTTGCCATTAACGGAGAAAGAATCTATGTTAGTGATTCAGAAAAGAACGCCATATTTGTTATCAATAAAAAAGGAAGGCTCCTTGGTATAATAGGAGAAAAAATAGGATTTAAGAGACCCTCTGGAATTGCACTCTGGAGGGAAAAGAACAGGTTGTATGTTTCGGATACAGAGAACCACCGGCTATGTGCTATTGACCTGACAGGTGGAGGTAGATTGTTGTTTTTTACTGGAATAAGGGGAACAGCTGAGGGGGAGTTCAACTTCCCGACGAACATATGGTTTGATGAGAGGAGAAAGAGACTTATTGTTTCGGATTCTATGAACTTCAGAATCCAGATTTTTGACCCTGATGGTAGATTTATCCGTGCATTTGGAGAAGCAGGGGACAGCTCCGGCTATTTTGCAAGACCAAGGGGTGTTGCAACTGATAGTGATGGGAACATATATGTCGTTGATGCGCTTTTTGATACGGTTCAGATATTCAGCGAAAAAGGCGATCTTCTCCTTTACTTTGGAAAAAGGGGGGAGGGAGCAGGGGAGTTCTGGCTTCCTGCAGGGATATTCATAGATGATAGGGACAGGATATTTGTCACAGATTCCTACAATAAAAGGGTTCAGATATTTGAATATGTTCGTTAATTTATGTTCAAAACTGATACGTTATATTTTTCCAGTTGGTCTGGTCCTTATTTTAACACCCTCATCCTCTGCAACCATTTTAAAGACGAAGCATAATCTGTCTGTTAAAGGTCCGGGAACGCTTAAGTCTCAGGAAGAACAGCAGGTTTGCATCTTTTGCCATACCCCACACAGTGCGAAACCAAAGAGGGCACTGTGGAATCAGAAGCTACCTTCTGTTACATATAAGATCTACACAAGTTCAACGCTGGATGCCACTATGGGTCAGCCAACAGGTTCTTCGAAGCTCTGCTTGAGCTGTCATGATGGGACTATTGCACTCGGATCCTTCCAGAGGAATAGAGGGGGAAGCAGGGTAAAAGCTATCTCTAAGATCACAGGTAGATTGAGTCTTGGAACAGACCTCTCTGATGACCATCCAGTATCCTTCGTGTATGATAGTGCCCTTGCCGCAAAGGATGAGCAACTTGTTGATCCGAAGATCCTGAGAGGAAAGATTAGACTTGACGAGAATTCAGAGCTTCAGTGTACCACATGTCATGATGCGCACAACGATAGTTTTGGAAAATTTCTTGTAGTTGATAATCGCCAATTTGCACTATGCACGGCATGCCATAACCTTATTGGCTGGAAGGAATCTTCGCACGCAAGGTCAAATGCAAGATGGAACGGAAAGAAGCAGAATCCTTGGCCTGAATCAAAATACACAACTGTTTCGGATAATGGATGTTCATCGTGTCATAAGTCCCACAATGCCGGTCATCCTGAGAGACTGCTGAATTATCCAGAGGAGGAGAAAAACTGTCTCATATGCCACAATGGTGCCGTTGCATCAACAGATATTGAGTCCCTCCTGAACAGGCTTTCATCGCACAGGGTTACGCTTTATAACGGTGTGCATGATATGGTTGAGGATCCAACAAGGGGCATGGCATCCCATGTAGAGTGCACTGATTGTCATAATCCCCACAGGGTAAAGAGATCTTCAACACGGTTCGCACCGCTTATTATGGATGCATTAAAGGGTGTTTCCGGTATTGATGCGAGTGGAATGTTCTTGAAGGAGGCACGCTACGAGTATGAGGTATGCTTTAAGTGTCATGGTGTTGATGGTGTGATTGCAGGAAAGGCAACGGTCCTGAGGGTTGAAGATGAGAGAAATGTGAGAAGGAAATTTAGCCCATCGAATGCATCATCGCATCCTGTTGTAAGGAGAGGCAATGGAGCTTCTGCAAGTCTCCTGCCTTCTCTCAGATCAAACCCCTCCATTTACTGCAGTGACTGCCATGGAAATAGCGATCCATCAGGTCCCCGTGGACCTCACGGATCAAGCATAAATGCACTTCTTGAAAGGGAATACATTACATCGGACAATACAGTTGAGAGCGTAAACGCATATGCACTCTGTTATAAATGTCATGACAGAACAGTTATCATGTCAGACAGAAGCTTCAGGGGTCACTGGATACATGTGATCGAGCAAAGAACCCCATGCTCAGCATGCCATGATGCACACGGTTCAAAGAGGAATCCGGCGCTTATAAATTTTGACAGAACTATTGTAAAGCCATCAAGCAGCGGAAGGATCGAGTTTGTAAAGAGGGGAAGTTCTGTTGAGTGTTACCTTAACTGCCATGGTGCCAATCATAATCCAAAGGGGTATTAGAGAAGATGGTTCCACAAACAATAGAAGGGCTCAGATTAATAGGGAATGTAGAAAGGATTTTTGTTAATTGCCCATTATGTAAATGTAATAGACCAAAATATTTCTTCAGTGACGAACTCATCAGGATAGTTAAGTGCGAGAAATGCGGTCTTATATATCAGAATCCTCAAATCCCCGAGGAGGTATTAAATAAAATTGCATACATGGCGGATTATTATAAATATTACGAGAAAAGAGAAGAGAGGCAAATGCAGTTTTACAGAAACAGGTTCAGAAGTATTTTTAATAAATTAAAAGGAGGAAAGGTTCTTGACATTGGATGTGGAACTGGAGGTTTTCTGGCTGTTGCAAAAGAGCATGGATTGCATGTTTATGGCGTTGACGTAAGTCCATATGCAAAGCAGGCTGTTTATAAGAAACATGGGATAAATATATATACTATACTGAGCCAATAGAGAAAATCGGATTTAGAAATAATGAGTTCGATTTTATCCATATGTCACATGTTCTGGAACATTGCAGAGACCCTGTTCCATTATTAGTTGAGATAAGAAGAATTATAAAGCCAGGAGGGGTTCTGTTCATCGAAGTTCCTAATGAGGAAAACTTTATGCTCAAAAGAATCGCTATAGATCTTGTAAGGAGACTTTTCTTAAATAACGATCCTGATTTCCAAAAACCCTATCCTGAGCACCTGGTTTTTTATACAAGAAAGACTATAAAGAAGGTTCTCGAGGTGAGTGGCTGGAATATCCTTAATATTGCTGTTGAGGGTTTTTCAGATCGTTACAGATTTGATATGTGTTTTATAAGTAATGATTGGAAAGTTCATTTGCTTAAGGCGATACTTAGCACTGGCATCGATGTAAGGCTTGGATTTGGAATGTATATTGTTGCGGTTGCCACAAAATGAGCTAAGAGGGAGTCCAATATTTGGGTATCCTGATTGTTATAAACAACTTCTTTCACGATTTTGCCGCGGGTATTCTTCTGGGCAATATAGCCCTTACCCTTTTTATAAGAAATGAGATTAAGGAGGTGCCGCTCCTTTTTCGTGTCTTGAGAAAACAACTTATGATCTCATATTTTGCCCTTATCGTGATAGTGATTGGAGGAACCATTAGGACAATCCTTTATGGTCGCTATGAGTGGATAAATGAGGCAGGAATTGTGCAAACTTATGTTTTGATAATTAAGCATTTTGTGATTGGTGGAATTGGAATATCTGGTGTATATTATCAATTAAAATTGAAAAAAAATCTAAGAGAACTATGTAAAAATTACACAAACATATTAACCCCAGAGAACGGGATTGGAGGAAAGAAAAAAAAGAGTTCTTAAAATGGATGATGAGGCGAGGTCACTTCCATGAACAAAAGATTCTATGAGGGCCTTTCCTTTAAGATACTTGGCTCGATATTTGTTATCCTGGTTGTGATTATTTTGATTACATTTTCTATTCTTATCTGGTTCCAGAAAAGGGATCTTACAAGGATTTACTTAGAGCATGCTATGAGGATGAGTAACATGCTTAAGGCCTCCCTCGAGTATGGAATGCTCAAGGAGAATCATGAAGAGATAGAATACACCCTTGAAAATCTATCAAGAGAGAAAGGCATAATCGGTGTAAAAATCCTTGACAGGAATGGAAGGATAGCCCACTCAACTAACAAAGAGCAGCTTGGTCAGACAATAAGCCGGGGTGATCCTCTCTGCATGAACTGCCATAAAAATCCGGACAGTTTTTCCCTTGAACCAAAAAGCACCTTTCTTGCCCTTGAAGGAAGTGAATTTTTAAGAACCTTAACCCCCCTTGAAAGCAAACCGCAGTGCCTCTCCCACCATCCTTCAGGCAGGATCCTTGGCTTTATAATCACGGATTCTTCACTGGAAGATGTAAAAACGATGATCCTGAATAATTTCAGGCGCATGTCCCTTTCGGCAGTATTGAACTTTATCGCACTGGCCATTACACTTTCTACCCTTCTTATAGTACTCATCATCTGTCCCATAAAGGATCTTTGCAAGGCTATGATGGATGCCATGAGAGGAAACCGGGAGGTCCAGGTTAAGGTAAAGTCAAACGATGAAATCGGTGATCTCCAGAGGACATTCAATCACATGATTTTGACAATCAATCAGTTTCACCAGAGGGAGCTCGAGAATGAAAGAAGGATTGCAAAGGCTGAAGAAGAACTGAGATATAAGGCAGAGCTTGAGGCGGTAAACCAGCTCCTTGCCCGCAGGGTGAGCGAGCTTGAATTAGCAAATGAACGGATTAAGAGGATGCTGGAGGAGATAAGGGATAAGAGTGTTAGACTTGAAAAGTTGGTTGATAGACTCCGCCTTCTTCAGTATATAAGCCAATCTATTAGCTCAATGATCAATGTTGACGATATTATAAAAACAGTAGTTGATAAATCCGTCAACATCATGAAGGCGCGCATCGGGTCCCTCATGCTCCTTGATGAGGAGATTGGGGAACTGTATATTAAATATGCAGTGGGTCTTCCTGAAGAGGTTGTTGCAGCAACAAGGGTGAGGGTTGGAGAGCAGGTCTCAGGATGGGTGGCAAAAGAAGGCAGACCCCTTCTTGTTACTGACATTGAGGCTGATCCCAGATTCCGAAAGAAAAACAGCCCCTTTTATGAGACGAAGTCCCTCGTCAGTGCACCTGTAATCGTAAAGGGAAAGGTTATTGGGGTTCTGAATGTAAACAATAAGATCGATGGAAGCAGCTTCATTCAAGAGGAGCTCGAACTGCTTGTTACCCTTGCAGGACAGACTGCAGTTGCCATTGAGAATGCCAGGCTCTATGAAGACCTTCAGAAGACATATTTTGAGACCATAAGGGCACTTGTAAATGCAATTGAGGCGAAGGATAAGTATACGGCAGGGCATTCTGAGAGGACAACAGAATACGCGATAAAGATAGCGAAAAAGATGGGACTAACTGAAAAGAGGATAAGACTCCTTCAGCATGCTGCGATCCTTCATGATATAGGAAAGATTGGAACGGATATTTCTATTTTAAGAAAAGAGGGAAAGCTTACCGATGAAGAGTGGGAGGCAATAAAGGAGCACCCTCTTATCGGAGAAAGGATACTGGAGCCTGTGGAATTCCTCAAAGAAGTGAGAATGATAATCCATCAACATCATGAAAGGCCCGATGGCAGGGGATACCCGAACGGATTAAAACTCGAGAATCTCTCACTCCTTGCGAGGATCATATCTGTGGCAGACGCATTTGAGGCAATGACTTCAGATAGACCTTATAGAAAGGCACTGACAATTGAGGAGACCATCAATGAATTGAGGAGGCATTCAGGAACGCAGTTTGACCCGGAGGTTGTGGATGCACTGATAAAAGTGCTGGAAGAGGAAACAGGGAAGAAATACGGGGGATAGGGAAAAGAGAAAAGTTATGGCCGCAAGAAAAAGGATACTCTTTATTACACCGCCATATCATTGTGGGGTTGTTGAGGCAGCAGGGACATGGCTTCCCCTTACCTTCGTCTATCTTGCAGGATCGGCAAGGGAGGCAGGTCTTGATGCAGAGATTTATGATGCCATGAGCAAAAGGCACAATTTCCGGATGATTGCGGAACAGATCAGAAGATCGAATCCAGACTTCGTGGCAACCACTGCAATAACTTCAACCATAATGGATGCCCTCAGGATTCTAAGACTGGCAAAACTCATAAATCCAGATATAAAGACAATAATTGGAGGGGTACACCCTACATTCTGCTATGAAGGGATCCTGAGATTTTCAGGGGATGTGGTGGATTATGTGTGTGTGGGTGAAGGTGAGGCTGTGCTCAGGGAGCTGCTTTTAAGTCTTAACAAGGGTCCCTACCCGGATGATGTGCGGGGTATTGCATTCAAAAGAGATGGTCAGATTTTTTTTACAGGACGCAGGGGCTTTATTGAGGATCTTGATGAACTTTCAATGGCGTGGGATCTTGTGGAGTGGAAGGACTATACCTTTTTTGTTATTCCTAAGTCACGCCTTGGTGCCATCAGCACATCAAGAGGTTGCAATCATGACTGCACTTTTTGTTCTCAGCAGAAGTTCTGGAATCGATCGTGGAGGCCGAGGAGACCTCAAAGGGTGGTAGAGGAACTTGAACTGCTCTCAACACGATATGGTGTCAATATTGTCCTTGTTACTGATGAATTTCCCACAAGAGACAGGGATCGATGGGAGGAGATTCTGGATCGCCTCATACAAAAGCGCCTTGACATGTTAATACTTATGGAAACAAGGGTGGAGGACATCATCAGGGATAGAGATATACTGTGGAAGTACAGAAAGGCTGGCATTATACACATCTACATCGGGGTTGAAGCCACAAATCAGGAAACTCTGGACCTCATTAAGAAGGACATAAAGGTGGAGCAGGGGTTTGAAGCGATAAGGCTTATTCAAGATCACGGCATGATAACAGAGACATCTTTTGTTCTTGGATTTCCGCATGAGACAAAATCCTCTGTAAAAAGGACTCTTAAGCTTGCTCGACACTACAATCCTGACTTTGCACATTTTCTCGCAATAACGCCATGGCCTTATGCTGATATGTACAGGGAGGTCAAGGATTATATAAAGGTTTTTGACTATTCCAAATACAATCTTGTAGAGCCCATAATCGAGCCTGAAAAGATGAGCCTCGAAGAGGTCGATCAGGCAATCGTTGAGTGCTACAAGAAATTCTATATGGGAAAACTGGGAGAGATAGTGCGGATGAAGGATGAATTTAGAAGAAAGTACCTTCTTACCTCCATGAGGCTTATTATGAATACCTCCTTCTTGAAAAAGAAGATGGGGTCTCTCGGATCTATCCCGCTGAAAGTGGAAAGATACCTTAAGGGACTGAATGTTATTTGAAGCAATAACTTTTTTGATTATTTCATGAAAAAGATCGCAACATTTCTTATAATCGTCATTACCCTTTTATGTTTAGCCGGTGCCTTTATTCCCCAGGCATCGGATAAGAGTCCACAGTTTATTGAGCGCTGGAAAAGGTCATATCCACTCACCTATTCCGTTCTCCATTTCCTTCAGCTGGACAGGGTCTTTAGCTCCTATCTGTTTGTTGTATCGATCTTCCTCCTCTTCCTTGTTCTTTCATACTTTCTGTATTTACAGATGAAACTGCTTTTTAAAAGCTCCAAGAAGGTGTTTCTCAAAAGGACCTCCTTTTCCCTTAATGGGTTTAAATCTGTTCAATTAGATGGAAAAACGGAAATTGCCCACATAGCAGATTTTTTCAGGGATAAAGGTTACAGGGCAGTTGCACTGGAGGGTAACAGGATCCTTTTTGCAAGACATGAGATTGGAAGGTTCGGGACACTTATATTTCATGCAGGGATCCTTCTGGTTATATTGGGAGCCCTCTACTATGCTGGGTTTCATAAGAGGGGCTTTGTTCAGCTCATTCAGGGAGATACCTTTTCCGGAAGGGGGGATGATTTTCTTATCAAGGATCTGGGCCTCTTTCGCAGGAATTTTGACCTGGATTTTGAAGTGCACCTGGTTGATTTCAAACATGAATACTGGGAAACAGGGGAATTGAAGAATCTAAATAGTACAGTAATTACTGCAAATCAGGAGGATGGATTTAAAAAATGGGTAATTGTGCCCAATGCCCCCCTTAATTACCGCGGGATCTCGATATATCAGTCATTTAACTATGGCTACACATTATCTTTTTTGCTAAAAAAGCCCTCGGGTGAGGAGGTCCTATGCCATTTTTCCCTTGATATATCACCACATGTCAATAAGCCTATGCGGGGAGTTTCAGACTATCCGCTGACACCCTATATCTTCAATATGGAGCTCTATCCAGATAAAGATCGGTCCTCTTTTTACTTGAATAAGCCCGTGCTCAAGCTCTCCATAGTGGAAGGAAAGGAGAAGAAGTTTGAAGGAGTTATGGAGCCTGGGAGCGAGATTGAATTTGAGGGTGGAAGGTTAAAATTTCTTGAGATCCGCAACTGGAGCGGTCTCATTTTTACACTATCTCCGGGCAAATACTTTTTTTATACAGGCTTTATCCTCATCATAGCAGGAACATTTTTCATTTACTTTCTTCCAACCAATGAGATACTCTGTGTGCTTGAAGCTGAAGACGGGAGAAGGATTCTCTATCTGAAGGGCTTTACAAAAAGATATCATGCACTCTTTAATGAGGAAATGGAAGGGTTAATAAAAGAGCTCGCTGGAAGGTTTTCATAGATCTATTATTTAAACTGGAGGCAAGCTAAATGCAAGATCTATCCCTGCTTAAATATGAGACAATCTTTCACTGGATCGCTGTCCTTTTATATATTTCCTCCTCAATCCTTTTTATGTATGGGCTTATCTTTAAAAAGGAAAAGAGCCTGAATTCAGGATGGATCGTTTCCCTTGCGGGTCTCATTCCGCATTCCATAGCCCTTGGGATCAGATGGTTTGTTCAGGGGCATGGACCCTATATGATCAAATATGAGGTGCTCTCTTCAAATGCATGGATCTGTATTGTTATGTTTCTTGTTATAAGTAGAAAGATTCCAAGGCTAAAGGCGGCAGGTGGTATTATTGTTGCTGTTTCATTCATTGCTATGACGGCAGGTCTGTTTACTAATCCTGACATAAAGATGCTTCCTCCAAGTTTAAGAAGTATATGGCTCTTGATTCATGTGCTTTTCAATAAACTCGCCGCAGCTTCCCTACTTATAGCCTTTAGTGCATCGGTCCTTTATCTTTTGAAGGAGGGAAAGGGAGAAGCTCAACTTTTTTCACTCTCTACCCATATGCTCGATCTCTACAACTATAGATTTGCAGGGATAGGATTTTTCTTCTGGACAATTACCATAATAGCAGGTGCAATCTGGGCAAATCAGAGCTGGGGAAGATACTGGGGATGGGATCCTGTAGAGACCTGGTCTCTTGTCACGTGGCTTCTCCTTGGCTTTTATCTTCATATGAGGGTATTTTATAGATGGAGCGGAAGAAAGGCTGCATGGGCTATGGTTTTATGCTTCTGTGTAAGTGTGCTTACCATCTTTATTGTTCCCATGGTTGTTGAATCTCTGCATACACAGTATTTTCAATAACCTGCAGGGTTAAATATTGCTTTGACATAATAGGTGTGATGGTGTAAACTTATGCCCGATCTTTTAAATAAAATACCATCGTATCCGTCCAAATAACAGGGAGCCAGATCAATTAGAAAGGTCATTTGTGTGGAGGCACTACAAAAGAAAGGAGGTGAAGGATGATGAGGACAATTTCATTAATTGCAGTGATATTCCTCATTGCTTTTACAACTTCAGCCCTGGCAATAGGTCCTGGAAAGACCCTTGAGTGGAAAAACGGTGCAGCTGGAAAGGTGATATTTGATGGAAAGGTTCATGCTGACAAGGGTCAGAAGTGCGCTGACTGTCATCCAAAGATCTTCAAGATGAAGTTTGGGAATGCAAAGATGAAGATGGCGGATCTCAATGCAGGGAAGTTCTGCGGTGAGTGCCACAATGGTAAAAAGGCGTTCAAGACCAGCGATAGTGCAACCTGCAATAAGTGCCACAAGAAATAATCCTTATGAATTCCATTAAAAGGGGGGCAGAAATGCCCCCTTTTCTCTTAATCCTGCCCGGAGTAGATCCCCTGATAGGTTTTTCTCCTTCTCAGCTCATTGACGATAGATGAGATTACATTCTGCTTGTTTTCACTCCACTTAGGGGCGACAAGCCTTCCCATATGTGCATCCCCTGTCAAACGATGTATCACAATTTGTGATGATAGGTGTTCGAGAAAA
Source organism: uncultured Thermodesulfobacteriota bacterium (assembly GCA_964505185.1). Taxonomy (GTDB): domain Bacteria; phylum Desulfobacterota; class JBBIRW01; order JBBIRW01; family JBBIRW01; genus JBBIRW01. Next base: position 179,150 of record CAZDGM010000001.1, read on the forward strand.
TCACAGACAAGTCCAACATATTCATCCAGTTCGAGGGGCTTGTAATCACCCCTTTTGAATATTCTGTATAGCTCATTTCCTTGCTGTATGTAGAGGAGGTGTATCTTTACACCATCAACACCCGCATCGGTGAGAAATCTTGCTGTTTTTATAACATCAGCCCTTCCCTCGCCAGGAAGTCCAATTATAATGTGGGCAACTATGTGAAAGCCCCTCCCTCTACTCATTTCAACTGCCCTCAGGAATTCATGGCTGAAGTGTCCGCGGTTTATAAGCCTCAAGATATAGTCGTTAGCACTCTGGAGCCCATATTCTATCCATACGGAGTGTGTCCGCGTATAAGACTGAAGAAGTGCTAAAAGCTGATCATTAATGCAGTCAGGTCTTGTACCTACTGATATTCCAACGACATCCGGATGATCGAGTACTTCATCGTATAGGGATTTAAGGAAATCAGGTTTTCCATAGGTATTTGTAAAGGATTGAAAGTAGGCAATAAACTTCTCCGCCCCATATCTCCTTTTAAGAAAATCCATACCCCTTAACAACTGTTCTCTTAAAGGTATCTTTCGACCCCAGGCACCTGTGCCTGAGCCCAGCTCATTGCAGTAAATACAACCCCCGTATCCGAGGGTTCCATCCCTGTTGGGGCATGTAAGTCCTGCATCAAGGGGGACCTTATGCACCCTGCATCCAAACTTCTCAATGAGAAATCCTTTGAGATCCCTGTAAAGTCTGGTTTCGACCATCTTTCCTACGAAATCATGATATAATTTAACTCAATCATCAGCAAGGATCACAGTTATGAAAAACTCATACGATATCATTGTTGTTGGTGGAGGACATGCAGGATGTGAGGCTGCCCTTGCCTCATCACGCATGGGTCTTAAGACCCTCATGCTTACGATAAATATCGATACCATCGCCCACATGTCCTGCGCACCATCAGTGGGTGGAACTGCAAAGGGGCATCTCGTAAGGGAGCTGGATGCCCTTGGGGGTGAGATGGGGTGGGTCACTGATCAGAGTGCCCTGCAGTTTCAGACACTGAACAGATCAAAGGGTGCAGCAATATGGTCAACAAGGGTACAGGTGGATAAGAATCGCTACAAATCAATAATGGGATCAATTCTTGAAAGACAGAGGAATCTGGACATAAAGCAGGCGCTTATTGAAGAGATAATTGCCGATGGAAGGGTTGCAGTAGGGGTAAAGGATCAATTTGGAAATGTCTTTTATGGCAAGGCAATTGTGCTTGCACCAGGGACCTTTCTGAATGGTGTTATTCATATCGGACTGAAGAGCTTTCCATCAGGAAGAGCAGGGGAGTTTTCATCGAAAAGACTCTCGGAAAATTTTAAGGAACTGGGTTTTGAAATGGGAAGGTTCAAAACGGGGACAGGCCCACGCCTTAAAGGCTCAACAATAGATTACTCGAAGATGGAGGAAAGATGGGGGGATAAGAATCCAAGACCCTTCTCTCATCGAACGGTAAGGCTTGAGTTCAGGGAACTTCCCTGCTACATAACCTACACAACACCTGAGACACATGAAATAATCATGAAAAACCTTGACAAGTCCGCCCTTTACAGCGGTCAGATAAAGGCAACACCTGTCAGGTACTGCCCTTCCCTTGAGGATAAAGTTGTGAAATTTTCAGACAGGGATAGGCACAGGGTTATCCTTGAGCCCGAAGGGGTTGACACGGACGAGATATATGTGAGTGGTCTTGGAAACAGCATGCCCTTTGAGCTTCAGTACGAGATAGTAAGGTCAGTTCCCGGGCTTGAGAAAGCTGAGATTATGAGACCGGGATACGCCATAGAGCATGATATTGTATTCCCCCATCAACTCCATCCAACACTTGAGACAAAGATCATAGAGAATCTTTTCCTTGCAGGACAGATAAATGGAACAACGGGTTATGAAGAGGCCGCTTCCCAGGGTTTCTGGGCAGGCGTTAATGCCTCACTGAAGGTTGAGGGAAAGGGCCCTTTTCTCCTTGACAGATCAGAGGCCTACATGGCTGTAATGGTGGATGACCTTGTGACAAAGGGGACAAACGAGCCCTACCGGATGTTCACATCCCGTGCAGAGTACAGACTGCTTTTGAGAGAGGATAATGCAGACATGAGGCTTATGGAAAGGGGCTACGAACTGGGTCTCATAACATATGAGGCTGTTGAAAGGATGAGAGAGAAGAGGAGGAGGATTGAAGAGGAGGTCGAGAGGCTTAAGCATCTGAAGATCTATCCTGAAGGATGGATCAATGAGGAACTGGATGCACTGGGAGAGGCACCTATAGATGATGTAACAACATGTTATCATTTACTCAAAAGGCCAAAGGTCGAATATCAAACTGTGATGAGGCTTTCCGGTGAGGAGGCTATTGATGATCCAGAAGTCATAAGGGGTGTTGAGATTGATATAAAGTATGATGGATACATAAGGAGGCAGATGCAGGAAGTGGAAAAATTTAGAAGGCTTGAGTCGATAAAGGTTCCGTATGATTTTGATTACGGGGCTGTCCAGGGACTCTCAAATGAGCTCAGGGAAAAGCTTGAGAGGATAAGGCCTATTTCCCTCGGTCAGGCATCAAGGATCCCTGGAATGACACCTGCAGCCCTTTCGATCCTTATGATAATGCTGGAAAGGGAACAGAAGAAAAACAGAAAAAAAGGGGAGGAAGATGCAGATTGAAAAGGGGACCGACAAGTTTGTAAAGACATTAAGGGTCCTGATAACAGATCAGCCAGGATATCTTGGAAAACTAACAACAGCGATAGGAAATGAGGGAGGTAACATTGGTGATATAAGACTGGTGAAGATGGGACTTCAATACAATACGAGGGAGATTACAGTTTTTGTTGATGATGAGGAACACCTTCAGAGGGTAATAAAGGCAGTTGAAAAGCTTGAAGGGATCTACCTTGAAGATGTTATAGATCCTGTTCTTGAACTTCACAAAGGAGGCAAGATCGAGGTTAAAAGCAGGATAAGGAACTGCGATCTTAGTGTTCTCAGAAAAATATACACACCCGGTGTTGCAAGGGTCTGTAAAGCCATTCTGGAAAAACCAGAGGATGCATACAGCTACACATGGAAGGGAAACAGTGTTGCAATTATTACAAATGGAACTGCAATTCTTGGGCTTGGTGATATTGGTGTTGTTGCGGGTCATCCTGTTATGGAGGGGAAGGCAGTACTTATGGAGATGCTCGTTTCACTAAGTGGCATCCCCATTCTTGTTGATACAAGGGATACAGAGGAATTCATAAACGTTGTAAAACTTATCTCGAAGGGTTTTGGTGCAATCAATCTTGAGGATATTGCATCCCCTCAATGCTTTGAGATAGAGGACAGACTCGTTGAGATGCTTGACATTCCTGTTATGCACGATGATCAGCACGGAACCGCTGTTGTTGTTCTTGCAGCACTTCTGAACGCAACAGCCCTTTGTGGAATAGAGCTGAGATCAGCAACTGTTGGTGTTATAGGTCTGGGTGCAGCGGGTATGGGTATTGCGAAGCTTCTTAAGGCATATGGTGCCAAGAGGATTATTGGAAATGATATAAAGGAAACCGCTATGGAGATGCTTGCACGGATGGGAGGGAAAACAGAAAGCCTTGAGGGATTAATGAGGCATTCTGATGTGGTTGTTGCAACAACAGGTGTTCCTAATCTTGTAAAACCTGAAATGGTTAAGAAAGGGCAGATCATCCTTGCACTTTCCAATCCATATCCGGAGATAAAACCCGAGGAAGCACTCCGTGCGGGTGCGATATTTGCATCGGACGGGAGAAGTGTTAACAATGCACTGGGATTTCCAGGCATATTCAGGGGCGCGCTCAATGTGAGAGCAAGGAAGATTACAGACAGAATGAAGATCAGTGCGGCAAAGGTAATTGCAAAGTTTGCTGAAAAAGGTGAGCTTGTTCCCAACATAATGAACCTTGAAGTCCACAGGGCAGTTGCTGAGGCAGTGGAAAGGGCTGCTATTGAAAGTGGTGTTGCGAGGGTGATGGAGTAGTATCAGCGTCTGCTTCAATAAAAATAAAAGGGGGTATGTATGGATACAAAAACATTAAATGATGAACTGGAGAGATACCTGAGACCGGAGAGCTTTCCTCTTGGTATTAAGATGTTCAGGGAAGAGGGTCTTCCGGCAAAGGTGAAGGTTCCAAGAAAGGATTTTGGATGTGAAATAGCTATCTGTCAGGGAATATCCATAGGAAGAAGATATGGATGGACAGTGGCGATGGAGAGGGAGGACATTAATTGCCCTCTCGGAAGGGTTGCATTTGGATTTGAGAAACCTGTCGATTTCTACACGGAGGGGAATCTTTGCTTCGGAATGTATACAGAAACAAAGGAGGCTGGAAGAATTTCAGAGGAGGCTGTTCCAAAGTTTGAATACGGCACATACAGATACATCGTTGCAGGTCCACTTAATAGGATAGATTATGTTCCTGAGGTTGTTGTTGTATATGGGAATTCTGGACAGGTTCTGAGGCTTCTCACTGCATTTCTCTTTAAAAGGGGAGGCTCCCTTACCTGCAGTTTCACAGGCAGGGTTGATTGCGCTGATATCGTTGTAAAAACCATCAAAACACAGATGCCTCAGATCATCCTTCCATGTTATGGTGATAGGCTCTTCGGCCAAACACAGGATCATGAGATGGCATTTACATTCCCCTGGAAGTTTAGTGAGGAGATCGTGGAGGGATTAAAAGGCACCCATCAAGGTGGGATAAGGTATCCCATTCCGAGCTTCTTAAGATATAATCCTGTATTTCCACCATCCTACGAAAGGCTCATGGATATATGGAAAAAAGGGGGTTGAATTGGAGGGAGGATCCATAGCTGAAATTGCCGTGCCACTTCCCCTTTACAAAACATTTCACTATTCAATACCTGGTGCGTTGAGAGAATCAGTTGAGATTGGAAAGAGGGTTAAGGCTCCCTTCAGAAATAGAATCATTATAGGATTCGTCATCTCCTTTATCGAAAAGTCATATGCACAGGATATAAAGCCGATCATTGAAGTTGTTGACGATGAGCCCTTGCTCTCTGAAAGGATGCTGAAATTCCTGATGGGACTTTCAGACTATTACCTTTCACCGATAGGAGAAGTGATAAGAGGTGCATTCCCGTTTGATTTTAAAAGAAAGATTCGAGGTGAAAAAGATTCAGGATTTTTTGTAAAAGAAGACCATGGACCAAAGGATGCACCTGATTTAAATACCTATCAGATGCTTGCCCTCGAGCGGATAAAGGGATCGATTATTGAAGGATCACACAGGATATTTCTCCTGCATGGTGTTACAGGAAGTGGAAAGACTGAGGTATATATGAGGGCTATCTCCAGTGTGATCGAATTGGGAAAGGGCGCAATCATACTTGTTCCGGAAATCTCACTTACACCTCAACTTTCATCGAGATTCAGCGCGAGATTTGGTGAACTGATTGCTATTCTTCACAGCAGGATGTCAGAGAAAGAGAGGTTCAGGGAATGGCTTGATATTAAAAAGGGTAAGAAAAGGATAGTTATTGGTGCGCGATCATCCATTTTCGCGCCAGTCGAGGATCTCGGATTGATCATTGTTGATGAGGAGCACGACCCATCCTACAAGCAGGAGGAGGGCGTAAGGTACAATGCAAGGGATATGGCGATCCTCCGGGGAAGTATATGGAATATCCCTGTTGTACTTGGATCTGCAACACCCTCTGTTGAGATATATTTCCGTGCAAAAAAAGGGGAAATAGAGCTTTTAAGGCTTCCAGAGAGGATTGAGAAAAGGCCACTTCCTGAGGTTGAGGTAGTTGATTTGAAAAAGGAGGAGAAAAAGGGGTTTATTTCGGAAAAGCTCAGGATTGCACTTGAGGAAAACTGGAGAAGAAGAGGGCAGTCGCTTATGTTTCTAAACAGAAGGGGCTTTGCCCCTTTTATATTTTGCAGGGATTGTGGATGGAGTCATAAATGTCCTTTATGCAGCATCCCCCTCACCTACCACCAGAAGGAAAAGAGGATGCTATGTCATTACTGCAACTATACGGTAAGTGCACCAAGCCAGTGTCCTGCCTGCCATGGATACAGGATTTCCCTTTCAGGTGCAGGAACAGAGAGGATCGTCAATGAGATAAAAGGGATTTTACCATGGTCGAGGGTAAGGAGGATGGACAGGGATTCAACAAGGGAAAAGGATTCCCATATAAAGATCTTCGAAGAAATGGAAAGCGGGAGGATCGAGATTCTTGTCGGCACACAGATGATAACAAAAGGCCACGACTATCCCGCATTGACATTGGTTGGTGTTATATGGGCTGATATGTCACTCTCATTCCCTGACTTCAGGGCAGGTGAGAGGACATTTCAGTTACTCACGCAGGTGGCTGGTAGATCAGGAAGGGGTGATATAAAGGGGAAGGTCATTCTTCAAACATACCGTCCGGATCATCCGATAATCATATTTGCAAAGGATCAGGATTATGAAGCATTTTATGCATGGGAGATAAGACAGAGAAAGGAGCTTGGATACCCCCCCTTCAGTGTGCTTACAATTATAAGATTTGTGGGAAGGAAGGAGGAAAGTGTATCGAGGGTTGCAGATGACACAAGGCTAAAGGCCTTAGAGATATTTGAAAGTTTTTCCGAATTGAAAAAGGATATAAAGCTGCTGGGTCCTGCGCCCTGTCCTTATAGCAGATTGAGGGGGAAATACAGGTGGCAGATCCTTTTAAAGGCGAAGAGGAAGGATAGTATGGACAGGTTTCTTCGCATCCTCTTTTCAGAATTCCTTCAAGAAGGGCGTTCAGGTAGTGTGAGAATTCAGGTTGATGTAGATCCTGTTAACATTTTGTGATTTGCATTGAATTAATTAGTAATAATTGTTAAACTGAAAGATACTATGGCAGTAAGGGAAATCTTGAAATACCCGCATCCGCTGTTGAAGAGAAAGGCAAGGCCCGTTTTGATGGTAGATGAGAGCACAAGAAGGATAATAGCTGATATGATTGAAACCATGTATGCTGCACCGGGAATTGGTCTTGCCGCACCACAGATCGGGGAATTGCTGAGGATTATTGTTGTTGATGTTTCGGTAAAAGAGAAGGGCAATGGTCTTATCGTTCTCATAAATCCGGAGATTGTGTATGCAGAAGGGGAGATCGTCTATGAGGAGGGATGCCTCAGTGTCCCCGATTTTAGCGTCGAGGTGAAGAGGGCATCCGATGTTATTGTTAAAGGACTTGACAGGGAGGGATTACCCATAGAGCTGAAGGCTTCCGGGCTTGAGGCTGTTGCTATTCAGCATGAGATAGACCATCTAAACGGGACCCTTATCATTGATAGAGTGAGCTTTTTGAAAAGGGAACTCTACAGAAGAAGCAGAAAAAAGCTTTTACAGAAACAAACATGAGCAGGGCAAATGTTGTTTTTATGGGAACATCGCCATTTGCCATATCCTCATTGAGGGCACTCAAGGATTTAGGCTTCAGAATATCACTTGTTGTTACTACCCCCGATAAACCGAAAGGAAGAGGCCTTCAACTTTCATCACCAGTTGTGAAGGAAGAGGCGTTAAGACTCGGCCTTCCACTGATACAGCCTGAAAGCATAAAAGATCAGGGATTTATAGAAAAGATAAGTGCAATATCGCCTGATTTCATAGTTGTTGCTGCATATGGGAAGATACTTCCCCCACAGCTCTTGTCCATCCCGAAAAAGGCACCGGTAAATGTGCATGCATCACTACTTCCTAAATACAGGGGGCCAGCACCCATACAATGGGCAATAATAAATGGAGAGAGAAAAACGGGTGTAACCACAATGATCATGGATGAAGGTGTTGATACAGGCCCGATACTCCTTCAAAGGGAGATTGAGATGCTTCCTGATGAGAATGCTGAGGAGCTTGAAAAAAGGCTGTCAATTATCGGTGGTGAGCTTCTTATAGAAACCCTTGATGGGCTTTTTTCGGGTGCGATAAAGCCGATACCTCAGGATCATGAGCATGCATCATATGCAAGGTTTATTAAAAAAGAGGATGGAAATATAGACTGGCATATGGATGCCGAGGCTATTCATAACAGGATTCGTGGCCTTCAACCATGGCCAGGTGCCTATACATTTATAGGGGAAACGATGCTGAAGATCTATGTATCTAAGGTAATTGACAGGGAGGTTTCCTCCATCTTTCCAGGGACCGTTATTGCGGCAGAAGGGAATGGATTAAAAGTTGCAACTGGAAAGGGAATAATTGCTATACTGGAGATTCAGAGGGAAGGGAAGAGAAGACTACCCATTTCGGAATTTCTTAAGGGCTTTCCCATTAAAGCCGGCACCATCCTTGGCAGGTAAACCCTATATGGATGAGGCAAGGAGATGTGCCCATCAAGTTCTGATGCATATAAGGGAGAAAAGGTCCGACGCAGATGAGGTGCTGGATAAGACCTTTCGAAGAAAACCAAAATTAACAGCACTTGACAGAGCATTTGTTTATGAAATTGTAATGGGTGTGCTCAGGTGGAATATCAGGATCGATTGGATTATAAAGCATATCTCAAAGGTTGGTTTAAATAGGATGGAAAGAAGGGTGCTTGAGGCATTAAGAATGGGTATTTATCAGGCAATTTTTATGGACAGGGTGCCTTCTTATGCAGTAGTTAATGAAACTGTAAATCTTCTTGAGAGGAAGGAGGAAAAGGGGTTTGTAAATGCCTGCCTCAGAAGATTTCTGGAGATGAAAGAGAAGATTCGATATCCTGACCCTGTGAAGGACCCATTCCTTTTCCTCTCCATATATTACTCCTTCCCTCTCTGGATGGTTAAAAAGCTATATCAGGTTGTCGGAAAATCCGATATCTCTCGGCTCCTCGAGGCATTAAATGAACAGGCACCTTTATGCCTGAGGGTAAATACCTTAAAGATAAAGAGGGACGATTTTGTTGCTCTGTTGAAAGAAAAGGGCTATGTTGCTGCAAATACCATGTACTCGCCTGATGGCGTAATCTTTGCCTCGCGGATGCACGTAAGGGAGATTCCAGGTTATAATGAGGGATATTTTTCTGTTCAGGATGAGGCATCGCAGCTCATATCATATATGCTTGGCGTAAAGGAAGGCGATACTGTTCTTGATATCTGTGCAGCACCCGGTGTAAAAACAACACACCTGGCTGCACTTATGGAGAACAGGGGAGCGATCTATGCAGTTGATATAAGTTTTCAGAGGATCTTGCTGCTTAGAGAGAACAGCGAGAGGATGGGTATAAAGATAATCTATCCAATTGTTGCTGATGCAGTAGAGGGTTGTCCATTTAAAGGCGTAAAGTTTGACAGGATTCTTCTTGATCCATCCTGTTCGGATCTGGGCATAATAAGAAGGCATCCTGAGATCAAACACAGAAGGAAAAGGGAGGATATCGAAAGGTATAAAGGTATCCAGATGAGGCTTATGGAAAATGCAGTTAAACTCCTCAATAAAAAAGGTATCCTTGTCTACAGTGTGTGCACTGTACTTCCTGAAGAAACGGAGGATGTAATAAAGGACGTTATAAAGAGGGGGGATATTGTTGTTGATGATCCGAGGGAATTTTTGCCGGAATCAGCAAGAACACTTGTAGGAAAGGACCTTTTCTTAAGAATCTATCCGCACAGGCATGGTATGGATGGCTTTTTTGCAGCAAGGCTCAAAAAAATCAGGTAATTATTCTGTTTGAAAGAGTCGGGAAATTTATTGCATAATTCTATTTTAATGGGAGGTATAATGATCAAGATTGCCCCTTCTATCCTTGCAGCGGATTTTACAAGGCTTGGGGAAGAGATAAAGGAGGTTGAGGCTGCAGGGGCTGATTATATCCATATAGATATTATGGATGGAAGATTCGTTCCAAACATAAGTGTGGGTCCCCTTGTGGTAGAGGCAATAAGGAGATGCACATCTCTTCCTCTTGATGTTCATCTCATGATATATGAACCAGAAAGATACATTAGGAATTTCATAAAGGCAGGTGCAGATATAATTACCATACATCCTGAGGCAACGTTCCATCTCCACAGGGTGATATATGAGATTAAAAACGGAGGTCGCAGGGCTGGGGTTGCACTTAATCCCTCATCGGAGCTTTCGCTTGTTAATTACATAGTTGATGAGATTGATCTTCTTCTGATCATGAGTGTCAATCCTGGATTCGGTGGACAGGAATTTATCAATGGAATGTTAAGGAAGATAAGGGATGCAAGGGGTATGGTGGATAAAAAGGGGCTTTCTGTTGAGCTTGAGGTAGATGGAGGGATAAAGCTTGGGAATGCAGGATCAGTTGCACAGGCGGGTGCTGATATACTCGTTTCAGGAACAGGGATATTTGGAACAGATAACTATAGGGAGACAATAAAGAGGATGAGGGATGAGGCAGTTTCGGTCGAGGCGTAGCTCAGCTTGGTCAGAGCGCCTGGTTCGGGACCAGGAGGTCGGAGGTTCAAATCCTCTCGCCTCGATCTTCAATATGTCAAAAATGGGGTAAAATAAGAAAGACAGGTAATATCATGTTTAAAACGGAAGAAAAGAATATATTCTGTCCTGATCTCAATCAGGAGATAAATATTGTTCTGCTCTATAAGGAAGAGGAGTTGCAGCATGGGATAAGGCGCTCATTAATGGGGATTGCGTGTCCTACTCAAGAGCAGATGGCCCTGCAGGGGAAGAAGTGCAGTGAGAGGTGCAAGAGGTCGCTTCAATTGCGTTAGGATTGTTTCTTTTATTAATCTATAATATGAAATCTGATCAGGGGGTAGATTTATGGAGAAGAAGGTGATAATTTTTGGAAAGGATACCTGACCTTATACAATGCAGGCCCGTGAGGACTACAGGAAGAAGGGATACACGGTTGAATATATTAATGCCAAGGATGATCCAAGGGGTCTGGAAAGGATGTTAAAAATCACTGGCGGTGATAGAAGGGTTCCGGTTATTGTTGAAGGCGAAAGGATCACGATTGGTTATGGCGGAACCTGAGGTGTTTGATTAAGTGGCTGGCAGCCATTAAATCTTTTTGATCATTAAGTCTCAAGAGACCATATTATTGTAGGGTAATAAAATGATAGAAGCTATCGGTATGTGTAAAAATTATGGTGAGCGTGAGGCAATAAGGGATGTTTCATTTCGCGTTGAGAAAGGGGAGATTGCTGGTCTGCTCGGTCCAAATGGGGCGGGCAAAAGCACAACCCTCAAAATCCTCTCCTGCTTCATGCCACCCTCCAGAGGCACGGCAAGGGTAGGGGGGTACGATATCCTTGATGACTCAAAAAAGGTAAGAGGCATCATTGGTTATCTTCCTGAAAGACCGCCTCTTTACAGGGAGATGACCGTTTATTCATATCTTGATTTTGTTGCTGATATAAAGGGAGTGGAGAAGGTAAGAAAGAAGGATCTGATAGAAAGGAGTATTACCCTTTGTGGTCTTGAGGATGTGAGATCCAGGGTTATTGGAAACCTCTCAAAAGGATTTCAACAAAGGGTGGGTTTTGCACAGGCGATAATCCATGATCCGGATGTATTGATACTTGATGAGCCTACAATAGGTCTTGATCCCAATCAGGTCATTGAGGTAAGGAATCTTATCAAAAGCTTTGAGGGAAGGAAAACCGTTCTTTTAAGTTCCCATCTTATACCGGAAATATCACTGATATGTAACAAAGTGATTATAATTAATGAAGGGAGGGTTGTATACGAAGGACGTATTGATGGGAAAGACCCGCAATGGCTTGAAGAGGTTTTTGTTGCCAGTACTATCAGGGGGAGAGGTATTGAGGAAGATGAAAAATGTGCTCACCATTCTGAAGAGGGAAATTAGAAGCTACTTTCTTTCACCTGTTGCATATGCAGTTATTGCAGGTTTTCTAACATTAAGTGGATGGTTCTTCTTCTCCCTTATTGGAAACTTTATAAGATTAAAAACCATGATGATGGCAACAGGGCAGGTTCACTCTTCGATTTCATTCAATCTGAATGTTTTTGTTCTGACGCCCTTTTTTCTTAACCTTTCATTCCTCCTCATGTTTATAGTTCCGCTGATGACCATGCGACTGTTTGCTGAGGAGAGAAGGGATGGAACTGATGAACTCATCCTTACATCACCCATTGAAGTGGGGGAGCTTGTTGCCGGAAAATTCCTTGGTGCACTGGGATTCATATTGATTACGCTTCTGATAACGCTTCTCTATCCGGCACTTCTATTCATATTTGGAGATCCTGATCCGGGGCCTCTGCTTTCAGGATATATGGGCTTGCTACTCCTTTCCTCTTCGTATGTATCAATAGGAATGTTTACCTCAACACTTACAAAGAATCAGATTATAGCCTCAACCAGCTGTTTTCTTATCCTTATACTTCTTTATGTAATTGCATGGCCCGCCCAGACCATGGAGGGTAAGGTGAGGGATGTCCTCTACTACCTGTCCCTGAGGGAACATTATATCAGGATGGCAGAGGGGCTGTTCGACACAAGGGATCTGGTATATTTCTTGAGTATAATCGGAATCGGTATTATGCTTACCATCAGATCTGTTGAATCCTGGAGATGGAGGTAGTGCAGTGGAAAGATGGAAGAGGATGGCAGGTGTTATAGGAATTGTAATTTTTATTTTTGGCATGCTGAGCTATCTCTTTACCCTCTCATTTTCCATATTTGTAAAGTTACATCTACTGGCATCGGTAGTCCTTATCGCAGTATACATCTACTATAATTCATCAACATTGAGGGAATTCTTTGTCCATCGGACTTTCAAAAAGGGTGTGCCCGCATTTATCTATATTTCGCTCCTTGTGGCTATAATCGCCATTGTTAACATGATATCAAACAGGCATTACCTGAGATGGGATCTTACGGAGGCCTCCATTCACACCCTTTCTGATCAATCACAGAAGGTGCTGAAATCCATTGATAGGGACATAAGGATTTACGCATTTGTTAAGGATGAAGGGAGAAGGAACTTTTCTGATCTTCTTGATATGTATGCCTATGCATCGAGGCATGTAAGGTCCAATCTCATAGATCCTGAAAAGAGGCCTGATCTTGCGGAGAAGTATGGGGTCGATCAGTATGGAACGGTTGTTGTTGAAAGGGATTCACAATGGGTTAAGATAACGGATTTCTCGGAGGAATCGATTACAAACGCCATAAGAAGGGTCCTCGCAAAGGGCGAGAAGGTCATATACTTCCTCGAAGGTCACGGTGAGAGGGATTCCCTTGATGAGTCAACTGCAAAGGGTTATGGATCCGCAAAGGAGGCGCTTGAGGGTGAGAATTACAGGGTGAAGAAGCTCTTCATTCCTGAGGCGAAGGGCGTTCCATCCGACTGTTCACTCCTGATAATTGCAGGTGCTGAAAAGGATCTTCTCCAGGAGGAGATAAGCGCAATAGATGAATATTTAAACAGGGGTGGAAGTGTGCTTTTCCTTATTGATCCGGGTATCCAATCATCTTTTTCGAAATATATTGAGAAGTGGGGAATAACTGTTGGTGATAATATTGTAATAGACAGGGTTTTGAGGCTCTTTGCAGGACCTGCGCTTGGAGTTGATATAGTGATGAACAGATTTGAGGATCATCCCATAACAAGGGTTATGAGAGGCAGGATTCTACTTTCCATGGTGAGATCGGTAGATATTAAACCTGGGTCTGACAAGGACACCAGATCAGTTGTTATTGCAAGGACATCCCCATCGAGCTGGGCTGAAAGGGATGTGAGGAGGGTTTTTGAAAGGGGTGAGGCGAGGCTTGATAGCAACGATCGGAAGGGACCTGTTCCTGTTGCTGCTGCAGTGGAAAGGGAACTTAAGGACAGGAAGAAGGCACGGATTGTGTGTGTGGGAGACAGTGATTTTGCAAGCAACAGATTTATTTCCCTTTTCTTCAACAGGGATTTTTTTGTTAACATATGTAACTGGCTACTGTCCGAGGAGGAGTTTATTTCAATAAGACCAAAGATATTGAGGTCTTCAAGTCTTGATCTCACCCAGAGACAGGGTGATATCCTGTTTTACGGATCTGTTCTATTCCTTCCCGAGGTATTTCTAATTTTTGGTCTTATTGTCTGGTACTCAAGGAGATAAGAAAATCAGGGGAGGGATTGATGAGGATCTGGAAGATTGGAGCTGTTCTGCTCATCTTTTTGTTACTTTTAAGCTACTACCTCATTTATGAAAAGAAGGAGAAGACGGCAAAGGAGGAAAGGCTTTTTGACTTGACCTGGGAGAAGATAGAATCAATCGATATCGAGTCAGGAAAGGAAAGGATAAGGCTGAGGAGGGAGGGTGATTCATGGAGGATTACGGATCCGGTCAATGCCATGGCGGATGGTGAAGTTGTTGCTGATCTGTTAACGACAATGAAGCTTATGGCAGTGAAAAAGGTTGTTGATGAGAAGGGAGAAAATCGATCCTATTACAGGCTGGATGAACCACAGGGAAGAATAAAGCTTAATATGGGAAAGGATTCAGCCATTGAACTGAGAATTGGAAAGAGAAGTCCTGTTGGTTACAGCGTTTATGTCATGAGAGGTGATCAGGGGAGGATTGTTCTTGTTGAAGCTGGTATTGAGCAGTATATAAGGAAAAGGCCGCAGGACTGGAGGGAAAAGAGGCTCCTTCTCCTTAAGGAAAAGGATATTGAGAGCATAAAGATTAAAGGCCAGCATGGAAGGGTGTTGCTTGAGAGGAAAGGTGATGAATGGGAGCTTGTCTATCCCATAAGGGAGAGGGTGGACAGGGAGGAGGTTTTCAGCTACATCTATAGAGTTGGAGGGATAAGGGCGGTAGAGTATCCCGGTATTTCCATGAAGGAAGCAGCACTTGATAGGCCAGGGCTTGAGATTGAGATCGGACTGAAAAATGGGGAGAAGAAACACCTCGTTATGGCAAGGAAGGGTAAGAGGGTTTATGCCGCTTTAAGGGAAAAGGGAGAGGTTGTAAGGGTCGAGGAGGGATCGTGGAATGATGCAGCAAAAAGGGCAATTGATTTCAGAAACAGAAGGATCTTTGATCTTGATCCTGCAAGGATTAGATCGATCGAGATTGTAAAGGGGTATGGGAAGATAGTAGTAAAGAAAGACGGAGAAGGGTGGAAAATTGTATCTCCATCACAGGGTGATGCCGATGAAGGGAAGGTTTCAGCATTCATCTTCAGGCTTAAGGGGTGGAAGGCAGATGACATCGTGGATAATCCGGTGGGTCTTGAAAAATACGGCATATCGGACAGATCCCTAAGGGCGATTTTTCATGTTGATGGAGGCGATCAGGCTGTAATATTATCAATTGGAAATCCTTTAGATAAGGGCAAGGTCTATGTGTGGACAAACAGGGAAAAGGATAAGCTTTTTATTGCTGACAAAAGGGTTGAGGATGTGTTTCCCAAAAATCCGGAGGAATGGATGAAGGGGGCAAGAAATGATAAAAACAGGTGAGGCATGTTTGTCAAAGACATTATGCAAACAAAGGTAATAACAATATCACCGAAGGATACTGCAAAAACTGCAAGGGAGCTCATGGATAGACACCAGATAAGGCATCTTCCTGTTGTTGAGGGGAAAAAGCTCATCGGTGTTGTGACTGACAGGGATGTAAGGCACTCCCTCGCATCAAAGCTCGTTTCAGTGGAGGTCAAAGAGATTATAGAACTTCTCGATAACTTGAAAATTGAGGGGATAATGACGAGGGACCCTTTTACTGTCACTCCATTAACGCCTATAGCAGAGGCTGCTGAGATGCTCGTTGAAAAGAAGATAGGTTGTTTGCCTGTTGTATCAAGGGGGGAGCTTGTGGGGATCATAACAGACAGGGATATTCTTCTTGCATTTGCACGGATGACAGATAAAAGACCTAAAGGATAACAGGAAAGAAGTAGATTAACCCCTTTTCTATTTTTCGAGCGGAGCCTTCCTCTTCAAGGAGTTCCAGATATCCCATTACCTCTGAGATACCAAGGAAGAGTTGTTCATCAGGAAGGTCGGGGAATAACTGGAGCATTATTTCATAAGGAGTAATCTTTCCGTTTCTTTTTAATATCTGAAGTATATCCTGTTTTCTTCTGGAAATAAAAAAGAGCAGTTCTTCTATCCTTTCAACAGGATTTTCTATAATCTCTCCATGTCCTGGAAGGGCAAATTTAATATTTAATGCCTTTGCCTTATTGAGGGAAGATATGTATGCCTTCAAGCTCTTGTAGCCTGAGGGAACTACCCAGGGTCTCTGCAAAAGGGCATTGGAGGAGATCTCTTTTAGCAGAAAATCGCCTGTAAAGAGTATTCCCTTTTGAGATTCATAAAGGCCAATACACCATGGTGTATGACCGGGCAGGCTTATTACTTCAAGCTTTCCTGATGAAAGATCTATTCTGTCACCTTCAGTGAGATATTTTGATACCCATGCCTGGCATCCAAACCTCTTTGCCCGGTTGTACAGTTTACTTGAGTACTGTGCCAATCGGGAAGGTACCCCTGCCTTTTCAAGAAAATTCCTGTAAAAGAGGTCATCATCTATGAATTCTTTTTCAAAATCCTCAAGCCATCTTGCTCCCTCACTGGAAATACATACTTCTGCCCCACTTTTCTCAACAATCCTTGCAACGGAACCAAAGTGGTCAAAGTGTGGATGCGTAATGATTATCCTTTTTATATCACTTATCAAGTAGCCTTTCTCCCTTAATGCCTCCTCAAGCTCTTTTATATAAATTTCTCCATTGGGAGGGACGTCAATAAGGGTGGGCTCAGGATACCCTATTAAATAAGTATTGACCTTACCTACAAGAAAGGGCGTTGAAACCCTTAAAAGATGGATTCCATCTATTTCCATAGGCCTTGCTCTGATGCAATGGGTATGAATGTTCTCGAATAGGTCGCCTTTTGCCCGACCTGAATTTCATCTATGCTTCTACCGATTTTCATGGGGATTCCCCCGCTTCAGACATAATAAACTTATAAGATGAATTGACTTCTTTCTGTTGTGTTATATATTTAATTTACCAGTAGAAAAGAGATTTTTCAATGTCAGCAGACTGAGGGGTGTCCTTGATAAGGTATATATCATTTGATCTTGATGGGACTATAGTGGATTTTAGCTTTAACATAAAGGTGTGGTATGATGGCGTGGCGGAGCTCCTGGCTCAAAAAAATGGTATGAAATTCGAAGACGCCCTCCGTTATGTATCAGAGGAATATGAGAAGATGAGCGATAATCGGATCGAATGGTATGATCTTGATTACTGGCTGAAATTTTTCGGGCTAAATTATAACTGGAAAGATCTGCTTTATAAATATAGAAAGGAAGTAAGGATATTTCCAGAGGCAAAAGATGTGCTCAGGGAACTTTCTTCTGTGGCACCGCTCATACTTACCTCTAATGCCATGAGGGAGTTTATAGATATTGAGCTCGAAGAGACGGGTATAAGGCAATATTTCTTCAATATCTTTTCTGCGACATCTGACTTTAAAACGGTGAAAAATGATCCGGGTTTTTATGTAAATATACTGAAGCAAATAAAATGCATGCCACAGGAGATAGTACATGTCGGAGACCACAGGGAATTTGATTATCTCATACCGTCACGTATCGGGATAAATGCATATCTTCTTGAAAGAAGAGGGATCGAGTCCGGAGATCATGTGGTGAAAAATCTTAATGAGTTTTGCAGTAGGGTCCTCAGGATTTTACACAAAGGTTCTGAAAGAAAATCCAATGATTGATGGAGGGCTTTAGATGGAAGGCTTTCAATTTACCTTTCCGGTAAAAGTAATCTTCAGGGATCTCGATTATTTTGGGCATGTAAATAATGCTACTTACCTTACATATCTTGAATCCGCAAGGATTGCCTTCTGGGAACATTTGACAAAGCAAAGGGGGCTTAAAGGTCTTAATTTTATTCTTGCAAGTGCATCCATAGATTACAAATCGCCTGCATTTTTTGGTGATGAACTGGAAGTGGGTGTCAGGGTGTCATCAGTGGGAAATTCAAGTTTCAGATTGTATTACGAGGTAAGGGAAAAGAATACAGGAAGGCTTGTTGCAACTGCTGAGACTGTTCAGGTGATGTACGATTACGAGAAAGGTCAGAAGATTGCAGTCCCTGATGAGTTGAGAAGGGCGATGGGCTTTTAGTGATCGTCTCTACTTTCTAAAGATGATAGGTGGATCATAAAAGGGGATTCTATGAAGAAGATATATCCCGAGCGTAAATTTGTTATTAAATTCGAGGATACAATGCGGTTTGCCATCGCAACAAATGATTACAATCCAAGATATTTTAAAGAGATAGACAAAAGACCTGTTATGGTCCCGCCCATGTTTGGGGTTGTGTACTCTGGAGGATCGATTGCAGATCCCATAAGGGATCCGGAGTTAGATATAGAACTGATGAGGCTTCTTCATTGGGCACATGATATGCATTTCCTCAGTGAAGTAAGGATAGGGGATACTATTACATCAAGGGCATGCATTAAGGAGATCGGTCAGTTAAAAAATATGGATTTTATCTCCATTCGGGTTAACTGCTGGAATCAGAAAGGTGATGCTGTTCTTGAGGAGGAAGGAATTTTTATAGTAAGGAGGGGAGTCCATGAAAGGAAGGAGCGGAGGGAATTGTTCAGGCTAAATGAAATGGATGAGAGGCAGTGTGTTATTGATGAAATTATTCCTGTTTATGAAGAGCAGGCAAAGTGGTATGCAGAGGCATCAGGGGACAGAAATCCTATACATCTTGATAGGGATTTTGCAAGATCTGCTGGTTTTCGTGAGCCAATTCTGCATGGGCTCTGCACAATGTCATTTGTGGCAAGGGTGATAATTGATGAGTATCTGGACTCAGAACCATACAGGTTAAGGAGACTGAAGGTTGAATTTTCTAATCCGGTATTTCCGGGTGATTTTTTAAGAATGCTTGCATGGAGAGGTGAGACCTTGGAAAAAGGGGAGATATTGCATATTGAGGTAGAAAGGGATGGCAGTAGGATTGTAAAAAATGGTATGGCAGAAGTTTTACAAGCAACCATTTGAGTTTGTTGCTGTTTGACTCCCCCTTTCTGCTCTGATAGATTATAGATAACCATGTCAGCATATCTCACAAAGAATGCAAGGATAGTTCTTGAGAAGAGATACCTTAAGAAAAATCCGAAGGGGAAGGTAGTTGAGAGTGTGGAGGCGATGTTTGACAGAGTTGCCCGGAATATTGCGAAGGCGGAGCTCCTTTACGGTAATGGAAGGAAAGAGAGGGAGATGAGGAAGGAATTCTTCACAATCATGTCATCACTTGAGTTTCTTCCAAATTCCCCAACCCTCATGAATGCAGGCAGAGATCTGCAACAACTTTCTGCATGCTTTGTTATTCCGATTGAGGATTCACTGGAATCGATCTTCGATGCCCTGAAGGCAACTGCCCTTATACATCAGAGCGGAGGAGGAACAGGTTTTTCCTTCAGCCGCCTTCGACCAAAGGGTGATGTTGTTCAAAGCACCCATGGGATTGCAAGCGGTCCTGTATCATTCATGAGGATCTTCAATATGGCAACTGAGGTTATAAAACAAGGTGGAACGAGAAGGGGAGCGAATATGGGGGTGTTGCGCTGTGACCATCCTGATATAGATGAGTTTATAAATTGTAAAAGAAAGAGGGGAGAGTTTGTTAATTTCAATCTTTCAGTCGGCATAACGGATAGATTTATGAGGTGTGTTGAGGAAGATAGGCCCTTCTATCTGATAAATCCAAGGGAAGGAAGGAAGGTGAGAAAGGTAAGGGCGAGGGAAATATTCGAACTCATCGTTGATGCGGCATGGGATGTAGGAGACCCCGGAGTTCTGTTTCTGGATACGATTAACAGGGGAAATACACTTCCTGCACTTGGATATATAGAGGCAACAAACCCATGTGGTGAACAGCCTCTCCTCCCATGGGAGTCATGTAATCTCGGTTCGATAAATCTTTCACGATTCGTGAAAACTTCCGGGAATAAGAAGGAGCTGGACTATGACAGACTTGAGCATGTAGCAAGGATTGCTGTGAGATTTCTGGACAATGTAATAGACATGAATGTATATCCAATAAAACAGATCGAGAGGATGACGAAGGATAACAGAAAGATAGGGCTCGGTGTAATGGGGTTTGCTGATATGCTAATACAGCTCGGAATACCCTATGATTCCGAGGAGGCTATCGGAATTGCGGAAAGGGTTATGGGATTTATCAAGAAAATCGCTTATGATGAATCAGAAAGACTTGCAAGGGAAAGGGGTCCATTCCCCAATATAAAGAAGAGTATATTTTATGGAAAGAGGGTTTTAAGAAATGCAACCCTTGTAACAGTTGCCCCAACGGGAACACTGAGCATCATTGCAGGATGCAGCAGCGGTATCGAGCCCATATTCGGTATAGTTTATCTGAGGCGTGTTCTTGACGATGAAAAACTGGTGGAAGAAAATAGATATTTTGTGGAGATCGCTAAAAATGAAGGGTTTTACTCTGATGCACTCATGGATGAGATAATCAGAAAGGGAACAATTTGTGATATAAAAGGTATTCCGGAGAGGATAAAGAGATTGTTCAGGACAGCAGTTGAAATATCACCAGAAGTTCACGTAAGGATGCAGGCTGCGTTTCAGAAGTATGTTGATAGTGCTGTATCGAAAACAATAAATCTGCCAGAGGGTGCAACGAGAGAGGATGTGAGGAGGTGTTTCCTGCTTGCCTATGAGCTTGGGTGCAAAGGCGTAACGGTTTTCAGGAGCAGTTCCAGAGATGAGCAGGTTCTCACATGCGGGACTATTCCGCCATGTTGATTTTTCATAGAAATCTTGATTTGCAATCTGAATAAAATATCTGTAATTTAATATTGGGAAAAGGGTTTCCCTTATCTTCAAAAAAGGAGAGGAGGTAGGTATGCCAACTTATGAATTCAAATGTATGAATTGCGGTGAAGAATTTGTACTTGTTATGAGCCTTAAGGAGAGGGAGGAGGCGAAGATAAGGTGTCCCAAATGCAACGGTGAGAACATTAAGGTCCAGTTAGGAAGCTTCTATGCAAAGACATCAAAGAAGAGCTGATATTCCGGGGCAGGCTATTGAATAATTCACTGTGATAAAGAAAATGGGGGAATAAAATTTTCCCGTTTCCCTTGAAAGAGGTCTTTTTTATCTCTATAATAAGTGCGTTATGGATGAGACAAAAGAGATAGAGGTTAAGGTGGCAGGTCTTGTTCACGATAAGCTATCCGAGATGTGGATAGTTATGCTCGAGGAATGCCATGGAAAGCGTGTCCTTCCCATATGGATCGGTCCATTTGAGGCAAAGGCGATTGCTATGGAGATGACAAATTCGGTTGCCCCAAGGCCTATGACACATGATCTAATAAGATCCATCATAGAGGCCCTTTATGCAAAGGTCCAGAAGGTGGTTGTGGAGGATTTGCGAGACAATACTTATTATGCATCTCTATCCCTGGAGCACAATGGGAAGCAGATAGTAATCGATGCAAGACCGAGCGATTCTATTGCTATTGCCCTTAAATTTAAAGCCCCTATTTATGTAACCCGAAAAGTCATGGAGACTGCGGGAACGATAAGTGTTCCCGATAAGGGAAGCGGGGAGTCAGATAAATGGATCGATGACTTCCTGAAAGAAGTGGAAAAAAAATATCTGAAAAAGGATTCATCCTGAAAGAGTCTCATGGATAATAGATGAGGAGGGGCGGGGGACCCATCATACTGGATCTTTTTTCGAAAAATGGAGATTTACTCCCTTTCACCCAACAGAATTGATTTTTCAGGCGGAAGCTTGGACCTCTACCCAATAAATATTATTGAAGAAGGGATCACCCTTAACAGCAGTATAAGTATATGGAGCACAGCCAAGATTTTAAGGAGGAGTGAGAAGGGCTTTAAAATAATCTCTGAAGATGACGGTCGATTCATTGAAGGAAAAGACCTCAATGAGGCGGCAAAAAAGGCAGGCTTTGAACTTGTAATTGAAGCTATTAAGGCCTTTCAACCTCCATGGGATTTTGAGATTATGATCAGGAATGATGCACCCACTGGATCCGGTCTTGGTGCATCATCATCGCTGCTTGTTTCACTTATAACAGGACTGATGAAGGCAAGGGGGGAGGCCTTAGATTTCGGCAGCATCATCCGGAGGGCGTCTATTGTTGAGACCCGACTTCTTAAAATACCTGTTGGAACGCAGGACTATTTTGCCGCTGTATATGGTGGCTTTAACCTCATTTACTACACACCTGATGGGGAAAGAAGGGAAGGGCTTCATTTAAGTGATTCCATAATATCTTCACTTAATAGAAGGCTTATACTCTCCTACACGGATGTTAGCCATAATTCTGCAGAAATTAACTGGAAGATTATTAAGGATTATATCGATGGAAGAAGAGGTGTCAGGGAGGGTCTCAAAAATATTAAGCTTATAACAATGGAAATGGTCAGGGCACTGGTGGAGGGCAAACTTAACGAGGTTGGAAGATTGATGGATGAGGAGTGGAAAATCAGGAGGGATCTGGTAAAGGGGATCAGTGTTGGCTGGATAGAAGATTTTATGCAGAAGATAAAAAGAAGTGGTGCAATTGGCGGAAAACTCTGTGGTGCTGGAGGTGGAGGTTGTATGATAACACTTGCTGAGGAGGATAGGGTTGATGAGGTAACGAGGAAACTTCAGGAAGGAAGATTTAAAATACTAAAATATAAATTTGTAGGTGAAGGTGTAAAGGTCTTTGAAAAAGAGGGGGTTTTGTCCAATGAGAAAAGTAAGAGACAGGGAAATGAGGAGACTCATTGAATGCGGAAGAGAAAAGGGTTTTTTGACCTATGATGAACTAAATGAGGTGCTTCCGCCTGATATGATTTATCCGGACCAGATAGAGGACATTCTGGGGATTATGGAGGATATGGACATTGAGGTTGTTAGCACACCTGAGGAGGCTGAACCCTTTTTACCGGCGGAGCTTGAGGAGGAGTTCGAGATCGAAACAGCGGAACTTGAGGACCCTGTAAGGCTTTACCTTAAAGAAATAGGAAAGGTTTCACTCCTTACGCCGGAACAGGAGGTTGAAATCTCAAAAAGGATAGAGGAGGGTGAGGAAGAGATAAGGGAGACGGTTTTATCCTCATCACTGGCTGTGAAGGAAGTTTTGAAGCTTGAAGAGCGATTAAGGAAGGGGAAGATAGGGATTGAGGATATTATTGAAGGTGTAAATGTAAAAAATAAGGCGAGAATGGAGGAAAAGAAGAGGCAATTTTTCTCCCTCCTAAAAAGGCTTAAGAGGATGTGGAGAAGAAAAGCGGAGCTGGAGCAGGAATTGAAGGGAAAGATAAAAAAGGAATGTGAGAGGCAAAAGAAAGAGAACAGATATAAGAGGTTGAGGGAGGAGATCCTTAGCCTTCTTAAGGGTATGAACTTTAAAAGGGTCCAGGAGCAGAAGGTGTATAGAAAACTTAAGAGCTTTGGAAGGACAATCGATGAACTTGAAAAGGAACTTGGAGATATTTTATCAAATTGTAATGTTCCAGAAAATATCCTTAAGGAAGTTCTTCTAAAAATGGAAAAGAGGATGACGCCGAAGGATGCAGCGAAGGTAATTAATCTTGAGGAGGAAAAAATCTCCGAGATATATGAGAGGTGGTCCAGGATAATGGCAAAGATAAGAAGGATCGAGGAGATTTCAGGCTCCGAGATAAGCGAGGTTAAAGATGATTATATAAGAATGAGAAAGGGGGAGGAAAAGGTTCAGTCTGCAAAGGCAGACCTGGTGAAGGCAAACCTTAGGCTTGTTGTCAGTATTGCCAAGAAGTATATAGGCAGAGGATTGAACTTTCTTGACCTTATTCAGGAAGGCAACATCGGATTAATGAAGGCAGTTGATAAATTTGATTATAAAAGGGGTTATAAATTCAGCACATATGCAACATGGTGGATAAGGCAGGCGATAACAAGGGCAATTGCTGATCAGGCAAGGACTATAAGGATACCTGTTCATATGATAGAAACAATAAATAAACTCATAAGGACATCAAGGGATCTCGTTCAAAAACTTGGAAGGGAGCCAAGCCCTGAGGAGATTGCTAAGGAGATGGGTATTCCAGTGGAGAAGGTTAAAAATGTATTCAAGGTGATCAAGAAACCGATTTCACTTGAGACCCCTATAGGTGATGAGGAAGACAGTCAGGTTGGTAACTTCATAGAGGATGAAAAGGCGATATTTCCCGCCGATGCAGTTATAAAAAAGGATCTGTCAGAAAAGATCCAGAAGGCCCTTTCGTCTTTAAGGCCAAGAGAGGAGAAGGTATTAAGGCTCAGGTTCGGGATAACTGAGGGGGCAGAAGGCATTATCGAAAGGGTTGAGGATGAAGATGGTGAGACAGAAGGTGTTATTACATTTGATCCGAGGGCTCTTATAAGAGCGAGGATGTCAGCCAGGAAGAGAAGGAAATCCTCCGTAGAATAGGGGTCCACTCCATTCAAAAAATAGAGATTATTTATACTATGACTGAATAAAGGGGGTGCACTTCCATGACCTTCATCCTTGAGAGGCTTGCACTCGGCGATAGATATGATGCCCTTGATGCTGAATATCTGAAGAAGGCAGGGATAATTGCGATTCTTAACACAGCAGGAGAGGTGGAATACACCCCCCATGAGGATTTGTGCTATCTAAAGGTTCCCCTTGATGATGGCGTAGCTATTCCATTCCCTTATATTCATGAGGCTGTTGAGTTTATAAGGAGAAAGATAAGGGATGGAAAGGTGCTGATCCATTGCAATGCAGGTGTGAGTCGTTCAACTGCAATTGCTATATGTTATCTTTATGAATGTGGATTTGGCATTGAAGAGGCCCTTGAATTTATCATGTCGAAGAGGCCATTTGCAAGACCACACCCTGCACTGTTCAGTTCCATACTTGCTTATTATAGTGTCTGAGGATGCTTAACCTGAAGATATCACCAGGATCACTATTTATTGCCTGTCTTGTTACCTTTATTCTTTATGTGGGTGCATACATGAGGATCCCCCTCATACCGCTTTATGCAAAATATAGAAATGCCTCACCATCTCAGGTTGGATTGATAAACTTTCTCTTTATGCTTTCTGCTGCAATTACTGCATTTCCTATGGGTGTGAGTTCGGATAGATGGGGGAGGAGGAGGATGATGCTTGCCGGGATTTTTTTAAGCGGCTTTACATCACTCATTGTTCCTTTTTGCAAAACGCCATTACAGATAATGCTATTCTATCTTTTTGGGGGGTTTGGTATAGCATCATTCACACCAAGCATTATGTCTTATATCGGTGATATATCTTATCCGGGCTATGTTGGCAGGGCATACGGCTATTATACGACATCCCTTTATGCGGGTATGAGTTTAGGACCTGCTATAGGGGGTTTTATTGCTGCAAGATACTCACTTGAGATGAGCTTTTTTATTTCCGCAGCTATAATCGCTTCAATTTTTATCCTGTCAGTAACATTACTTAAGGAGGTGAAAAATCCAGGGGATAGAGTCTCCATCAATAGCGCAGTTATTTATGAGATTATCAAGAAACCCAATATAAATAGATTCTGGATTGCGACACTATGTTTGACATTTACATGGGGTGTATCAATTACCTTTTTTCCACTTTTTGCCCATGAGAAAGGTATTAATCCATTTTTAATCGGCGTTATATTTGCTTTCCAGGCCTTTTTCAACACGATTGTAAGACTTCCCGTTGGTAAACTTTCAGATATGAGCGGGATGAGAAGACCCTTTATAGTGCTTGGCATGCTGGGAAGTGCTATTGCAACCCTGCTGATCGCTCTTTCACAATCGGTGATAAACTTTATATTGCTTTCATCAATCCTTGGGATTTCAATGGGAATGAGCTTTGTTACAATCGGTTCACTCCTTACCGAGGAATCCCCGCAGAATGGAAGGGGTTTTGTAATGGGTGGATTCAGCACAGCAATCTATACCGGGATTGCCATGAGCTCACTTGTGGGTGGGAAAATTATTGAAATGGGCGGGTACTTTCCTGCATTTCTCTTTGCATCTTTTGTTTCATTAGCAGGTTCAATTATTGTTATAATGACAGGAAAGGGTGATTAGCAGTTTTGTTTAAAAAGATACTTTTTGCAACAGATTATTCATCTACATCGGAGAGGGCCGCAGGTTATGTGATAAGGCTTGCGCATATTTTTAATGCCAGGGTTTTTATCGTTCATGTTATACATACAACAGGATTCGATGATGTTGATGAGGAGATGGCATCCTTCTATGAGGAGCTTATTAGAAAAGCTGAAGATATCTTTTAATAAAAGGTGAGGCTTAGGAAAACTAATTGCTGGATGGCCCACAGTTCTGACATACAAAATGTCCAACAAACCACGCCTTCTCCCTCGTGGTATCTCTTACCAGATCAAGGATGATGGGACCTCCGCATTTCTGACAGCGGAATAATCTATCCATATTAAAATCTGCAGCAAGCTTTGGTGCATCGAAGAGTGTTTCTTTTATCGCAACTTTATAGTGATAAAGTGGTAAGGCTGCAGTACTCTGTTCGAGAACCTTCTTTATCTTCTGTGCCATCTCCTTCATGGTTATTGATGTCTTTACCATGTAATCCTTAGCGCCAAGAGAGATAGCCTTTTCAATTTCTTGTGGGAGTCCGCGGCTGGATAGAACAATAACCGGAATCCGTGAGAATTCCGGGTTCTGTCTTAATGTCTGGAGAAGCTGAAATCCGTTCATAACAGGCATAAGGAGATCCGTGATTATGAGCTGCGGTTTTTCCCTGGAGAGCATCTGCAGGCATTCTGCGCCATTAGTGCATGTAATGACAACATACCCTTCCATCTCGAGTTTAGATTTATACATTTTAAGGAGGAACTGATCGTCTTCAACGAGAATAATTTTTTCCTTCATATTGAATATCAAAAAGTATATTATCTTAAGCCATGAATGTCAAACATTAAGGGAATATCTGATCTTTATCCTTCCTTGCAAGGGCTTTCTTTACGTTTCAGATTTTTTCCTTATGGTAAAAAATAAAACGGTTTATTAAAAATTTCCTTGACATAAATATGAGGCTTCTGATAAATAGATAGTCAAAATTGGTGCTGAAGAAAAGATAGTCAGGAAAGAAAGGGGGTGATTGTTGGGAAGAGGGTATATGATTTTTAAAGGGCTAATTAAAAAGAAAAGGAGGTAATTATGCAGGAGGAAAGAGTACCAAACAGATGGTTGTTTGTCATTCCCGCCATTTTAATGCAATTATGTCTTGGTAATCTCTATACCTGGAGCATATTCAGAACCCCTCTTATGAAGATGCACGGCTGGTCAATTACAGAGGCGACCATGCCCTTTACCATTTCAATAGCAGTATTTGCCATTGCAATGATATTCGCTGGACGCTGGCAGGATAGGGCTGGCCCCAGGATTGTTGCAATGGCAGGGGGAGTGCTCCTTGGTATTGGATTCTTACTTGCAAGCGCAATAGGTACTTCATTGATGGGGCTTTATTTCGCATACGGCGTTATAGCAGGTGCAGGCGTAGGCTTCTGCTACGTGACACCTATTGCCCTTCTTATTAAATGGTTCCCGGACTACAGGGGGGCAATGACGGGCATTGCAGTGCTAGGATTCGGTGCGGGGTCCATGATAGGTGCACCCCTTGGAACATACCTTAATACCCAGATAGGCGTTTATGGGACGTTTGCAGTATTTGGTATTGTATTCGGAATCATCTGTGTGTTGAGTGGTGCAACATTTAAGAACCCTCCGGTTGGATGGAGGCCTGCTGGATGGGAGCCACCTGCTCCACCTCCAGGGGTTAAGGCACCCACGAGGATCGATGTACCGCCATCCGAGGTCATGACATACCCCCAGACATACCTTCTCTGGTTTACCATGCTCATGTGGGGGAGTATAGGACTGATGGCTATATCACAGGCTGTTCCAATGGGTCAGGAGCTTGCAGGACTTACGGCGGCGCAGGCTGCTGGTGCACTGGGAACAATGGCCATCTTCAATGGTCTTGGAAGGCCGGCATTTGGAGCACTTTCTGATAAAATTGGTAGAAACTGGTCTGCAGTGTTGGCATTCGTTATCTATATTGTGGGGCTGCTTGTGGTTCTTAGAAATGCCACAACACTGGGTATGTACACAATAGGTATATCGATGGTGGGATTCTCATATGGCGGTGAATTTGCGGTTATGCCTGCATTCACAGCTGACTACTATGGAACAAAGAACGTCGGAATGAATTATGCTATCATATTCACTTCATGGGGTGTTGGCGGTATACTTGGGCCCATGATCGGTGCAAAGATAAGGGCTGCATATGGAAGCTTCCTGCCTGCCTTCTGGATACTTGCACTGATGGCTGTTCTCGGTATTATTGCAGTGCTTATCTGCAAGAAGCCCACGATCAGGGAGGAAGTGAAATAGAGGGATCTGGAATTAGCTCATAGGGCGGGAAGGTGATATACCTTCCCGCCTTTTATTTTTTCAGAGCTATTAAAGGGCTCACTACCGGTTGACCGCTTGAGTCAGAGAGATTAAAATAGCCTTTGATATGGAGGACAAGACATTTTCTGAAAAGACAAAGGAATTTCTCTGGGGACTTATATTCTTCGATCTTTATAAGGAAATACTCCATGAAAAGCATAGATATGAGGATGCAATGAACATCCTTTTCCTCGGAGAGCTTCTTGGGATCCCCTTAATGACATCCATCATATCATTAAGAATAATGCCCATCCTTTTTGGCGATATATATGGATGGAAGTTAAGGAATATTAAGGAAAAGGACTTCATTGATGCTGCACCGGATATACACTGAATTTTAACTTCAGAAGAAAAAGAGGAACAGGCTTGAACCCAACCAATACAATCGTTTTCCTCTGCATTTTTCTCATCATATGGTATTTTGTGGGGGGTCAGGTAAACAGGAGAAAGGGAATCCATTTTCTAAAAAGGATCCGTGAAAAAATAAGTATGATCGGTGAGGATGCAACGATTCAGTGGATAGGAAGCTCTGGATTTCAAATCCAGGTCCACAAACCCTTCCATCCTTTAAGAAATTTTGGCATACTTCTCCTTCTTCAAACGCGGGAGTTTCCTTTCATATGGATATTCCAGCAGATAATGAACAGAAGGGATGTCCTTGTAATTAAGGCTGATCTTGTCAGTGAACCGGAAAGGGAGGTGGAATTCTGGTTAAAGAAAACAGCCTTTGAAAAGCAGATCATTCGGGAGCTCCGGCAGATGGGGCGGAAAGAATTTAAGGACTTTGGAAAATGGTCAATTGCCCATGGGGGATCAGTTGATAACACGGGTTGGGCATTCTTCGATGAGATCAGTACCAGTGGACTGGATGTTCAGAGGGTATCAATAAGAAAAAAGAGCCCCCATATCGTGCTTATAATCTTTTTAAAAAAGGGTGAAGATTTTAGAAACGTATTTGAGATATTAAGAGTTATCGCTATAGATTCATTCAGTGGCATTGAATAAAGGGAATACAGGGGATTAAAAGAGAGCAGAGATCGATTGAACTCTCTGTAGCAAATTGGAGGAGGATTGTCCTGTCGAGGCTATCACAGTAAAAGCTTATGTAAAGGATCCTGGATTTCTTTTTCTGAAGAAGGCCCCTCGATCTTTCCCCGGAATAGAATCTGACCCTATGACCTGATGCCTCTGCCTCTCCTTCTAAATTGATAGAAATATTCTTAAGCAAAACAGGCTCCCTCCTTCCCCTGAGGACTTTAATAATGAGTTCAATTACCCCCTTTCCACTGAAATCATAAAGGGCATGACCAATCTGCCCCTCCCTTACCCACTGGATCTCATTGACCATCTTGTTTGCATCCACCTCAGGGGGGATAATAAGAGCGCCTAATTTCCAGCTATCGGGCAGAGGAAGAATAAGAAAGTTGGTTGATCCAAATATAACATTTCTCGCGGCAATGATATGCCTTTTTATATTTCTTTCCAAAACTCCGGATAAAACCCGAGCATATCCGAGGAGACCCTCTCTACCATCCTGCATCCCGTAACCTCACAGGGATACAGTGGGATGAAAGATCTTGTGAGATCTCCCAGGTCATTCTTTATAATCTTAAGATAACCAAGCTGTTCGTCAAATTTGTTTTTAAGGTATTCCTCGTTGGGATTCTGCTCCACTGCGCTCTTCTCAAGAATCTGATTTACAATTACACCACCCACAGGGATATCATAATTCATCACCATGTTTATGAATCTTTTTACCACTGCAATGGGAAGTGCAAGTGGGAGTGTGACAAAGAAAAATGCTGTGATTTCAGGATCCGTAAGAAGTTTTTTCACCTTGAGAAATCTTTCGTTCATATTTATGAGGTCTGCCATGAGTGGGTCCTTTTTAACCTCTTCCATAACCTTTTCTTTCCTGAAGGAGAGCTGTATCCTCATGGAGAGGGCCTCTTTTCTGCTCTCAATCATCCTGTTTAGCCACAGACCATAGATCTTACTCAATCCAATAAGTCTTATGGCATTTGCAACCGCTGCTGTATCAAAGACTATCACATCAAATTCCTCCCCCTCCTTCAGCATTATGTCCATCATCTTGTCAAACATTGCGGACTCTTCGAATGCGGGGTTCGTAACAGCAATATCAATAAAGGGCTTTGCATCCACAGGGATATCGGCCCATTTTAGGAAGTCCTTAACCCTTCTTCCTATGTTTTCCCTGTATTTTTCAACAACATCCTTTATCTCTACTTCCACTGCATAAAGATTCCTGATGCCTTCAACAGCCATTAATCCTCCACCTTTCAGATCCTGGTTGAATAGGCTGCTTAAGGAATGAACAGGATTAAGTGATGCTATTAGACATCTTCTACCATTTTTAGCAAAATAGCATGACAGCCCTGCAGCAGCCACTGTTTTTCCAACACCACCCTTCCCCCCTGTAAATATAAACCTCATAGATGATTTCCTTTTCAAAAGTGTTTCCAGCTGCTCCATATTTTTCTCCTCTTCATATCGAGAATTTTGGCTTCATCAGATCTTCGGAGATCATCCTGATCATATCAAGCCCTTTGGGCTCCCTCGTGTACATAGTGAGATAGGAGACAAGATATGGACCAAATTTCCTCTTTATTTCTTCGAGATGTTCCTGCTGCATCATTATCCGATTTTTTAGGAAATCACTTAACTGCGGTTTTTTGAGAAGCTCAACAGGATAGACCTGATTGACTATAATGCCTGACATATGTATTCCCAGTTGCTGGAACATCTGGAGTGCCCTTTCTGTATCAAGGATTGCCATTTTTTCCGGGATAAGAACCATAAAAAATGCGGTTCTTACTTTGTCAGTTATCAGGTCTGTAAATGTCTTTATCTTGCTCCTTATATCCAGAAGTTCCTTCATAACAAGGTCTTCTGTTGCCTTTTCCCCTTTAAGACTTGCAGCAACAGCCTCATATTCTGCAACCTTCTCCCTTGCCTCCGTAATCTTCTCCACCCATTTTGATAGTATATCCGCCATTGCAACCATCCTTACGCCATGACCGAATGGGGGCATGTCAAAGATATAAATATCAAATTCCTTCCTGGCAACAAGCTCAGCCATTGCATCATAGGTTGCGCTTTCGTACATGGCAGGCTCTGCTGATGTGGAGTTTATGTATTCATCTATCTCTGCGGGTATCTCATCGAGCCCATACATATCTTTTATCTTTTTCTTTATAGATTCCTGATATTCATAGACCCTTCTGTCCGCATCTATTTCAACAACGAATAGATTCGGTATGATTTCAACAACCCCCTTTCCGTATATGTCCTTCTCAAAGATGTCAGAGAGCGATGCCTGTGGGTCAGTGCTGAAACATAAGGTTTTTTTCTTTTCCACTGTTGCCATATAGTAGGATAATGCAGCACTGCAGGTTGTTTTACCGAGCCCTCCCTTTCCTGCGAAGATAATAATCTCAACACCCTTTTTTTCTTTAAAGAAATCATAAAGTCCTCTCATGAGATTCTCCTTCTGGGGCAAAATTCTGATACCTTTTCCATTCCTGGCGGAGAGACCCTTACAGGAAGGATATCAGATTATTGCATCAGTGAAATCGCGTTCCCTGAAAACCCTTCTCTTCCACGTCTTTATATTGGGAACTGCATAGGGAAGGATTCTCAATGAGTAGTATGGTGGAAGCACGGGAATTCCAAGCATATCACCAAGAGTGATAAACATGAATAGATGCTCAAGATACATTCTCGTCCTCAGGGCAGCCATCACATGCCCATGACTTGCCATTCCGTAGAGAATCCCCTTTGCAGCTTCACCTACGCCGGTTTTCTTTCCCTTGTCTTCTCCCATAATTGGCTATTTCCTCCCTTTAAAAACTTCTGGATCTTCGCCTAATATTAATCCACAGCCTTCCAATATGCAATCTTTATGTTATCGGCTGCCTCTTGAATTTGAAATATGCCTTGTAAACAAGCGTTGCCATTCTGAGGCCAAGAAGAAATAGCGCTATGCCAACGAATATAAATATACCATTCAGGGCAATTGCAATATTCTTATATTCAGAAAGCGGAGGTCTCACAAGTGGCTTCATATTATAAACCGCCATCACAAAATCCCTTGTTTCCCATAGAAGGGCAGCGAGTGTGGTTATAACCATGAAGGTTGCAGGCACAAGTGTGTATATCGTCGGGCTCTTTACCCTTGCAAGATGTATGGTTATAAGCATAAGGGCAAGGGCAGCGAGAAGCTGATTAGCACCGCCAAAATAGAGCCACAGATTGATCCAGCTCCCGGAGATTGCAAAGAGCCATGGAATAAAGAGACCAACTATTGTGGCCACATGCTTCTGCCCAAGGATACCTTCACCAAAAACCTCAGCTGAAACCAGCCTCCAGAACCTTGTAACAAGGCTCTGAACAGTAAGGGCATATATGACAAGGGTAACACCAAAGTATGTCTTCAGTAACTCAATAGATGCTTCCCCACCCAGGAACTTTGATGTTAGCCTTGTGGCACCTGTAACCCATGCGTGAAAGTTTGCAGGGGGTGTTTCTGCAGGTGAAAGGACCATATAGGCTGCAAGGGAGGCAAGGGCAAGCATTCCTTCTGATAGCATCGCACCTGCGCCTATTGGGTGGGCATCGGGCTCTATATCAAGCTGCTTTGATGTGCTTGAGCTTCCAACAAGGCTATGCCATCCAGATATAGCCCCGCATGCTATAGCTACAAAAAGCATGGGCCAGATCGGGCCTGCAACAGGGTGATAGGCAGTCTTAAATGCGGGTTGAAGAAGGGGGACATTGGTTATAGGTGAAAGGAGTGCTCCGAGAAGGATAAGGACTATTGCAAGGTATGTGGGGAAGAAGGCAACAAAGTTAATGGGCTGAATGAATGTGGGCATGGGAAGTATGGAGCCCATATAGAGGATTATGCATGCAATAAGTGCCCAGAAGGCTGTTGTCCAGGGACCAAGGAAATCCTTGGGTGTTCTTAAGTAATGGCCAAGAAGGATGCTTATGAAAACAAGCACAATGGCGATTATAGTAACCTTAATTACATCCATTCTCAGTTTGTAGAGTAGTCTTCCCGCAATGATCCCACTGGCAAAGATACCTATTGTTGCAACAAATGTTCCAGGAAAGACATTCCAGAATACAGCAACCAGAAATATGAAGACCGCTGAAATAATTATGAGATAAAAGAGCACAAAGCCGAGAAGGGTTGTCCTTCCCTGAGGACCTGTGAATTCATAGCTTATGGGCCCAAAGGATCTTCCCTCATTCCTTACAGAAACCATGATTGAGCCATAGTCCTGAAGCCATCCTATGAAGAAGTTTCCGAGGATGATCCAGAGGAGCGCGGGAAGCCAGCCGTAATTGACAGCAATAAATGGTCCGAGTATGGGACCGAGGGCAGCAACACTCTTGAACTGATACCCCCACAGCACATACTTGCTCACGGGGAAGAATTCAACACCATCCATGAACATATGGGCAGGTGTTGTTCTCTTAGGATCGGGCTTCCATACATTCCTGTCATACCATTTTCCATAGATCCAGAATGCGACTGCATAAGCTGCTAATGCTATTAAAACAAACCAAAAAGGAGTTATCTGTTCCATTTGATACCTCCCACTTGGATTATATCTATTAATCTAAAACATTTTTTGATTTAGTCAAGCTATGTTTTGAACAATCTGTTTGGATATAATATATCCTGATATGGATACAACTACCCATGCACTCCTTTCTGTAAGTTTTTCGCGTTTGGGTTTTTTTCAGAGGGGTGGAAGACTACTAATGTTTACACTGATTCTGTCTTCATGTCTGCCTGATATTGATCTCCTTTTCTGGCTCCTCGGACCCGATCATTTTTTAAGATACCACAGATGGGTTACACATTCATTTGTTGCAGCACCTTTTATATCCCTTTTTGTGAGTATTGTTATATATTTACTTAGCGAGTTTAAAAATTTCGGCATGATCTATTTCACCTCTCTTGCTGGTATAGTTTCCCACATCTGTTTTGATATACTCACATCCTATGGAACACAGATTTTTGCCCCTTTGAGTAACAAGAGATATGCACTTGATCTGATCTTTGTCTTTGATCCGATCCTCACAGCCGGTGGGATCGTTGCAATGCTTCTTATAAGAAGGTTCAGCAGGAAGAGCTTCTTCATTGCATCAGGGTTACTTTTCTATGTGATTGCCTATATATCCCTTTGCTTCTTTATGCATGAAAGGGCTGTGGAGATAGCCAGGGCCGAAATGCAGAGAAGGAATGTAAAAGTGGAAGAGTTATCAGTTTTCCCATCACTCTTCTGGCCTCTGAAATGGAAGGCTGTTGCCAGATCAGGCAGTTCTTACTATCTTATGGAGCCTGCAGCTGGCACTGAGAGTTCATTTCTCATAAGGAAGGTGCCTGGAATTAGGATGGATTCCATCCCGCAGAATTTAATGGGGTATGATGAAGTAAAGGCATTCTTTGAATTTGCAAAATACCCTGCTGTTCATTCATTTGAAAAAGACAATGCGCGAATCATTGAATTTTTCGATCTGCGTTTTTCAAATTATGAAGGAAGGAATGCCCTGGTTCTCGAGGTGAGGTTAGATACGGATGGAATAGTCAATTCCATCCGTATCCGTTAGTTTATCAATCATCCCACTGTGTAATGCGCCTCTTTTCTATCCTCTTTGGCGGTATCCATACCCTGGCGTAATAACCTTCTCTGACCTTTTCATAGTATACATTTCCGAATTCATCATATTTTCTTACGTAAAGCGGTGGTACCCACCTTTCCTCATAATGACCGGGCACATAGAACTCCATCCTTTCCTCGTAAACAGCGGGTGGATCCTTCTCATATCGGTATACCGGTGCAGCCTCTGCAACCTCCTTATGTATGATGTGATGGAGAAGGATGCCACCAAGCACACCTGTAAGGATTTTTCCTGCAACTGCCCACTCCTTCTGTCCTGCTGCTGCCTGATGGGATTGGACAGCTATGAGCGAAACTATAATCAAAAGGGGAATCATTATCCTTTTCATCTCAACCCTCCTTTCTTTTTTCACCGATTAGACGAAATAGTTAATAGATTTATTTTTTATTCCAGATTAAGAATGCTTTCAAGAAGGATGTCAAGCTCGGTCATGCTTTTCACTTTGAAGTGTGAGGAATTTGAATTTCCATCATCGATTAGTATGGTGAGGATACCGAAGCCTCTGGCCACAATAAGATTTTCTTCCATATCATCAACCATTATGCACTCTCTGCCCTCTGCATTTAATGCCCTTAGAACCCTTTCATAGGATTCGGGATGGGGCTTGGGTTTATACTGACAGAACTGAATATCAAAGATACGTGAAAAATAGTCTTCAACACCAAGTGCTCTCAAAACCTTTTTTGCATAATCCTCGGAGCCATTGGTGAATATTACCTTGTTTATATTAATATTCTTAAGGAGGTTTCGGAGTTTCAAATCCCTTTTTATAAGAATTGAAATGGGGATATCGTGAACATACTGCAGGTAATGATCAGTATCCACATTATGATGAATAATTAACCCTCTTAGCGTTGTTCCGTAATTTGTTATGTAATTCTTCCTGATCGCCTCAATTTCATCGGGAGGAAAGCCCATAAATTCCACAAGGTATCTGTTTATACGTTCATTTACAAAGTTGAACAGGCCCACTTCTCTTGGATAAAGGGTATTGTCAAGGTCAAAAATGATATGTTTAAATTTGCCCATTTTCTGATTAAGTTTAATTAAATATACCCGAAAAGTCAAAAAGGTTTTGGCTTTTCAATCGGTTTACATGGAGTATATTTTTATGGTAATCTACAAATCTGGAATTTATATGGAAAAAGGCGAATTTAACGAGGCATTAAGGGAAGAAGAAAAAAGGCTCAAGAGGCTTCGTATGCTTGTTGCGATTGGAATAAATATTATAAGACAGGGTGATCTATCTATTGAAGAGGCATACAGGATTGTTGAAGGGGTAAGGCGGGAGGCCCTTAAGCTATTTCCTGAAAAAGGGGATACCTTTGATCTGATCTACGGTTCCCGATTCAAAAGGGTCATATCGGAGAAATATAAATTAAATTGATGGGGAGGAGAAAGGTATTATGATAAGCACATCAGATTTCCGTAGAGGAATGAAAATTACTGTTGATGGTGAAATATTCTATATTGTTGATTTCCAACATTCGAAGACAGCCCAGAGGAAGGCTGTTGTTAGAACGAAACTCAAGAACATAAAAACAGGCGCATTAATTGAAAAAACATTTTTTGCAGGTGATATATTTGAGGAACCTGACTTTGAAGAGAAGTTTATGCAGTATCTGTATTCAAATGAAGATGGATACACTTTTATGGATAGTAAGACCTTTGAGCAGATAACGATCCCTGAGGAGTATCTTGGTGATGCAAAGGGCTATATAAAGGAGAACGAGGAGTACAAGATCCTATTTTTCGAGGGTAAAGCCGTGAGCATTGAATTGCCTCCAGCAGTGATCCTCAAGGTTATCTCCACAGAGCCGGCAATCAGGGGTGACAGCAT
Organism: uncultured Thermodesulfobacteriota bacterium; assembly: GCA_964505185.1. Taxonomy (GTDB): domain Bacteria; phylum Desulfobacterota; class JBBIRW01; order JBBIRW01; family JBBIRW01; genus JBBIRW01. Next base: position 216,234 of record CAZDGM010000001.1, read on the forward strand.
TACCAATATAATGAAGCCTGCAACCCTTGAGACGGGGCTTACAGTGAAAGTTCCCCTCTTTATTAAAGAAGGTGATCTTATAAAGGTTGATACAAGAACAGGAGAATATCTCGAAAGGGCCTCCTGAACAGTCGCTGGAGATATATTTAAATGGGCGAAAGTATCATTGAGGTGAGGAATGTAAAAAAGTATTTCTTTTTGAGGAAAGGACTGTTCAGCAGGAAGCAGGATGTGGTCAGGGCTGTTGATGATGTGAGCTTTGAGATTGAGCGGGGGATGACTACGGGTCTTGTAGGGGAGTCTGGAAGCGGAAAGACAACACTGGGCAGGGTTATTCTCCGACTGTTAGAACCAACAGATGGAAAGGTTTTCTTCAAAGGTGTGGATCTTTTTTCCCTTTCACGGAGGAAGATGAGGAACCTAAGGAGAAGGATGCAGATTATATTTCAGGACCCGTATACATCACTGAATCCAAGAATGACTGTTGGCGATATAATTGCCGAGCCATTGAGGATACATGGAATAGTGAAGAGAAGGGAGTTGAAAGAGAGGGTCATTGAGATTATGGAAAGGGTGGGTTTGAGGGGCTCGGACTACAACCGCTATCCCCATGAATTCAGTGGCGGACAGAGGCAGAGGATCGGCATTGCAAGGGCTATAGCTCCTGTTCCTGAGTTTGTAGTTGCGGATGAGCCTGTTTCCGCACTTGATGTTTCCATTCAAGCACAGATTCTAAATCTTCTTATTGAGCTTCAGAAGGAATACAAATTAACATATCTTTTCATTTCTCACGATTTAAGGATTGTAAGATATGTTTGTGACGAAATAGTTGTTATGTATCTTGGGAAGATTGTGGAGAGGGCAAAGAAAGATGAGCTATTCTCCAACCCCCTCCATCCCTATACAAGGGCACTCCTTTCAGCAGTTCCTGTTGTTGACCCTCAAACAAAGAGGAGGAGGATTATTTTAAGTGGGGAAGTTCCAAGTCCCATTAACATACCACCGGGATGTAGCTTTCACCCGAGATGCCCCTATGCGGAAAGTGTCTGTAAGGAGTTGTTTCCTGAATTGAGAGAAATAAAACCAGGGCATTTTGTCTCATGCCACCTTGCAGAGAAGATATAGGTTTTGAAGGGAGGATCCATGAGAATAGGGCTTTTACAATTTGCTCCGAAATTTGGAAAGGTTGATGAGAATCTTCATTATGTCGTTGAGAAAATTTCAGGAGCAGATGCAGATCTCTATGTGCTTCCCGAACTTTTCTCAACGGGTTATCAATTTGTATCTAACAAGGAGGTTGAAGATCTTGCAGAACCTATTCCACAGGGAAGAACAGTCCAGACATTCTCCCGTCTTGCATCAGAAAAGAAGGTTTATATTGTCGGTGGGATTGCAGAGAAGGCTGATGATGGATATTACAATTCCGCATTCCTCATCGGTCCTTCAGGCTATATAGGTCATTACAGGAAGGCGCATCTATTCTATGAGGAAAAGCTTTATTTTAAACCGGGAAATACGGGCTTCCCCGTATTCAAGACAGATATTGGCAATATAGGTCTAATGATATGTTTTGACTGGATCTTTCCTGAAGTTATGAGAATCCTTTCACTCAAAAATGCACAGATCGTCTGTCATCCATCAAATCTTGTGCTTCCATACTGCCAGAAGGCAATGCTAACAAGATGCCTTGAGAACAGGATTTTTGCAGCAACGGCAAACAGGATAGGCTTCGAAGAGAGGGGAGGAAAAAGGCTCATATTTACTGGAGGAAGTCAGATAGTTGATCCATGGGGAAGGGTTGTTGCTTCTCTGGGGGAGGATGAAGATGCACTGTGTGTTGCGGATGTGGATCTGAACCTGAGTATGGATAAGTCGATTACTGAAATGAATGACATATTTAAAGACAGGAGGGTTGATCTTTACAGGGAAATTTTAAATTTATATTGATAAACTATTGACTTTAAGTGAGAAATCTGTTAATTGAGATTCGATGGTTCGTCACTGGAGGGAATTCCAGAGGAGGTCCCGAAGATCATCATCCCTGCTAATAAAAATAACAAAATTAACAATATTTCTATCCGCATGTTTATTTCTGATAATTTCTCCACAGACAATAAACAGTGAGAAAAATATTTCTAATGGGTATAAGCATTTCTCAGAAAAGGAAATATTGTCATCAATAAAGGAGATGGTTTCTGCTGGAAAAAATCCCTGGGATGAGAATGTGCTGGAGGCTTTACCCTGGTCAAAAGACATTGAGGTTCAGTTTACAGTGGACCTTGATCTTCAGCAAAGGGTTATTGAGCTTTTTAAAAAATCGGATGTTGAATATGGAGCTTTTGTTGCGATGGAACCATATACAGGGAGGATTATCTGCCTTGTAAGTTATTCAAAGGAAGGTAAAAGGGGGATTAACGCATCACTGAGGGCATCACATCCCGCTGCATCGATTTATAAGATAATCACAGCATCTGCTGCAATTGAGGAAGGAAAGCTCTCACCCTATACAGAAATCCTTTTCAGGGGCTCCATGTATGATATTTCACCAAGGAGCTGGAATTTCAATTCTGTAAGAAAGGCAAGAAGGATGTCGCTTGAATATGCCTTTGCAAAATCGGTTAATCCTGTTTTTGCAAAAGTTGCAACATCAATTGGTGCAGAAACAATGGAAAGATACTCCAGAAATTTCTGCTTCAATCAGAAGCTGGAGCTAAGGGATCTTGATATGGATATAAGCTATGTGGTGATCCCTGAAGATAAAGTTGGAATCGGCAAACTCGGTGCAGGGTTTGGCGAATCCTATATGAGCCCGCTTCATGGTGCAATTGTTGCTGCAGCCATAGCAAATGGTGGAGAGATCGTTCTTCCCTATATTGTGGAAAGTATAAAGGACAGGGAAGGCAGGATTATATATTCAGCAAAACCGGAAATATTAAGAAGGGTCATTTCCCGTTCAACAGCAAAAACGATTGCCCATATGATGAAAAAAACTGTTACGATAGGAACATCAAGGAAGGCATTCTTTGATAGGAAAAGGAGACCCTATATTCAGGGTATATCAATTGCTGGGAAAACAGGATCATTAACAGGTGGTGAACCAAGGGGAAGGTGCGAATGGTTTGTGGGATTTGCTCCGCTCGATAACCCCGATGTAGCAGTCTCCGTTCTCATGGTAAGCAATGGAAGGTGGAAATTCAAAAGCTCCCATATGGCTAAGGAATTTTTCAGGAGGTATTTTCATTAGTTTCCTCTGAGCCCCTCGATTCCCCTTCATTTTTGCATCCATCCTTCAGTGAGGTTACAAAGGCCCTGTATTCTTCGTAGTATTTGATTATGAGTCTGGGTAGATCTGAAGGCGAAAACTCTATATTTTTCATTCTGAGGTATTCAAGAAAGGTCACGAATTTTTTATACCAGAAATGGGTAAAGATATTCAATACTGGATTTTTTCTCAGATATACTTGAAACTGCGAAAATTTTCTGTTATTTTAATCGCATAAATTTCGGCGACCAGGTCTTGCGCAACAGAATATTGCGAAGCCCGCCAGGTCCGGAAGGAAGCAACGGTAAGCAATTTAATTCTGTGTGCTGCAAATAACCTGTTCGCCGAATATTTCTTATAACTTCAAGGTGTGGAGATGTTCTACAGGGTTCTGCCCCTTAAATGGAGACCCACCAGATTTGAAGAGGTCGTTGGACAGGAGGCCTTAATAAGGACGATTATGAATGCAATCTCCATGGGTAAGATTGCAAATGCATATCTCTTTGCAGGTCCAAGGGGTGTGGGAAAGACAACAACTGCAAGGATTTTTGCAAGGGCTCTTAACTGTGAGAGAGGTATTACCCCCACACCATGCAATGCATGCTCGATCTGTAAGGAGATAAATTCCGGTCATTTCATGGATGTACTTGAGATAGATGGAGCATCGAACAGAGGGATAGATCAGGTAAGGGAATTGAGAGAGGCTGTGAAATATGCACCATCAAGGGGGAGATACAGGATCTATATAATTGATGAAGTTCATATGCTAACCACAGAGGCATTTAATGCACTTCTAAAGACCCTTGAGGAACCTCCGCCCCATGCAGTCTTTATCCTGGCAACAACAGAGCCCCATAAGGTTATTCCAACAGTACAGTCCCGATGTCAGAGATTTGATTTCAGGAGAATACACCCCTCAAGGATTTTCAGTAAGCTTAAAGAGATATCGCAAGTTGAGGGGTTCGATGTGGAAGATGAGGCATTGAGACTAATTGCAAGGTATGCGGATGGGAGTCTCAGGGATGCCATTGTCTTCTTAGATCAGATGGTAAGTTACACCAGTGGAAAGATAAGGGAGGAAGATGTAAGGGGGTTGTTAGGGCTTACGGGAAGATCGTTCCCATTTCTCATATTAAAGGCAGTGGTGGAGGGAAAGGCAGCAGATGCCCTTGATGCATTGAGAAGGGCATATGAAGGCACATCAGATATAAAGTTTCTATACAAAACCATCCTGGAGCATTTAAGGGATATGCTCATATATAAGGTATGCGGAGAAAAGGGGGACATTTTTCTCTCACAGGAGGAATTGAAGGAGCTTGAGGGCATAGCCTCATCTATCTCTATTGAGGATGCCCATAGATACCTTACCATTGCCCTTTCTGCAGAGTATGAGATATCAAGGACATCGTATGGTAAGGAGGCACTTGAAGCGCTTTTAATAAAGCTATGCACCCTGGAGAAGATAGTCCCTTTAAATGAGATCCTGCAAAGACTTGAAGCAATAGAAAGGGCAATCCACCTGGAAAAAGAGCGGGTTTTGAAGGAGGAAGGAATACAGGCTCAAAATGTTATAAAAAAGGAGGATTCTATTGAAAATCATTTGAAAGGTTGGGATGATTTGCTAATATATATTAAAGAAAGAAAGCCCACACTTTTCGATGTCATAAAATCCGCAAAGGAGGTTATAGAAGGTCGGGAAGGGGTTATTAATCTTCCCCTTCAGGATTTTTTACTTTATGGGGAGAACGAAGAATTCATCAGAAAGGCGTTCAGCCAATTCCTAAATAAGGAGGTGAGGATAACCCCTGTAAAAGGGAATATCATTCCTGAAAAAGGGGAGAGGGGTTTTAAGGAATCCGATCTTGAACGAAGGATCAGGAAGGAGATTTTGGAGCATCCTGCTGTGGTGGAGGCAATCAGGGTATTTGAGGGAAATGTGGAGGAGGTAAGGGTTTTAGGTGGAAGGATAAAAAGATCCAAAATGGAGGAATAGGTGGTGGAGGGAGAGGTGAAGAACATTGGTGAGATTGTAAAGCAGGCACAGAAGATGCAGGCGCAGATAATGAAAATGAAAGATGAGCTTGCAAAAAGGAGGGTTGAGGCTACGGCGGGCGGTGGGATGGTAAAGGCAATTGCGAGCGGCAATGGTGAAATAACATCCATTGAAATAGAACCGCAGGTTATCCTTTCAGGGGATAGAGATATGCTCCAGGATCTCATAGTTGCTGCAGTTAATGAGGCATTAAGAAAGGCAAAGGAGCTGGCTGCTGAAGAGTTGTCAAGGATAACAAAAGGGATCAGTATTCCGGGACTTTTCTGAAGCCCCTTTTTAAATATATGCTTAAGTACCCTGAACCTATTGCGAAACTGATTGAGGAACTGAAGAAACTGCCAGGAATAGGGGAAAAGAGTGCATCCCGCCTTGCATTTTACCTTCTAAGGGCTCCTGAGGAGAGCATCGGGGAACTGGCCCGAAGCCTGATAGATCTAAAAGAGAAGATAACGCTGTGTAATGTCTGTTTCAATATAACGGATATAACACCCTGTTACATATGCAGGGAGGAGAGGGAGGAGATTATCTGCGTTGTTGAGGATCCGCTTGATCTCATAGCCATAGAGAGGAGTGGTGCATACAAGGGGAGGTACCATGTGCTTCATGGTGTAATAAATCCAATTGATGGGATCGGACCAGAATCGATAAAGATAAGGGAGCTCATCGAAAGGGTAAAGAGGGAAGCAGTAAGGGAAGTGCTCATTGCTACAAATTTTACTGTTGAAGGAGAGGCAACAGCGGTATATATTATTAATTTATTAAAAAACATCGGGGTGAAGGTAACACGCATAGCACAGGGACTTCCCGCAGGATCAGATATAGAGTATGCGGACCGATACACGCTTTCAAGGGCCCTCCAGGGAAGGAGGGAGTTGTAAATATAAACTTCAGGGAGGAGGTATGAATGAGAAAGAATATGTGGAGATAAGATGGCATGGAAGGGCAGGCCAGGGTGTCATTACAGCCGCAAAGATGCTGGCTGAGGCACTTATGGAGGCGGGAAAGCACATCCAGGCATTCCCCGAATACGGTCCTGAGAGAAGCGGTGCCCCCATGAAGGCTTTCAACAGGATCAGTGAAAGGCCCATCCATATACATTCCGGTGTTCTTTTTCCTGATGTTGTTGCTGTTGTTGATCCAACGCTAATTGGCATAAAGGATCTTGTTGAGGGGATAAAGGAAGATACCGTTTTTATAATAAATTCGCCTGATGAATCGGAAAAGATCAAGAAGAGGATGAAGGTAAACAGTAATCCTGTATACACTGTTGATGCAACAAGGATTGCACTTGAATGTTTCGGGAAGAATATACCAAATACCCCACTTCTTGGTGCGGTCGTTAAGGTTACAGGTCTGGTTTCCATTTCGGATATCAATGAGCAATTGAGAAAAACATTGAGTAAAAAATTCAGCGAGAAAATCGTTGAAAGCAATATAAAGGCTTTAATTAGAGGGGCCGAGGAGGTAAAGGGAGGATGAAATACAAATTTGATACGGACAGGTTGATGGGATGGAGGGAACTTCCCATCGGGGCAATTATCCCAGAAGGTGGAACATCGGAAAGATACGAGACAGGATCCTGGAGGACGGAAAGACCCGTTCTTGATCCCGAGAGGTGCACAAGCTGTTTGATATGCTGGATATTCTGTCCTGACTCATCAATTATAGTTAAAGATGGAAAAATGATCGGATTTGATCTGGATCATTGCAAGGGATGCGGTATATGTGCGAGGGAGTGCCCGCCCAAGTTCAGTGCGATAAGGATGGTTTCAGAATCGAAATTTCATGAGGAGGGATAAGAGATGTATGTCGCAAAAAACAGAGTTGCATTAACGGGAAATCAGGCTGTTGCCTATGCGATGAAACAGATAAATCCTGATGTGTGCGCAGCATACCCCATAACACCATCCACTGATCTCATGCAGGAGTTCTGCAATTATGTAGCAAATGGTGAAGTAACAACGGAGATGGTGCTTGTTGAAAGTGAGCACAGCGCGATGAGTGCATGTATCGGGGCTGCTGCTGCAGGCGGGAGGGTGATGACAGCAACGTCTGCATGCGGACTTGCACTCATGTGGGAGGTCCTATATGTTGCATCATCATGCAGGCTTCCCATAATTATGACGCTTGTTAACCGTGCATTCAATGCCCCACTTAACATCCACTGCGATCACTCAGACGCGATGGGATCGAGGGATGCGGGATGGATACAGATTTTTGGTGAAACAGCACAGGAGGCATACGATAACACCATTCAGGCGGTTCGCATTGCAGAGCATCCGGATGTGAGGCTTCCTGTTATGAGTTGTTTTGATGGATTCATAATAAGTCATTCACTCGAAGTGATCGAACTGATAGAGGATGAGAAGGTGAGGGAGTTTGTGGGGGAATACAAACCTTTATGCTCGCTTCTCGATGTTAACAATCCCATAACTGTTGGACCCCTTGATCTTCAGAACTACTACATGGAGCACAAACGGCAGCAGAGAGAGGCAATGGAGATAGCAAAGGGTGTTATCCTTGATGTGGGGAGGGAGTTTGGAAAGAAATTTGGAAGGGAATATGGATTTTACGATGAGTACATGCTGGATGATGCCGATATAGCAGTTGTTGTTCTGAGTTCCACTGCGGGGACAACAAGGGTTGCTGTTGATGAGTTGAGAAGAATGGGTATAAAGGCAGGGCTACTCAAGCCGAGGGTTTTCAGGCCTTTCCCGGGAAGGGAATTTGCAAATGCACTTTCCCATGTGAAGGCAATTGCCGTTCTTGACAGGGCAGAGACCTTTGGAGGCGAGGGAGGTCCGCTTTTTATTGAACTTCGGTCAAGTCTATACAACCTTCCGAGGAGGCCCATAATTGTAAACAGGATATTTGGCTTAGGAGGGAGGGACATATTCGTCCACGATATAAAGGCTGTTTTCTGTGAGCTTCTTCAGGGTCTTGAAAAAGGAGTTCCTCCCAGGGATTTTGATTACATTACAATCAGAGAATAATGAATTTTTAAGAGGTGTGGAATGGCAAAATTTAACGTAAATCTCAAGGAAGCATCTAAAAAAGAAGAGAAACTCACAGGTGGTCACAGGCTTTGTGCGGGTTGTGGTGCTTCTGTTCTTGTCAGACAGGCACTGTTTGCAGCTGATGATCCTGTTGTTGTTGCATGTGCAACAGGTTGTCTCGAAGTGGCAACAAGCATATTTCCCTACACATCCTGGAAGACCCCATGGATTCACAATGCCTTTGAAAATGCTGCTGCAACTATAAGTGGTGTTGATGCAATGTACAGGGCATTGAAACGGAGGGGGGTCATACCGAAGGATAAAAGGATAAAGTTTATTGCATTTGGTGGAGATGGGGGAACATACGACATAGGTCTTCAGTCACTCTCAGGTGCACTTGAAAGGGGGCACAGCTTCCTCTATATATGTTACGACAATGAGGGCTATATGAATACAGGGATACAGAGGAGCAGTTCCACCCCCATTGGTGCTGCAACAACAACAGCACCACCAGGTGAAGTGATGCCGGGGAAGATTCAGGACAGGAAGGATTTAACACATATAGTCATCGGCCACAATATTCCCTTCGTTGCACAGGCAAGTATTCATGACTGGCGGGACCTTATGATAAAGGTAAAGAAGGCACTCGCAAAGGATGGCCCAACCTTTATAAATGCATTTTCTCCATGTGACAGAGGGTGGAGATTCGAACCGAAGGATACGATTGAGATTGCAAGAATGGCTGTTGAGACGTGTTTCTGGCCGCTTTATGAGGTGGATGAAGGTGTGCTGAGGATAAATTACAAGCCAAAGGAGAAAAAACCTATTGTCGAATGGCTGAAGATGCAGGGGAGATTCCGCCACCTCTTCGAGGAAAAGAACAGGCATCTTATCGATCTTATTCAAAAAAGGGTTGATGAGGAGTGGGAGAGGTTGCTAAAATTGGATGGAATGAAGATTGCACTATCTTACTTCAAGGCCAAGGTATGATGCACAGGATAGATTGATGACCGATCCACAGCTGATAATCTTTGAGGACGAATTCAGGCAGATAAACAGCATCCTTCAGCGACTTGTTGAAGATGCGCAGGCAAAGATAGTATTTCTTGTTGACAGAAATGGTCAACTCATCGCAAGCGCAGGAGAAAAAGATAAGGTTGATGCGCTCTCCATAGCATCGCTTGCCGCAGGCAATATTGCAGCAACAAGTGGACTTGCAAAGATCCTTGGACAGAAGGAGTTTACGATCCTTTTCCATGAAGGGGAAAAAGATCATATACACCTTTCCCTTATAGGATCGCGCATTATCCTTGTTGTGATATTTGATAACAGAACATCTCTTGGTCTTGTTAGACTCAGGGTGAAGAAGGCGAGTGATCTGCTTACAAACATATTTGATGTGCTTCTGAGGAGATCCGATGAGAGACTGAAAAGCATGGTTCTTCCCGATCTTACTGAGGAGGATATCGATAAGCTGTTTAATCATTAAGAAAGTTGCAAATGTTTAGATGTCATTCATAAACTATTCACTGAGAGAGATAAACTGCAAAATCGTTTACTATGGACCTGGGCTCTGTGGTAAGACAACCAATCTTCAATATATCTACAGGAAGGTGAATCCTGAAAGCAGAGGAAAGCTGATATCACTTGCAACGGAGACCGAAAGAACACTCTTCTTTGACTTTCTTCCGCTGTCGCTTGGAGATATAAAGGGTTTCAAAACGAGATTCCACCTTTATACAGTTCCAGGGCAGGTATTCTATGAAGCATCAAGGAGGCTTATTCTGAAGGGGCTCGATGGGGTTGTATTTGTTGCGGATTCGCAGATAGAAAGGATGGATGCAAATATTGAGAGCATGGAGGATCTTCAGAGAAATCTTAAGGATCAGGGGGTTGACCTTTTTTCTATCCCTTTTGTTATACAGTATAATAAAAGGGACCTTTCAAACATATTGCCTGTCTCTGAAATGAGGGCAATTCTGAATCCAAGAGGTGTCCCTGATTTTGAGGCTGTAGCAAGTGTGGGAAAAGGTGTATTCGAAACCCTGAAGGCGATTATTAAGCTCATTCTTATTGAACTTAAGAGGGGTGGGAGGTAAGTGGTGGAGGATCGAGGGATAAGAAGTCGGGAAGATGAGATAATGAGAAGAGGTGATGGAGGGGCAGATATTTGACTGATAAATGGAAGTTCTGGTATTATTTATAAGCTTTTGAGTGCACAATCCTTCCGCATAGAGGGCCTTTCCATGTGGGTTTTGCGGTTCCCCGGTAGCTCAACCGGCAGAGCATTCGGCTGTTAACCGAAGGGTTGCAGGTTCGAGTCCTGCCCGGGGAGCCATTTTGATGGCTGTTACAAACTCATTCAAAGTATCCTTCCAACTTATCCGCACAAAAGAAAAGGCAGGGAAAATAAGACTTTCACTTTCTCCTATTCTGGATTGACAATGAAGTCCGCCTGCCCTAAAAAAGAGAGATTTTTGAAAATGGACTTGACTTTTTGCTTTCTTTTGTTATATTTTATTAATTAATGTTAAACGTTGATAGACTTTAGCAGGTTAAAAAGGATTTAAACCTATGATGGAAGGTAATTCGCCTATAATGACCCTTGAGCAGACTGCAAAATATTTAAAAATAGGAAAATCTACTCTTTATAAAATGGCAAGGGAAAGAAAAATCCCTGCCGTGAAAATTGCTAATCAATGGAGATTTAGGAAAGATGAAATAGATGAATGGTGGAAGCAAGTAAGAAACATAGAAGCGCTAATCAACAAAGAATAAATAATTTTATCCGTTCTTAGTATTTCCTTTCATCCTAAAGCCGAAAGTTTGAGTGGCGGGAACTTTTTGGTATTTATTGAAGATGCGGGCTTCTCTTATTGTTTCAGCTTAATGTTCTATGGATAAAAATAAGTTAACGAAGGTAATTTGGGTGAAGCGTAGCAAAGTCTTTTATCCGCTGTTAGGCGACGTTTCAATAATTTCATTTTATAAACCCGTTGATTTTCTTTCTTTTTGATGGTTCTGTATAAAATGTTGCATCCTCGTGATCCCATTTAACATTATCTCTCCTATCTTGGCGTATATATTCTTTACAAAGAAGCGAACGAATTGCCGATTTAATTTCCTTTTTTGAATGGGTCAAATTTCTAGCGATTTCTTTTAAACTCAACCTATGCGGGTTTATCCTTTGTATTTTAAGGATTTCTTTTTCCACTTCTGTGAAGGCTGTTTCTAAATTCTTTGAAACGTCACGGCAGTTAGAATATATCATTTTCCCATCTTTAAATACAATCAGCTCCCCAAATTTGAAGTTTTGCCATTGTTCATCTGTTAATCTTTTAGTTGCGATAACGTACCCCGTTTGTTCTGTCCGTTTTTCCTCTGCAAGATTTATCTCCCAACCATCAGGATTATTTTCACCCCTGTAGCGAAATCCTCTAAATGAGATGTTTGGTCTTATCGGCAAATTAAAGGACATTCCTACTTTCATTTTTTATCTCCTCTAACAGAACAACTGCATTATTGTGCTCAACATTCTTGGCTGAAAATAGTAAAGTCACTGTTCCATGTTCTTTTTCAAACTTTTTTATCATTTCTAATAACTCTCTTTTCCCTTTTAGCTCATCTTTATATCTCTTTTTAAACCTTTCCCACCGCTCACTCTTATGAGAAAAACATTTTCTAAGCTCATCTGAAGGGGCAATATCTTTTAACCAGAGGTCAACTCTGGCATCTTCTTTCTTAACTCCTCTCGGCCACAGCCTATCTACCAGTATACGGAATCCATCTTCTTCTGAAGGTTTTTCATAAATCCTCTTTATTTTTATCATCCTTTCCACCCGCATTGTTTAGCAATATCGCCTAACTTATTCATATCCTAAATGTTCGGATATTTTAGGGAATATGCGAACTGTTCGCATATACTCCTCTCTGGATGACCTTTGTCTTTTGCCCTTTTACTCATGTTTCACCTCCTTTTAAAAGATTATCAAGTGGATTTTTATTGCGGAAAGATTTTTTGTACTGAAATGAGTGTAAATTTCAATTTTCCCAGCAGGGATTTTGCCTTCCCTTGATTTTGCAGTCTGCTCAAGTGTATAAGATATAGCAATACAAAACAAAAATTCAAGTCCATTTTAAAAAATTTTCCCCTTTTCAATGTGGACTTCATTGTCAATCCAGAATAGGAGAAAGTGAAGGTCTTACAAACAGGTAGCCGAATATCTCCAGATGGATGAACACAGCATTTATAAACTTGCACGTTCTGGTCAAATCCCCTCTATTAAAGTTGAGTTTGCTTTCTCCGAACATAGGGATGAGAGGCTGACCAATATCAGTCAGGGATTTGAAGAGGCAAAGGAGAAAATCATTCAAAGCTCAGGAAGGGATGCTTTTACTCCTGCTGGAGAACTTAAAGAAGAATTTAGGGACACACCTCTTGGCAGGTACACGGACAGAGTGTTTTGCCACCCACACTTGGTGAGTACACTGTAAAAATTTGCTACATTGAGCAAGAATTTGCAGAAAAGGTAATTAAAATTTTACTTACCGCTGATGGTGGGTGTGAATACTGTGTGTCTTCACTTCTGGATCTATTTTGTAAAGAATTTCCTGAATATAGAGGGTTTGCTGAGAAAGCATTTGAGAAGTCTTTTGGCAAGAAACTTTATTTTAAGGGCTGCAGAATGCAGATGCGAGATTAAAAATCCTTCTGGATCATGTTTAGCTCAAAATTTGTGTATAAAATCTCTCTAATTCCTCAGATATATAAATCCAATCAAATTTTTCAGCGGTCTGCCTTGCTTTTTCCCCTATACTTCTTTTCAATTCCTTATTCAGTATCAACCTTTCGATAATATTAGCTGCCTCAGTTGAAATATTATCTTCACTAACAAAAAAACCGTTTTCATTATCCAATATGAATTCCTTGAGACCCCCCTTTTTTCTTGTAATAACTGGGAGTCCTGTAGCCATAGCCTCTAAAGCTACCATGCCGAATGCTTCAAAATTTGAAGGTATAAATATTACATCTCCTACCATATAGATTAAATTCATCTTGAATGGGGGGAAAACATCTGTAAAAGATATTTTATCTTTTAACGATTGAGTTGCCTGAATAATATTTTTTGCATATTCCAATCGACTACCTCTGGTTGGAATTTCTCCTACAACAAGAAATTTGATATTAGGAATATCTCTAAGCAAATACGCTGTATCAATAACATGTTCCACGCCTTTTTCAGGAGATATTCTACCTACAAATAATACTACAAAATCCTTATCTGTCAGATTAAATCTATTTCTTACATCTTTTCTTACTTCTTCTGATTCCCAATAGGGTCTGAATTTTGTTAGATCTACCCCATTATAAATGTATTTATAATACTTTGCTTTTATTTTTTTATTCTCCTGATAAATATCGACAATATATTTGCTACATCCCATAAAAGCATCTACAGCAATTTCATTATTTATTTCAATCTCATTATGAAGATGCAAAATTATTTTTGTATTTTTCATATTCTTATTAACGGCTTCTATCACGGGCAAAAACCATTTAACAGAGTTATGCATATGAACTACATCAGGCTTTATTTCATTTATAATTTTCAGGAGTCTGCGAGGATAAGATAAGGGATCAATCCTTGTTATTTTTTGAAAAATTGTCTTATAAAACTTTCCAAAAGTTATTCTATGAAAGTAAACGCCGTTTTTAAATTCATTTTTTTGGTGAAAAGCACTACCAATACAAGCTATATGAGGCTCATAAAAAACTAACCTCCTGGATACTTCATATATCCAGGTCTCAACAGCAGCTCCTTTTAGTGGAGGAATAGGATGAACAGGTCCTGGAAACATTAAAACTTTTTTGGGCATAATTAATGTACTCCAAAAATTTATCTACTACTATATCCCAGCTAAAGTTTTCAACAATTCTCTTCCTGCTGAAAGAACCCATTTGTTGTCTCAAATTCTCATCTGTTAAAAGAATTTTAATTTTATGAGATAAAGCTTTATCATCACAGGGAGAGACTAAAAAACCAACATTTCCCACAACTTCAGGGATTCCTCCTACGTTTGTGCAAACAACGGGAACAGTACATGCCATAGCTTCAGCAATTGAAATTCCAAAAGTTTCGTGCGCGATACTCGGAAAGACAGCCACATGAGAAATAGAATAAAAGCTGGGAAGACTCAGATTATCAACTCTTCCTAAAAACATAATATTTTTGTCAATATCTAAATTTTTTGATAAAATTTGAAGCTCTCTTCGATATTCTCCTTCTCCTATTATTAAATATTTTATATTGATAAAACCGTTGTTTATTAAATTTGCAATAGCTTTTATCGCATACTGCACACCTTTCCACCCAACAAGTCTGCAAACTGTTATTATGACCTTTTCATCCTTCAGACCAATCTTTTTTTTGAGATTTAAATCGGGATCAAGTGGGCTAAACTTTTGAGTATCGACCCCATTTGGAAGTATTAATGGCTTAATACCGCAATAACTTTCTATCTGTGAAGCATTGAATTTACTGCAAGCGAAAAGATAATCCATTTTTTTTGCCATATACTTGTATCCCGGAAAAAATTCTGTTCCTCCTGAGAAAAAAATGAGTTTATTACATTTGTTAAATTTCTTAACCAACAATGAAACTGGAAAATCATAAGGTTTAAAAATGCAGAAAAAGTCGTATTTTTCCTTGTCTTTTAAGATTGAAGGTAATGAATGAAAAGAAAAAGAAACCCTCTCCATAAATTTTCTAAGACGGGATCCGAG
Source organism: uncultured Thermodesulfobacteriota bacterium (assembly GCA_964505185.1). Taxonomy (GTDB): domain Bacteria; phylum Desulfobacterota; class JBBIRW01; order JBBIRW01; family JBBIRW01; genus JBBIRW01. The sequence continues at coordinate 231,329 of CAZDGM010000001.1, forward strand.
ATAAGGAAATTTATTTCTTTCTCGAAAAGGATACCTAAATATTTTCATATTTTTCGGATAATCAATCTGAACGGGAGAATCTCCACATATAAAAGTGATCTCATGTCCCTTCTCAGCAAGTCTTTTTGCTAACTCAAGACTGAAAATTTCTATCCCTCCAATTTTAACTGTAGAGGTAAGATTATAAAAAGCTATCTTCACGATATTGTCTCCTTTACAGCATTAAAAACTGCTTGGACCTCTATTGATTTCATACCTATAGGAATTGCTATATGCAGTGTCCCTGTATCATTAGTTACAAAAATCTTTGGTGATATTCTAACATAAATTATGCAA
>CAZDGM010000001.1:231764-482085 GCA_964505185.1 uncultured Thermodesulfobacteriota bacterium
GCAAGTATTCATCTTGTTGACCCTGCAAACCCTACTTCACCTATTCAGGTTGAATCTGGAGATTTAATTGACTCCAGCGCGTTACTTGTTTTAGGAAGTTATAACCCATCTACGAGAAGTTATACAGACCTTCATACACAGACTCTTTTCTATATAGTAGATGATGGAACGGGTAAGGGTGCTGTCAAAATGGTCTCAATGGTAAAGGGCTCTGGTACACCTACCCCTCAGCAGGTAAGCAGCATAACCGATGCTTGTGAGATTCAAGGCAGTGAAGATGATACGGTCAACAAAAAAATGTGGATGTTTATCGAGACTGCTGGGAATGATGGAAATTGTAATACACCTGACGATGGGCTTAAATTGATCCACTCAGGAATGGGCAGTAGCGATACACCTATGGACATGACAGGTAAATCTCTTATCACCTCATTTAGTGGAGGTCTTTCAAATCCTGCCATTTCCGGTTTTCTTATAATGGATAGTGGAAGCATAAAGAAGTGTGACACAAACCTTTCCTGTTCAACACTCAAAACAGGGGTAACTGATGTCTTTAGTGTAGAAGTTAATCCAAATAATGGGAATGAGTATATATGTGTAGACAATACGCTTCATGTTTTTGACGGTTCGAATCTTAACCCTGTAGGTTCTATAGATTGTAGTACGTCGGATAATTGGGTAAGTGACGGTACTGCTCTCTACTGGATTGATTCCTCCAAAAACATCTACAAGCTCAACCATGGAGGAACTACTCCTTCACAAATCTATAGCGGAGGTGATGCCCAGGTTTTCGCTGCTGCCACTACTAATTATATAATCATATATACCTCCTCATATAGTAGTTTTAAAGCTATTCCTAAGGGAAACGGTTCTCCTGTAACTATCTCCTCAGCTGCATCTGAAATCTTTTTTACCCAAGGTGACACCTCTTATTTTGATGAGTGGGTGGCGGATCCAGATACATGGAGAGCTTGCACCTGGAAAGAGGGCTGGTCAGATTCCCAATGCATCAGCAGCAGTTATTGGGCTGGCCTTACTTTTCAAACGAATGGGACAATGGATCCTGATACACCACCTTTTTCCTTTCCAATTTACAGACTGCTGAGGGTTGATGGTGCAACCTCAACTGGAGGAGGGACTATCAAGGCTATTAATCCCGCAGACGGTTCAGAAACTGTCCTGGGAAGTGTGCCTTCTGACGGCATAATGCTTGGATTTGGAATTGGTGAAAACAGTCTTTTAGGTCTTTACAAAATATCTTCCGATAGTTTTGATGTTTACTATGTTAATCTTTTAACTCAAAACAGTCTTACTGCTGTTGCAACGGATCCGAATAAGGACGAATTTCCTTTATTGTTTCCTTTTCTTTGATTGAATTTTTGGAGGGGCATTCCCCCTCCGTTTTCTTTAAAAGAAGAACTTATTTAGGGAGGGTTTCCTTATCCATCTCAAAAAGGAGCGGGCTTAAATGGTCTGTTGTATCTGAGGCAAAGGGGATCTTTTATGCAACCTCTAAGGAAGAGTCCATAAAGAGCTTTTAGAAGGATAATGTTTGCCCTTGTAAGAGTTTTGAATGAGGAATGGAGGCATAAGCCTTAAGGGGTTCTGAGATCTTACACAAATTCTTGAAACGACCATTTTTTATTCATAATAAAAAATATTCAAAAAAACATAGGTGATTTTTAAAATAAAAAATTTATAATGTTGATTAAGTAGGAAACAGATGGCAGATAAGCCAGTACCAATTTGTAGTTCTGCTGGGCATACATGTTCTAGTATCTATTAGCACTACTTGGGGTGTTAGAGGAGTTGAGAGAAGAGACTGTGAAAATCCTGATGAAAGTAAGACTCCCTTAACTATACCTAATCATTCCAAAATAAAAGCTTCTACGCTTTCACACAAGCTGGTATCTCAAGAGAGGATTTCTTGGAAGCTTATGAGAAAGCATAACATGGCAAGGGCAGATAACACAGGCTTTGCGGCTCCCTACGTTCGCCCAGATGCTTCGCATTTCGCAAAGCCCAATAACGTTATCTGCTCATTGGACCAGGGGTAGAAAGGAGGTGGCAAATGCAAAGATTCCTCTACATTTTAATAATCTTATTTCTTGGAGCCTGCGCTACAGTAACTCAACCCAGGATTTATAGAGAAATTGGTTATCCCGCCATTTCTTACGAAAAGGCGTTTAATTATGTGATCCGGGCTGGTGATGATATCGGGTTTGAGCCTGCCAGGTATCCAAAACCTGACAGAGAAAAAGGAATTGTGACTCTGATGGCAAAGGCTGAGACAGGAGAGCGTGTTGTGAAGGCCCTTATCTTTACACCGTTGTGGAGGCACTTTGTGCTGGAGGTTCATATCAATAGAGAGGGTGCTGTAGCAAGAGGTGTGTATCTTAAGGTCACACAGGCAGGAGGTGCTACCATACAAAGGGAAGAGATGGAAAAACTCGCAAAGACCTATCTGGAAGCCTTAGGGAAATACTGGAAATAGGGTGTTATGGTTATTATAATCTCTTTACATACAGGCACTTATAGTAATGGATACACAATCCCTTTGAAACATGCTTGTAGTGCCTGATGCAGAACAGCTTCCTTTAAGGAACATTTATATGCCTTCTGTTTCTGTAATTATTCCGATATACAACAGGGCAAACATTATAGGGCGTGTTATAGAGGCACTTCTTCATCAGGGTTATCCTCCAGCGGAGATAAAATAAGATTTATTCCTGATGCCCTTATTGCCCATCACCATACAGATGCACTGTTTAAATACTTAAAGATACAATTTTGGCATGCCTTCTGGAGGATGAAGCTTTATAAAGACCATCCTGATATGGTAAAAGGAGATGACTATACCAGATGGAAAGATTCTTTTGAGATATTAATTGTATTTTTTGCAATTCTGGGCATACCCGTTTTGTTTACAGAATTCTGGTTTATAGAGGTTGGCATAATTTCTACCCTCTTTTTATTACATCTGCCGTTGGCTTTAGACGTGTTAATTAATAAGAACATAAAAATAGGGATATCTGGATATCTCCTGTACATCCCCCTTCTGTCTTTGAGGTCTTTTGTAAGGTTTTCAGGAATGCGCCATATTTTAATCCTTCCTTGATCTCTACAGGACAGGAGTGTCTCTGGTTTAGGGACAGCCCGAAGTAAGGGAAGACAAGAACTTGTTAAGGATTCAAAGGTATGGTCTTCTGATAGAGTATGTAAGGAGTGGAGAGGGAGTTTTTAAGGGCCTCCTCGATCATAACCTTACCCCTCCTTGCAAGACCTCTGGAAAGAATGCTTTGATAAAACCTTGTGTAGAACTCGTCAGGGTAAACAATTAGCTCCACCCTCAAGGCATAACCTTTCAGCTTCTCTCTGTATTCAAGGTCATAGCTTTTCTTTGGGGGAATCCTGGTATCGAAGAATTCGCAGGAGAGGTCAAGGGGAATGTATCTTCCTATCCTGCCCTCCTTCATGGTATCATAAAAAAGAATACCCTCCCTATCTACCTGATATACCCTGACAAGCACAAAGGGGGTTACATACGTGGGAAAGTAGTGACCCACACCTTCGTTAATCACCATTACTATCACTAAGGTCTCATTACCCTCAACCTTTACCTGTGTCCTTATTTTTATCCCCTTCCTTGTAAATTCAGGATCATGTATCCCCCTGAAGGTATGTCTCCTCTCGGGCAGGTGGCAGGATTGGCATATCTTCCCCTCCCTGGGATAGGGGCTTTCAAGCCATTCCCTGTAGGTGTTTTCAAGGGGTTTTCCGTTGAGACTGTATCCATCCTCAGGGAACTGGTGGCAGGGGGTGCAGAACCTTGAATCAGAGAAGATCTCAGCGACCTCAAATCCCTTATGGGGAAGCTCCTCCTTTGGCCTCCTTACCTTTGGCTCAGAGCCGTATCTTACATGGCTCCTTACATGGTATACCCCGCAGGATACACCTGTAAGGTACAATCCCTTTTCATCAGGGAAGGCCACGCCTTCGGGTAGTTTACCCTCCAGGAATTCGTCTATCTGTTCATACATCGGGGCATGACAGATCATGCACCCCGCCACTTCATTGATATTCTCCTTAAAATCCAACAACTGTCCAAGGACACCAGGCCCCATGCTCTTTCCGTGGAGGGATGTTTGCCAGTCTTCAAACTGGACGGGATGGCATGCACCACAGGCCCTGGGATTGAGGGACGATTCAAGGAGGCTGAATCCTTCCGGTGGTTTTCCTTGAAAAGGTATGGGCCTTTCCCTTCATCTTTAATCCTCGCGCTCATGAGAACCCATGATGTAAAAGATGGGCTTTTATATATTACACTGTTTTTTAGGGTGCAGGGATTCATGCCGCAGGGTTGCTTTATTGAGCATGGCTGGCAGAAGCCCTTACCTCCTTTAGCACCACATTCTCAAGATACGCAGCAATTGCCGTCATCTCCTCTGAGTCCCATGCAAGGGGTTCAGCCTTCATAGGAACTTTCATGCAGAAGTTTATCATCTGGTCAAGGGTAACGACCCTGTTTGGCATACTTACATAGTGGGGGTAGGGTTTTCTGGCCGTTTCCTTAAAGCTCCTCCCCCCTTCGTGGCATGTGGCACAGGAAAGGCCTGACTTCCCGAGGGATGGGTCCTTCCAAAGTTTCTTGCCGTAATCGATGACATCCTGAAAGGACTTTGCTTCTCCATCCTTCATGCCACAGGGTTGGCTTATACTGCAAGGCTGCTCCACCGAACATGGTTGCTTTGCTGAACATGGCTGATTCATGCTGCAAGGTTGTTTCTGGGTGCAGGGATTCTTAACAGCACATGGATTCGAGGCCATCTCGACCCTGTGCTCTGCAAGGATATGGGAGGGCATCCATATAAAGGTTATCAAAGCTCCAATCAGCAAAATACCCTTAAAAACCTTCATACATTACCTCCTCATCGAGGGAGTTTTTTACACAATTACCCTACCCAAATCCTTTGGTCAATCCAAATCCTAAAAATCTGTTATGGTTATAACAATTCTTCGAGGGTCTTCGGGGCCTTGATTATTATTGTCCTCTCTGCAATCTCTATAATTCCCTTCTCCCTCAGTTCCTTTAAGGCAAGTGTCACCGTCTCCCGTGAGGAACCTATTAGCTTAGCTATCTCACTATGGCTCAGCCTTATCCTCAAGAGTATCCCTCTGCTGTCTCTAACCCCGTATTCACGGGCAAGCCGGAGTAGATATATATATATGATTCTTCTACTGCCTGGGCATTCGTGTCATACACCTCCCCCTCCAGGAGAGAAAGCTCCCCGAAGATGTCGCCAGGATTTTGAGAAGGCAAAAAAGGAAGGCCACCTTCATAATCCCATATACACACGATCGAAAGGATGTCAAACTCATCCTTGCCTCTGACAGAGGTTTTTAGTATATTCAGGGCGATCATCAGTAACCTGGATGCAGGTGAATGGAAGGAAGAACCATCCCCATTGCTGGCCTGAGTTTGAAATAACTAACACCTCCTCCTTTACCGTTGGCAATCACATAAAGTACCTTCGGAGTCTTGAAAAAAAGGGGATATCAGGACAGAGAATAATTTTATTAAAAGGGCTTCCCTCTGATGATAGAAGTTTTTACATGAGAGTTGATTATCCCTTACCTGTTAAACATCCTTTACCTGAATAAGTCAAAAAACATAGGGATTGTGACAGAGATAGCAAATTACTTGACTATGAGTTAAGTTAATGCTATATTTCATATAGTTGCATAAAAGCATAATAGGAGGTTATAATGCAGGCAGTTATAACGAAATTGATAGCAGATTATTTTCGAAGCTTGGCCCATCCAACAAGAATCGAGATTTTGCAGCTTCTAAAGGATAGAGACGAGATGTGTGTATGTGAGATAGTGGAAAAATTAAAAAAGGATCAATCAAATATCTCAAGACATCTCAATGCACTTAAAAGAAGTGGAATCGTTGAATTCAGGGCGGAGGGCGTAAGATCATTCTACAGGATCAAATATAGCGAGATATGTAGAGTGCTTGATTTAGTTAAGTCCATTTTGCACAAGCAGGCAAAAGAAGGGCAAAAGGTCTTACAGGCTTTTTAGTAAGGGGGAAAAAGATGCTATTGGAATTAATCTTTGCTGGACTGCTGGCTCTAAAAGAATACATTGCTGAGCATGTCATAACCTGCCTCGTGCCTGCTTTTCTCCTTGCAGGTGCAATGGTAACCTTCATTAATCGTGAGGCCATCCTTAGCTATCTTGGCGAGGGTGCAAATAAGGTGAAATCGTTTTCCTTGGCAAGTATTGCAAGTTTTCTCCTTGGAGCTTGCTCTTGCACGATTATACCGATTGCAAGCGGGCTCTATTATAGCGGGGCAGGGATTGGAGTTGCCTTTATTATCCTCTGGGTTGCGCCAGCGTCAAATATCCTTGCCCTTATTTACACCGGAAGCATCCTCGGCGGGAAAATGGTCGTATCAAGAATTGGTGCTGCCCTTCTTATGGCATTTGCGGTTGGAGGAGTTATGACTCTTGTCTTTGGAGGGGAAAAGCGGGAGATTATGATTACTAAAGGCGAATTTTCAAAAACCAAAATCATTGCTAAAGATGAGTTTATCCTGTTACTGCTAATACTCCTATCGTTGCTTTTACCCAACTACCTCATCAGAGGCGGTGCTTATATCTACAAGGTTTTACTCTGGGCAGGTTTTACTTCTGTGATTGCCATATATGCCTTAAAAGTGTTGGATAGGCAAAGGATGAAAGATTGGCTGAGGGAGACGTGGTAGTTTGTTAGACTTATTTTCCCATTACTTTTAATTGGTGTTTTTATCGTTGGTATAATTGGAAAGGTATTGCCAGAAGATTGGATTAAAAACTGGCTCGGTGGAAATGGACTCCTTACCTCATTTCTTGCCACAATGATTGGAGCAATAAGTTACTTTGCTACAATGACAAAAGCACCATTTGTTGATACGTTGATGAAATTGGGTATGGGCAATGGTCCTGCCCTTGCCCTTCTACTTACCGGATCGGGATTGAGTTTACCCAATTGGCTGGCGATAGCAAGAGTTTTTGGAGTTAAAAAGCACTCCTTTATGTGCCTACCATTGTAGTTCTGGGAACATTGGTTGGCTGGTTTTTTGGAAATTTTGTTTTTTAGGAGGTGGTAACATGAAGATACAAATAGCAGGACCAGGCTGTCCGAGATGCCAGGCAACCGAGAGAAATGTAATAGAGGCTTGTGCTCAAATGAATCTTGCTGCTGATATCTCTCATGTATACGATGTGAGAGAATATGCAAAACTTGGTATCAGGCTGACGCCTGCAGTAATTGTAGATGGAAAGGTTGTAATATCAGGAAAAGTTCCAACAGTAGATGAGCTGAAGAAGTTATTATCAGAGTTAAAATTGAAATAATTACGCAACTGGTCGAATAAAAGGGGGAAAAATGGAGGTAAAAAATACGAAAAAAAGAAAGTCGTAAGAGAGGCGTATGCCAAAATCGCTAAGCAAGAGAGTTCCTGCTGTGCTCCTGTGCAATCATGTTGTGGAAGTGGTGCTTGATCTTGGCTCAGGGGCCGGTTTTGATTGCTTCCTCGCAGCTCAGAGAGTTGGCAGGAAGGGGAAAGTTATAGGTGTGGACATGACACCTGAGATGAATGAAAAGGCAGTAGAAAACGCTAAGAAGGGTGGATATGAAAATGTAGAATTTAAGCTTGGAGAGATAGAGGATTTACCAGTTGCAGACAACTATATAGATGTTGTCATATCGAATTGTGTTATCAATCTCTCAACTGATAGAAGCAGGGTTTTTGCAGAAGCCTTCAGGGTGTTAAAACCCGGTGGAAGGCTGATGATATCTGACATTGTATTATCGAGAAAACTTCCTGATTTCATAAAAAACTCTGTTGAGGCTTACATTGGTTGCCTTTCTGGAGCGATATGAAAAGATGAGTACATAAAAACCATAAAAGAGGCAGGATTTCAGGGTGTTAGAATAGTTGACGAAAAATATTTTCCCATAGACTGCATGGCCAATGATCCTGCAGCAAAGGCAATTATGGATAATCTGAAAATACCACCTGAAAAGATTAACGAAATCGCAAATATGATTATAAGCATAAAAGTCTCAGGAGTTAAACCGAACAGAACATCTTAAGATGGGGCTTCGGGCAACTGATCGCAATCCTTTTAAAAAATATCCCCTTTCAGGTTGGGTGTGGGTCTCATTACCAATCCAGAATAGGAGAAAGAGAGAGTTTTAGATTCTCACTGCTTTCTTCCTTGTGAAGATTGGTCGGAAGGATACTCTGAAGATATATCAAAGGGCTTAATTGATGTTGCCCTTATATATATAAGATTTAGGATTTGAAAAGTCATCAATTAATGGAGCGAGGTTCAATAGGTGAAAAGATACCTTTCAACTAATAATAGAAGGATCATCGTGAGGATACCCGGAATAATTCTCCTGTATATGCCAGGCATGTGAGCCCTGAAATACTCCTTTGTTAGTATGAGGCAGAGATGAACAGGTGAGAGCAGCACGCCTATGTATCCACTTACAAAGGCAAAGGATATTAGATAAGGATTGTTTTCTGCCATGCTCAGGATAAGAGGGAATGTGCTTCCAACAAAACCAACAGTGAAACCTGTGAGAATACCTGTGATGAACGGAAGGGTAAAGGCAATCAGTGAGATGGGGATCCCTGTTTGAACAAAGAATCCGTGAAGACCCTCCACCGCGCCCGAGCTCTCTATTATTCCCTTAAAAAGCATAACGCCAGATATGAGCAGAAGCACGTCCTTTGAGAATCCATACCTGATGAATCTGAATAATCCTTCTGTCTTATCCCTGTAGATTATTATGAAAAGAAGAATAATTATGGCGAGGACATGATGAAGCTCGATTCCAAAAAGTGCAACACCGAGTATAACAGCAACAATGGGGAGAAAGGGAAGGATTGAATCACTAATTGTTATTTTATCGGAGGAGTTTTCTGTTTTCCCCGTTACATTCTTGAGCCCGATTATTAACCCAGCGACAGTCATCACTGCAGCAAAGGGGAGATTCAAGATTATGAGTTCCTTTAACTTAAGACCCGTCATCGATGAGGCAAGTATTATCCCGGGATAGAGTGGCAGGATAAGTTCCCATGGATGCCTGAACCAGTAGTTTATATAGGCCTTCTGTTCGTTGCTTATATTGAGTCCTTTTGATGATTCATCAACCATTGGTGCAGAAAAATATGCCCCTCCAATGGACGGGAGCATCCCTATAAGCAGGGGCATTGATATGATAACAAGCTTTCTCCTCTTTAGAAACTTTCCCGAAACCTCTGTAATCTTTGTTAGCAGACCCTTTTCCCTTAATACCATCTCAAATACCCTTATCAAAGAAAGGGCAAGGAGAAGTTTTATGCACTCAACAGAGGTAAGTGAGTTGAATGCTGCTTCCATTAATCTCACTGGAGGCATCGCATAAAGGATGGAGAGCGCTATCGAAGCTACACCCATAGCAATACCGATGTGCCATCTGTATCTAAGGAGCAGGATTAAGAGCGTAAATATAGATGCAATTTTGACCAGATCAAGCATAAAATTTAATATTACAATAAAATTATGCGGAAATTAACCCCATACTCGATCCTTTTCTATGATATGAATTACGGTCCACCCCTTTTCCTTAAGGGCATTTCCAATGAAACGTCTGTGGCACCTCCACGGAAGCCTTTCAGCACAGATAAACAGTGTTGGTTCTGCGCTTGCGATAGATTCCATCTTCTCGAGCCCGCGCCGAAAGGTTTCGGACAAAAGATGTGCCTCATAACCTCCCTTCCTGAACCCTCCGAGCTCATTTCCAAGATAAACATACCTTATCCCCTCCCTTTTCAGGATTAACTCGAGGTTTTTGCCCTTAAAGTGCTCGAGCCTGCTTGTGGGAAAGCTCCTTACATCAACCACACACCGGATGCCAAAGCTCTTCAGGAGCTCGATGAACTCTTCTTCTGATCGAGTACTGGTTCCTGCTGAATATATCTTCTTCATTACATCCCCATTTTATCATCCTTTCGTGCATGCATAGGCTTATCCCACAGTTCTTCACACATATTGTTTTTCATTCCCCATCCACCTGTTGAAGTGTATCTTTTTGAATCTTTTATCATCAACTCAATATGGACAAACTCGTCAGGAATAATTGCAGACTGTTATCTTTCGTGTGTTTTTGCCTTCCAGACAATTTTTACAAGGACAGTTCCATCAGGCCATGGTTTTGTTTTTCCTGTTTTTGCCGCATCGATTGCTACATCATTTCCGAGGACAACCCTGATTGTATTATTATCCGTCCTCTGAGATGGTGCTATGATCCTCCAGTTTGTATATCCATAGGGAAAGGTTATACCATTTGGTGAAGAAGGGATATTGCATGGCCCGATACTTATTTTATAATGATCTTATATCGAATTCTACTGCAGGTTTATTTTTGAAAATAAAATGAATTCTTCAGAAAAAGAAAGTGTTATCTTCATATGCAAACATAACTCCGCACGTTCCCAGATGGCAGAGGCCTTCCTCAGGGCGATCTATGGTGATCGATTCGATGCATACAGTGCAGGAACAGAGCCAGCAGGTGTAAATCCCTTTGCCATAGAGGTAATGAGGGAAGTTGGAATAGATATATCACATCAGAGATCAAAAAGTATAGATGAGTTTCTGGATAAAAAGTTTGATTATGTAATAACTGTTTGTGATAAGGCGTCAGAAAGCTGCCCGCAATTCCCCGGCGGAAGGATCAGGATTCATAAAGCTTTTGATGATCCTTCGCATTTTAAGGGAACGAGGGAGGAAAGCTTAAAGGAATTCAGAAGGGTAAGGGACGAGATCAGGAAATGGATCGAGGAATATTTTTCCAACCCTTGACTCTGGACCATGCTCCAGCTTTTATAATATATTAGAGGTTGGTTGAATGAGGCGATATTTCATTGGGGAGCTTGCAAAAAGGGCAAGCGTAAAGGTTGACACAATCCGCTACTATGAAAAACAGGGGCTTATGCCCAGACCTTTTAGATCCGAATCAGGTTACAGATTGTATACACCTGAAGATCTAAGGAGAATAATATTTATACGAGCGGCAAAGAGGCTTGGATTTTCACTAAAAGAGATAAAGGATCTGCTTTCATTACGAATCAACTCACAGGGAAGGTGCAGGGATGTAAAGAGAATATCCACTATAAAAATTTCTGAAATAGAAAAGAGGATAGAGAGCCTTCAGGGTATGATGAGGGCGCTCATCAAGTTAGTTGCAGCATGCAGGGAGGGAAGGAAAACAAGCTTATGTCCCATCCTTGATGCTATTGATCATGGAAACATTTAGTGAGGGTTATTTTCCAAGAAAGGAGGTGAAGAGAGATGATACCGAAAGAGAAGGTTTCCCTCTGCTCCGCATGTGGATCCTGCCCTGAAGTGGAGATTTATGATAATGAGGTAAGAATTGGTGAAGAAGGCAATATGGTAAAACTCCGAATAGAGGAATGGAACGCGCTTGTTGAAAAGATCGAAAAAGGTGAGTTAAGAAAACTTTAGTTTGCTCATAAAGGAGTTATAATCTTCGGAATTGGAGAAGCCCGGAGACGGGCTTCTCCGAAAGGAGGTCACTATGGGTGAGGTAGTTCATACGGCTCGGATCAGGATCGTAAGAGAAAAAGGGCCTACGAGAAAAGCATTTATCGAAGGCTTCAGTGAACCCGTCTATTACGGTGTGCACGGAGGTATAAAAAAGTTCTATAATGTCGAGCCTGAGAAAGAGCATGCGGCAACACTTGATCACATCATTGCAGCAACAGCTGCCTGAATGATGGGGACGCTGGCCGTGGAGCTGGCAAAGAGAAAGATACCAACTCCTGAGGAAAGATATGTTGCCTATGTCGAGGGAGATATTGAAAATGTTAATGGCGTGCTCAGGATCACGAATATTCGTGTGAATTACCACCTTAAAGTTTCAAAGGATAAGGTGGATGATGCAAAGGATGCCTTTTCGAAATACATCATCGGTTGCCCTGCTGCACAGAGTGTGATAGGTTGCATAAATATTGAGCACAATATCCAGATCGAGGAGATAGATTGAAGGAAGAGAAGTTCGCAAGGATAAAGATAACGGTTGGTGATTTGACTGTTGAGGCGGAACTTTTTGGAACCGAATGTGCTAGGTCAATCATCGAGAAGCTTCCCATTGAGTCAACACCACAGGAATGGGGGGATGAATTCTACTTCAGGATCCCTGTAAAGATGGATCTCGATGAAACTGCAACAACCGATGTTAATGTTGGTGATATAGGCTACTGGCCACCCGGAAGGGCGATGGCGATATTTTTTGGTCCAACACCTGCAAGCAGTGGTGAAAAACCGGTGCCTGCAAGTGAGGTCAATATCGTAGGGAGAATTCTCGGTGATGCGAAGATTCTCAGGAAGGCAAAGGGTGCATCAAGGATAAGGTTGGAAAAGGCTTAGTCTGGTCTGACTGATAGTATTTCCCTCAGGACGGGATAGGAATTGAGGAATTTTTCATAGAGAGGGGCTTTGGATTCAATGTTGAGGAGTTTTTTCATCATGAGTGCATTTGCAGGCGCCTGCCCTCTCGGATGATTGTTGAAGAATACATAGACATTTTTTATCGATCGGTTCTCTGCGATCTTCCTGATTTCCACCGCAAAGGGCTTTAACTCATCTATGGAGTAGAGATAGTCGTATCTGTCCTCTGCATCCTCATGATTCCACCACTTTTCTCTGTTTCTTCCATGGAAGCGTATGTACAGAATATCACCGGAGGGTTTGAGTTCCTGTCTGATCGAAGATCTGAACTTTGGCTCATCTATGTATACAAGGGAGGTATCCATTTCCCTTAGAATACCGATTGTTTCATCCATGTTGTCACTCCATGTTCTGTTCCTGAGCTCAACGACTTTTCTGTAGGATGCAAATTTATTTAAGAGTATGGATAGCTTTTCAACAGATGAGGGTGAAAAGGCAAAGCTCGGCGGGAACTGAATGAGCAGGCATCCAAATTTACCACCCTCCACAATGGGATCCACCCCCCTTTTGAAGAGATCATATTCCCTCTCCCCTGCGTCTTCCCCCATCATGGGATGCGTGAACCTGTTCCAGAGCTTTATGGTGAATTCAAAGTCAGAAGGGACTCTTCTTAACCATGATTTAGCAACAGGGGATGGGATAGGGCGGTAGAAAGATGAATTTACCTCCACTGTGTTGAATATCCTTGAGTAGAAATAAAGTTCATCCCTCACATTTTCTGGATAGAATAGATCGGTCCACCTTCCCTTTCCCGAGGGATAGGACCATCCTGAAGTTCCAACCCTTATCTTCTCCCATTCCATGGAGATCCTATAAACATTTTACTACTACTTCTTAACAATCACATCAACAGGACCATCCCTTCTTAATATTTCAACCCCAACATCATCGCGGTATCTTCTCAACACAATATCTATGGATGAATCCCGAACCCGCAGGTTCCTTAAGGTGACTTCCTGCAGATATGGTGGAAGTATGGGATTTATAAATCTTACACTGTGATGTATGGCATCGATGTGAAGTCCGAGGCATGCCTGAAGGAGAAGAAATACAGAGGCTGCTGACCAGGATTGGGGGGAACATGCGATGGGGTAAAGGGTTGGGCCTTCCCCGGGCCTTCTGGGAAAACCGCAGAACAGTTCAGGCATCCTGTGAAGATCAAAGAACAGGCTCGCATCAAAAAGTCCGGTTAGAATTTTCAGGGCACCCTTTTTAATACCATATTTCGAAAATCCTGAAGCAATGATGGCATTGTCGTGCGGCCATACGGAGCCGTTATGGTATGACATGGGATTATATCGCTTCTCCCGCGAAGATAGCGTCCTTATACCCCATCCTGAGAAGAATTCTTCTGAAAGGAGGGTTCTTGCAACCTGAAGCGCCCTTTGAGGACTTGCGATCCCACAGAAGAGACAGTGTCCAGCATTGGATGCCTTTACCTTGCAGGGATGCTTCTTCCCATCAAGGGCAAGGATATATGTTGAAAGCTCCTCTGACCAGAAATCCCTTTCAAACCTCTCCCGCAGTGCCTGTGCACTTTGAATAAGCTGAAGGCTCCTTTCCTCATTGCCGAGGGCCCTTGAAAGCTTTAAAGCACCGATGCGCGCAGCGTAAACATAGGCCTGAACCTCGACAAGGGCAATTGGTCCCTCGGCAGGGAGACCGTTCTCATGGAATACAGCATCCATTGAATCCTTCCAGCCTTGATGGACAAGCCCCCTCTGGGAGTGCGATATGTATTCGACATATCCATCTCCATCGATATCCCCGTATTTTTCCATCCAGTTAAGTGCGAGCTCCAGATTTGGCCATATTTCTTTTATCAGTTCAAGGTCAGCAGTGCGTTCATAATACTCAGAGGCCAGAATCACAAAAAGTGGAGTTGCATCTGCACTTCCGTAGTATCTTCCAAACGGGATTTCGTTAAGTGATGCCATCTCTCCCTTCCTGATCTCATGAAGGATACGGCCGGGTTCTGCTTCGATATCGGGATCAAATTTCTTTGACTGCGTTTCTGAGAGGAATTTAAGGACACCCCTTGCTATGTCTGGATTTACCCAGAGCCATTCTAATGATGCGATGATCCCATCACGGCCAAAGGCAGTGCTGAACCATGGCACGCCCGCATAGGGATATGGGCCTGAGAGTGTTAATGTTAACATCATGTAAAGATCCGATAATGATCTGTTTATCCAGTCATTGAACTGCTCATTTGATGTGAAGATTTCACAGTTTGATGATCGCGCACAGATGAGTGCTTCCTTTGTAAATGAGAGGGCCTTGCGGTAGGTGAGTATCTCGGGCTGATCTGTATCGGGGTTAAAGCATCGTATGGTGAGGAAGAAGGATTTCTCCTCCCTGTGATCTATGGTAACGGTATATGAGGCCTCATCCCGCGTTAAGATTTCTGGCGGAGGATTGAATTCTATCTGTGTTCTCCTTATTTTTCCATCCAGGCCCTCGTAAGATAGTATAACAGCGTCTGTTGTAATCCTGTCTTCGAGAAATCTGCCCCGCCTCTCCCTCTTTACTCCCCTGATTTCGAAGATATCAGCAAAATCTGCCCCAAAATTCCATCCAAATCTTATCTGAACAGGACCCTCCCCATAGTTGGTTATGCGAAGATGCTCATAGCAGCTCTTTTTCCAGAGGAGCTTTGATCTGAAGAAGTGAAGGGTCCCTCTCAGAATGATCGATCCATCTTTACCAGGTATGTCGGGATTTGTAAGGTCAACGGAAAGGAGTGCATTATCGTCACGGATTGTGGAGCTGAGGAGGAGGGGTCTCTGGTCCCCCAGGTGAAATTCCAATCTTGAAAGGAATCGCGTTCCGCCTGAATAGAGCCCCTGTTCCCCCAGACCGAAGGGTTGTATATCCCCTCTCCGATCAAATACTGCAAAGGTCTCCCCCTCCTTGAGCACTCTTGTTATGTCATCCACATTGGGGGAGGTGGCTAAAATATAGTAGTGTTCGTCAATCCTGATAACCTCCTTCATGCTGCCCTTCCGAATAGATTGGCCCTGTGATTACATCTCCATTCATTGATAACCTCCTGATAAACCTCTAAATAATCCATTACCATCCTTTCAGAGGTATACCGCTCCTCAAAGAGTTTCCTGCATTTAAAGCGGTCAAAATTGGATAGCTCATTTACTGCACGCACCGCCTCATTAATATTATGCACTATTCTTCCTGTCACACCGTCAACCATCACCTCAGGGACAGAACCTCTGCGGAACGCAATTACAGGTGTTCCACATGCCATTACCTCAATCATAACAAGTCCAAAGGGCTCTGGCCAATCGATAGGGAAGAGCAAGGCATAGGCATTTCCGAGAAACTCATTCTTCTCACCCTCACCTATTTCACCAAGATATTCTACATCCCTTGATTTAAGGAGTGGCTTTATCACCTGTTCAAAATATTCTTTATCAGCTGCATGCACCTTTGCAGCTATCTTTATATGCATTCCGACACGTCTTGCCACCTCTATCGCCCTGTCAACCCTTTTTTCAGGGGTATACGGCCAAGAAAGGCAAGGTATTTTCCGGGCTCAGGCCTGAAGGTGTACAGATCTGCTGGAAGACCATGGTAGATTGTTTTTTCCAGTTTACCCAGGGAAGTGGCTCTCGCTGGGCATTTGAGATGGATACCAGTGGTATATCTGAGAACTCCTTGTATAAGGGAACGAGATCAGGTATGTCCAGTCTCCCATGAAGGGTGGTCACATGAGGTGCCGGTATGCGACGCGAAATGGGGAAGTGGAGATAGTCGATATGGAAGTGGATGATGTCAAACTCCTCAAACCTCTGTAATAACATCTCCAGCATCAAGATATGATGGGCCATTCGATCTATGCAGTTTTTATCAAGGCGCAGTGACCTCCTGCAGGGTGCAATGAGCCTTGCCTTTGTAACGGAATCTCCACTTGCAAAGAGTGTTACCTCATGCCCCTGGCGTATCAGTTCTTCCGTTAGGTATGATACAACGCGCTCTGTGCCACCGTAATACTTCGGCGGGACACTTTCAAAAAGGGGTGAGACCTGGGCGATTTTCATAACAATCCCTCCCTCTTTGAAAATGTTCTACATCATCTGATTAAAAGATCAGGAGATTAAAGAGGTGTCTTTTTAAATTATAAATTATAATAAAATGCTGAGGCCATGGGTAAATTTTTTATATGTTGATCGGAGGCCAGAAATGAAGGCTATGGTTATCAGGAAGATATCCAATTTAAGTGAAAACAGGGAACCGCTGGAATTTTCCGATATGCCGGACCCTATACCCGGTGAAGGGGAGATCGTAATCAGGGTTAATGCCTGCGGTGTATGTCATACAGAGATCGATGAAATAGAGGGAAGAACCCCTCCATCAACAATGCCGATGATACCCGGTCATCAGATTGTGGGAAGGGTTGTTGAGGTAGGAAAGGGTGTTAAGAGATTCAGAATAGGGGATAGGGTTGGGGTGGCATGGATTCATGGAGTTTGTGGAAGATGCAGATTCTGTGTTGATGGGAAGGAGAACCTGTGCGAAAGATTTGAGGCAACAGGAAGGGATGTCCATGGGGGGTATGCGGAATATACAAAGGTAAGGGAGGATTTTGCCTATGAGATTCCAGAGGTGTTTTCGGATGCTGAGGCAGCCCCTCTTCTATGTGCGGGTGCAATAGGCTATCGCTCATTGAGGCTTTCAGGACACAGGGACGGACAGAATATTGGCCTTGTGGGCTTTGGTGCCTCTGCCCATCTTGTTATCCAGTTGATAAGGTTTCACTACCCAAACTCCCGGATCTTTGTCTTTGCGAGGGGGGAGAGGGAAAGGGAGTTTGCAAAGGAACTTGGTGCAGTATGGGCAGGGGGGATTGAGGAGGAATCGCCGGAAAAGATCCATTCTGCAATAGATACAACACCGGTCTGGAAACCGGTTGTTGAAGTAATGAAGAATATTGAAGCAGGCGGAAGGCTTGTTATCAATGCGATAAGGAAGGAGGAGATCGATAAAAATGCGCTTCTCAGACTCGATTACGCCCGCGATCTATGGCTTGAGAAGGAAATAAAGAGTGTGGCTAATGTAACAAGGGAGGATGTTCATGAGTTTCTATACATGGCATCACAGATTCCTATAAAACCTGAATGTCAGCTCTTCACATTGAGTGATGCAAATCATGCTATTCTTGAGTTAAAGGAGGGAAGAATAAAAGGGGCAAAGGTCCTTGTCATAGATTGATGCGAGGGGTATATGATTATTCTAAGGGCAGAAGGGATAAGGAAGATATTCAATGGAACAGTTGCGCTTGATAATGTGAGTTTTGAATTGAAGAAAGGGGAGGTTCTTGGTGTTATCGGTCCAAATGGCGCGGGAAAAACAACACTTATCCATATCCTTCTTGGATTGATCACCCCTGATGAGGGATATGTGGAAGTATTCGGCAAGGATCTTAAAAAAAACAGAGTAGAAATCCTTCATCATATGAACTTTGCCTCAAACTATGTAAGTCTCCCTCTTTCGCTAACACCGTGGGAGAATCTTCTTGTTTATGCGTTGATTTACAATGTTAATGATCCGGAGAAAAGGTGCAGGGAGGTTCTGGAGCTCTTTGAACTTACGGATGTATGCAATCGGCCATCCCGAAGGCTTTCATCAGGGCAGATGATGAGACTTGCCCTTGCAAAATGTATGATTAATGATCCTCAGATTCTTCTTCTTGATGAACCCGCAGCAAGTCTGGATCCTGAAATAGCATTGAGGATAAGAAAGCTTCTTAGAAGGATGTGCGTTGAGAAGGGTGTTTCGATAATTTATACATCCCACAATCTCAGAGATATTGAGGAGATTTCGGACAGGATACTCTTTCTTGAGAGGGGGAAGATTGTTGCTATTGAGGAGAAATCTATCCTTATTGAAAGATACGGGACCCTTGAGGGATTCTTTTTCGGGAGTCTCTATAATGAATTTTAGAAGGGTTGGTGCAGTGGTTATGAGACAGGCATTCCTTTACAGAAGGAGTTTTACAAGGATACTTGAGGTTTTCTACTGGCCTGCAATTGATATACTTCTCTGGGGTTTTGTTACAGTATATCTTTTAAGGAGCTCAAAGGAACTGCCTGCTTTTGTTTCATTTTTCCTCGGTGCACTTATTCTCTGGGACATCCTTTTCAGGGCCCAACAGGGGATATCGCTCTCTTTCCTTGAAGACGTATGGGCAAGGAATCTTGTTAATGTCTTCATATCTCCCTTAACAATCAGTGAATATCTCCTTGGACTTATACTCGTCAGTGTCTTGAAGGTTTTTATTGCTTTTTTCATGATGTCCTTCATAGCAGGCATACTTTACTCTTTTAATATATTTAAAATTGGATTATCACTCCTTCCTTTAACTTTAAACCTGATTGCTATGGGTTGGTCAATAGGTATCATAACGGTTTCTCTTATACTGAGATTGGGTCAGGAGGCAGAGGTGCTTGCATGGGCGCTTGCCTTTCTCTTTATGCCTTTTTCAGCTGTCTTTTATCCTGTGGATACACTGCCCGGATTTTTGAGATTTATTTCTATGATTATCCCTTCATCCTATTCATTTGAGGCAATGAGGATTGTGATAAACGGATCTCCATTCCCCTTTAAATTAATGTTTACTGCTGCAGTGCTGAATGGAATCTATATTTTGATTTCCATTAAAATTTTTTATGAGAGCTGGAAGAATGCCCTTGAGAGGGGAATAATACCAAAGATCGGAGAGTGAATCCTTGACGGATATCTTATAAAGATCATATGAAAAAGGGTATATTGATTCCAATTGCTATCTCTTCATGTTTGCTTGGAAAAAGGGTTAGATATGATGGCACACACAGGTACAACCCATTCATAGTTGAGGTTCTTGGAAAGATATTCAGGTGGATTCCTTTCTGTCCCGAAGAGGAAGCTGGCCTGGGTGTACCGAGAGAACCTCTCCATCTTGTAGAAGGGAAGGGTGGTTTAAGGATTATAACTGTTCGTGAAAAGAGGGACTTAAGCGATATTTTTCGGAAATATATGATGAGGAAGTCGAAGGAGCTTGAGAGGATGAGTGTTTGTGGATTTATCCTTAAGAGTAAATCGCCGAGTTGTGGGCTAAGGAATGTTGCTGTTTACAACAGGAATGGTGATATGGTGGGATCGGGAAGCGGTGTCTTTTCCAATTATCTTTCGAGGAATTTCAGCTCACTCCCTTTGGAGGAAGAAAGTGCCTTTAAGGATCCTGTCTCAAAAAGAAATTTCATATATCATGCCTTTCTCATTTGGTATTTGCGTCATCTGCAGCTTGGGCAAAGGTCGTAAAAATTATCAGGTAGTTTGGCAATCTTAATAAAGTAAGAAAGCTGCTCTTTCGGACCTATGTGGAATCCGCACTTCCTGCAGTTGATAAGTTTAAATTTCTTATACCAAATTTTCCTGTATCCATCCTTCTCCTCAACTTTTATCCTTTTTGTGGGACAAATATATGCACATGTTGCACAACCTATGCATACATCCGATGCGGTTCCAAAGGGTGTGTTTACCTCCTTCTTTGCCCCTCTGCTTACCATAGATATAGCCTTCACACCCGCTATTTCATCGCATGCACGAACACAGAGGCCGCATAGTATACAGTCATCGTTCTCCTTTGTAAACCTGGGCTCCTTTATTCCAAACTCATCAGCAAGATTTTTTACAAATGGAACATTCGGGCATCTCGCATAAAGAAGTTCAACGACAAGCTTTCTTACAGCGAGAACTCTTTCGCTATTTGTTAATATCTCAAGACCATCTGAAACAGGATAAAGACATGATGCAACAATCCTTGATGAATTACCGCGTTTTGCCTCAACAACACAGAGTCTGCATGAACCGGAAGGTGTTAGTGACTCATGATAGCAGAGTGTTGGGATTTGAATATTGTTTTCCCTCGCAACTTCAAGGACATACCTTCCTTCCCTTGATCTTATCATCTTTCCATCTATTGTTAATGTTACTGTTTTCCCATCAGACATGCTAAATCCTCTTTATTAATTTCTCAGGACAGCATCATATCTGCATACATCAAAACAGGATCCGCACTTTATGCAGTTAACAGGATCAAGGACATGGGGTTTATTCTTTACTCCAGTTATGCATTTTTCAGGACATACGGGAATACAGGCCGCGCATCCCGTGCATTTATCGGGATCGATGGAGTATGTAATGAGATCTTTGCAAACGCCGGCCGGACATTTTCTGTTGTAGATATGTGAATGGTATTCTTCGGGGAAATATTTTATTGTTGTCATGACAGGATTCGGTGCCGAACCACCGAGGGCACAGAGACTTCCATCCATGATCGCACTTCCCATCTCTTCAAGAAGCTGTATATAAGCATCGTTCCCTCTCCCTGATGAGATTTCATCAAGAACTTCTCTCATTCTTCTAACACCTTCCCTGCAGGGAACACACTTTCCACATGATTCCTCTTCGAGGAATCTCAGGAAGTATTTTGCAACATCCACCATACAGTTTGTTTCATCCATTACAATCATTCCTCCGCTTCCCATCATTGAACCAACCTTACTTAAACTGTCAAAATCAACAGGAAGATCAAGATGCTTTTCTCCAAGGATACCACCGAGAGGGCCTCCTGTCTGAACTGCCTTAAATTTTCTGTTATTCTTTATCCCCCCGCCGATATCAAATATGATCTCTCTGAGCTTTATTCCAAGGGGAACTTCGATAAGACCTGTATAGTTGACTTTGCCGGCAAGTGAAAAGATCTTCGTCCCTTTATTTTTTTCATTCCCGATCGAAGTGTAGTATTCAAGACCTCTTCCTATTATTATAGGGACATTCGCCCATGTCTCAACATTGTTGAGTGTTGTTGGTCTATTGTATAGCCCCTTTTCAACAGTGTGAATATATTTTGCCCTTGGCTCCCCGGGTTTTCCTTCCATTGATGCCATAAGTGCAGTTGATTCCCCGCAGACAAATGCACCTCCACCTCTGTTTACCCCTATATCAAAATCAAAACCACTTCCAAGTATATTTTTACCAAGAAGCCCATATTCCCTGGCGCTATTTATAGCCTTGATAAGATTTTTCAAAGCCAGGGGATATTCCTGTCTTACATAAACATAGCCATGTTGTGCACCTATTGCATAGGCTCCTATGATCATTCCCTCTATAACGAGATGTGGATTTCCTTCGAGTAATGCCCTGTCCATGTATGCACCTGGATCACCTTCATCAGCGTTACAGATTACATACTTTATATCACCTGGTGCCTTTCTGCATGATTCCCATTTGATCCCTGTTGGAAATCCTGCTCCACCCCTTCCGCGTAGCCCCGATTTTTTTATTATCTCGATAACTTCATCTGGTTTCATGGTAAAGAGGATTTTTGCAAGGGATGTGTATCCGGATAGTGCGATATAATCATCTATATCTTCAGGATCTATCCATTCGTGATATGATAGGAGAAGCCTGTGTTGTTTTTTCATCATAGGGATATCGTCAAATTTTACTATGGTATTACCCGTTACAGGATCCCTGAACAGGAGCTCCTCCACTAAGGAGTTTTTCTTCAATGTTTCTTCAACAATATTCTTGATATCCGATTGTTTTACATGTTGATAGAATATTTTTTCCGGATGGATAATTATCTTTGGAAGCGATTCACAGAGCCCCTGACACCCTGTTTTTTTAACTTCAACATCGAGTTTTGCCTTTCTGATATAGTTTTTCAATCCCTGCAGTATCTGATCAGATCCATTTGCAAGTCCGCATGTTCCACAGGGCACTGCAATCCATCTCCTGGAAGGCTTCCTCTCTTCCAGCAGCTTTTTCCTTCTCCTTTCAAGATCATCAGGGGTTTTTAGTATATTATCCATATTTCAATCCTTTTTGAGCTTTTTTATGAGTGATAATGCCTTTACTGTTGTCATATGAGAGCGTAGTTCGTCATTGCAGATTACTATAGGACCAAGGGCACAGGCTCCAACACAGTTTACTGTCTCCACGGTAAACTTCATATCACTGCTTGTATCTCCTGCCTTAATGCCAAGTTCCCTTTCGATTCTCTGCAGTATCAATGGACCACCCCTTATATGACATGCTGTTCCAAGACAAACACGTATGAGATATTTTCCACGGGGCTTAAGCCTCATTGCACGATAAAAAGTTGCCACACTGTACAGATGGGAAAGTGGAATATTTAGTCTTTCACTTACATACTCGAGTGCTTTCCTGGGAAGATAAAGATATTCTTCCTGGATATCCTGAAGGATTGAAACGATTTGACCCCTGTCTCCGTTATACATCTCAATAATTCTGTCAACCTTTCCCCTGATATTTGTTAGCTTGATCATCTTCTTAATCCATCTTTTGTGTTATTTCTTGAAGTCTTCTTATCTTTTTATATTCCTTATTAACCCTTTCCTGTATATATCTTATTTCCTCGTCCCTGAGATGCCTGAACCTTGCCTGTGCATGGAGATATTCTTCAACAGGTTTAAGACCTGGGAAATCAATCGTTAATCTATATCTCCCATTTACAACCTCATAAAGTGGAAATATACCTGTTTCTGTTGCAAGTCTTCCAATTTTAATGGTATCATCAGGGGCGTGTCCCCATCCAGTTGGGCAAACAGATAATACATGAACATATGATGGCCCCTCTGTTTCAAGCGCCTTTTTTATCTTTTCCATAAGATCAAAGGGATAGCTGATGTTTGCTGTTGCAACATAGGGAATATTGTGAGCAACGCATATTGCTGGCATATCCTTTTTCCAAGTGCTCTGACCGCGTTTTACACTTCCCGCAGGTGATGTTGTTGTATGTGCGCCAAATGGAGTTGAGCCTGATCTCTGAATTCCCGTATTCATGTATGCCTCATTATCGAAGCAGATATAGGTGAAGTTATGACCTCTCTCCATAGCGCCACTTAATGCCTGAAGACCTATATCTGTTGTTCCGCCATCTCCTGCAAGGGTAAGAAAATATATCTTTCTCTTTTTTATTCTTCCTTTTCTTTCCATTACCTTATAGGCAGCCTCAACACCTGATATAACAGCTGCTGCATTCTCAAAGGCAACATGTATCCATGGAACGCACCATGAAGTGTAAGGAATGGGGGTAGATATTATTTCAAGACATCCTGTTGCATTTGCAACAATAACATTCTCACCAGCAGCTTTCATTGTGTAGCGCACGGCAAGTGCAAGTCCGCACCCCTGGCACGCCCTATGTCCGGCAGCGAAGTATTCTTTTTTTGTTAAGAGGTTTGGAACATATACAGTATAATTTATCATTTTTGTCTCACTCCCTTGTCCCGAATAAAATATAATCTTGCTGCCTTGATTTATGTGAATTTTTAATTGCATGATCGATCATTTCTTTGAAATCGTTAATCGTGATGTCCCTTCCTCCAAGACCGGCAATAAAATTCATAACATAGGGTCTCTTATCAAGGTGGTAGAGTGCACCCCTTATTTCTGATGCCACGGGGCCACCAGGTCCTCCATAGGAAAGGGATCTGTCAACAACAACAAGTATCTGCGCCCTTGATACCTTGTTTATAAAATCTTCATAAGGGAATGGCCTCCATAGCCTTATTTTCACAACACCAGCAGCAATATTATTCTCCCTTATTTCATCGACAGCAGCCTCTGCCGTTTCACCCATCGAACCCATTGTCACAAGAAGTATATCTGCATCATCAGCCCTGTATGTCTCAACTGGATTATAGTATCTTCCCGTGAGGTCTCCGAATTCTTTCCATGCATTAATGATATAAGGAAAAGCATTTTTCAATGTCATATCCTGTGCCATCTTTGTTTCCATATAGACTTCAGGAACACCATAAGCACCCATTGTTAATGGTCTGTCAGGATCAAGCCTGTATGGGGGATTAAATGGTGGAAGATATTTTTCAGCAATTTCCTGATCAATAAGTTCTATCGGTTCAACAACATGGGTGAGTATAAATCCATCTATGTTGAGTATATATGGAAGAAGAACAGATTTATCTTCGCTTACCCTGAATGCATGAAATACATGATCATAGACTTCCTGACCATTGGTTGCAAAGACCTGAATCCATCCGCAATCCCTTATTGACATAACATCAGAATGATCAACCCATATGGAAAGGGGGGCTGAAAGGGATCTGTTAGCAAGGATCATGAAAACAGGAAGTCTCATTGCAGAGGTTATGTAAACGATTTCACTCATCAAAATGAGACCCTGAGAACTTGTGCAGGTAAATGTCCTTGCACCAGATGCAGATGCACCAACACAAACGCTCAATGCACTATGCTCACTCTCAACCGGTATAAATTCTGCATCAAGCTCACCATTTGCTACAAATTCACTTAATTTTTCAACTATATGTGTCTGCGGGGTTATGGGATATGCTGAGATAACATCCACATTGCACTGCTTTACAGCCTCAGCAGCAGCAATACTTATCTCCATCCCGACAACCTTTCCCATATCTAAACCCTTTCTTCTTTCATTGTTATACATTGAGTGTAACATTCCTTGGCACAGATTCCGCATCCTTTGCAGAAATCGAGATCAACTTCAAAGTATCTATCTGATCTCTGAATAACAGCGTTGTCAGGACAGAAGATGTAACATATGCCGCATTTGATGCATCGGGAGTAATCCCAGACGGGAAGGCGTGATCTCCAGCTTCCCGTTTTGTAATGAATTGAATTGCCAGGATCATCTATTATATATCCCGGATTAAGCTCCCTCCATCCTAATTCATGAGCAGGTTTAAATTTCATAATAGCCTCTTTTTAAAAATCATTGTTTCATTATAGGACTGCCTCATTGCATCGAGATTTTTCTCCGCAGCTCCTTTGAACTTCTGTTTCATAGGGTTAATAAAGGATTCAAGGGAAACCAGTTTCGAGGCTTTCAGAAGTGCCCCAAGCATGCAGGTATTAGCAACAGGAATTCCAATGGTCTTTACCGCAATAGAGGAGGCATCAACAGTGGCAAGTGTGCCATCATACTTAATTCTTTCCCTGATCTCATCTTCCGACTCATGGGTGTTGACAACGAGGATACCATCCTCTTTAAGGCCTGATTTGACAATAGGAAGGCCCAGCAGGCTTGGATCAAGAACAACGACAATATCGGGATTGTAAATGCCGAATCTGTATTTTATCCTGCTACTGCTTATCCTTACATATGCAGCAACAGGAGCCCCTCTCCTCTCCGGACCAAAGCTTGGTATAGCCTGCGCAAATTTTCCTTCTTCAATGGCAGCAAGGGCAAGTAATTCCGCGCTGGTGACCGCACCCTGTCCCCCTCTCCCATGGAATCTTATCTCTACCATGGAAGGACCCTTTCCTTTCCATTAGCCATCTTTTATTATATAAAATTTTTATTTCCAGGGGGTAAAGAAAAGTTATTCCTGCATCCATTTTTAACCTGCAAAAATTACATGGTTAATTAGGAGGAAATAATTTTCTTGACATAATTGATCAAAAGAGGATAAATTTTGTCCTGTATTATGCAGATAACAAGTCAGGCAGATTACGCTATCAGATGTGTGTTATACCTTGCCCAGAGAGAGGGAAGAATAACAATGGCAAAGGAGATTGCAAGGGCGAAAAAGATCCCCAGGGATTTTCTTTCAAAGATTCTTCAAAAACTTACAAGGGCGGGGCTGGTGAGATCATACCGCGGCATAAAGGGCGGTTTTGAGCTGGCAAAAAGGCCGGAGGAGATAAATCTTCTGGATGTAATCCAGGCAATAGATGGTCCGGTTGCATTTAACAGATGTGCTATCAACAGGAGATTGTGCACACTGAGCAACAGCTGTTCTGTTCATCCTGTATGGGTTGAAATGAGAAAAGAAATGGAAGGGAGACTTAGCAGAATAAACTTCAAGATGCTTTCTAATAGATTTTAAAAATTTTTGTGTTTAAATTGGACAAATATTATCCTATTTCATAGGGGTGAAGCATGAATACTCAACTTGTAAGCATATGGCCATTTTTTACAGCTTTTTCATCATTCCTCATCATGATGGGCTTTATGATCTCTTTCCAGTGGAAAATCCCTGTCGGAGGCCTTTTTACAGCCTCTCTGGGTGTTGCGGGCACAATCATAAGCCTCACAGGATGGGTATCCGAAATATTCGAATCGGATTCAGAAGAAAGGATCAGCACCACAGCAATGGTGGTTTTTATTCTATCCGAGATCGCACTCTTTAGCGGAATTTTAAGCGCTTACCTGTACAACATGCTTCCCAAAGGGGAATGGATATCTCCAGTAATGCCCTCAGACATTCCACCGCTTGGTTTTGCAATGATTTTGACAGTTATTCTTATTTCCTCAAGTATAACGATTCAGATGGCTGAAAGGAAATATATGAAGCAATGGCTTTCTTTGACAATAGCGCTGGGGCTTCTGTTTCTCATAGGACAGGCAAGAGAATGGAGTAGACTTATATCTGAAGGATTTACTATTTCAAGCAACTCCTACGGAACATATTTTTATCTGATAACAGGTCTTCACGGCTCCCATGTTCTTGTGGGGGTTCTGTTTCAGTTTTATATTCTGTTTCTTTCGATTAGAAAAGGAGCGGGAGGAATTCGTAGAAGTGTTGTAAGGATTTGCGGATACTACTGGCATTTTGTTGATGGTCTATGGCTTATTATTCTTTCATTGGTCTATATCCTCCCATATAGCTTTCTAAAACCTTGAAGAGGGGGAGAAAATGCTATCGATTAGAAGATTGATCATTTTGATCTTCTTTATTCTTATACTTAATGCAGATTCTGAGGCAAAGGTTCCTATTATATCGACCTCGGATTTCAATCCGGAGATTTTAAAGATAGAAGAAGAAAAACATCTTGGAAGATCCATTGAAGATATAACTTTTACAGAAAAAAGCGGGAAAGAATTTTCCATTTCTCAATTCAAGGGCAAAGTCCTGATCCTTACACTTGTTTATTATGATTGTCCGCATGTCTGTCCGCTTCTTGTTGAGGGGCTTTTTGATGCATTAAATGAGATAAAGGATCTAAAAAATGGAAAGGATTACCATGTTCTTGTTTTGAGCTTTAACAGCAAGGATATGCCATCCAAGGCATCAGAGTTCTATTCAAAGGTTGTTAATAAAAAGAAATCAGAAATACTTAGTCAATGGACATTTGCAACAGCAACAGATGAAAATATAAATAAGCTGGTCCAGAGCACGGGATATCGGTTCTTCTATTCGATTCAGGACGGAATGTTTGTTCATCCATCTGTTTACATATTTATATCTCCCGAAGGAAAGATAACAAGATACCTTTACGGATCAAAGCCTGATCCATTCAGCCTTCGATTGGCATTACTTGAATCAATGAAGGGGATTTCTGGAAGTGTTTCTATAGCGAGTATGGTTACGCTTGCATGCTATAAATACGATTCAGGATCACGAACATATGTGATCAACATACCATTTCTTTTTATTACAGCTGGAATACTTATGGGGGCTCTGACTGGATTGCTATCTATTGTGATTTACATAAAGAAAAGGAGATCAGGGGCATTACTATTGATCCCTGCTATAACTTTTATCCTCCGATCAAATGCATTCGCATCTGATATAAGCAATCCATCAAGGCTTTGGGATCAGCACTTCGGTATCTATCTTATACTTATGTTCGCTGTCTGGTTACTTGTAACGATCCCGCTTATTTATATTTGCATCCGTTACAGGAAGAGAAGAGGAAGGGAGGAAGGGGATTACATTGAGGGGGATCCTCTTGTGGAAATTATATGGACTGTTATCCCTCTTGTGATTGTTATTTTTTTAGGGATCCAGACATGGAGTATTTATCAGAAATTCAGAGGTGTTCCATTCAATGCATATGAGATCAGCGTCGAGGGGTTCATGTGGGGGTGGAATGTCACTTATCCTGAAGGAATAAAAGGGGTAAATGAGATTGTTGTTCCTGCCGGAATGCCTGTAAGGATTAGCCTCACAAGCAGGGATGTGCTTCATGGATTTTTCCTTCCAGATTTCCATATTCAGGAGGAGGCAATTCCGGGAAGGATAACGTATCTGTGGTTTAATGCGGAAAAGCCAGGGGTATACAGGGCATTCTGCACGGAGTTCTGCGGAAATGGCCACTCTATGATGATTGCAAAGGTGATCGCAATGAAGAGGGAGGATTTCAATGCGTGGATATCAAAGGCAAAGAGTGAGACAGAAGCTTTACCTGATGTCAATGAAGGAAGAAGGCTTGTTGAGACTCTGGGATGTCTGGGGTGTCACACAGTTACAGGGGAGGAATCAACAGGTCCAACATTTAAAGGGATATTTGGGAGGGAAACCAGGTTCGAGGATGGTGGAAGCATGAAGGTTGATGAGGAGTATATAGAACACTCAATACTTTATCCCTCAGAAAAGATTGTTAAAGGTTATCCAGCGGCAATGCCACCATACAGGCTTTCCGAAAGACAGATATATTCCATAATCGCATATCTTAAATCACTGAAATAACTGGAGGTGATTTCGCATGTCAGAAAAAAAGAGCTTTAGTATAAAGGAATGGATATTTACAACAGACCATAAAAGGATTGCAGTTCTCTATCTTATAACAAGTCTTACTGCTTTTGTGCTCGGACTTATTCTTGCCATCTTTATTAAGGCAGAACAGTGGTCCCCAGGGATGGATATAATGGGTGCAAAAACATACAATGTATTCTTCACAATTCATGGAGCAGCAATGATTTTATGGTGGATGATTCCAGTTTTTACAGGTTTCTTTGCGAACCTCCTCATCCCGCTTATGATAGGTGCAAGGGATGTTGCATTTCCAAGACTCAATGCCCTGAGCTACTGGTTTTTTGCAGGTGCTACGGTTATGGCTATTCTTGCACTCGTAACACCTGGAAGGATTGATATCGGCTGGACAGGTTACCCACCGTATTCAATAATCACGGATGCGAATACTTCACTTTATGTTTTCTCCGTCCATCTTCTGGGTGGATCAGCCCTTGCATCTGCTGTGAACTTCATAACAACGATAATCTGTATGAGGGCACCAGGTATGACATGGGGGAGACTCAATCTCGCTGTATGGGGGATGCTCGGTGCATTTATAATTCAACTTTTTGGAGTACCTGTTCTTGCGGGAGCAGTAACACTTCTTCTTTTCGATCGATACCTTGGGACAAATTTCTATAATCCTTCAATGGGTGGATCTCCTATGCTTTATCAGCATCTCTTCTGGTTTTACGGACACCCTGCTGTTTATGTTGTTGCACTTCCTGCATTTGGAATTGTATCAGAAATTGTATCAACCTTTTCAAGGAAAAAGATATTTGGATACAGGAGTATGGTCATTGCAATTATGTCAATTACCATCCTCGGATTTTCCGTATGGATTCATCATCTATTCACAAAGGGTGTTGAGGACTGGGCAAGGATCATGCAATCGATGCTTACAATACTTATTGCTGTTCCAACGGGTATAAAGGTGTTCAACTGGCTCGGAACGATGCACAGGGGATCAATAGAGTTCAGGGCGCCTATGCTCTATGTAATAGGTTTTATAAGTCTTTTTGTTATTGGCGGTGTTACAGGCGTTGGAAATGGGCTTATTGCGATTGATCTCCATGTTCATGATACATACTGGGTTGTTGCCCATTTCCATATGGTTCTATCCCTTGCCATGACATCTGTTGCTTTTGCAGGCATTTATTTCTGGTTTCCAAAATTCACAGGACGCATGTATAATGAGCGCATGGCAAAGGTCTCATTCTGGCTGATCATGATCGGTTCTCTTTTCGCTTTCATACCCCTTTTCCAGCTGGGACTCATGGGCATGCCGAGGAGGTACTGGAGCTATCCTCCAGAGTTTACTGTGCTATTCAGGATAACAGTTATTGGAGGTTATATCCTGATAGCTGGTTTCCTGCTTTCCGTTTTCAATGTTGTTCGTTCAGCGTTTGTGGGGGAAAAGGCGTCTGATAATCCATGGAATGCACTATCGCTTGAATGGACGATTCCTTCCCCACCGCCATACTATAATTTCGAAAGGATACCTGTTGTTACATCAGGACCTTATGAATACGGAAGGGCTAAGAAGTAAGGCTATTGTATCTCAGAGCATTGGAGGGAGTGTTTTGCGAGACTATATTTCAATAACAGGTCCTGGCATAACACTCCTTATGCTTATAACAGCTTTGTCCAGTATATGGATTGCATCAAAAGGGGCGATAAATACATCGCTCCTGTTCTGGACACTGACCGGTCTTGCACTTTGCTGTTCTGGCTCATCAATATTAAACAACTGCTATGATGCGGATATAGATGCAGTTATGGAAAGGACAAAAAACAGGGCGGTCCCTCTCGGAAGGATTGACATAAAGAGTGCAACAAAACTCGCCATAATTCTTATAATTTTATCATTCCTGGTTCTATCTATTTTTGTGAACTTACTGTCAGCATTTCTATCGATGATGGGGGTATTCATCTACTATTTTCTCTATACAAGATTTCTCAAAAGAAAAACGCCGCATGCTACTGAGATTGGTGGTATTGCGGGAGCCCTTCCACCCCTTATAGGATGGGCTGCAGTTAAGAACGGTATTGATGCTGAGGCGTTTGTTTTATTCCTGATCATACTGATCTGGCAGCCTATTCACTTCTGGTCACTTGCCAGTCTCTACAGGGATGACTATATAAGGGCAAAAATACCTGTGATGCCTGCTATATCTGAAAGGAAGACATTAGAATTAATGTTAATCTATCTTATTCTTCTTTCAGTGGCAAGCATACTGCCATTTGTTTCTGAATTTTGCGGATCATTTTACCTCGGAGCTTCTATTTTTCTCAATGTGATATATTTTGTTATCTTTTTTATGAAACTGTCTGGAAAGAAAATCGACAGGACACTTTTCAGATATTCGATAGTTTATCTCTCATTGATATTCTTCTCGATGCTGATCGATCTTTAATTTTGAGGAACAGGGTTTATTTCAACCAGGCCGACACCTCCTTTTTCTCCATCAATGGAGTATCTAATTTTAAAGAAATGCCTTATGGTGTAGAGATTCGTTAACAGGTGATCCGTTATGGAGGATACAGTAAATCGGGATGCCCCTGATGCCATTGAGAGATAAAGAACTATCTGGTCAGCAAGATGGGGATCAATTGCACCATCAGTTCTGAGAAAGGATATCAGCTCTGAGGCAGCTTCCTCACCGACCTTTTCCGCACTCTTCCCCCTCCTTCCAAGGGAGGAGAAACCCGCGATGGTAAAATCACATTCACATCTCAGGAATAAAAATGTTCCCTCAGATGGGGATGGAACATTCATAGTTTCAATACGAATGGGAACTTCATCACCGAGTCTTTCCTTTATGTATTTGATAGCAGATGTTCGCTGCCTCTCCGCAATAGATACGGGGAGATTGGCAACGGATGAACAGCCTTCGATCCTTTTTAATCTCCCCCTCTCGAGGATTTCTACTGGTGAGATCGACTCTACAGGATATATTTCAGCCTCTATTGAGCCACCTCCTTTAGGATAGAAGCCGTATGATCTGATCCTTAAACTGATCCTGATCCCTAACATATTTAGAAAATCTGCGAACACCTTCTCAGCATAATCGTAAATGGGACTGAAGGGAACATGTGTTCCGCCTTTTATAAAGATCCTTGAAACATCTCCGGCAAAGATAAGGGAAGGTATAAGGGTTTGAAGGAGCAGTATAGATGATCCCGCGGTGCCTATATTAAATGAATACTCTCCTGCCTTTATCCTTCTGGGTGAAAAAATCAGTTCTGTTGAGCCTATGGACCCTCCCTCCATATCTGCATCAGAAATTTCCTTTGCTGCCTTTATGGAGGCGAGATGCTGTGGCATGAGGCCTGGTTTTTCCCTGCCCTTCCTTATGTTAAATATTCTGAAGGGTTTTCCTGTTATACAGGAAATACTGAGGGCGGTTCTCAGGATCTGCCCACCACCTTCACCATAGCTTCCATCTATAACTATCATACTCACTAATATACCAGAAAATTCGGATGCTTGAATGTCCACCTATGAGGGTTTAAGTTATTTACTGAGGGAGGTTTTTATGCCACATGCACTTCCATTTCGAAAAATAAAAGATTTTACCTATGAGATTCCGAAGGATTTCAAAGATGGGATGCGCGTTCCAGCCAGGATATATGTAACAGAGAAACTGATGAAAGAGATGGACTCGCAGGTCTTTGAACAGATAACAAATGTTGCAACACTTCCGGGTATTGTAAATTATGCCCTCTGTATGCCAGATGCACACTCCGGTTATGGATTTCCCATCGGTGGTGTTGCTGCAATGGATCTGGAGGAAGGTGTAATATCACCAGGGGGTATTGGTTTTGATATAAACTGTGGAATGAGACTTGTTCTTACTTCCCTGACATTTGATGATATTAAATCAAGGATCAAAGAGATTGTTGATCTATTATTTGAAAGGGTTCCCTGTGGTGTGGGAAGCACCGGATTTCTGAAACTTAACAGAAATGAATTCATGGAGGTTCTTTCTGAAGGAGCAAGGTGGTGTGTAAGAAAGGGTTTTGGCTGGGAGGAGGATCTTGAAAGAACAGAAGAGGGGGGATGTATTCAGGGTGCGGATCCATCAAAGATCAGTGAAAAGGCAGTTGAAAGGGGAATAAATCAAATAGGAACCCTAGGATCAGGCAACCACTATCTTGAGATTCAGATAGCAAAACCTGAAAACATATACGATGAAAGACTGGCAAAGATCTTCGGCATATCAATACCTGATCAGGTTGTAGTGATGTTTCACTGTGGTAGTCGTGGATTCGGGCATCAGGTTGCAACTGATTATCTTCAAATATTTCTTAAGGTTATGGAGAAGAAATACGGAATCAGCGTAAGGGATAGGGAACTTGCCTGTGCACCCTTTGATTCTCCTGAAGGTCAGGATTATTTTGCTGCCATGAAGTGCGGGATAAATATGTCATTTGCAAACAGACAGGTAATAACCCATAGAATAAGAGAGGTTTTTGAAAAGGTATTCAAGGAGGATGCAAAGAAGCTCGGGATGCAGATGGTTTACGATGTTTCACACAATACAGCAAAGCTTGAAAAACATTTTGTTAATGGAAAGGAGACGCAGCTTATTGTTCACAGAAAGGGAGCTACACGTGCCTTTGCTCCTGGAATGGAAGGGTTGCCTGAAATCTACAGAGAAACAGGTCAGCCTGTTATTATTGGCGGGAGCATGGAGACAGGGAGCTATCTACTTGCAGGGATAAGTTCGGGGGCAAAGAGTTTCTTCTCAACAGCGCATGGTAGTGGAAGGACGATGAGCAGAACGAAGGCAAAGAAGTTATTTGAAGGAAGGGCTCTCCAGAGACAGATGGAAGAAAAGGGAATTTACGTGAGAACGGCGTCCTTTTCAGGACTTGCTGAGGAAGCTGGTGCTGCTTACAAGAATATAGATGAAGTAGTTGATGCCACGGAGTTCGCAGGACTTTCAAAAAAGGTTGTGAGATTCATTCCAGTTGGAAACATCAAGGGTTAAATTATTGTTTACATATGATCACAAAAACTCCTCTTACGCTGATAACGGGATATCTCGGCAGTGGCAAGACAACCCTTCTTAGAAATATCGTAAGGGATGCAAGGAAAAAGATTGCCATTGTCGTAAATGAATTCGGGGAGATCCCCATAGATAGCAAGGTTCTGGAGGGGAAGAATATCAGGATGGCTGAGCTCGCCGGAGGATGTGTATGCTGTTCACTATCAGGGGAATTTGAGGCAGCAGTTGAGGAGATAATAAATGAAATAGGACCCGATATAATTTTTGTTGAGACGACTGGTCTTGCTGAACCGGATTCACTAATAGATATCATAGGTGAGGCATTAAAGATGGTGAAACTTGACACAGTGGTCACTGTTGTTGATGCGGATGCCATGGTTAGATTTCCGGAAATAGGCTATACAGGGAGGATACAGATTGAATCGGCTGATGTAATTTTAATAAATAAGATAGATCTGGTCCATGAAGAGGATCTCTTACAGGTTGAGGAAAGGGTAAAGGAAATTAACAGAAGGGCAACCCTTTTCAGAACCTCTTTCTGCAATATAGATACAGAGCTTTTATCTGGGATGGGAATAGAGAGATATTTATCACATGCTGTTCATGCCCAACATGATATGGATTACTTTACTTTCTGTACAAATGAGATAATCAAAAGGGAAAGATTTGAGGAGATGGTAAAGGGCCTCTCTGGAAAGATATACAGGGCAAAGGGATTTGTAAAATTTTCCGATGGTTCCTACCTGTTCAATTATGTCTCTGATCGATGGGATTTTGAAGAATTTGAGTCAGAGGGTACGCGTCTTGTATTTATCGGTCACCGGGCTGGTCAAATAAAGGACGAGGTGATTTCTCAATTAGAAAGCATGAAATTGAAATTTGAGTACAGATTTCTTGAAGATCTGGCCACCGCGGATGTCGCATTTGAGGCAAAGGGTGATACGATTGAGGAACTTTTTATTTCCTCTGCGCTTGCAACAACAAATATTATGATACTTCAAACAGGTCAGATTGATCTTAAAGATAGAAGAGAGATAGAAATTGAGGCTGAAGAACTGGATCTTCTCCTTTTTAATCTTCTTCAGGAGATGATCTTTTTCAAAGATACAGAAAAACTGATCTTTGGAGAGTTTAATGTGAAAATTGGAAAGAAGGGCGATAAATGGATGCTCAGGATGAAGGCAGCCGGGGAAAGGATCAATCCGGAAAAACATATGCTTCATCTTGATGTGAAGGCAGTGACACTGCACATGCTTGAGGTGAGGAAAGATAATAATGGATGGATAGCTCATGTTATTCTTGATGTTTAGAAGCATTTATAGAATGATGAGGGGTAATGTGGCGGAAATTCGATAAGGCAGAAACCGTATCCCTTCCTGAAATTTACGAATCAGTGAAGATCCCCCATTACTGGAAATGGTGGAAGCGTCTCTTTGCTTTCCTTGGTCCTGCATATCTTGTTTCTGTGGGATACATGGATCCGGGTAACTGGGCGACGGATCTTGAAGGGGGAGCGAAATTTGGATACAGGCTCATATGGGTTCTCCTTGCGAGCAATCTGATGGCTGTTTTGCTGCAAATGCTTTCTGCTCGTCTGGGTCTTGTCACGAGATGCGATCTCGCACAGGCATGTCGTGAAGCATATCCGCCTTTTGTATACTATCCTCTGTGGATCATCTGTGAACTTGCAATAGCTGCATGCGATCTCGCTGAAGTCCTTGGAACGGCGATAGGTTTGAATCTTCTTTTTGGGATTCCGCTTATAATCGGTGTCAGTTTAACAGCTCTTGATACAATCCTTCTCCTCTTTATACAGCGATACGGGATTCGCAAATTTGAAGGGATGATCCTCGGTCTCGTATTTGTCGTAGGTTGTTGCTTCGTTGTTGAAATCTTTCTTGCTAAACCTGACTTCAGATCAATTATAGGTGGTTTTATTCCCACAATTGACAGAGAAAGCCTCTATGTTGCACTGGGCATGCTCGGGGCAACTGTTATGCCACACAACCTTTACCTTCATTCAGCGCTTGTTCAGAGCAGAGCAGTTGAGCGAACAGATAAGGGCATCCGGGCAGCAGTGCGCTTTAATCTTATAGATACATTTATTGCTCTCAATGCTGCTTTCTTTGTGAATTCAGCAATACTTGTTCTCTCATCTTCTGTTTTTTATTCTCGAGGTATTGAGGTGGTTGAGATTCAGCAGGCGCACGAACTTCTCTCACCACTGCTGGGAACAGGTCTTGCCTCTACTGCCTTTGCTGTTGCCCTTCTTGCTGCAGGTCAATCTTCGACACTCACAGGAACACTTGCAGGGCAGGTTGTGATGGAGGGGTTTATCCGGATAAAGATTCAGCCATGGGCAAGAAGACTCATTTCTCGATTACTTGCGATCATTCCTGCAGTTATTGTTATTGCAATAAGCGGAAGCCATGGGACATACAGGCTTCTTATACTGAGTCAGGTGATTCTCTCTTTGCAGCTTCCCTTTGCAATTGTTCCCCTTATCCAATTCACAAGTGATCGTGAATGGATGGGAAAATTTGTGAGCCCTCTATGGGTAAGGGTCCTTTCATGGCTTGTTGCACTTTTTATCATAAGTCTTAATGTCTGGCTTGTTTGGGTGACGGTGTCTGAATGGAGGATGAAAGCTATGTGGGTTGATTTTATAGTAATTCCAATTGGTGCATATTTGATGCTATTATTGGGGTATATGGGATTTGGACCGTTTATTAAGAAATTATTAGAAAAGAAACCACCCTCTGTACCGGAACCCGTGCTACCATCCATTCAGGAGGACACTGGGTATGGGAAGATAGGGGTTGCTCTTGAGGTGAGGGAAACGGACCAAAAGATACTCAAGCATGCACTTGCCCTTGCAACGAGATACAATGCAGAGATTATTCTGATTCATATTGTTGAGAGTGCAACTGCTCAGGTCTGGGGCGGAACTGTGGAGGATAGGGAAAGAACAGAGGACGAGGATTATCTAATAAAACTTTCAGAAAAGATCAGGGCACAGGGAATAAGGGCGAGTTTCCGAATAGGATTTGGAAATGCAGCAAAAGGGGTTGTAAAAATAGCGAAAGAAGAGAATCTTGACCTTCTTGTCCTCGGGAGTCATGGCCACAAACATATAAAAGACTGGATATATGGTTCAACAGTTTCTGCTGTTCAACATGATATAGGTGATATACCCATCCTCGTTGTAAAAGGGACATAAATAAGCAGGAAATCTAATTATTTCTTCTGATCGTTAGAATCATAAGGGCTGCCATAATGATTGATTGAGAGATTACTTTTGCAGGATTTAGCTCAACAGATGGAAGAAGGAATAGCAATCTTTCAAGAAATATACCTATAAGTATCAATACCGATATAATTGAGACGATCGATGGAATCGTTTTTGCCTTTCTTGAAAGGAGTGTTAGAAAAGGGAGGAAGAATAGCGAGGGGAGTATAACAAGCGAGATATTCCTGTAGGGCGATAATTGAGTCCTCACAAACAGAAAGCTTACCTCTTCAGGAATGTTTCCATACCAGATGACAAGGAACTGCGCATAGAAAAGTCCTGCCCAAAGTAAGCTGAACCCGAAAATTAGTGTAGCAATATCCCTCAAAGTTTTGATTAAGCCTTCACTTGACTGGCTTTCGGTTTTTCTCATAAGAAACAAACATATAATCCCTGAAATTGCAATACCGGAATATATGGATTCAATGAAAAAATAACCTCCAAAGAGAGTGCTGTACCACGGATATTCGAGAGACATTATCCAGTCAATGGCAATCATTGATTGTGATGCAACAAAGAACGCTATATAGATTGAGCCATAGATGTTTTTTCTTTCACTATCAATTAATGATTCCCTGGAGAACTTTCGTGCAGATAAA
Organism: uncultured Thermodesulfobacteriota bacterium; assembly: GCA_964505185.1. Lineage (GTDB taxonomy): Bacteria > Desulfobacterota > JBBIRW01 > JBBIRW01 > JBBIRW01 > JBBIRW01. The sequence continues at coordinate 269,785 of CAZDGM010000001.1, forward strand.
AAGGAAAGAAAAAGCAGGAAGAAGTTTCTTGCTATAAAGAATGGCCTGTTTAACCATAATCCTTCACTTTTAACCCATGGATATATATCCAGCTCATGAATAAGAAAGAGGAAAAGGATTGAGTGAAGCAATAACAACGGGTAAACGGAAAGAAGGTATCTCTTCAGCGGAGCTATCCATTTAGCCTTTGCAATATTAGCTGCTGCAACAAGGGCAATGCAGCCCTGCGTGATGGCTATCCAATATGAAAGAGTGAAGAGAAGTGAACCCTTTGTTATCCCTGCAAAAAACTCAATAGCAACAATAAAAAATCCACCGATAAAGAGATATAAGAAGTAATAGTTAATCCTCATCTCCTTTTCCATCATCTTCTCCATCATCTATCACTATTGTGAATCTGTTATCAAATTCCATGGGATTAATAATCCATCGAATATCAGGGAGGCGTGAGAGTAAAAGGAATCCGAGAAATGATGTGATCGCTCCAAAAAGAATTGTCAATTCAAATGCAATAATAACAAATGCAGGGATGGATATCAGTGGCTTTCCTCCTGTTATAAGAGGCCAGCTTAAAACTGTATAAGTCGTGAATCCGAAGCCTGTAATAGTTCCAGTGATAGCACCAAGAAGGGTAATGATATTCAGTTTGCTAACCGGCCTTCCAAGGATCTCTTCTACTTCTTCGACGGGGAAAGGGAGATATATTTGCATCCGATCAGCAGGTACACCTTTTTTTAAAAGCTCCTTAAGTTTTTCGATAAATTCGTGTTTGTCTTCAAATAAATATTCCTTTTTCATTCGTGAACCTCTTTTAATTCTGTAATGGAAAGGATCGGAAGGACCTTCGCAAATATGAGAAAAAGCATGAAAAACATTCCGAAACTTCCAAGCGTGATTCCTATAGCAACAGGGCTGAATGATGGGAGTCCCCATGCGTAAGGATCAAAGTCTCTGGAAAGGGAAGTAACTATTATTACGAATCTTTCCATCCACATACCAACATTAACAAAAAGTGATGATATGAATAAGAATTTTATGTTTCTTCTTAATTTTCCTATGAAGAGAAAGAGCGGGATAATGGAGTTGCAGATAATCATTATGGCGAAAAATATCCAGAAATCACCAAATGCCCTGTACCTGAATACTTCCATCTCGAATATATTTCCACCATAAAATGCCATGGAGAACTCCACGATATATGAGTAGGTTACTATAAGTGATGTAAGAAGCAGTATTTTAGCGATACTATCAAAGTGATCTAAGGTTATATATTTTTCAAGGGAAAAGAACTTTCTCATCGGAACAACAAGCGTTATTACCATTGCTGTTCCAGAAAATATAGCACCAGCAACAAAATATGGTGCAAATATGGTTGTATGCCAACCAGGAATAATGCTCATAGCAAAGTCCCATGAAACAACAGAATGAACTGAAACAACCAGTGGAGTTGCAAATGATGCAAGAAACATGTATAGTCTGTTATAGTGCCTCCATTGATCCGGTGTTCCCTGCCATCCAAGTGAGAGGAAAGAGTACAGGCGTTTCTTCCATCCCGTTGAATATCTTCTTGCAATAGCGAGATCGGGAATCATACCAACGTAAAAGAAAATAAGGCTTACCGTAAAATAAGTCCCTACAGCGAAAACATCCCATATAAGCGGGGATCGAAAGTTAACCCAGAGCATTCTCTCATTTGGGTATGGAAGTAACCAGTAGAAAAGCCACGGTCTTCCAAGATGGATTATAGGGAAGAGTCCGGCAGTCATAATGGCAAAAACGGTCATCGCCTCCGCAGATCTATTGAAACTGCTTCTGAATCCTGCGCGGAATAGAAAAAGAACAGCTGATATAAGTGTTCCTGAATGGGCGATTCCAACCCAGAATACGAAATTTGTTATATACATATACCATCCAACAGGATGTGTTTTACCGGAGACACCCATCCCTGTTTTTATCTGGTAGTACCAGAGAGACATGCCTGTTATAAACAGGATTGCAGAGATGCAAAGGAAGATCCAGTACTGGATATTCGGTTTCTTCATTGCAGCAAGAACATCCTTTTCAATCTGATAACGAAACTCAATGGCTTTGGAAATTGCGTTATTCATCTCTTTTCCTCTTTCCAAGATAATATATTGATGGTTCTGTTCCGAGTTGCTCAAATATGCGATATGAACGGTCTGACTTTGAAAGTCTGTATAGAAATGAATTCTTATCAAGAATATTACCAAATGTAATTGCACGGGTTGGGCATGTCTGAGCACATGCAGGGATCACTTCCCCATCCCGTATGGACCTGCCTTCGTCCTTTGCTATATCACGTGCCCTTCTTATACGTTGTATGCAGAATGTGCACTTTTCCATTACACCTGCCTGCCTTGCCGATACCTCAGGATTTAACATTCTGTCCCTTGGATATTCCCATTCATGAGGATACCAGTTAAATCTTCTGACCTTATATGGACAGTTATTCGAGCAGTATCTTGTTCCAACACATCTGTTATAGATTTGTGCATTTATTCCTTCAGGATTATGATATGTTGCATAAACAGGGCAGACAGGCTCACATGGTGCATAATCACATTGCTGACATAGCATGAGATGGAATCTTATTCCATCCTTTTCATCATAAAATGGCTCAAGCCTGATCCAGGACATCTCTCTTCCTTTGAGATGCTCATCAATTCCTACAATAGGAACATTGTTTTCGATATAACAAGCAGCAACACATGCAGAGCATCCTATACAGAGATCGAGATCGATAGCCATAGCCCATCGGTAATTTTCATGTTTATGTTCAGGATATAAACTCTCTTTGTGTTTTTTATTATTTTCCCTTCTATGTATGGGATAAGGTATTATACCCCTCCCTTCCTGTGACATTGAGCCTGAAAGGATTGGTATGGAAACCTTTTTTCCCGTTTTTCTTATATTTATACCTTCAATGTATGAAAGGATTTCACCGCTTCTGGGATCGGTCAGGCCACTGTAATCTATCGATCCTCCGATCTGGACAATAAATATATCCTCTCCTATTCCTCTCTGAATCTTTGCAGGAACTCTTATAGACCATCGGTCCTTGCTAATTTCAAGCTCATCCCTTTCTGAGATATTCAATCTTTTTGCCGTTTCCTCTGAAAGGGAGACCCAGCTTCCATATGATATCGTGCTTATAGGATCTGGAATCTCCTTTAAGAGCTCGAGATCAGAAGATCTCCCATCAAAAAACCTCAGGGAAGGAGAAAAAATAAGAAGGGGGGTTTTCATCGCTTCTGGATATTTGAGATCCCTGAGGAAGAGTTGTGCATTCTTTTCATTTAGTGATACCCTTACAGTGGAGGGGTTTTCTTCATGATAACCTTTTTCGATAAACATGTTTAGAGAATCTTTTCCATATCTTTTCTGGTAATTTCCCAAAACAAAGGATTTAAAATCTTCAGAAACAACTCTTCCACTTCTCCTCATAATTTCGATGATTAGGTCACCATCCGATTTTGTATTGAAAATGGCTTTTGTTGCAGGCTGCATAAGATTAACAAGTCCTCTTCTTGGATTTGCATCTCCCCATGATTCAAGAGAGTGAGAAAGAGGGAGGATAAGATCGCATAGTTTTGTTGTCTCATTGAAGGAGTCCGAAAGGGAGATCTTAAATCTTGCCCTAAGGAGTTTTTCTTTAATTCCAAGATGCGGAGGAAAGATAGAAACAGGATCTGTTTTAAGGAGAAAGAGTAAACCTATATCATTCTCATCGATTGTTTTAAGGAGATTAACAAATTCCTCTGTTGTTCCTACCCTTGAGTAATTCTCTTCTCTGCTGAAATCAACAAGGCTACCAATAGATCCTGAAGCCCACTGGATTAATCCTGAGAGAACAGCCACGTCAAATCCACTGTTACTGCTGGTTGATACGCCGCCTGTTATAAGAAGCGGCTTTTTTGAATTAAGATAAGCATCCCTTATGAGAAGGATTTCTTCCTCTCTGAGCCCTGTTTTCTCTATCAGGAGATCCATAGAAAGAGGAGGAATTAATTGACCGACTGAAGCAGGAATGTTGCCGATTGTTTTTCTTTTTTGAATAGAAGTTAGGATATAAATGAGAAGATATATCTCCGTTCCAGGATTGATTATAAATCTTTTATCAGAACATATTCCTGTTAATGAAAGGTGTGGTTCAACATGAAACCACCTCAGGTTATTGTTTTTCCGTGCAATGGAGAATTGAACTGCATGTGAAACGGGACTGATAAATGTCTCAAAAATATCAGCACCGATTGTTAAAAGAAAATCAGCATCCTTAATGTTATAGTAAGGTATCGAATATTTGCCGAAAAGAAATGAATTTGCCCTTCTGATTGCAGAATAATTATATATCTCAAGTTCCGGAAGTCTCTTTATATTGAATTCATGACAGAATTCATCAATGAGTGAGGAGAGGGAACCTGTTGTTCTTGATGAGAGAAAGAGGTTGTATTTTTTATCGGTCTTATGTTTTTCGATCTCCGAAATTATGGTCTGAAATGCTTGATCCCAGCTTATTGATCTGAAAACTCCATCCCTGTCCTTAGCCATGGGATTTTTTATACGGTGGGGGTTGTAGAGTCGTGTTATGGAGGCCTGACCCCTTATACATAGTGTGCCATCATTGATGGGATGATCCGGTATACCTTCAAGCTTTACAGGGTAAATACCCCTTTCCGTATCAAAGATCTTCTCATATGCTTTAACCTGAATCCCGCAGAGGGCAGGGCATTCCGTGCAGGTTGTGTTGTAAAATACTGTCTCACCAGGTATGATCTCCTTTTCGGGTGGTATAGCGTAGGAAATGATTTTTCTTATACCTTTGTCAATGCCACAGGATGTAAGAAATGTTGATCCTGTAATAAAGCCAAGGAACTTCATGAAGTTTCTTCTATTCATATATCGCTCCGTTCATTTATGGCATGTGAGACAATCTGTTGGTGCATCATTTACCCTGTGACATCTCACACACCAGCCCATCTTTAAAGTTCTTACTTTTCTTACCCTGTCCATGATCTGTACTTCACCGTGGCACTGCGAGCATTCTATCCCCTTCTTTATATGTCTTTTGTGTGAGAAATATACATGATCGGGAAGTTTGTGAATCCGGATCCATTCTATGGGTTTACGCTGTTCCCAGTATGAAGTAAGTTTCTTTATTTCAGGCCTTTCTGTGGCAACTGCCCTGTGGCAATCCATACATTTCTGGATATGAGGGATTCCCGCATTTTTTGATTTATCAGCGTAAACATGACAGAAGTTGCAGGGAAGACCAACCTTTGTGACATGTATACGGTGGCTGAAGGCAATGGGCTGAATGGGTGACCCATCATAGTAGTAGTTGTAATAGCCCATTGCTAAAAATATGATGGAGAAGATGGATGCATAGCATGAAATGGTGGCAAGAACAAGGGATCTTCTCACATTCTCCTCCTACTTTTTCTCTCCGATCTCCTTCAGGAGATAGAATGAGACAGCCTCAATTTCATCATCTGGAAGTCCCAGGTTCGGCATTGGAGGATAGGATGGATCTTTTTTCACAGGATTCTTTATGAATTTTTTAAGCTCATCAACCTTATTCCTGTAAGATGGAATAACAGCATTTAAAGGAGGACCAACAACCCTTTGGGTGAAGCTGTGACAGGCTGAGCAGATTGTTTTGAAAACCTTCTCGCCCTTTTCAAGGATTGCCTTCTCATCCAATTCAACCTTTTTCTTTTCAGCCCTTACCTCTTCTTTAACAGCCTGTGCTTTTGCTAATAATAACATGGTATTTTCTCTATGTGATGTTTCTCTTTCGATATATTCCATGCCGGAAACAATCATAAATTGCAATATGAAAAGGATGAGTATGCTATATTTGTATTCGGATTTTATTCCATCAAGGCGGTTGTAAAGGAGCCAAATGGAGATAGATGATGCCAGTGTTAAGAGTATTGATAGCAGAAATATAAAGGGTGATAGAGAAGGCTCAGGGAGGGTATAGATATACCAGAGGGAAAGCGGAGGTATAAAGATAAGCAATATCAGTGAGGAATAGGTTATGGCATTTCTGAGGTTAAAAAAAACTGCAAAGGTTGAGAAGGCAAATGAAAGCGCAAGAACAATAATCCGCAGGTATCTTACAACCGCATTCCATGAGATAAGCGGATCAATTGGATTCAAAAATAGATGGACCCTCTCCCTGTTTGATAGTGATGAAAGAACAGATGAGAGGATGTAAAGGGAGAAAAGCAGTGTCAGGATTGAGAAGATGGATGAAAGCAGTGCGATTGCGGGTTTTGTGCGAATAAGGTTTACTGTTGATCGATAAATATAAAGAAATATAAATGAAACGAAGAGAAGGATATTGGAGAATAATGAAAGATTGACGAGATTCTTGTTCTCTATCATACCTGTTTCAATAAAAACAAGGAGTGCTATAATTGGCGGCAGGAGTCCTGCAAGAAATAAAAGACCCTTGCTCTTTGCAATGGTATTTATGATCGAGTGGGCGAGTTCAGATGAGAAGTGATTAGTTCCCCTGCCTCGGAGAAGAAGGAGGGAGAGGATCAAATATCCGAGAATAATGGATATGAAGGGGTAGAAGATAACAAATGCAAGTATTGAAATGTATCGAAGCGTTATTATATGTTCAGGTTTGATAGCGATGGGATACTCCTGCATCATCAGGATTTTAATTTATATTATAGAAAAATAATAAAATTCATTCCCTATTTTAATTTTTTAATATCACTGCCCCGCTTCATACCATTTTACAAAGTCCTCTTCCGGCACCACAATTAGCTTTGAAAGCATATAGGAATGTCTGAGACCACAATACTCAGCACATAATATATCGTATTCTCCCTGTATGTCTGTTTTAAACCAGAGGTGCGTTTTCATACCGGGGACAGCATCCTGTTTTATTCTTAAGGCGGGTATATATAGGCTGTGGATTACATCCATTGATGTAATGGTTAGCTTTACTGGCCTGCCGGCTGGCACATAAAGTTGATCGCTTTCTTTTCCATTTTCATACCTGAATGTCCATGACCACATGCGTGCCGTAACATTTACATCCATCGATCCTTCGGGTATTTTACCCAGAACCCTATACCCTGTCCATCCGTAATAGAACATCGATAATACAAGGATTATCGGGATAATGGTCCATGCGATCTCGAGGTAGGGATTTTCTGTGATATCAGCGGGCACCGGATTTCTCTTTCTGTTGAACCTGATAAGACAGTAGATCATGAAAACAGTGATTGAAATTAGAAGAAAGACTGAGATACCAGCTATATAGAAGAATGTGTTATCTACTCTTTCTGCAAAATTTTCCATAAGTAACTCTACCTAAAAGAGATATCAAAAAATGTGAATCCTATAATTATCGCAAGGGTAATAACAGAAAGAAGGAGCATGAAATGGAATAGGCGATCCTCATATTTCAGATGCATAAAGAAGTTAAGAACCAGTAATGATTTGAATGATGCGATTGATAGCGCTGTGAGAACAGCAATTTTTCCGAGATTAAGAGCTGCTATAGTGACTGTAAATGCGGTGAGAACAATGAGAGATATCCACACGAAAAAATATGTCAAAAAGCCTGCTTCGTTTCTTTCGTTTTCCATTCCGATCCTCATGTTATCAGATAAAAAAGTGGAAAGAGGTATATCCAGATTATATCCACAAAATGCCAGTATAGCCCTGTATTTTCAAGTTTAACAAAGTCATGCCTGTTTATATTTTCCCTAAGGAGTAATACAAAAATTATGAAAAGGACAAAGATGCCTGCAAGAACATGTAAGGCATGAAGCCCTGTCATAACAAAGTAAAGATTGTAAAAAAGGACAACAGATGAATCTATGCCGGAAAGTGCTCCTGATCCCGGATAGATACCGTGTTCAATCTTATCCCCCCATTCAAAATATTTGTTCAAAAGGAATAAAAGTCCGAAGATGATGGTGATCATGAGAAAGGAAGCGGATCTTATTCTACTTCCATTTTTTATAGAGAATATCGAGATAGCCATTGTGAGGCTGCTTGTAAGAAGAATTATTGTGTTTAACGTGCCTATTGCTATGTTGAGATCCTTTGCTGCAACATGGAATGAGATGGGATACTTTGCCCTGTATGTGGAATAAAGGAGAAAAAGACCGCCAAAAAGAAGCATTTCCGTAAATAAAAATAACCACATACCGATCTTTGAGCCAGTATAATCAGTGTGTTTTTCAACAGAAAAAGAAGTAATACCGAACATGAAAATCACCTTTTGAAATCATAGGGTCCTGCGCTGACAGCAGGTATATGCTCGAAGTTCTCAGGGGGCGGAGGAGACTGTATCTGCCATTCAAGCGTGCTTCCACCCCATAGATTATGTTCTGCCTTTTCACCATATTTCAGAGAATATATAAAATTGTAAAACATAATGATAAGACCAGTTGCAAGGATCCAGGAGCCAATGGTTGACATCAGATGAAGGGTATGGAATCTCGGAAGATAGTCATAATATCTCCTCGGCATTCCCTCCCATCCAAGAATAAACATGGGAAAGTATAAAATATTAAAACCTGTAAAAAGAATGAGCCAGGCAATATTTGCAAGTCTTATGTTATACATCTTTCCAAACATCTTTGGAAACCAGTAGTGAAGTGCACCGAAAAAGGCAAAGGCAGTTCCCCCAAACATCGTATAATGGAAATGGCCAACGACAAAATATGTATCATGTATATGAACATCAGTGGCGAGTGCTCCATTTATAAGACCAGTTAAACCACCTATGGAAAACGCAAATATGAACGAGAGTGCATATAGCAGTGGAGGGGCAATTTCAATTGATCCTCCATACAGTGTTGCAACCCAGTTGAATGTCTTAACTCCACTTGGTATTGCTACGAGAAATGTTAACAGGGAAAATACCCACTTTGCAGTATCACTCATTCCGCTTGTGAACATGTGGTGTCCCCATACAAGATATCCAACGAGTGCTATGGAAAGACTCGAGAATGCTATTGCCTTATATCCGAATATATTCTTCTTTGAAAAAACGGGGATTATTTCTGAGATAACACCCATCGCAGGAAGGATCATTATGTAAACAGCAGGGTGTGAATAGATCCAGAAGAGATGCTGAAACAGTAGAGGATCACCCCCCTTTGCTGGATCAAAAAAGCCGATCCCAAAAAATCTTTCGCATATGATAAGAATTAGTGTTATTCCAACAACAGGTGTTGCAAGAAGCTGGACCCAGCCTGTTGCATAAAGTGACCATACAAAAAGGGGCATGCGGAACCATCCCATTCCAGGTGCCCTCAATCTGTGTATGGTTGTCACGAAATTAAGTCCTGTTAGTATTGAGGAAAATCCAATTAAAAATGCACCCAAGACAGCGAGGGACACATTTGTTCCTGTTCTTATGCTGTATGGTGCATAGAACGTCCATCCTGTGTCAATAGGACCACCGCCTGTAAAAAGTGATATCACAGCAAGTGTTGCTCCTCCCATGAAGAAATACCATGACAGAAGATTTATCCTCGGAAACGATACATCCCTTGCACCTATGTGTATGGGAAGAAAGAAATTCCCGAAGGCAGCAGGTATTCCAGGGATAACAAATAAAAATATCATTATGACCCCATGAAGGGTGAATATGGAATTATACGTCTGCGGACCCATTATGGTTCTTCCTGGTGCAATAAGCTCAAGCCTCATAAGAAGTCCAAGGATAACACCGATAGAGAAGAAAGAAAGCATGGAGAGAAGGTAGAGTATGCCTATCCTCTTATGGTTCGTTGATAGGATCCAGGAAAGTATCCCCTGATATCTCCCTTTTTCTTCAAGGAAGCTAATCGTGTGCAGTCTCTGGAGATTGGACTCCTTTGTCATATTCAACCCCTGCTTCCCCTGTTTCTCAAAAGAAATATTGAGAATCCAGCAAGTGAAAGTAGTATGATTACACCTCCAATCCTTGTTATATTAAGCACGTATCTCCTGGCTTCGGGATCATAACTGTAGCAAAGAAGAAGCACTTTATTTATAGTCGCCCCCGTTCTTCCTTCAGATGCCTCCGCAATAGCCATTTTCAGATCGAATGGAAGGAGTGCCTTTCCAGGAACATAACGGATAATTTTACCGTCACTTGAAAGAACAAGCAGTGAAACAGGATGTATAAATTCATCACCCTTTCTTTTGAAATTAAACCCGATTGCATCGGTGAGCCTTTTAATCGATTCTCTATCTCCTGTGAGAAATTTCCACGAATCATCAGGAATCTTTTTCTTGATAATCTTTTGAAAAATCCTCTTTTTTTCAAATGCCTTTTCCGGCTTATCATTTTCATCAAAGCTAAATGTTATTATGGAGTAGTCTCTTCCTGGTTCTGCCTCCATCTTATCAACGAGACGTGCAATCTCTTCAAGGAGAAGATTGCAAACATTGGGACAGCTGAAGTAAACAGGAGAAAGTATCACCGGCGTCTTAAAGAGTTCCTTGATCGAAACAACCTTCCCATTCTCATCGGTAAAAACCAGATCCAGAGGGATAAATTTACCTGTTCTATCCTCTATAATTACCTCTTCCCTCTCTTCCATCGCATCCGTATGTGCCTTTAACGGATATGTGGAAGAGATTAACAGAATAGTTATTATGGGCAGATATTCTCCTAAGAATGCAAAGATTTTTCGCAAAAATACTCTTATCATCTCCAGAGATTAATATAATCACTGAATCGCCCAGAATCAATCACTGGCAAGGAGGTCATTTAATTGAGGGAGATCGTATCATATAATAAAAAATTGGGTTGATATTGGAAAAGGAGGTTTTCATGAAGGGTGTAGTATTGTTACTTTCAAGGGTATTTATTTCGATTATCTTTATCATTTCATGTATAACAAAGATAATCGACCCATCAGGGACGATAAACTATATGAGGGCATATGGAATGCCTTATCCGGGTTTTTTCCTAATAGGTGCAATTTTACTCGAGGGGATCGGAGGTCTTTCCCTTCTACTTGGAATCAGGACAAAATGGGGAAGTTTAATGCTGCTGATCTTTTTAATACCAACAACAATAATCTTCCATACAGACTTCTCTCAGCGGCTTCAGGCAATCATGTTTTTAAAAAATCTTGCGATAATGGGTGGTCTGTTAACATACCTCTATGCTGAACCTGGCCCATTGAGTTTGGATTATAGATTTTTGAAAGAATATAAAGGAGAATCCTGATGCCTGAAGCCCCAAGGATTGTTATAATAGGCGCTGGTTTTGGTGGACTGTGGGCACTGAAATCGCTGAGTAGAATAGATGCAGAGATAGTTCTTATAGACAGGAATAATTATCATACCTTCTTTCCACTTCTATATCAAATTGCTGCCTCAGAGCTTGAACCCGAGGATATTGTCTATCCTGTAAGGAGTATTCTAAGAAAATTTCAGTCAGTAAAGTTTATAATGGGTGAGGTAAAGGGTATCGATATAAAGAAAAGAATGATTGTTGGTGATGACTTCACTATTGGCTATGATTACCTGGTAATCGCATCAGGAAGCATATCGAATTTTTTTAATGTGAAGGGTGCAGCCGAATATAGTTTTCCCTTAAAGACGCTGGATGATGCCATTTACCTAAGGAACCATATACTCTCATGCTTTGAACATGCAGTTCACGAAAGGGATGGGGGAAAGAGAGGAAGGATGCTTACATTCTGTATAGTTGGAGGTGGCCCAACAGGTGTGGAGTTTGCAGGAGCGCTGGCAGAGCTTATAAGGGGTCCTATTGCAAAGGATTTTCCATCCATTGATATGAGTGAAGTAAAACTGATCCTCATTGAGGCCGGAGGGTTTCTTCTCCCTGGCATCCCGGAGAAACTGTCCCGTTATACAGCTGAAAGACTTAAATCAATGGGTGTTGATGTAAGATTGAACAGTATTGTTACGGAGATAGGGGCTGATTATATTTTAATAAAGGAAGGGAAGAGGATTGATACAGAGACTGTTGTATGGACAGCAGGTGTTCGTGGAAGCAGATTAGCAGAGGAATCAGGTTTGAAAACTATTAAAGGTGGAAGGGTTCCTGTTCTGCCCACACTTCAGGTGATGGAAGATCAAAGGGTTTATGTTATAGGCGATCTTGCTTATCTTGAGGAAGATGGAAAAGTTCTTCCCATGATTGCCCCTGTTGCAATTCAGCAGGGACTCCAGACAGGAAGAAACATAGCTTGTCAGATTCATGGCACTGATCCTATTCCTTTCAGATATAATGATAAGGGAACAATGGTTACAATAGGCCGCAACAAGGCTGTTGCACATCTGAGGGGTTTTGGATTTACTGGTTTCCCTGCGTGGGTAATATGGCTTAGTGTTCATCTTTTTAACCTTATCGGATTCAGAAACAGGCTTATAGTTTTGATAAACTGGGCATGGGATTATATCTTTTATGAAAGGGCAATAAGATTAATACTTCCAAAAAACATGAAGGTAAAAGGATGATCGATACATTTTTGAGATACAGGTGCACAGTCTGTGGATATGTTTATGATCCTGAGAAGGGGGATCCGGAATCAGATGTTAGAGAAGGGACACCCTTTGATCAACTTCCCGAAGACTGGGTCTGTCCCGTCTGTGGGGCACCCAAGAGCGAATTTGTATGCGAAATATAATCAGAATATGATTTCGCTCATAGATTTAGTCCGAAGATGGATTTAACATGTTGAAAATTTCAGATGGGAGGTTTTCAATATGAAACCAACTGAACAACTTAAAGAGGAACATAAGGCAATAAAGCTTATGCTAAAAATCCTGGAGAAGGTTTGTGAGATGCTTCAGAAAAACGAGAGGGTAAAGTCAAATGATATCGAAAAGATTATCGATTTCATCAGAACATTTGCCGATAGGTGTCACCATGGGAAGGAGGAGGACCTTCTATTCCCTGCCTTTGAGGAGTTGGGCATTCCCAAGGAAGGGGGTCCAATCGGTGTTATGCTTAATGAACATGAAATGGGTCGGAGTTATCTGAGGGGTATGAATGATGCCTTTTCGAGATACAGGGGTGGTGATGAAAAGGCTTCTGCAGATCTTGTAAAAAACGCAAGGGGCTATATTTCACTCCTTACTGATCACATCTACAAGGAGGACAACATCCTTTACCCTATGGGTGAGATGCGCCTTTCGGTTGAAAAGGAGAAGGAGCTTTTGGAGAATTTTGAAAAGATTGAGAGGGAGAGGATCGGTCCAGGAAAACATGAGGAATATCAAAGGCTTTTGCATCATCTAAGTGAAGTCTATCTTGGTGAACATTACTGAAGGAGAAATTTGTTGCAGATAAAAAAATTTATATTGAATGATATGGATATCTCCTGCTATAATGTGCAGAGTATCCTATCAGAGGTATACATTTGTATACAGAAATAAAGGAGGTATCCATGTCAAGAGAGAAACTTATAAAGGCACTAAATGATGATCTCGCACTGGAACTTGCTGCTATAACACAGTATATGTGGCATCATGTTATGGCAGAAGGACTGGAAAGCCCTGAGATTTCCGAGATGTTTAGAAAGATTGCCATCGATGAGATGAAACATGCTGAGAAACTTGCAGAGAGGGTAAACTACCTTGGTGGAACACCTATTACAAAACCGGGAGAGATAAAGGTTGGTGGTGATCTCAAAAAGATGATAAAAGATGACATCGATGGCGAAAGGATGGCAATAAAGCTGTACAAAGAACATCTGAAGCTTGCAGAGGAAACAGGTGATCCTGTGACAAAGAGAATCCTTGAGGAGATTATAATGGATGAAGAAGGGCATGATGATAAATTCAGTGCCATCCTCAAAATTAAGACCCTTGCCGAAGAACAATGATCAAGAGGGGAGGGATCTGTGATAGGAAATATGGATCCCTCCTTCCCGCATATTAAAGATATTTAATCTTAGAGAAGGTATTGAATTTAGGAAGATCCATTGATATTTATTATTTTAAGTTTTAATGCTATCGCTAAGTAAAAATACAAAGAATCAAAAGGAGGATCTTATGAGCTACAATCCAAAAGATTACAGCAGGCTTATAGGTATTGAAGGCTTCAGTGAAACACTGCTCAAGAATCACTTCACCCTTTATCAGGGATATGTAACAAACACAAACAAATTAATTGATACGTTAAACAGTATGTTGAAAGATGGGAAGGCGGGAACTCCCGAGTATGCGGAGCTCAAAAGGAGGCTTGGATGGGAATTCAATGGGATGAGGCTTCACGAATATTACTTTGAAAATCTCGGTGGCAAGGGCGGAATAAAGAAGGAAAGCAGGATCGCAAGAAAGATTGCCGAGGATTTTGGAAGCTATGAGCAATGGGAGAGGGATTTCAAATCATGCGGGACAATGAGGGGTATTGGCTGGGTGATACTTTATCAGGATCCTGCAAATGGAAAGCTCATAAATTTCTGGATAAACGAACATGACGTTTCTCATCCTGCTGGATGTAATCCTATCCTAATAATGGATGTCTTTGAGCACGCATTCATGATAGATTATGGATTAAAGAGGGCAGATTATATTGAGGCATTTTTCAGAAATATAAACTGGGATGTTGTTGAAGGAAGGTTAAAGTAGTTAAAAACAATGAAAGACGAAATGCCTGAGATCGGGAAGATATCACAGCAGATCTTTGATGAGATAATACTGCCTCATCTTGGCAGAAGGATGAAGTAGGTTCTTGTAAGTCCGATGCATGGGGTTGATGTTGGTATTGTTGAGATAAGTGAGGATCATGTAATGGCATTGACAACCGATCCTGTTTTCATTGTTCCGGAGTATGGATGGGAGAGATCCGCATGGTTAGCTGTTCACATTCTTGCTTCAGATGCAGCAACATCAGGGTTGAAGCCAGTATACATGTGAGGGATCAGGGTGTCACTGCAATGCACGATGAAACGGAATGCGGGGTTCTTGGGGGACTATATGAGATCGCAGAGGCATCAAAAGTCGGGATGATTGTGGATAAGGATAAGATAATCGTAAAGGATTTGGTAAAGAAGATATGCGAGCTATTTCGGATAGATCCTTCCAGCTCAATAAGTGAGGGAACGCTCATCATCACAGTAAGACCATATCGGGCAAAGGAGGTGGATCTCCTCATCAATAGTTGGTGAGATTCTTCCAAGGGAGGAAGGGATCCATATTATGGAAGGCGGGGTAAAGAGGGAGCTTCAGCACCCCAGGGTGGATCCCTTCTGGGCTGCATTCGAGAGGGAATTAAGGGTGGCGAGGGAGTGCAGTAGGTGAATTTAACTACTTGTTATCTCCTCAAGGACCCTTTTGTGTATGGAAAACGCCTTATCATCATAGAGGACAAAGCGGACAAGCTCTATCCCTTCGTTTTCCTTTAGAAAATCGATTACAGCCCTGATGGCAACCCTTGCTGCATCCTCCATGGGATATCCAAATACACCTGTGCTTATTGCGGGAAAGGCTATTGTTTTTATCCCGCGGGATTTTGCAAGCTTAAGTGAATTTATGTAGCACGATCGCAGATCTTTTTCATCCTGCTCTGATCCACTGTAAACAGGACCCACCGTATGTATCACATATCTGTTAGGGAGCCTGTAGGCAGATGTAATCTTTGCCTCTCCTGTTTCACATCCTCCAAGACTTCTGCACTCCTCCCAGAGTTCCGGTCCTGCCGCACGGTGGATCGCTCCTGCTACTCCACCTCCAGGGGCAAGAGCCTTATTGGCTGCATTAACTATTGCCTCTGTATCCTGTTTTGTAATATCACCCTTTACAAGCTCGATAACTGAATCATTGATTCTTTTGCTGACCTTCATACTTTAGCTATAAAGATTAATTACTTCTGTTCTTTTTCAGTTGAAGGAATTTCTACACTTCCTGTTATATTCTTTTTTGCAAGACTGTCAGTAATAATAAGCACTGCCTGGGCTATCACATCCCTCGTTGCCTCTTCAAGCGGTGTGTTCTTGAAGGACTCAAACCATCCGGCAGCACCGCCTCCCCCAAACCATCCAAATCCTCCTACGCCGAAATTCCATCTGCCGGATTTTCCCTCGACTGCCTTACTAACGGTAATCTTTGCATCCTTGACTCTTATTACCCTCATATCAAGGCCTATATGTGCCTCACTTTTTCCTGCTTTAAGACCAACCCCACCTATGAATGGAAGTGGCACAACTATACCACCTCCTCCTCCACCCACTCCAGATGCCTGAAGTTCAAGAGCAGTTATTGAGCCTGTTATCAAGAAATCAGCACCTTTTAGAACCTGTTCCGGATCCTTGCCAAGCATACGAAGTTCTTCTTTTACCTCCTCAAGGGCTTCTCTTTCATAAACCTCAAAACAACCTGTTTCAGCAAGTGCCGTAAGGAGCATATCTGAAAGACCGTCTCCAAGGGCACGGGGTGAGACCTGAATTACATAGTTTCCACCAAATACGAGTCTTTCCCCCTGACAGGATGCTGCCTTGCATTTAAATCCCCTGGCCACAACCTTTCCAATGGGCTTATCACACTTTGGCAGCTTCAATGTTCTTTCTTTAACCTGCTCGGCATATTCATCTGCAAAAGATGGGACAGGAAGAAACATTAATAGTGCACATATCAGTAGAGGCATTATTTTTTTCATTCTTTCTCCTCCTCAAGGGGTGAAAACTTATATAAATTTTTTAAATTATATGGATAGTTGCTCCAATTATCAAATATTTTATGCTATTATTAGATCCCTGGAAACGCAGGACTTCCTAAATTCGATATGAAATCATATCTTAACAGAGAAAAGATATTAGATGATCTTGACCAGTATATATCATCTTCCAGGATGTCATTTGAAGAGAAGCTTTCCGTAATGGTAGGGATTGCTACTATTAGCGCTGATCCTGCCTGCCGAGGGCACATTGATCGAGCAGCGGATTTTGCAGTTGATCTAATAAAGAATTTTGGAGGTCGTGGAGAAAGATTTGATGCAGGCGGAAATCCAGTTGTTGTTGGGTCCTTTCAAATTTCGGAGAAAGCACCATGGATAACTATATATAATCATCTTGATGTTCAGCCGGCAGGCGAAGAGGGCTGGGAAACCGATCCTTTTAATTTCTGTAAAAAGGGCGATGTCTATTATGGAAGGGGGTGCACGGATGATAAAGGTCCTGCACTTACTGCACTCTTTGCTGCAAGATATGCATTTGAAAAGAAAATTCCCGTAAACATGAGGCTGCTCTGGGAATGTGAGGAAGAAATAGGTAGCCCTTCCTTTGACGATTTTCTCAAAACGCACAGAGGGGTGTTGAGGTCTGATTGTATCCTTGTTTCCGATACTGTATGGATTTCGAGGAAGAGACCCGCAATATCCTATTTTCTACGCGGCCTTCTTGCTGTGTCCATGAGACTTGAGACTGCAGAAAGAGAAAGTCACTCAGGGTTAACCGGAGGAGCTGCAAGGAACCCTTTAGCAGAGCTTTGCGATGTTATTTCAAAACTTCACGATGCGCGTTCTGGAAAAGTTAAGATTCCGGGATTTTACAGAAATGTAAAAAGAGTTGAAGAAAGGGAGATGAAAGATTTTATTTTATCAGGATTCAGTTTAAGGGAGTTCATGCGGGTTCATGGTCTAAGGTCTCTCAGGTCCAGGGACAGGAGAGAAACCCTTCTGAAAATATGGGGAAATCCAACCTTTGAGGTCCATGTAATAAACAGTTCCTATCCGGGTCCTGCTCTTAAAACAGTCGTTCCCTCCTGGGCAGAGGCAAAGATAAGCATGAGACTTGTTCCTGATCAGGATCCACATGATATATTTCGGATCTTGAAGAGTCACTTGAAAAGATTAAATCCTGATATAAAACTCAAGGGTCTTGCCTTCCTCCATCCATTTTCCGGAGAAAGGAGCGGTGTATATGCTGATGCCGTGGCGAGGGCTATAGAATATGGATTCGGGAAAAGGCCGGTTTTTGTCCGCGAAGGAGGATCCATAGGAGCGGTGCTTTCAATGAAAAGATATCTGAAGGCACCTGTAATATTTATGGGTCTCAGTTTACCAGAGCACAACTATCATGGTCCCAATGAAAATTTCGATTGGGGACAGGCAAGTGGCGGCATTAGGAGTTTTGTATATTTATTCTCTGAATTGTCAAAAGTGTGTTAAAGATGGACCTTTAAGGTATATTGATATTTAGATCATATGTTCCCAGTGAAACTTTACTAACAAGGGCCTCTTTCCATAAGATATCCATAACTTTACTTTTAAGATCCTTTGGAATCATAATGATAAGTTTTACTCCAAGATTGGAAAGGGTCTTCCACTGGGATATTTTTTCAGGGTCTATAGAATGGGCAGTTTCAACTTCCATAACGGCCAGGGTTACACCATAATTTCCAAGGATGAGATCCGGAAAACAACCCTTAAAATCATGCTTTTTCATCCCTGTCACATTTATCTTTATGTCATTGAAATCCCTTGAGAGTCTCTCTGCCAGATACTCTATCATCCAATCGTGAAATATCTGCTCTTTCTTATCCATTATCACATCCACTCTATCATTTTTAGTAAGTATACCATAGGATCAAAACTGCTCATATCAAAACTATATTTTTCTTTTAAATATCAACTGCCACCATCCCCTGCCGGCAAGAAATACACCTGCTGAGAAAAGTGCCCAGCTTACTAAAGAACCTATAGTTGACACTACAATCTTTAGGGTTGAGGAAAGAGGAAGGAAAGGGATGACTGCATATAAAGGATATATGAGAAAGCTTGTCCCGATAAGTATTATGCCTGAAATGATTTTCCATAAAGGGATCGATTTTCCGGGGGAGGCTTTAATATTATCTCTTTCCATATAATCAATTTCTTGGAGACCTTGCTTATAAAGGATTCATTTAAGATGTAAAGCCTGCTCCTTGAAGCATCTCCATATTTAACATAATATTACTGATATGAGGATTAAAAAAGTCATCTGCAAGTCCATCCTTACGAGGTCTGCGCTTGCCGATTATACCATAAATTGTTATACCGGATGTCAGCATGGATGTATTTACTGCTATGCACGTTTCATGATGAAGTTTAAAGGATATACAGATCCATGGGGAAGCTTTGTCGATGTAAAAATAAACGCACCCGATCTGCTTAAAAAAGAAATTGTAAAATCGAGAAGAGGAACCGTTTTTATAAGCAGTGTGTGCGATGGATGGCAACCGCTTGAGGAGGAGTTCAGGCTGACGAGGAAGTGTTTGGAGATTTTAAAAGATCATGGCTTTCCGGTAAGGGTCCTTACAAAAAGTTCCCTTATCATTAGGGATATGAATATTCTTTCAGGATACAGGAACTGCGAGATAGGTGTAACAATAACAACGCTTAATGATTCCGTGCGGAAGGATTTTGAACCACAAGCCTCATCTGTATTTGATAGAATAGGCGTTCTGAAAGAGTCAAAGTCAGCGGGTCTTAAGACCTACCTCTTCTTTGGTCCTCTCCTTCCAGGTATATCCGACAGTAAAGATGAAATTGATTCTATGGTAGAACTTGTAAAGAAAATAGGTGTTGATTTTTTCTTTGTTGATATAATGAACCCTCACTGGCAGATCTGGTCCTCGATGAAGGGAGTGCTTTTGAACAGATACCCCCATGCAGTGGATAATATGAGGGATGTGCTTTACAACATTAACATAAGAAGGTTCTATGCAATGAGGATAAAGGCCGTTTTCAGAGAAAAATGTATCCATTACGATCTTAACAAAAAAGTGATTTTCTGTTTTTAATGCATTTCGCGGTAAAAGAGGCTTCTTTTAAGGTACCTGAAGAGTTCAAAGAAGTGGTTTTTCTGCTTAAGTATTATGATGGTAGAAAGGGCCAGGTAGATAAAAGAGTATATGTAGCGATTATGAACCGATGTAACAAAGAGCTGTGTTACAAAGAGCATAAAGAGGACTGTAACCTCAAGAATGGAGATTCTGAGGTTTACCAGTATGCTCAAAGCAAAAAGGGACTGTGCGGCGGTAAGCAAAACCTCCTCCCTTGCCCTTTCCAGAAGTTGGATAGAGGATGGGTTTCCTGAGGATATGCTGAAGGCAAGCGGGAGGGAGGCAATAAGCAGTGTCCACTGGTTGATCTTTGAAGATATCACTGCTGTCATTGATGATGTTGAGAAACCTTTCAAAGCAAAGTAAGAGATTATTATGAGTTCAGGTGATTCTGATGCAAGTGGGGCAATCCACTGGATGAGTAAGAATTCATCGACTCCAGCTATCTTCCCTATCTTTATTAGACCTTCTGCAAAGGCCTCCGTTGATATAAATATTATGGAAGCAGAGTATATAAATATCGTAATAATCAGTAGCCTCCTCCACAGAGGTTTAAGCAGGGATAACAGGTGGAGCATCCCCTCTATTTCAGGTTCTTTATGTGGCATGCGCAAGGCAGTTAGTATGTAGAGGAAAAATATAGATGAGAGGAGAACTGTATCCACAAGCGAAATAGTCCCTTTAATGGGGAGAATGAAGCAGTAAAAGGTTGCAATGCTCAAGAAACCTATCTCTGCGGAGAGATCCTTTTCAAGGATTATATGGAATATATCCCTGTTGATCTTTCCCTTTGATCGGAGCGCCCACCAGCTCAGCAATGTGGTAACTGACCATCCAATTCCTATAAGCAACCTGTTTGCACCGGTCATATTTGCTGAAACAAGAGGGATATAAAGGGGGTTCTTCCCTGCACTCCAGGCAAGGTATATATCAACTGCATATTCAGGGAAAACAGCAATCAGTGCAATTAATGCCATTGCAAAGGATCTTGACAGATCGAACTGCGCGAGTTCAGATGCCCATGAGATGAGAAAAGATGCACCTACAATAGCAAGCCCGCTTAAAAGGACCTCAGCATAGGCTCCTGCATGATAACCAAGGAATCTTACGGTTACCCATGGAATGGGACAGGAGAATGTGAACAAAAAGATACCCGCATATAAGAGAATTGGCCTTTTTTTCAAACCTTCCTTTCCCTGAATAAAATCCTATTAATTACCTGTTATTGCACCTTTGTGTTCCTCAAGTGATGCATATCCAAAAGATAAGATTCCCACCCCGGCTCCTTTTAGGAATTCAGTTTTGTTTTCCTATTTCCCTTTTCAGTATCTCTATATTTTTTCTCGCAAGGATATTTTCAGGGTCGAGTTCAAGGACATCCTGAAATTCCGAAAGCGCATCATTGAATCTTCCAACCCTTGCATATGCAACGCCAAGATTTACCTTTGCAATGATAGAATTTGGTCTTATATCCTTTGCCCTTTCAAACGCCCTGATGGCCTGCTCATGCTCATCTCTCATGCTGTAAATAACACCCATGTTGTAGTGTGCAAGAAAATGTCCTGGATCAAGTTTCACTGCATTCATCTGTGCATTCAGGGCTTCATCAAGCATTCCCATGCGTAGAAAGACAACGCCAAGGTTTGTATAAACCTCGGCTGCAGGGGAAATTCGGAGTGCCTCATTTAGCTCTTCAAGGGCTTCATTCAGCTGACCATTGTCTGAATAGGCTATACCGAGGCAGAGATGGCCCGCAGAGGCATCAGGATTTATACGAATTGCCTCATGGAATTCATTTATTGCAAGATTATACTTCTGCGTCCTGTGATAGATTATTCCAAGATTCATATGTGCTTCAAAACAGTCGGGATTGTAATGAATCGCCTCCTGGAGCAGATCAACAGCTTGTGAATAATCTCCGCCTTCAATCATGGAGAGTGCCTTTTTGAGATAGATAAAAGAGAGGGTCTTATTATTCATCAATTTTCTTTTCTTATCCGGACTTTAATTATATTATATACGAAAATCCTTTCGTAAAAGTAAATATTTGAGGATGAAAACCAATACCACCTTTTTGGTTCTCCTCGCTGTTTTTTTCAGTTCCTGCTCTTTAATCAGATACAAGCCTGTAGTTCCTTATGAAGAAAGAGGGTATGCATCATGGTACGGACCGGGATTCCATGGAAAGAGAACAGCTTCCGGTGAGGTATTCGATATGTATGAGTTGACAGCAGCATCAAGAACACTTCCTGTGGGTAGCTATGCAATGGTAACAAATCTTGAGAATGGAAAGAGCGTTGTTGTTAGAATAAATGATTTTGGACCTTTTGTGGAAGGGAGAATAATCGATCTTTCCTATGCAGCTGCGAAACAGCTTGAAATGATTGGTAAGGGTGTTGTTCCTGTGGTTGTTCAGCCTATAAGTGTTCCTGCATCTTTTGAGTCCGAAAGTCTTAAAAAGGAGAGATACACACTTCAGGTGGGATCATTCATATCATATGAGTATGCAGTGAGGCTTAAGAAGGAGCTGGAGGTCAAGTTCAAAGGGGCTTATATGGAGGAAAAGGTAATAGGTGGGAGAACCTTCTACAGGGTAAGGGTTGGATTCTTTAGCGATTACGGAAAGGCAAGGTCTACAGCTACAAAGTTAGCATCAAAAGGTTACCAGGTAATAATTATTGATAGATCAAAGGATTTTTAATTAAAAGAAAATCCTGGTAAAGGGCGGGATTAAAATGTATAATTCCTGAAAATAGAAAATGGTTTTAAAAGGAGGATCCCATGCCTGCCTTTCTTCAGATCGATCCTTCAAGATGCACCGCTTGCAGGCTCTGTGAACTTGCCTGCTCCTTTGAAAAATTTCGTGAATTCAACCCTGAAAAATCATGTATCAGGGAGGTTGTACTCCTTGAGGAGGCATTTTACATACCTGTGGTATGCTACCAGTGCGATGAGGCCTGGTGTATGAAAGTATGCCCATCTGTTGCTCTAACAAGAAATCGTGAACTGGGTATTATTGAATTAAATGAAACAAGATGCACGGGATGCAGGATGTGCACCATGGCGTGTCCT
Organism: uncultured Thermodesulfobacteriota bacterium; assembly: GCA_964505185.1. GTDB lineage: Bacteria > Desulfobacterota > JBBIRW01 > JBBIRW01 > JBBIRW01 > JBBIRW01. The sequence goes on from CAZDGM010000001.1 coordinate 292,651, forward strand.
TTTGGCGTTATGTTTTATTCCGCCGAGAAGGGGAAGGTATTCAAATGCGATCTCTGCAGGGGCAATCCTGCCTGCGCAAGGATATGTCCTACAAAGGCTATTGAATACAGGGAAGAAGATCTAACACTTCAGCGAAAGAGGAAGATTTACAGCATGAAACTCATGGATGCATACAGGGAGGTGCAGAGATGAGGGGTTATGCAGGAAGGATTTTAAGGGTTGATCTTTCCAGCGGAGATATAAGAGAGGAGGAGATAAATTATGATGTTGCGAGGAAATTTATTGGGGGAAGGGGTTTTGGAAGTAAGCTACTTTTTGATGAGATAGATCCAGCGATTGATCCGTTTGATGAAAGAAACAAACTCATTATGGTTACGGGACCCCTTACAGCTACCTTTGCTCCCACTGGTGGAAGATATATGGTTGTTACAAAATCACCGCTGACGGGAACAGTTGCATGCTCAAATTCGGGTGGCTACTTTGGTCCAGAATTAAAGTTTGCAGGCTATGATGCTTTGATCGTGGAGGGGAAATCGCGGAGTCCTGTTTATTTATGGATAAAGAATGGAAAGGTTGAGATAAGAAATGCGGAAAAATTGAGTATGAAGAGCACACATCAAACAGAGGATATCATCAGAGATGAGACGGATCCTGATGCAAAGATAGCAAGTATCGGTCCTGCAGGTGAAAAACTTGTGAGGCTCTCGTGCATAATAAACGATAAACACAGAGCTGCAGGCAGATCCGGTGTTGGTGCTGTTATGGGGTCAAAGAACTTGAAGGCGATTGCAGTGAGGGGATCACGCGGAATAAGGGTATTTGATCCTGATGGATTTATACAGGCTGTAAAGGCAGCAAATGAAAAGATATACTCATCGGCTGTTACATCAAAAGGGCTTCCTGCATATGGAACTGCAATACTTGTTAATATAATTAATGAGTGCGGGCTCTTTCCAACAAATAACTTTCAAAGAGGTGTTTTTGAATATGCATCAAAAATAAGCGGTGAAACTATGGCAGAGACTATTCTCATCAGAAACAAGGCATGCTTTGCATGCAGCATAGGGTGTGGGAGGATAACTGAAGTAAAAACTGATGGTCATAAGGTGAAGGGTGAGGGACCCGAGTATGAAAACATATTCGGTCTTGGATCGTGTGTTGGTGTATCTGATCTTGAAGCAATTGCAAAGGGTAACTATCTGTGTAATGAACTGGGACTTGATCCAATATCTGCAGGTGCAACAATAGCATGCGCAATGGAACTATTTGAGAAAGGACATATTGATGAAAAGACAACAGGTCTTCCGCTGAGATTTGGTGATGCAGATCTTCTGATAAATCTTATAAAGATGATAGGAAAGAGGGAGGGTTTTGGCGATATCCTTGCTGAGGGCTCATACAGAATGGCAGAGCGCTTTGGATATCCTGAGTTATCCATAACAGTAAAACGACAGGAACTTGCTGCATATGATCCAAGGGGAGCGAAAGGGATGGGTCTCGGATATGCAACTGCAAACAGGGGAGCATGCCATCTCAGAAGCTATACGATTTCACCGGAAATACTTGGCCTTCCGGAGAAGCTTGATCCCTTTGCAATCGAGGGGAAGCATAACTGGGTAAAGGGATTTCAGGATTTTACATCCGTTGTGGATTCAACAGGTCTTTGCATTTTTAGCACATTTGCAATAGGGCAGAAGGAGATACTGAATCTTCTCAATACAGCAACAGGATTTAACTATACATCTGAGGAGATTTCAATTATTGGGGAGAGGATTTGGAATCTTGAAAGGTTGTTTAACATCCGATGTGGATTCAGCAGGAAGGACGATACCCTTCCATCCAGATTCTTGATGGAACCACTCCCTTCAGGCGCAGCTAAGGGGCAGGTTGTTGAGCTTGATCCCATGCTCGATAAGTATTATGAAATAAGGGGGTGGGATGAGAACGGTATTCCCAAGCAAGAAACATTAAGGAGGCTTGGTCTGAGTGGATGAAGGGTGCAAAAAGGGTTGTTATTATCGGTCAGAGCGCAGCAGGGTTAAGTGCCCTTGAGAGCTTCAGACTCCATGATAAACATTCCGAAGTAATACTTATCTCAAAGGAAAAATGGCCACCATATACAAGGGTTTTTCTCCACTACTTCCTTGATGGTTCTATATCTGAGGATGTGCTTTATATAAGGGATAGATCCTATTTCAAAGATCAGAAAGTAAAATACATAAATGGAAAAGTTCTCTTGATCGATCCTTTGCGATCAAAAATTTTCCTTGACAGCAGCAGAGAAATCTCATTTGACCAGCTACTCATTACAACAGGAGCTTCTCCCATCATCCCAGATATACCAGGTATCAGTGGAAAAGATGTATTTACGTTCTGGACTCTTGATGATTTAAAGAGGATAAAAAGGAGGATTGGAAGGATAAACAGTGTTGCGATTATCGGTGGTGGACTTATTGGTATCCAGGCGATGCAGGCATTTATTAATCAAGGGAAGGAGGTTTATATTATTGAGGCAACAGAACAGCTACTTTCAAGAATCGCTGACAGAAGGCTTTCCCATATGATCGAGGATTTCCTGAAGGGCAGTGGTGTTCACTTAAGAAAAAAAGAAAGGGTTATGGAAATAAAGAGAAAAGGAAGGAAAAACATAGTGATTCTTTCAGGTGGTGATGAAATTGTTGTTGATGCAGTTATTGTTGCTATTGGTGCAAAACCGAATTTTCCCAAATTCACAGGAGAGAAAGTTCAAACAAGAACGGGAATAGTTGTTGATGAGAGGATGAGGAGCAGCATTAATAACATATTTGCAGCAGGGGATGTTGCTGAATCAACTGATATGATAACAGGCAGGAAGGAGGTTCACGGGCTATGGAGTATCGCAGTGGAACAGGGAAAGATTGCAGGTGAAAATATGGCCGGTAAGGATTCTTTATATGAAGGAGCACTCCCCTGGAATACACTTAAGGTCTTTAAGCTTGAGGTAGCATCCTTTGGATATATTGAAGATGGAGAATATGATTCCAGGGTTTATGAAAACAGGGATGAGCTCATTTACAGGAAGCTCATTTTCAGAGATGACAGGATTATCGGTGGCTTATTCTTGAATGCGTCCTCAGATGCGGGTATTTTATATACACTATCAAAGAGGGGTATAGGTGTAGGTATCTGGAAGGAGGTCCTTCACAGATCCAACTTCAATTATGGGAAAATTTTGAATGCCTCTATGAAATTATTAATTTAGGGGGTCGATATGAGCAGACATGAGCTTGATTGCATTTTCAGACCTGATTGTATTGCAGTAGTTGGTGCATCCAATAATCCGGAAAAATTCGGATACAAGATTTTTAAAAACATACTCGATGCAGGTTTTCAAGGGGAGGTTTTTCCGGTAAACCCGAAAGGTGAGGAGATACTTGGAAGAAGAAGCCTGCGGTCTGTTGATGAACTGCCGGAGGGTGTTGATCTTGCTGTTATTATAATTCCGGCAAAGTCTGTTCCTGATGCGATTTTGCGCTGTGGAAAAAGAGGTGTAAAGGCATCAATCATCATAACAGGTGGATTCAGCGAGGCAGGAAGGGAAGGGGAGATTCTGCAGCAGGAAGTGTTGAGGAACGCACGCGATTTTGGGATAAGGCTGATTGGTCCGAACTGTCAGGGTGTTAATTACCCATACCATCACCTTTGTGCATCCTGGCCATTGATAACGCTGAAAGGTGATATTGCAATCATTTCACAGAGCGGAACTGTTGGTGCAGCACTTATCGACTGGGCATCCCAGGAAAAACTGGGTTTTTCTGCATTTGTAAGTATGGGAAACAGGGCGGATGTTGATGAATCGGATCTTATAGAATATTTCTCTCAGGATACAAACACAAAAGTGATAGCACTGTATATTGAAGGTATTAAAGATGCAGGGAAATTTTTCCGTGTGATGAAGAACTGTAGAAAACCTGTTGTTATATTAAAATCTGGAAGGACAGAAAGAGGAATTATAGCGGCAGAATCGCATACAAAATCGCTTGCTGGAAGGGATGAGGTTTACGATGCATTATTCAAGAAGTTTGGTATACACAGGGCGTTGGATCTTGAGGAGCTTTACGATATCTCCAAGGCACTTGCCTATGTTAAGAAGCCAGCAGGAAGAAGGATGCTTATTGTTACAAGCTCCGGGGGTTCAGGCATAATAGCGACTGACACTGCTGAAGAGTGTGGATTTGATGTAGCTCCTCTTCCAGAGGAACTGGAGAAGAAATTGAGGGAGATGCTTCCTCCACACTTTATCATATCAAATCCACTGGATCTTACAGGTGATGCTGATGCTCAAACATACAAAAGAGTGATCCAGGAGGCAGGTCCATATTACGACATTGTTACCATTGTTTTTGGTGACCCCATAGAGAATGCGTCATCTGTTGTAAACAGGGATCGTTGCGAGCTTGTGATATTCCTCGGAGGAGCTGATGTGGAAAGAAGGGAGAAGGAGATCATGCACATGAGCAAGATTGCTGTGTTTCCAACACCTGAGAGAGGGATAAAGGCAGCATCACATCATTTATCAACGAGGAAAAAGACGATCACGATTCCAAAGGTTACTCCCACAGGAAAGGGGAAAAGGCTTCTTTCACCGTATGAGGCACTTCAATTTCTCTCATCAAGGGGTATTATTACTGCAAAAAGCTTTAAGACAAACACTCTGGAAGATGCATTATCCTTTGCATCAAATGTTGGTTATCCTGTTGTATTGAAGATAAATTCAAAATCAGTCAGTCATAAGAGTGATGTTGGAGGAGTTATTCTTGATATAAGGGACGAGATTGCTCTAAGAAGTGGCTTTTCAAAACTGATCTCACTTGGCTTGGAAACGGATGGTTTACTCATATCGGAGATGGTGAAATCTGACATCGAGGTAATAGTAGGTGCCTTCAGAGATCTGCAGTTTGGGCCTGTTGCGATGTTTGGTCTGGGTGGCATAATGGTTGAGGTGATACGCGATGTTTCATTCAGGATTGCGCCTCTGAGTGAAAGGGATGCACTCGAAATGATCGATGAGATTAAGGGATCAAGGGTTCTACATGATTTTAGAGGGAAGGGGATGAGGGATAAAGGGGCATTAGCTAATCTTATTGTTGATATTTCGAAGATCATGATGGAGGATCAATCCATTGATGAGATAGATCTGAACCCTGTGGCATCATTTGAAAAGGGATATAAAGTGCTTGATGCAAGGATTGTAATGAGTTAGATATGAAAGGGTGGAAGATTATTAAATGTGATAAGAAAACGTCCGCTCTCAAAAAATTTACATTTGGCTGCATGAAGGATCTTTATGCGATAAACATCACATCTGGATGTATCCATGATTGTATTTATTGTTATGCAAAATCATATAGCAATTCACCTCCTCCATACTCAATCTATCTTTACAAGAATATACAAACAATGCTTGAAAAAGATCTGGATTCACTGACAAGAAGATCGCGCTCGATTTATGTTATCTTCAATACCGCCTCGGATTCCTTTCAGCCAGCAGCTGAAGTTCTTGAAATTACCTACAAGGCGATGCGTATCCTTATTGAAAGGGATATACCATTTTCCTTTCTAACAAAGGGCAATATACCTGAAGATTTTATCGACCTCTTTAGATTAAAGCCACATCTTATTCATGCCCGTATAGGAATTGTGAGCCTTTCCGATTATTATCATGATGTATTTGAGCCAAATACAGCAACGCCATACAAGAGGTTGAAGAATATAAGGATGCTAAAGGAAGCAGGTATCGATGTTGAGGTGAGGGTAGATCCGATTATTCCATCTGCAACCGACAGTTTTTTCGAAATAAAGAGACTCGTATCTGCCCTGAATGAGCATGGTGTAAGGAAGATTTCAATTAGCTGCCTTCATCTAAGGCCAAATATCATTTATGAGATGAGGAACAAACTGGGAAAGAGAGAGCTAAGCAGGATACTTTCATATTTTGTGAATGAGCCCTGGAGGGAGGTTTGCACTTCTAAAAAAACAAAGCTTGTTCCTTTTACAGAGAGGGCAAGTATATACGGGTTTATAAAGGACATTTCGTCGCATTCAGGGATTGAGGCACATATCTGTATCTGCAAAAATCCAGATTTTGATGGGGAGCCATGTAATGCTCTGCCGAAAAAATCTTTGATCACAGAAAAAGATCCACTCCAGCCATTGTTACCTGGATTTTTTGACACCCACCTTCAGGCAGAATTGTGATATCTTGCAGATACTGCATAGTGGAATTACGGGTTTACAGATATGCTGACCGTAGCTTACAAGCAGACTGTTGAATTCTCTCCAGTATCTTTTAGGAAGCTTCTTTCTGAGCTCAAATTCTGTCTCTTCTGGATTTTTCGTTTTAACATAGCCCCACCTGTTAACTATACGATGGACATGTGTATCGACGCATATGCCAAATTTATTATAACCAAGAGTGATTACAAGGTTGGCGGTTTTTCTTCCAACACCTTTAAGTTCCAGAAGATCGTTGAGGTTATCAGGAACCTTTCCATTGTATTTCTCAATAAGACTTTTACAGATCGATTTGATGAAGCGCGCTTTCTGGCGGTAAAATCCACAGGGATATATCGACTTTTCAATCTCCTCAATGGAAAGCAAGCTCATCTTGTATGGGTCTGATGCGAGCTGAAAGAGACGTGTTGAACAGTCACGGGTTATGTTATCTTTGGTTCGAAGAGAGAGGATACAGGAGATCAGGATCCTGAATGGATCCATTGAGCGGGCGACCATTGAGACAGCAGGTATTTGGAGATCTTCTGTTTCCTTTCTTATGATAGATATGATCCTGTTGATTTTCCATAATGATGATGCCTTCATGTTTGTCAGTATTATATAATTAATTTTGAGGGGATTGAAGGATGAATGGCGAGCTTGTAAGAATATCGCTTCTGGATGAGGATGGAGATTGTGAAGCTCTATTTATGGAAGTTCTGAAGGGGAAGGACTTTAAGCTTTCTGTCTCAGCCACACTGGATGAGGTCATTGAAGAGGTAGAAAAAGGGGGTGTTGATCTGCTTGTAATCGATTCCCCTAAAGGGACAGACATGCTGAATGAACTTTATTTCAGGTTGATATCACTTCCACCCATTTCTCAAATCCCAATGCTCATGCTTTTAAATGAGGGTATAACCGATGAGACCATCGAAAAGATTATCCAGCACGGAACTTCCGATTATTTGAAAAAGCCATTGAAACCTTATGAACTGTTATCAAAGATAAGGATACTCTCAAATCTCGCCCTGGAAAGGAAAAGATTATCGCAGTTTGAGAGAAAATACAGGCTTATCCTTGAGTCCATAAGGGAAGGCGTTTTTCTGAGCAGCAGGGATGGAAGGTTTATTGAATGCAATGATGCCCTTGCACGTATGCTTGGATATGAAAGTAAGGATGAATTGATGAAGGTAAATATTCCAAAGGATATATATGTGAATCCTGATGACAGAAAACTCTTCCAATATCTCATAGAGAAGAATGGTTTTGTTAATGACTTCAAAGTCAACTTCAAAAGAAAGGACGGAAGTATCATCACGGTTCTTATCTCGGGTCAGCTTGTAAGGGATGAGAAAGGCGAGATCATCGGTTATGAGGGTATAAACATAGGCCTGGATTCTGAAACCAACATGTGGGTGGAATCAAAAGAAAAAGGTGGAAGGGTAAGGAGGTTTCTTTTAAATATACTGAGCAATCTTATTCCCATCGAGAGGAATTTTATATGTATAAAAAGGATGTCAGAGCTTATCGCTGATAGGTACGAAAAGATTGAGAAACTTGGTGATGGGACTTTCTCGGAGATATGGAAGGCAAGGGATATTATGAATATGAACAGGGATGAATTTTGTGTGCTGAAGATACCGAAGAGCGAAAGATACAATAGAAGATTTTTAAAAGAGGCGTTGATATGCAAGAAACTTGAGCCACACAGAAATGCTGTATCAGTTAAGGATATATTGAAGCACAATGAAAGGATAGTCATTGTTCAGGAGTTTGTCGATGGAATAACACTTAGTGATAAAATCAGGATTGGAATAAGTGAAGGTGATAAGAGGTTTTATATCAGTCAGCTTGTGGATATTGTTTCCCATGCCCACAGCAGAAATGTTGTTCATAGAGACATAAAGCCTGAGAATATACTGATAAGGAATGATGGCATACTGAAGTTACTTGATTATGGAACAGCAAAGGAGCTACGGGATGAGGAGATAAGCAAAACCGTTATAGGGACAAGACCATATATGGCACCGGAACAGATACTGGGGAAAAGTGAAAAGAGGAGTGATATATGGGCCCTGGGGGTTATCATGTATCAGGTTCATACAGGGAGACTTCCATTTTATGATCCTGTTGAGAAAAACCTTATGGACAAAATCCTTGGAGAGGAACCCGAGAGACCCATAGTCATTGACCCGTCAATTGGAGAGGAGCTGGACAATATCATAATGAAGTGCTTAAGAAAGGATGTGAAGGAAAGATTTTCCAGTGGTGGCGAACTTAAGGAGGCATTGAAGTCCATATCTTACTATATAGAAAATCCATCCTAATGATCCATTGCCTCTATAAATCCCTTGATTTTCTCCATTCCAACCTCTACATCCTCCCTTGAATGGGCCTCAAGTGTGAGGATAGGTTTTGAAGGGAGTTTTGAGATAAGGGAGAAAAGGGTGTTGAAATCAATATTTCCACTTCCCGGTGCAAGATGTTCATCCCATTTTCCCCTGTTATCATGAAGATGAACCTCCATTATAAATTCGCCGAGATCATCAAACCACTTTCCAATAGGAATCTTGCCGAATATATGGAAATGTCCCACATCAAAACAATGCCCCATCTTTTTTGAACCGATCTCCTGGATAAGATTTTTTATAAGTGAGGTATCCTCCTCAAAGACATTTTCAAGTGCAATCGGGATATCTAACTTTTCTGCCTCACTGATAATCCTTTTCCATGTTTTTTTACTACTCCTGAAGAACTCATCATAAAGACCCGCATACCTCCATTTCTCATAACCGGTGTGGACAACTATGAGTGCAGGATATAGATCCTTTGAGAGGTTCAGGACCTGAAGGATTCTTTTTTCCGATACCTTCCTTATTTTCTGGTCAAGGGCACCTGCCGAGAGGTCCATAAAGGGCGCATGGAAGGTGATTGAAGGTTTATAATTAAGGGTGCTGATGATCTTCTGGAATTCTCCCCTTTTCATCTTATCGAGGGATCTTGCGTTAAAGGCGATCTCAAGATCAATTCTCATTTTCAATATGTTTTCCATATATGCTGTGAGCATATCAAAAGGGATGTGGACATGAATTTTATACATCTTTTTTCCTCAGGGTTAAATGAAAAAAATATTGAAGCAAAAAAAATCATAATGTAAAAAGAAAGGACATTCAAACAATTTTAAACTGAGGGTATTTCATGCTTAGGGCGATCATATTTGACTTTGATGGGGTGATTGCTGATACAGAGGCACTACATTTGAGGGCATTCCAGAAGACATTGAGACAGGAGGGTATTGAGCTTACAGAAAAGGAATATTATGAAAAATACCTTGCCCTTGATGATAAGGGATGTTTCAGGGAGGTTTTCCTATCACATGGAAGGGAAATTAGCGGAGAGAAGATCAGGGAGCTTATAGAGAGAAAAAGCTTATACTATGAGGAGGTAATGAGGGAAGGTGTGAGATTTTATGAAGGATCGATCGATTTTATTAAAGATGCCTCACGGAAATTTCCGCTTGCAATTGCATCAGGTGCAATGAAAAAGGAGATAGTCTTTTTATTGGAAAAGGGTGGTATTAAGGATTGTTTCTCCGTTATCGTTTCTGCTGATGATGTAGAAAAGGGAAAACCCGATCCTGAATCTTATATAAAGGCACTTGATCAGCTCAATAAAATGTTAAAATTAAACCCACCCATTATTCCTTCAGAGTGTGTTGTTATAGAGGATTCAATTCATGGGATAAAGGCTGCAACAGAGGCCGGTATGTTCTGTATAGCTGTTACAAATTCCTACGCCAGGGAGAGGCTTGAGAAACTCTCCCCTCTTATTATCCTGGATTCACTAAGAGAGATAGACCTTTCCCAGCTTGAAAGGATTATTTTAGGGTTAGAGTAGCTCCTTGAGCCCGATTTCTGTCCATGTTGCTGATATAGCAAGCCATCGCCCCCTTTCCTTTTTAAAGGAGATTTCGAACATATAGATACCGAGTGCACTCTTGATAAGCTCTTGAATCTCCTGCGATGGCTTTTTTTCACCGGTAAAGATGACCTTGATTCTTGCCTTTCCCTTTTCCCCGCCTGCCTCTATCTCCTCCTTTACTATAAAAATTGATATCTTTTCATTTCTCGCAAAATGATAAAGAAGGATGCCCTTTATACCATCCCTGTCATTTCCCATGGGGTCCTTGTAGGATGTTGAAATATGTTTAAGAAAACCTTTTAAATCCTTTGCCTGTGCTGCCTGTGCTGCTTCCCTTATTGTCCGGCTTATAAGCTCCTCATCAGGGGTATGTTTTTTTGAGCACGAAATGAGGGAAAGAAGGATGAGTAAGAAAATAAAATGTCTGTGTGCGTAACATTTACTTATTTTTATTCTATCTGCTATCATTAATAAACTATCTATCAAATTATAAGCAATGGAGGTACAGAGATGAAGAGGTCTATTTTGATCCTGCTAATTTCAATACTGTTTTTAATAATTTCAGAAAATGGATATGCAATGGGAATTGGTAAACCGACTGTTTCTCTACCCTATGGTAAAGCGCAGCTTGAAATGGGTTACGATTTCTCTATAAGGGAAATGGATTTTGATGAGATCCCCAGTGAGGATATCATCGTGCAAAGATTCTATGTAAGGCCATCATTTACAATAGATAGAAACCTTGAGCTATTTTTTTCAATAGGTGCTGCCTGGGCCGAGTCTGACAACAGCATCCTTGGTAGTGATTTCAATGGTGATGTGGGATTAGGAATTGGCGGTGGTGCTGCAGTGAATCTTCTTGAGATTGAGGGGAAGCCCTTCTGGGGTATTAAGGCCGAACTTTTTTATTTCGAAAGTGAAGATGAGGATTTTATAGGTTCACTCGGTGGGAAGATAAAGCAACTTAACTGGGAGATTTCAACGGGTGTTCAGTTCCATCAGATGGCAAAGACTTCTCCCTTCACCCCATATATGGGAATTGCATTAAGCGGTGTGGAAGGAACCCTTAAAATTGAAGGTCTCCCTGATAGGGATTACAGGCAGGACGAGCTTATAAAGGTATTCGGAGGGGTCGAGTACAGGATCTCGCCACTTGCATCCCTCCTTGCTGAAATTGATATTGGAGCGGAAACAGCTTTTATGACAAGTGTTATCTGGAGATTTTAATAGAAAGGATTTTTAAGGGAGAAAGATTGAATCTTGGCGCTCATATCTCTATCAGCGGGGGACTGTGGAGGGCACTTATAAGGGGGAAGGAGATCGGATGCAATGTAATTCAGATATTCTTGCGGAATCAGGTAAGATGGGATTTTCCACCACTTGAAGAATCCCAAATAGCACTTTTTGATAGGGCATGGAAAGAAACAGGGATAAAGGATGTCATTGCCCATTCAAGCTACCTTATAAACCTGGCATCTCCGGATGAAAAATTGTGGAAGAGGTCCATAGATGCATCCATCGAAGAGATAAGGAGGTGTTCACGATTGGGCATCTCCTACTGGATTGTCCATTGCGGCTCTCATGGTGGAATGGGGGTGAGGTGGGGGATCAGGAGGTGTGGCTCCGCTATCGCCAAAATTATTGATGAAATACGGGATACTTCAACCATAATACTTCTTGAAAATACAGCAGGTCAGGGCTCCTCCATTGGATCAAGGCTGGAGGAGATCTTTGATCTATTTAATAGTGTGAAAAATACTAAAAGATTGGGTGTATGCCTTGATACATGCCATCTTTTTGCTGCTGGATACAGGCTTAACCATAAAGGCTGGGATAAGATTTTCAAAATAATCGATTCATTTGCGGGCTTCTCGAGAATAAAGGTTTTCCATCTTAATGATTCGAAGATGCCTTTTAACTCAAAAGTGGATCGCCATGAGCACATAGGCAGAGGCTACATCGGGATCGAGTCTTTCCGGTTAATTCTTTCAAACGAAAGATTCAGGGATACACCAATGGTTATAGAAACACCAAAAGAAGGCGATATGGACAGGGAGAACCTCAAGGTACTCAGGGGTCTGTTTTAAAATAAAACGGGATTATATAAAATGCCTTTTTTAAAGAATATTTTTAAAGAAAATTGTTGACAAGATTTGTAAGAGAAGATTTATTTTATAGATAACCTAAACTGATAAGGAGGAATAACAATGAGTTTTAGCAGGGATATCAATAGGGGATCTATAACATCCACAAGATTAAGGATTCCCGAGGCTTCCCCATCTTCGGGCATCTGTTCTGTGTGCCTTGATGGATGCCCCGGCACATGTGAGATAGCAAAATCATCATTCAGAGGCAGGGAAGTTATATATCCAGAGCCATTTGGCAAGGTTACAGCAGGTGCAACAAAGGATTATCCTGTTGATTTTTCCCATTTCAATATCCACGGCTCATGTGTAGGTGCATATGGTATTGAGGCAGACCCTGATAAGGCGATTTTTCCCAATGTAAATGTGGAAACCATAATCGGAAAGGGGGATTATAAGATAAAGCTGCAGGTTCCCATTTTTACAGGTGCCCTTGGATCCACTGATATTGCAAGGAACAACTGGGAGGGTATGGCTATCGGATCAGCAATATCCGGCATTACGCTTGTAATAGGTGAGAATGTATGTGGTATGGATCCCGATGCAGAATTCAGAAACGGGAGGGTTATAAAATCGCCCGAGCTGGAAAGAAGGGTGAGGCTTTTTCAAGAATGGTATGAGGGGTATGGGGAGATCCTGGTTCAGCACAATGTCGAGGATGGAAGGGCAAGGGTGCCTGAATATGCTGTTGAAAAACTCGGTGTTAAGGCAATCGAGATAAAGTGGGGGCAGGGTGCAAAGGATATAGGTGGAGAGGTAAAGCTTTCCACCCTGGATCTTGCCCTCGAGTTAAAGGAAAGGGGGTATGTGGTTCTGCCTGATCCAGAGGATAGGGTGATTCAGAAGGCATTCAGGGATGGTGTTTTTAAAGAATTTGAAAGGCATTCAAGACTTGGCATGGTTAATGAGGAGGAGTTCATTAAGGAAGTGGAATATCTGAGGAAGATAGGTGTTAAGTTCGTATCCCTTAAAACCGGTGCCTACAGACCAAGGGACCTTGCCCTGGCACTTAAGCTTTGTTCCATAGCAAAGGTTGATCTCCTTACTGTTGATGGCGCCGGTGGAGGAACAGGAATGAGTCCATGGAGAATGATGAATGAATGGGGTATCCCGACTGTGCATATAGAATGTCTCCTTTATCAGTACGCAAAGAGGCTTCACGAAAAGGGTAAATATATACCTTCCCTTGCGATAGGTGGGGGGATTTCTTTTGAGGATCATATCTTTAAGGCGCTTGCCCTTGGTGCACCATTCGTTAAGGCCGTTTGCATGGGAAGGGCAACCATGATCCCTGCAATGGTTGGAAAGAATATAGGTATCTGGATAAAGGAGGGGAAGCTTCCGAAGAACATCTCACAATTTGGCACTGACATAGAACACATATTTGTAACTGCAGAGATCCTTGAAAGCAAATATGGGAATAAATACAGGATGATCCCCCCTGGTGCTATAGGTCTCTATACATATATAGACAGGATAAAAACAGGACTTCAGCAGCTTATGGCTGGAGCAAGGAAATTCACGATCGATCACATCTCAAGGGATGATATCTTTGCACTTACAAAAGAGGCATCGGAGATTTCAGGTATCCCCTACGTTATGGAGTGTGATCGGGAAGAGGCGGAAAAGATCCTCGATTTTTGATCAAAGATCCCGTTCACTTTAAAGGCAGGGCTGCATTGGCTCTCATGTTATACCTCTGATATAAATCGATCGGGGTGGAGAAATGTTATTAAAGATGATCCCGAGGCCTACTTTTACCTTAGTAACCGCCCTTGCTGTGCTTATAATAGGATATATCATAAGGCATCTACTTTTTAACATCCTTCATAAGTGGGCGAAAAAAACAGAATCAAAGTTAGATGATATAATACTCAATGCAACAGGCAGGGCATCGATCTTCTGGATTGTTCTTCTTGCTATCTACATGACAGTAAGAACGATGGATCTTGAATTGAGAACTTCTCTCCTTTTTGAGAAAGGGTTAATATCACTCCTTATCTTCAGTGTTTCTCTTGTCATTGCAAAGATAGTCGGTGATTTCATTGAATCCTACGGAGAGAGATTTGAAGGAATAATGCCGATAACTACACTTACAAGAAATATCTCTCGATGGGTAATTATCATAATAGGTCTCTTAATAATACTGAACATGCTCGATATCTCAATCACGCCCATCCTTACAGCACTCGGTGTTGGCGGTCTTGCAGTTGCACTCGGTCTTCAGGACACCCTCTCAAACCTTTTTGCAGGTATTTACATAACGATTTCAAAACAGATAAGGGTTGGTGATTATATAAAACTTGACACAGGAGATGAGGGCTATGTTGTTGATATTGGTTGGAGGGCTACGAGGATAAGGACTCTCCCAAACAATCTTGTAATAATCCCCAATGCAAAACTTTCCCAATCCATAATTACAAACTACTACCTTCCTGAAAAAAGGATGTCCCTTCTCATACCGATTTCTGTAAGTTATGAGAGCGATCCTGAAAGAATTGAACGGATTCTTATTGATGAGGCAAAAAAGGCGACAAAGGAGATTCCAGGAATGGTTGAAGAGTCAGAGCCGTTTGTAAGATTTATTCCGGGCTTTGGCGATTTTTCACTCAATTTTACGCTAATCTGTCAGGTAAAGGAGTTTGTGGATCAGTATTATGTGCAGCATGAGATGAGAAAGAGGATATTCAGGCGTTTCAAGGAGGAAGGTATTGAAATCCCTTTTCCTATAAGGACTGTTTATCTGAGATCAGATTCCATGTCTGAAAAATAACCGTAATGCTCTCAATTTTAAGGGTTAGACTGTATAATAAGAATGATATAGAATATAAGTGCTTTTAATGTATGAACGAGATAAAGATTTTCAAAAGAAGCAGAGAAGAGGCGATAAGAGAGCTGGAGAATTATATCTGGAGCGAGATTTCAAACACAATAAAGCATGAATTAGAGCTGCTCCAGGCAATGGAAAAGAGGGCATGTAATATCTACGACCTCGCCTCAAGGTTAAGGGAAAAAGAGTTGATGCAGCTTTTCAGTTCAAGGAGGAGGAAGAAGTTTTATATGATGATGAGGGCTATAATCAAGATGAAGGATGGGACATATGGATTGTGTGAAGATTGCGGTGAGCCAATAGCCCTTAAACGCCTAAAGGCCATCCCATATGCCACCCTCTGCTTCTCCTGTCAGTTGAGGAAGGAGAGGTAACTTTTCCTTGCAATTTAGGTTTTCTTGGATTTAAATAGAGAAAAATAGAACCTTTCAAAGTCTTACGGGAAGCAAGCGGGCATTTAAGCCCGGAGGAATCCCTGGTTCTTTGGAGGTATTTTGGAGGAAGGTATGCCAACCAAACTTTATGTAGGTAACCTCTCTTTTAAAGTAACAGAGAGTGAGCTTCAGGAATTATTTCAGAAAGTAGGAGAGGTGAGATCAGTAAAAATCATAACGGATCGCTACACAGGTCAAAGCCGTGGCTTTGGATTTGTCGAAATGGCAAATGCTGAGGATGCAAGTAAGGCTATCTCCGAATTGAACGGAAAGTCATTTAAAGAGAGACAGATAATCGTTAACGAGGCAAGACCGGAGAGGGAAGACAGAAGGTCAGGCAGAAGAGAAGGGAAAGGGAAGGGCAGGAGATATTAATTGCCCTTATGAGATAGAGACAGTATCCTCTCTGCTTTGAAATTTTGTCCAGAAATTAAAGGCCCCGGTATCTGGGGAAAAGATCAGCGACATATAGTTATGTTCAGAATCATTGAGAAGTATGTTGATATCTTACCATCTCAAAATGGAGAATTTTTTGCACATCTTGCACAGATCCCATGTAGCCTTAAGGTAAAGGATTTTTACTGGAAGATTGAGGATCCCGAATCCCACTGGCATTGCATGAAATCCATTCTTCAGATAATATCGCAATGTGAAAAAGGAAAGGATTTTCTGAACTTTGTTATTTTTCCAGAAGCATCTGTTCCACATCTATTTATAAAGGATTTCATTGAATTTGCGAGAAAAGATTTAAGGAAAAACAGTATTGTCATAGCAGGTATTGAACATATCTCCCTCTATGAGTATGAAAATCTTCTTGAGGAGTTTGCGATCGATAATTGTGAGGCACTTACTGAGGTAAGAAGGGATGCTGAGTCTGAAGAAAAAGAAAAGCCGGTTAACTGCTGTATGATAATAGTCAAGGAAGTAAATGATAACTTTCATATTTTCTTTGAAGCAAAAACACATCCATTTAGAGGTGAGGAACATATAAGCCATTTTATAGATCTCTACCGCGGAAAACATATATATCTATTCAGATCGGAGCAGTATTCCTTCAATTTTATAGTCCTCCTGTGTTTCGATTATGTATATAGAGATTTGAGATATTCAAATATTCAGACTATAATCGAAAGGGCTAATAATCTATTTTTTGATGAAAGGCAGGATCTTGATCTCCTGATAATAATACAGAACAATCCAAAACCAGAGCATAAGGCTTTTATCGACACAGTTGCTGGATTTTATGGAGAATTTCTCAGCTATAATCCTGGTGTAAGGAATGCATTAACCATTTTCTTGAATACATCGGGCGAGGTTTATCCTGAGGAAAGCAATCTATATGGTTATAGTTCTGTTTGTTTTAATGAAAGATTTAAACTAAGGGATATAAATACAGCAGAGTATTCAACAGATGATTTCTATGGGGCAAGGGTCTGCAGGGTAAGATTTGGAAGGAACACAAGGCTTTATCTATTAAAATTGATACTTGAGCACGAGATTGATCCGAGGACAGTAAGGATCCCAATAAGGGTTATCGATATCTATAAACAGGAGGATGGAAGGTGGAGAAAGATGCTTGTTGATGAGATTATCTATGGAAAAAAATGATATATCCCTTCTTGAAGATAAGATAAAATATTATTTTCATAACAGAGAACTCCTTCATCAGTGTCTTACACACCCATCGTATTCAAATGAAAATCCTTCGAGCAAGAGCAACAGGCGACTTGAATTTTTAGGCGATGCTGTTCTTAATAGCATAGTGACAATAATTCTTTACAAGATATTCCCAGGTCTTCGGGAGGGGGCCTTGAGTTATATGAGATCAATGCTCGTTAGTAAACAGGAATTGTTTGAGATAGGTAAATCTATCTCCCTTCAGGAATTCATATTTCTTGGAAAGGGTGAAGAAAAAACGGATGGAAGAAATAAGATATCCATTGTTGCTGGTTCACTTGAGGCATTAATAGGAGCGGTTTTCCTCGATGGTGGTTTTGAAAGGGTCTTTGAAGTTGTAAAGCATCTTTACAATGAAAGGGTAGAACGCATCCTATATAAGGAAAAAATCGAGTAATTATTTAAATTTTTGTTGAGTCAATATACAGATCCAGTATATAATGCAAACAAAAGGAGTTCTCTATGGCAGTTGTGATAAGAAAGGATCCGAGGCTTCCAGTTTCCATTCCTGTTACGCTGGAGAGCAAGGAAAATAAGGAAGGTAGGATTGCAATTGCAAAAAATGTGAGCCTTTCAGGAATGTATATCGAAGGAATGGTGCCTTCCCCACCTGATGACCTTGTGAAGGTGAGATTCAATCTTCCAGGTTTTGATATGGATGTGGAGGTTGTGGGGAGGATTGTCAGAAGGGATGAGAAAGGAGGCGCTATAAGTTTTCTGGATTTTCAGGAGCCCTTGAAGATAAAACTCTGGGATTTCATGAGGGAGAAACTTATTCAGGAGAGACACTGCCCCTACTGTGGTGAGTATTTTGAGGTAAGACCAAGGATATGCAGGGAGTGTGGACTGAGTCTTGCGTTTGAGGAGCCTGATTACCTGCAGTTCCATAAAAGGGATTCCCTTAAAAGAAGGCTTATAGAAAGGATCAGCCTGCTTCCTGATGAGAAGATCGTCGAGATAATAAATGCATTGGGCAGGGAGATGAAAAGGGTACAGAGTGAAGCGACTACTGAATTTGAAGGAATGATCGGTATGTCTGAATCGATGGGCGATATATTTCAATTAATTAGAAATGTGGCCCATACAGATCTTCCCGTGCTTATAATCGGTGAGAATGGAACGGGGAAGGAACTTGCAGCATATACTATCCATAAAAAGAGTTTGAGAAAGGATAAGCCATTTGTTGTTGTTAACTGTTCAAATGTTCCTGAAGCATTTATAGAAAAGGAACTATTTGGAACAGAGGGTTCTTCCGGATTGTCGGAAAGCTTAACCGCTATGGGAAAATTCGCATATACAAGGGGTGGGACCCTTTACTTTGATGAGGTTGGTAATCTCCCCCTTTCGATACAGGACAGGATCCTTAATTTTATGAAATGCGAAGCATTCTCCTCACTCAATGTGAGGATAATATCAGGAACGAGTAGAGAGATTTCGAGGGATGTGGAGGAAGGGAGATTTCGAAATGAGCTTTTCCAGAGGCTTGCAGCAATCACGATCAAGATGCCTCCGCTTCGTGAAAGGGGTGAGGATATTATACTCCTTGCAAAATACTATCTCGAAAGGTTAACAAGGGATATAAAAAAGGAAACAAAAGGCTTTACTGAAGAAGCGTTAAGATTGCTTAAAGATCATTCGTGGCCTGGGAATGTAGCAGAGCTTATAAACAGGATAAGAAGGGCAATAATAATGTCTGTTGGTGAATATATAAGTGGTGAAGACCTTGGACTTATTCATGTTGAGAGCTCAAAGGGTCTTTATACACTCAAACAGGCAAAGAACATAGCTGAAGGTGAGATAATAAAGAAGACCCTTTATCATTTTGGCGGAAATATATCAAGGGCGTCAAAAAGTCTCGGTGTAAGTAGAACCTGCCTTTACCGTCTTATCAAGAAGCATCGTCTTGAAGCCATCGAGATAAAGAAAAAGAAGTAATCCATGAAAGATTCTTTTAATTTATGGTAAATGAAAGGGGGAAACTATGTCTGACCAGAGGGAGATAATTCTCGATCTTCTTACAATGATTGGGATTAGCTGTAATACCTGTAAAAAGGCACTTTACATTGAGCCTCTTCCTAAGAATATAATAGTTGGAAATCTTGACTGCATCATTAAAATAACAGATGTTATAAAAGAGGCCCTTCAGATTCATCCGGCCTCCAGAGAGTAATGATCAGCAAGGGGGTAAAAAGTGGAAGTTTTAACTGATGCCTATGAGGGTCAATGGGCACTTATCCTTGGTGCATCAAGTGGATTTGGAGAGGCAATAAGCATTGAGCTTGCAAGGTGGGGGATGAATATATTTGGTGTTCATCTGGACAGAAGGGCGACGCTTCCAAATGTTGAGAGGATTATGGAGGTTATAAAATCAATGGGAAGGCAGGCGGTTTTTTTCAACATCAATGCTGCGGATGCGGGCAAAAGAAGGGGTGCGCTTGATGAAATGGAGGAGATCCTCAAAAGGGAAGATTCCACAATAAGGGTTTTTGTTCATTCACTTGCCTTTGCTTCCCTTAAGCCATTTGTAGGAGAAGGGCCGCAGGAATCGATTACGGAGATTCAGATGACAATGACAATGGATGTAATGGCACATACCCTTGTTTACTGGGTCCAGGAACTCGTCTGGAGGGGGATGATGGGAAGGGATGGAAGGATCTTTGCACTCACAAGTTCTGGTTCCCAGAGGGTATGGCCGAGTTATGGTGCAACATCAGGGGCGAAGGCTGCGCTTGAATCCCATATAAGGCAGCTTGCCCTCGAGCTTGCGCCCCTTGGCATTACGGCAAATGCAATTAAGGCAGGTGTTACGGATACCCCGGCATTAAGAAAGATCCCGGGTCATGAGAGACTTATGGAAAGGGCGATGGAGAAAAACCCCATGGGCAGGCTCACAAGGCCTGAGGATGTTGCAAAGGCAATTGCTGTTCTCTCACATCCAAACACATACTGGATGACAGGAAACGTTATCGCTGTGGATGGGGGAGAGGATATAACAGGTTGAGATAATGCTATGAAGAAGACAACAATCCTAAAGAAGAAGCTTCTTGAAAGAAGAGGGCTAGTGATGCCTGGCTGTTATGATGCACTCAGTGCAAAACTGATAGAAATATGTGGTTTTGAGGCCCTTCAGGTAAGTGGATTTGCACTGTCCGCATCGATGCTTGGTTTACCTGATATGGGTCTGATTTCATTCTATGAGGTGCTCATGCAGACAAGGAATATAGTGAATGCAGTGGATATACCTGTAATGGCGGATGCGGACACTGGCTATGGAAATGCCATAAATGTAATAAGGACTGTCAGGGAATTTGAAAGGATAGGTTGTGCAGGTATAAATATTGAGGATCAGATTTTTCCAAAGAAATGCGGACATATGGAGGGGAAGAGGCTGATATCTGAAGAGGAGATGGTCCTTAAGATTATGGCAGCAAGGAATGCCCTGAAGGATCCTGATTTTGTGATAAATGCAAGGACAGATGCCATCTCCGTTTATGGGATCGAGGAGGCGATAAAAAGGGGCAATAGCTATGCAAAGGCAGGTGCTGATGTCATTTTCGTTGAGGCCCCTGAGAGGATCGAGGATATAAAAAGGATCGTTAAGGAGATTGATGCACCAGTTAGCATAAACCTGTTTGATGCGGTCACAGGAGGAAAGACACCACTTGTTTCCATAGAAGAGCTGAGGGAGATGGGTGTTGCAAGGATAAGTATTCCAGTAGGTCCCGTATTTGCAGCTACAAGGGGTATGATGAATTTTCTCATTGCATTGAAGAAGGAGGGGATACTGCCTTCAAGGACTGACCTTGTTGTTTCCTTCGATGAATTCAAATCAATCACGGGATATGGTGAAATAAAAGCGATGGAGGAGAGATATCTTCCCCGTGATGGATAATTTCCCGACCCAGATGTCTATGATCCGGGAAAGCTCCTCTTCATATCCCCTGAAATCGTGATCAGCCCCTTCAATAATTGAAAGCTCAGAAAATTCCCTTCTTTCACCCCATAATCTTTTTGAAACATCAGGATCTGCAAGTTTGTCCTTTGAGCCATGAATAATAAGGATGGGGATGTTTATTTTTCCAATATTCTTAAAGGGATCAGAGGGGGAGTCAGGATCCCTGAGACTTAAAAGATGCTGAGGAGAATACAGATTCTTTCCAAGGGGACCAAGATCAACAACCATGAGTTCCTCTCTTTTCTCCTTCAGCATTTCCTTTGCCTTATTTAAATCTGCAAGGACCTTTTCCCTTCCAAAGAATTTTACATTCCATTCAAAGAGGTTACCTGGTGATGCAATGAGGATGAGTCCTTTTATTTGATTGTAGTTTTTTCTCGCAGCAAAGAAGAGGACTTTGTTTGCTCCCATACTCTCTCCGATAAGAAAGATCTCTTTAGCTCCCCTCTTTATAGAAAAGAGAATAGCTGACTCTATATCCTTTATGCAATCATCAAAGATTGAGATCTTTGGACCCCTTCCATGATCCCTCATATTCACGCTTAGAGAAACAAACCCTCTTTTCGCCATTGCTTCCGGCAGAAATGCGTTAATCCCTGAATAGAAATCTCCACCATATCCGTGGATAAATATGAGCCAGGGTCTTTGGGGATCAGGATCACCATATAATGCACCCCTCAATATATGACCGTCATCTGTTGTGATTGTTATAAGTTCAACACAAAGTCTTTTTTCAGAGGCTTGAATAGATGTTGTTGCAATAAATAAAAATAAAATGGAAACAAGAATCTTCAAAGCTCTCATATCTTTACCTCAGAAAGAAAAGATATTAAGGAATGAAAGATACGACGCTATAACTGATAAGCTGTTTGTAAGGATCAGTATTCCCATTATAATAAGCAGAATACCTGACCCCATTTCAATCCATCTCACATATCCCTTTATACGGGAAAACGTCCTGAAGAATAGATCAATTGCAGCTGCTGAGAGAAGAAACGGTATACCAAGTCCCATTGAATAGAAGAATAGAAGGTAGATCCCCTCGAAGAGGGTTTTTCTCGTGCTTGCAAAAAGCAGGATTGATCCAAGGATTGGTCCGATACAGGGAGTCCATCCGAAGGCGAATGCCATACCCACGAGAAGGGATCCTAAGAGCCCGGGTGGTTTCTTTTCGATGGATAATCTTTTTTCCCTGTAGAGAAACGAAATCCTGAAAAGACCTGTGAGATGAAGACCAAAGATTATGATAACAATAGAAGCAATTTTTGATAATATGAATGAGTTACTTTTGAGGATCTGTCCTATGGATGTTGCAGAGGCACCAAAAAGCACGAATATCATTGTGAATCCGAGAACAAAGAAAAATGCATTAAAAAAAACAAAGGGATCCTTCCTCCCCCCTTCCTTTTCCATGAGTTTTTCAACTGCTGTGCCTGCAATGAAGGATATATAGCCGGGAACAAGGGGGAGCACACAGGGGGATAGAAAGGATACAACCCCCGCAATAAATGAAGTTAAAATACCTATATCCCTCATTTCCATCAGAAAATGTTAATATCTAAAAGGATAAAATTAAAGTATAAACTTTGAAAATAAAAAATTATCGGCAATATAATAGCTTAAAAACACGATCCGGAGGATTGTTTATGGACCTGCTGAATATAATAAAGGAGAGAAGAAGCATAAGGAATTTTCTTTCAAGGCCAGTGCCCGATGAAATAATATCACAACTTGTTGAGGCCCTGATCTGGGCGCCCAGCGCGGGAAATCTTCAGAGAAGAAGGTTTTATTTTGTTTTCAATGCAGAGATAAAGAGGGCACTTGCAGGGGCTGCATACGGGCAGGATTTTATATACGAAGCACCACTTGCAATTGTTGGATGCCTTGACAAAAGGATTGAATGGGATTATGGGAAGAGGGGGAGAGACCTCTATGCCATTCAGGATGTTTCTGCAAGCATACAGAATATGCTTCTTATTGCACATGCCCTTGGTCTTGGAACTGTATGGGTTGGTGCCTTTAACGAAGAGAAGGTTTCAGAGATACTTAAACTTCCCAACTATCTAAGGCCTATTGCAATTGTGCCTGTTGGTTATCCCGCAGAGAAACCGTCACCACCACCAAGGGTAAGTGCTGAGGAGGCTGTTGAATTCATAAGATAAGGTGGATAATGATAATGAGGGATTTATGGTGTTTAAATCGTTAGATTTTTAAAGGGGGAGTTAATGGGGAAGGAGGAGAAGAATAAAAAGGAAAAGAAGGGAAAATGCATGATATGTGGTGCACCCTCAGATGAGAGTATATGTGAGACATGCAAGGCGAAGATAAGGGGCGAAGCGCTGGAAAAAAAGCTTCAGGATGAAAAGAAAGGTAAGACGGACACAGGGAGAAAATAGAGGATTTACTGGGATAATAACCCTTTAATCCCGTCAGGGATCTCGGGCATTTTTACTACAGGTTTTATATAATCATCGATCAACCCTTTAGTATTGGAAACTTTTAACTGATCGAAGAGGAAAAGAAATTTTTCCTCAAGACTTTTAGCTATCTCCTTTCGTGCGTTTTCTGGAATATCCCAGATTTCCCTTTTGAATGGTCCTAATGCCTTCTTCCTTGTTTTATATAGAAACTGCGCCTCGGTTTCTCCATGCTTTCTTTCATCGGAAAATTCCCTTTTGAGGAAATTGTATATCGTTGAAAGGAGATCCTTAGGAAAATAGACCGAATCAAGGATTATATTCTGAAATTCAGTTGCAAGATGTATCTCTGCTGTTTCTACTTCAGGGAATTTATGAAAGAGTTGAGGAGGAAGGGTGGATGCACCATGCTGGACAGCACCTGCCATCTGGAATTCCTCCCTTGCTACCCTTGATAATTCATAAAGCGTATTGAAATCGAGGTTGATTTTTGCAACACTACCATCGGGAAGCACTATCCCGCCGTGAGCAGTTCCCGTCTGAACACTGATCTTACTGATCCCTATCCTATCAGAAGAAAGTAGCTTTCTGTAACCTTTCATAAAGGCACGAAGCTCTTCAACAGTTGAATTTTTGGCACCGACCTCACCGATCTCACCCCCAATGGATATATTTATCCCTTCAGGCTGATGCTTCCTTATAAAATCTGTGAAGTGGGCACAGATTTCGAAGTTTAACCTTTGCTGTTCCTCAATTGTATCCTTCTCAAGGTCAACAAGTGTTGATGTATCTATGTCTATGTTATAGAAACCCGCAGATATAGATTCCACAATTAGCTTCTCAATAGCATCGATCTCCTTCTCGGGGTCTTTTTTAAAGATCGATTTACTTATCTGGTAGTGATCACCCTGAAGGAAGATGGGTCCCTTAAAACCTTCTCTTAATGCAGCTGCCATTATGACCGTAGTATACTCTTCAGGTCTCTGGTTTGTGTATGAGATTTCGGAACGGGCTATTTCAAAGATAAATGCACCGCAATTACTTCTCATTGCAGCCCTGAAAACTGCTCTTGCAACATCATAGGTAAGGCACCTTATATTTATTGCAGGGACTGTGAAACCTGAAACAGATCCTTTTCCCCTTGCTTCGTAGAGGGGTTGTATTGAGGATGGAATTATGCCCCTGTTGATGGCTGTTGCCCTTATGATATATAGGGAAAGCCTCTTTGCAAGATCATCACCGAAGGCGGATGCACGGGCAAGACTATCTATGATCTCATGAAGATCTTCCCTTCTTCCTTTGATTAGGAGGGTTGCGGGAAAACTTTTATTCTCCTCTATGAAATCGAGAAGTTCGCTTCCTTTTTCAAAATCATACTTCATCGCTACCTCCTTTTCTCTAATTATATCAATAATGGATTGATAAAAAGAGGGTTACTTTTTTTCGCTTTTACCCTTAATATCTTTTGCAGGGCCGGGGATTAGCCTCACGTTGGGCTTTCTGGGGATTGTCCTTTCCATATACATCTCTTCAGATATTCTTAACGCTTCTTTATAAAGTTTTATTGTCTTATTTATCTCCGCTCTCAGGGTAATGAGCCTTTTTATCTCCTCCCTGTATTTTCTAATGGTCTCTTTAAGATTTTCAGTCGAGTCAATTGAGGTATTGTCTGTTCCTTTTTTCATAATCGGGAAAAGAATTTAATTTGAGATTATGATGATCAGCAATTATAGGGAGTGAGATGAGATATTTCAAACTATTTTTTCTCATGGAATATTAATATTTTACATTCAATTTTAGTTAACTTTCAGTGATAATACTCCCGGTGATCATAAAGGATTTTTAAAAAATAAGGATGGACAGGATGGGGTGGATTGGATATCTTGACATTACTGGAAAAATCTATATCATATATTGCTGGCTCCAGGTGGCCATACCGGAGGGGAAACACCCGTTCCCATTCCGAACACGGAAGTTAAGCCCTCCAGGGCCGATGGTACTGCCCTTCGGGGCGGGAGAGTAGGTCGCTGCCAGGAGCCATATTATTTTCCCCCCTTCAAGGGTTCTTCTCGTTTTTCTGATACTGGCTCAAATGATGAAATCACCATGAAAACATCCATATACCTGGGATCATCAAACCGTGATTTCATATTTAACCTTTTTATCCTCATATAAATAGGAGAGTGTTCAATCTCGTAAAGGAGGTTTGTTATCTGTGAGATATTGAGCGATTCCCATCGTGATTCTAGGGTAACTTCCCTGTATTCTCCCATCGTCTGCGTTATAGATGGCTTTGCATAGACAAGATATTCTCTAACCCTTACCCTTGTTGAAGCCTCTTCAAGCTGGGATAGGACGGAAGCATGGCGAGATCCATTTACCCTCTTTTCTATATCATCAATTAATGCCTTCAGCCGGAGGTATTCTACCCTTATTGACTCAAGTTCCCTTATGGACCTTTCTGTGGATGCTATCTTCTTATCAAGTCCATGAAAATACCCAAGAAGAGGATTTATAAGAAATTCATATAAGAGGAAGATTATTATCAGGCATGATCCAGAGATAACGATAATCCTCTCCCTTTTTGAGAACCTTCTGTATAGATTTATAATATCATCTATCTTCATCTCTTCCCTCTGATCTTCATGGTTATTTTAAAAAGAACGGATTTTTTATCACTGGAAGCCCTTGTCTCTGTAACGCTAACTTCGGAGAATCCTTTTGCCCTTTGTAATCCCTCCCTTATTCGATCCAGCGAATCAAAGGTATCAGTTTTCCCCTCCATCCACACACTTTCTCCATCCCAGTTCCATTCATTGATATCGATCTTTACTCCATCGGGGATGTTCAATGATATTTCTCTTAGCGCATCAAGTGGGGATCTTATCGAATCTTCCACTATCCCCAGATCCCTTGCCTTCTTTTTTAGATTTTCCATTTTTTCTCGTGCCTGCTCAACCTCATTCACAATCCTCTGCACATCTGTGAATGTTTCTCGAAACAGCAACTGTGATTGGTTCTTTAACAGATTATAACGCGATGATTTGAGATAGATCCTCAGTGTGAAATCAGTAATTGCAAGTGAGAGGAGAATGGAGCCCATGATACCGAATCTCACGAGCTGTGATTTTTTTATATCCCTGACCTTTTCTCTTCTGAATTCTTCCTTTCTCAGATCAACACCCCTATTTGAAACACCTTTCCAGCCTTTAATAGCGAGGGAAAGGCTGAGAAGCATTGATGGGCTTACAGGTTTCGGGGCTTTTATCGATTCCGTAAGGATATCGGCGGTTGATACATCCGTTCCTGCTTCCCTTTTGATTATGCTTAAAAAATCACTGTCCAGCGCACCTCCGCCTGCAATAAACCACCTCTCAACCATCCTTTTCTCTTTAACTTCAAAGGTTCTTACACTCTGAAGGATGGTTTTCGAGAGAAGAGCAGGAGAATCAATTCCATAAGGTATCCTTTTTGTATAAAGGACAGAATCCCTGACTGCTATAAGTATGTTTGTTTTGGATGATCCTGCATCAATGATTGCAGCGACTTTTTCATTTTCATGATATTGTTGATAGAGATGGATGAGTGCCAATCCTTCTGCTTCCAGCATCCATGGGTTTATCGATGCATCCTTCAGTAATTCTAAAAAGTCTTTTAGGTCATCTTTTTTTGTGAATATAACTAATAGTTGAAATCCGGAGGGAGTCTCTCCTATAATATGGAAGTCAGCTACTATCTCTTCGATCGAAAAAGGGATTATATCCTCAATTTCAAATTTGAGAATCTTTTCTATTTTTTTTCTTTCAGAGAAAGGGAGTACAATCTTTCTTTGTGAATAATGACTTGAGGGATATGAAACAATAACCTCGCCATTGAAGGAAGGAGGGATAATATCTTTAAGTATTTTTGTTACATTCCCATTTTCAGCAACAACCTCTTCCCTCTGTTCAATGATCTTAAACTCCTTCCAGTATGCTTCTATGATTGTTACTTTTATTGAATGGCTACCTATATCGATTCCTGCAATAAGCTTTGGCAATTTCTATCAACCTCCTCTTTCCATTCGATGGACTATAACTTTCCCCTTCCCATCGATCTCAACAAGGACCTTAAGTGTTAATTTCACCGGAGGAATATTAGCTCCTTCATGAGATATTATGGCAGAAGAAAAAATTTTAAAAAAGCGACTTTTTACATCTATAAGGGGAAAAATCCCGGGATAAATCTTGCTCATCCTTGCTTCATCAACCCTTTTTATCTCCTCTTTTCTCCTGAAAGGCCCATTTTCTCTCCTGTTTCTTATTATAGCCTCAGCCAGATATGAATCTATTTCATACTCCCTTCCTGCTGAGATGATCTGAAAAATGCGTGGATCCTGAACGGTATTGATGTTAATGTATGTTTCACCCTGTTTGTAGGGGTAAACGGTAAAAACATCCTGCAATTTAGCAATATCATCGATCTTGAAATCCTTCAGAAGAACAAGCTCATAGAGTGAATCAAGGAAATTGTTTTTGCATTTATAGGGAGGAATAAGCCCCATATAGTAGGAATTTTCCGCACCTGAGTATTCTGGAACATTGTTGCTATCTATCCAGTCAACTATTACAGGAATGCGTTCGAGTGGAATGCCGCAAAGAAGGAAACCTCTTTCAAATTTTGGAATGTATATTATGTTCTTTGCGCTCCTGCTTGGAGTAACTATCATATTTAAATTTATTTTGCTGTTTTCATCAACAATCGAAACATCGATTATTCCCTGCTCCGTTTCTATTCTGAAAGCCTTCGCCCAGGGCTGGTCGAGATGGTGATAGGTTTCTGACGGGATTGTTGTTTTAAGGAGGAGGAGTGCTTGATTGATCCCGCCTTTTGCGAGCCAGTATGCCTTTGTTTCATCTCTGAGATTGGTAGATTTTCTTATGTTTACGCGAACAGAGTAGTTGAAATCCATGATCAGAAAGGTAAGGATTGAAACTATGATAATTGCTATAATAAGGGCAGCCCCATCTTCTTTTTTTATATATGTTGAGTAACTTATCATTTCAGATCCGCAATGTATGTAATCAATTCAACTCGATCTTCACTGTTTCCTTCATTGAAGATAACCTGGACCTTTAACTCCCTTACAGACGGATTTGAAGTAGGAGATATCTGTTCCTTCCATCTGAATATGGGAAATTCATTTCCGAAGTCGCCCTCCCTTTCTCCCGTCGCGGGAAATCCTTCTGCCTCTATCTCCGACATCTTTGAGGATGCAAGAAATGTTGCAGTATCGATGTTTCTAATCTTTGCAGATGCCCTGAGGCTTAATATTTCTGAATAAAGGATGGTGCTGAGGGCAACTGCGATAATGAAAACTGCTATCATTATTTCAAGTAAACTGAATCCACTTATATTATTGATTGGTTTTCTTTTGCTTGTATCCCTCATATACTGTTACTTTTCCTGAGTATGGATGCAGATAAACTGTATATTGCATGTTATTTCCTGCTTTAATATGGATAAATGTTTCATCGGCATATCCTGATGGTCTCAATTCTATATAAGCAATCTGTCCCTCCATAAACTTTCCCCTGTTTACAACATCGACATCTTCAAAGTTTATTCCAGCAGGAAGGGTAAATGTTTCTTGTTTGATTGGAGTGAGATTGCCTTCTCTGTCCAGAGTAAGGTAGGATGTCCAGTATTTTCCTTCCTTTATATCAAAGTAAATGCGATGGTTTGTTTTTCTGAAGACGGCTTCATCATACTGGAATTCGATGATGGTTTTTAATCTTCGAATAGCACTTTCCGCTGAGGATTCAGCGATATCCTGGAATTTCGGAGCAGCAAAGAAAAATACAAGTGAGATTATGACAACAACAACTATAAGTTCAAGGAGTGTAAAAGCCTTATTCGAGATTCCAGCTTTCAATATCGGCATTTTTTCCTTCTCCTCCTGGTTCTCCATCAGCACCATAGGATATTATGTCATATTCGCCATGTTTTCCCGGACATATGTAGATATAGGGATTACCCCAGGGATCTTTTGGAATTCTATCTATGTATCCTTCCTCCCTGTATCTTGGCGGAATGGGCGAGACTGTGGGTTTTTTAACAAGTGCCTCAAGACCCTGTTCTGTGGTTGGATAGAAGCCATTGTCCAGCTTAAAGAGATCAAGGGCCTGCTGGAAGTTTCTTATCTGTATCTTTGCCTTTGTTCTTCTTGCCTCTTCAGGTCTTCCCATAAGTTTTGGAACAACAATGGATGCAAGTATTCCAAGGATGATTATGACAATCATTAATTCTATGAGTGTAAAGCCCTTTGATTGTTTCAGGTTTTTTATGGACATTTAGACCTCCGATCATTTAATAATGAGATTTGCCTGAAATAAAGGCAGAAGTATTGAAAAAACAACAAAGGCAACAATAGCTCCCATAAACAGGATCATAACTGGCTCAAGAAGTGAAGTCAGTCTTGAAATGTTCATCTCCATTTCATTTTCATAAGCATCAGATATCTTAAAAAGCATACTTTCAAGTTCACCTGTTTGCTCACCAATGGCTATCATCTGTGAAACCATTGGTGGAAATAGTCCACTTTGCCTTAGAGGTGCTGAAAGAGTGCCACCCTCTTTTATATGCTCCTTTGCGATTTCCATAGCTTTTGAAAGAAGTGTGTTTGTTGTAACAGATCTGGCAATATCGATAGCGGTAAGAAGGGGAACGCCACTGGATATAAGTGTTGCCAGCGTTCTCATAATCCTCGATATGGATGCGATCCTTACCAGCCTTCCAAAAACAGGAAGTTTCAGTGAGATCCTGTCATATAAAGCCCTCCCCTTTTCTGTCCTTATATATCTTTTTGTAATTATAATTGAAATTATCAGCAATACTGCAAAAATCCACCACAGTTTAACTGTTATATGGGAAAAACCTATCAGGATACGTGTAGGAAGAGGAAGTGCGGTCCCCATATCTTCAAATATCCTTGTAATCTTCGGTATAACTGATGTCATCAGGAAGATGAGTATACCTGTCCCGACGATGAGCATAAGGATGGGATAGGCAAGCGCAGCCCTTATTCTGTTTCTTATTTTTCCCTGATTTTCGAGAAACTCTGCAAGTCTGAGAAGAACACTGTCAAGTGTACCGCTGGACTCTCCAGACCTTATCATATTTACATATACATCCGAAAATACCTTTGGATATTCTTTTAAGGCATCTGCAAGTGAAACACCCTCAGTGACCCTTGTTCTTACATGAGATATAACCTTCTTCAGGTAATTATTTTCTGTTTGTTCAATAAGGGAATGAAGGCTTTCAGAGAGGGGAACGCCCGAAGAGAGAAGTGTTGCAAGCTGTCTCGTCATAATCGCTCTGTCCTCAAGTGTTACAGGAAAAAGAAATTCCCGAATACTGGATGCTGTTGAAAGTTTTTGCGTAACCTTTGGCTCAGAGATCTCAGTAAGATAGATTCCCTTTTCTCTCAGGCGTTGCCTTACTTTCCTCTGATTATCAGCCTCTATGATACCTTTTACCTCTTTCCCCTTTATATCAATACCTCTATATTCATAAATTGGCATATCCCATCCTACTTTTCTAATATAATCTTCAATGGTGTTGTTCCGGCTGTAAAAGGAGACCCTGTAACCTGTGAAAAGTCAGAGGCTTTAAGAATGCTAAAGTTATTGGAGTTTGAATTCACAGCATAGATATGCTGCTTTGAAGAGAGATATAAAACGCCTTCTGGACCATTTCCCACGGAAACAGGTGTCCCTGGGATTGGTAAGAAGGTTGTTGCATCAAGAACTGTGAGAAGATTTGCTGAAGAGTTTGTTATGTAAATTCTGTTATTATCCTGATCGTATTCAGCTGCTGCAGGACTGGATCCCGCATTATACGGTGAATTCGGAAGCTCGGTAAGTGTTGATGCATCATAAACTGTTATGTTATTGCTCCCTCTATTAGAAATAATTATTCTGTTTTTAGACTGTATATATAAAACATGGGAAGGGCTGTCTCCTGCCGGGAATGGGGATCCTGAGACAAAGTCTGGAGGGTCATTAATCGTGCTCAATACACTCATGTTATCGCTATATTCATTTGCAATATATATCCTTTTTTTAATTCCGTCATATGCAATAGATACGGGACCTGATCCATCAAGGCTCTTTGGTGACCACGATAGTTTGGTAAGTGTTTCCGCATCAAATGCGGAAATATTATTACTTTCCTTATTTACTACATAGATCCTATTTCTATCTGGATCATAGGCAACATCGTAAGGGGATAGCCCGCCAGTTAAAATTGGTGAGCTTCCTATCGGTGTAAATGATGATCCATCAAGGATTGAAAGATTGTTGCTCTCTGTATTGGCGATATATATCCTGTTATTGTTTATATCAAAGCAGATCCCCCTCGGAGAATTTATTCCATTTCCTATGGGAAATGGGGAGCCCGGGATCTGGATCATGGATTCTGTATCAAAAACAGTAAGATCATTGCTATTACTATTTGTAATCAATATATACCTCGTTGCTTTAAATGTTAACTGATTGCTTTCTCTACTGTCTACGATTACCTTTACCATATTATCTCCGGGAGATACGGATGTAGGAACGCTGATTGTTATAGTTGTATTAGACCAGCTTAATGCAATACCCGCATTTATTCCCCCTATGGAGACAATGCTTGATCCCTGAGATGCGCCGAATCCGGACCCATTTATTGTTATCTTTATACCAGGCGCACCTGATGAGGGATCTATGGAATTAATAATAGGTGTTGATATCCCGACTGAAAGATTTACATCACCACATGCAAAAAAAGAGATTATTAATAGAAATGGAGCAAGGGGGGATAGGCGATTTCTTCTGAAAGTTCTAATTAGCATCCGATCTCTTCCCTCTCATCAGGATTTTCGGAAAGATGATTTAGAGAAATGCCTCTTCCTGTGTTACACGAAATACCTCTTCGGCAGAGGTTATACCTTCAAGAACCTTTCTTCCTCCATCCTTTCTGAGCCCAACCATCCCTTTTGAGATGGCCTCCCTCCTTATCGTTGATGAATCAACCCCCCTTTTTATGAGATTTCTAATATCCTCATCCACTATCAGAAGTTCGTAGATTCCTGTTCTTCCCCAGTATCCTGTATTCATACACTTCTTGCATCCGGATGCCCTGTACACTACTGTCTCCTTATCATGAGGGATCTCATCAGATAGCTCAAGTTCCTTCAATAATTCGGGTGAAGCCCTGTAAGGGATTTTGCATTCGTTACAGAGTATTCTGACGAGCCTCTGCGCGAGGACAGCACGCAGGGATGATGCAACCAGATAGGGCTCAATCCCCATATCGAGGAGTCTTGTTACAGCTCCTGCAGAGTCATTTGTATGGAGTGTGCTGAATACAAGGTGTCCTGTAAGTGATGCCTGGATCGCAATTTCGGCTGTCTCCCTGTCCCTTATCTCTCCAACAAGGATTACATCGGGATCCTGGCGGAGTATGGATCGGAGTCCCGCTGCAAAGGTAAGATCAATTTTTGGATTCACCTGCATCTGTCCGATACCGGTTAGTTGATACTCGATAGGATCTTCGATTGTTATGATGTTTTTTTCTGTTGTGTTTATCCTTGTAAGTGCAGCATAAAGTGTTGTTGTTTTTCCGCTACCTGTTGGTCCTGTAACAAGTATTATCCCATTAGAAAGGCTTATGAATTTGAGCAGCTTTCTCAGTGTATCAGGACCCATACCGAGTTCCTCAAGTTTGAGAAGAACCCGGCCTTTATCAAGGAGTCTCATCACTATCCTTTCTCCATGAATGGTCGGGATTATGGATACCCTTATATCAATATCGCGAGATGCTATTTTTATCCTTATTCTCCCATCCTGAGGGAGGCGTTTTTCAGCAATGTTGAGACCCGCCATTATCTTTATCCTTGAGGATATGGATGGATGAAATCTTTTTGGCGGTGATACAATATCATATAGAAGCCCGTCAATCCTGAATCTCACAACAAGCTGCCTTTCGTAAGGTTCTATATGTATGTCTGTTGCTCTCTGTCTTACAGCCTGGTATAGGAGGCTGTTTACAAATCTTATGATTGGGGCTTCGTCATCCGCTTCAAGAAGATCCTTTGGTTCCTCCATTTCGTGTGCGATGATGCCAAGATCAACACCGTTGAGCTCTTCCATTACAGTGACAGACCCCTCGGAAAGCTTTTCATATGCATTGTTTATTGCTGCATTGAGTTTTGCAGGTATGGTTAGAATAGGAACAATGTCACTTTTAAAAATAAGTTTCAGATCGTCCAATACCTCATCATTCAGTGGATCAGAGATAAATACCTCTATTGCTCCATTTTTTTTCCTTACGGGAAGGATAAGATGCTTTCTTGCATAGGATATGGGGATTGTCCTTATAAGGGGAGGCTCTATCTCTTCAATGTAGATCTCCTCCCTGTATTTCATATCCCATTGAATGGACAGCGCCCTGTAGACCTCTTCCTCCGTACAGTAATTCATTTCGCAGAGTATCTCACCAATCCTGCCACCCTTTTCCTTCTGGATGGATAGTGCCTCTGAGATTTTCAAGGGATCGATTGAGAATTTTTCAACGAGGATTTCTCCAAGAAGTTTTCTCTTCATTTTTTCCCGGGCTCCTCACCACTTCTGGTTTCCTCAGGTATGATAATGACCTTTCTTTTCGGTATACCCTCCTTCTTGAGAAACTCCTCCATAGCCTTCTCTTTGCCCTTTGATATTTCCTCTATATCTTTTTGCTCCTTGATTATGTGAGGGGTAAGAAATATAAGGAGGTTGGTCTTGCTCGTTGTCTGGGATTGATAACTAAAAAGCCATTTAATAATGGGAATATCGCCCAGTATGGGAACCTTTGTTTCGTTTATTATCCTGTCATCCTTTATTAAGCCTCCTATAACAACTGTCTGCCCATTTTTTGCAACTATGCTACTTTTTGCTGATCTCTTTGAGATAGTTGGTCCAACAAGGTTTGGGTCAAGTCCTGCAACCTGTGCAAGGGCAGAGATCTCCTGATATATATTGAGCTTTATAAATTCACTTTCACTTATCTGTGGTGTTATACGAAGTGTAATGCCAACATCCCTTCTGTCAACAGTTGCTATGAGTGCGAGCCCGGTTGTATCCCTCTGCTGACTCACGATGAATGGAACATTCTGTCCAACAACGATCTCGGCTTCCTTGTTATCTGATGTGAGTATGTGCGGATTTGAGAGTATATTTACTCTTGAGTCAGCCTGAACAGCCCTGAGTATCACATTGAGTGCAGAAGTCTGTATAACCGTTCCATCAGGAAGTGTTATCTTTATAGGATCAAAGATACCAACTGTTGTAAGTCCTGAACCTGTTAGAGTAGGTAATGTTCCTGCTGTGATTGATGCAAGAAATGATGCAAGATTTCCCGGGGGAGGAACCAGATTCGTTCCACCACCTATTAAGTATTTGTCGTCCTTTCCACCAAACGCCTGAAATTCAACCCCTACCTGTCTGCTTTTATCAAGGGAAACCTCCATTATAAGGGCTTCAACATAGACCTGCCTCCTCCTTATATCAAGCTTTTTTATAACCTCCTTCAGTGTCTCAAAATCCTGTGGTGATGCGATAATGACCAGAGAATTTGTTGCTTTATCAGCGGTTATCTTCACCTCACCCATAAGTTCAATTGATATTTCAGGTGCAGCAGTTGGCGGTTGTCCGGTCCTTGGCGTCGGCGGTTTGGCAATCCCTGAAGTGAGAGAGGAGAGAACCTTTGCAAGCTCTTCGGCATCGGCATTTTCAAGGTAATAGACATGTATCTTACCCTGGGTTTTAGGAACTTCATAGTCAATAAGAGAAACAAGCCTCTTTATTTCCTCTATTTCGTCCTTCCCTGCAAGAACAATTAGTGAATTCGTTCTTGCATCAGGAATTATCTTTATGAGGACGACATCAGTTGCAGCCCTTGCAGGACCACGAAGTTTCGGTGCGGTTGGTTGCTGTGCTGGAGAAGGTCTTGCTTCAATGAGAGCTTGAAGCTCCTTCGCCATAACCTCGGCGTTTGCATGTTTGAGATGGATAACCTCTATTTTATATTCAACGGTTTCAACATCGAGTTCCTTTATTATCTTCAGTATCCTCTCAATATTTGTTGCACTATCAGTGATTATTATGGCATTTGATGGGGGATAAGCAACAGCAAGTCCATCCCGGGAAACGAGGGGTGTTATTGCAGTTATCAGATCCTGTGCCCTTGTATACTGGAGAGGGATGAGACGTGTTATAAATTTTTCCTCCGGATTCTTTTCCTCTTCAGGGATTATCGTTTCTACAGGACTCTGCTTTGCCTCGCGCGAGGGGATTATTCTTACGAAGTTTCCTGACTGAACAGTTGTAAATCCCTTGGATTGAAGGATGGTGAGAAATACAGCGTATACCTCCTCCTTCTTTATCCTTGTTGGCGAAATTATAGTCACCTTCCCTTTAAGTGATTCATCAAAGATAAAATTTTTTCCTGTTAGATCACTTATAAATTTTACGAGAACAGGAAGATCTATATCGACAAAATCGAGTGTTACAAACTGTTCCTTTACTTCCTTTTTCTTTTCTTCAGAAGATGCAACAGATGCAATGGCAACAAAAAGGGAAATGATAATTAATAAAAATGGAAGGGTATTTTTTTTCATTCCTATTCAACCCGATAATTGAGTGTTATTCTTCTGTTTTCCCTTACTATGTCTATCGATATGAACTTTTCACTCTTCAGGTTCTGCAATGTCTCGTATATCTGATCCATTGTATTCAGCTCCATCCCATTAATGCTCTTAATGATATCCCCACTTTTCAAACCGATCTTTTCAACAAGACTTCCAGGTGCCACGCTTACAAGTCTGAATCCATCGGGTTTTCCTTCGGTGAGATGGGGAACAATTCTCATCTGTGAGAGGAGTGTGTGAGGCGAATTCATCGCCATGGAAACATCCTTCTCCTCAATAACGGATGATTGTTGTTTTCCCTGTGGGGAGGTTGTATCTTGTGATTTCTCACCAACAGCCGTAAGCAGTGCATCTGATCCCTTAATATTTTTACCCCATGTTTCTATGGGCATTGCAACAAGCTCAACTGTTCCATCCTGCTGAATAAAAGCCTTCCTTCTTTCAACCTTAATGAGTTTGCCAGCATTAAAAACATCATCACCTACTTTGAAAAGGACCTGTTTTTTAGATGACGGATCTTCAAATACAGCATAAGCTATGGAGTCACTTCCAGCTACAGTTCCTATGAGTCTAAGTGATGAACTGCTTAATGTCTCCATCTTTGATGAAGATGCAAGCCTCGGGGGGATTTCACCTTTTGCACTTGAATTGAATATATTTCTTTTTTTAATATCTTCATAATAGGCGACTGTTTTTTCAGGCTCCTTTTGTAATTGTGGCTGAGAGACGGTTATCTTTCCCGCATCGAGGATTCTATACTGTATGATGGCATTGACAATCCTCGATAGCAGTAGTGATGATAGTATTATAAAAAGCAAAAAGGGGAGCTTATCGATCCTAATCGGCAAGCGCAATAAATATGCGTAAAATTTTTCCACCATATGCATTCTCAAAAAATATTACATAAAAAAACCATGGATAGCAAGGAGATAAAGGAACGCTTCCTTATCGAGTCCATCCTTTTATATGGTGTTCTGGTTTTTATAATCATTGGTATACCCAATGCTATACCCGCCCCTTTCCTCTGGATGGTTGCACCAGCCTGCCACATCCTGATCAGGAAGGGTTCATTTGAGGAATTTGGCATTACTGCAAGGTATATCCATCGTGACATAATATATCTAATTCTGGGATTCCTGCTTGTCCTCCTCCCCTTCTTTTTTCTATACAGGCTCTGGATGGGAAAAACGCTAACCTTCATTATCCCCCATGATATTTTGCGCTATTCCCTCTTCCAGATCTTCTATGTAGGATTTCCCGAAGAGTTTTTCTTCAGAGGATACCTGCAGGGAGGGTTTAGAATATGGATCCCGTATGGCGGGGCGTTTTTTAAAAGGGGGTGTTCCATATTCCTTTCATCCCTGTTCTTTGCAGTGGCGCATGTATTTGCAAGCGGAAGTATATCAAGGCTTGATGTGTTTTTTCCTTCGATAATATTTGGCATAATGCGGGAGATGAGTGGGAGCATTATCTCCTCATCCCTTTTCCACGGTCTCTGCAATATAATATGGTGCCTTGCTCAATCCTGAAAAGGATGCAGGTATGTAGATGGTAGAGGTAAAAGCTTGATCAACACCCTCGTCTGAGACAACGAGCCTTATCCTGACCATATCAGGAAGTCTTCCCTCTGTTTGACCACCCCTTGAATCCCACCTATCCATCCAGCTTCCTGTTTTTCTATTGTAGAATTGGAACTGTATGTCTTTAAGTCCTGAAAGGAGTTCAAAAGAGATGGCGGATGTATTCTCAACGTTTGTGATGAGTGGATTCAATCTTTTTAAAAGCACTTTTCCTTCCCGTTCCTCATTCACATAATAACTTACCATAAGCTGATCTGATGCACCCGGGATATCATAGGCATAGCGTGTGGAGATAGATGAGAAGAGAAGGAAATTTTTTTCACCAAGAAAAAATATATCAGGATTATTTTTTGTGAGAAATGCAGACTGAAGTTCGATCTGCATTTCTCTCATCACCATGGATATGCTTCTTGAAATTTCAAGTTTCTTGTAAGCATAAAGTGTATTTTTCTGGATGGTGTTGAATGTGCCGTAAACTATGGAGACGACAATTGCAGTAATTAAAACTGCAATCAGGACTTCGAGAAGTGTAAAACCCTTTCTATTGATAAACATATTCAGATAAATTCTATTCTTTTTATGTTTTTAATAAGTGCACTATGCTTTTTCCTCATAAGCTTTTTCCCCTTCCATTCCTCCTTTGCATTTCCACCCTTTTCGATCATGCTTTTTGGTGACTCAAGGCAGATCACCCCTTCTTTATTTATGAAGAAGATTGTTTTTGATCCGTATTTCTTTAAATCAGCAGATGTTAACTGAAGCAGATCCCTTCTCTTTGCTCCAGATATCTTTACCCCCTTTGCTCCTTCAATATGGAGTTTTTTCATAAGATCGGAAAGAAGCCATCCCCTCCTCTTCTTTCCTCCATCAATGTTTATCTCCTTGACAGGTATTTTACCCCATTCATGGAAGACGAGCGATTTTCCCCTTATATTAACTTCAACCTCATGTTTTCTTTTCTCCCTTTCTTCGGGTTCAACAGTAACAATTTCATCTCTAAGATCGATCCTCACAACCCCCTTCAGAAAGCCTTCAGGAGAAAGGATTTCGGGTTTTTCACTATAAATGGAAAGCGCATTATCTTCGATAGCCGCACATACCCTTGAGGATGGTTGCATCAATTTCTCCCAGAAAAATTCTATAGAACCGTCTGATCTTGAAAACATGATCTTCTGTCTTGGTCCTATTCCCTGACTGAATATCAAATCCCTGAGAAGGACGCATTCCTTGGGTCCCTCCTTTGTTGAAATCTTCATTTTAGGAAGTCTTAATAATTTTTCAGATGTTATGGAGGAACGCTGTTTTCCATCAACATATATTGTTATTGATTGTGATCCATAAGTCTCTTTCTGGCAAAGGAAGATTGAAGAACATACAATCAAACCTGTTAAAATTATGATTGCAGTTTTTCTCATGGTCTTTTTTTCTCACCTCCTGTTAATTCTCTATAAATTTTCATCTCCTCAAGGGCCTCCTCCTTCATGCCTGCTTTCTGGTAGATCATAAACAGGTTGAGATGATACTTGGGGTTGGATGGATCAATGGCGATGGCTTTTTTAATCTCATCAATGGCATTCTTATGATCACCCTTCATATTGTAGCTCATGGCAAGCATAAAATAGGAATGGGTAAGGGCAAGTTTTGTTTCTTCTGACGGTTTTGTGCTGTTTGCCTTTTCAAGTGCATCTGTTACCCTCTTCCAGTTCTCA
The DNA here is from genome assembly GCA_964505185.1 of uncultured Thermodesulfobacteriota bacterium. Classification (GTDB taxonomy): domain Bacteria; phylum Desulfobacterota; class JBBIRW01; order JBBIRW01; family JBBIRW01; genus JBBIRW01. The sequence goes on from CAZDGM010000001.1 coordinate 332,282, forward strand.
GGGGTTGCTGACTCATTCTGTGCCTTTTTGTAGAGTGACAGGGCATAACCCTCAAGGGCGTCGCTGTCTGATGGATTCTTTTGGAGCGCCTTTTCATAATGGATAAGTGCATTCTGATAATCCTTCTTCCTGTAAAATTCATCCGCCTTTGTCTTTTCGCTCTTTGCACAACCTGATGTTGCATGAATCAGTGTGATAATAGTTAATAGTGCAAAAGCCCTTCCTGCTTTTCCCATATCTTCCCCCTTATTAATATTTATTGCCCGAGTTCCTGGAGTCTTTTTTTGAAGAACTCCATCTTAGGCCTCTCCCTCCTTTTTCTACCTGATTCTGCCCTTTTCCTTTCTTTCTCTTCCTCCCTTTTAAGCTCTCTTTCAATAATGGCACGTTCCTTCTCAGGTGGAATATTCCTTACTGCAGAAGCTTGCTCTTCCTGTGATACTGCTGGCTTCTCCTCTTTTGATAAGGTTTCGGTAAAATTTGCTGCCTCAGTCTTTTTTATCTCAGAAAACCTCTTGCCGTTTACAAGAACAATAGGATTTCCTACAGTTCCTGTTATGTAAACATTTGCAAGGGACTTTATTTTCAGATCCCTGTCGATTATAAGAAGGGCAGAGATAAGTGGATGTTCGTGGTTTGTCGGTATGTTAAGGGATATTTCAAGAGGGCTCTGAATGGGAGGATTAATGGGTCTTATCCAGCCCGCCCCCCTTATTACAAATGGATCCTTCTTCAGGGTTATTCCCTTTAATTCGAGCTTTCCACCTTTAAAGATAAGGTCCGCTGCTACTTCGTCAACAGGAACATTTTCAAAAAAATTCAGGCTTGGAAAAGATTTGAAAACGAGGGATGAGATGCCTGCTGTTCCAGAACCCTCACCATTTGTTATATCATCAGCCCATGAGATTTTTGCAGAGAGGTTGAGGATGCCCTGAACATTCGGGAATGAGGATGGCTTTGGGATCTGATCGATCATTATCTCTTTAAGTTTAATTATCATACGCTGTGAGCTGCCTTTTATGAAAGAGATCTCTGCCTTCCCCTGTGCTCCATCTGTTTTGAGATTCAGTCCGATCCTTCCCGAAAGGAGGGCGAGTAGATCTATATCTCCTGAAAGCGTTTGAAGGGGGATGTAAAACCCACCCGATCCATAAATGGACCTTATGGCAACACCAGTTGCCTTAAATCCAAGGGGCAGATGGTAGCTCGTTCTGCTTGTATCAATCCTTATGGAGAGATTTCTCTCTATCTCAGCAAATACCCTTTTCCAGAAGGATTCCCGTGGAAATGTAAGCAAAAGGAAGAATAGGAAAGAGAAGAAGAAAAGAAATCCGAGACCAAGGAAACGAATTATCTTTCCACGCGAGATTTCCGCAATTTTCATTTTTTTTAAGGATGCAACTTCCAATCCCATTTGTCAAATAAAAGACTCATATCCCGAGATATGCCTTCCTTATATATTCATTTGAAAGGAGATCCCTTGCCTTCCCTTCCATCACTATCCTTCCCGTCTCCATTACATAAGCCCTCTCAGAATTTTCAAAGGCAATCTGCACATCCTGTTCAACAAGGAGTATCATTGTTCCTTTCCTGTTTATCTCATGAAGTGCCTTAATCAGACTGTCAACGACAACAGGTGCAAGTCCAAGTGAAAGCTCATCTATAAGGAGAAGTTCTGGTGCTGACATAAGAGCCCTTCCAAGGGCGCACATCTGCTGCTCACCGCCACTCAGTTTTCCTGCAAGCTGCTTTTCCCTCTCCTTGAGTCTGGGAAAAAGTGTATATACGAAATCAAGGTCCTCCATAACCTGCTTTCTGTTCTTCCTGCAGTATGCGCCCATCATGAGGTTCTCTTTAACCGTCATACCTGCAAATAGTCTTCTTCCCTGAGGAATGTGGGAGATCCCCATTTTTACAATTGATTCGGGTGAACAACCGGTAATGTCCTCACCTTTAAAGAAAACAGCACCCTTTCTCGGCCTGATTAAACCTGAAATTACGCCAAGGAGTGTTGACTTCCCTGCCCCATTAGAACCGATCAGTGAAACAATCTCACCGCTATTAACAAGAAGTGAAACATCCCAGAGAACCTGAATCTCACCGTATCCTGCGTTAACATTACTTACCTTTAGCATTTCTACAATGTCTTTTCCTTATCTTTTTTCTTCATCCTTGCAAATCTTTCACCAAGATATGCCTCTATTACCTTTTCGTTGGAGACGATTTCCTCAGGCGGACCATCTGCAATCTTTTCTCCATGATGAAGCACAATTATCCTTTTTGATATCCCCATGATTGCCTTCATCACATGCTCTATAACAAGAATTGTTACACCTTTCCCATTAATCCGAAGTATCAACTCCATGGCTTCTTCTATCTCCTTTGGATTAAGTCCTGCCATCACCTCATCAAGGAGAAGGACTTCCGGATCCATTGCAAGTGCCTTTGCAAGCTCAAGCCTTTTCTGATCGGGAATGGTAAGATGAAGGGAAAGCATGTTTCTCTTCTCATAGAGACCCAGCTCTGAAATCACATCAAGCGCCTTCTTTCTTGCAGAGGAGAAAGGAGCATTCAAGCCACCCTTTCCGAAAAGTGCACCTATGAGGACATTTTCAAATACTGTCATATTTTTGAATGGCTTTACAACCTGAAAGGTTCTTGCAATACCAAGCCTTCCTATCTCATATGGTTTCAGACCTTTTATGCTCCTTCCTTTGAAGAATATATCACCATCTGTTAATTGCTCTGTTCCGGTAATAACATTTATCAGGGTTGTTTTTCCTGCACCGTTGGGGCCTATCAGACCCAATATCTCTCCCTCTCTTATATGGAAATCAACATCTCTCAATGCAGCAAGACCCCCGAAGAATTTGGAGACCTTCCTGCCTTCCAGTATTATTCTATCTGTTCCGTTCATATTTCAGGCCCTGTGCTCCCTTATGTTTTCTAAGAAGTGGGAAAGGCTAAAGGCCCTCTCACCGCTAATAAAAGTCATAAATCCGCGCGGAAGTAGTATCACAATCAGTATAATAAAAAATCCCAGGAATGCCGAATGAACATGGAGGAATTCCCTCCAGAGGATCTCAGAGATTCCCTGAAGGATTATGGCTCCTGCTATGGGACCATAAATGGTTCCTGCGCCTCCAAGCACAGTCATGATGACCATCTTTACTGTTATGGAAACATCAAAGACACTTGGAGGATCTATGTATGTTATCCAGAAGGCATACACTCCTCCGGCAAGACCGGTAAAGAGGGCACTCAGTGCGAAGGCAATGATCTTATAGTTCGTACTATTTATCCCCAGAACCTCGGCAGCATCCTCATTTTCCCTTATCGCAACAAGTGCATATCCAAGCCTGCTTCTTGAGATAATATAAATGGATATCGTTGAAATCAGCATAAGGAAGAACATTATGTAGTAGAAGGCAAGAAAATTCCTTGCAATGGGAAGCGATATTCCCAGACCTCCTCCAAAGAATTCAATATTGGAGATGATCTCCCTTGTTGCCTCAGCCACACCAAGTGTTGCTATTGCAAAGTAATGCCCCCTTAACCGAAGGACAGCAAGTCCAACACATGCTGCAAATAACATGGGTATTATGCCAGCAAATATAAGGGATACTGGGAATGAAAGCTGGTAGTTATTCATAAAAGCTGCTGTTACATATGCACCGAGCCCAAAGAAAACAACATTTCCAAAGGATGCATATCCCACATACCCTCCAATAATATTCCATCCCTGCGAAATGGTTGCAAACATGAAGAGCCCTGTAAAGAATCTTATCCAGTATGATGATACACCAAGCGGAAGAAGCAGAAGGAGAATTATAATAAATAAAAGTGATATATTTCTGGGCTGAAAAACTTTCATCTGTAAAACTCTTTTCCTAAAATTCCTCTCGGGCTTACCACCAGGACGAGAACAAGCATCGCAAAACTTATCGCATCTTTGAACCCGGATCCAAGATATACTGAACCAAAGCTTTCAACAAGTCCGAGCACAACCCCGCCTACAAGGGCACCCCCGGCACTTCCCAATCCACCCAGCACACAGATAACAAAGGATTTAAGCGTAAGGGAGCCACCTATTGTTGGCGAGAAGGAGTGGGTTACACTTATGAGGCTTCCTGCTGATCCAGCAAGAGCTGCTCCAATTCCAAATGTTATCGAGTATATCCTTGATACATTAACACCGTTTAACTTTGCAGCTATAATATCCATACCTGTTGCCCTTATAGCATTTCCTGTTTTTGTTTTTGTGAGAAAAAGATGGAGTAGAACTGTTAGTGAAATTGCAATGAGAAATGTAAGGATCCTTATATATGGAACAGCAATGCCCTCTGTGCTGATTCCAGATCCTGAATACCAGGGTGTTACCATCCTGTAGTCAGCAGACCATGTGAGAAGTATAATATTTGTTAATGCTATTTCAATACCGAATGTAAGGAGCAGAGTCATAAAGATCGGTGCCCTTATTATCAGATTTATAATGGAGGATTGGACAATATAGCCGAGCAAGAAGAGCATCAACATAGACACAGGAATGGTGAGAAACGGATCTATTCCGGTCAGTTCAAACATCCAGTATGTTATGTATGCACCAAGAACAATGAATACACCGTGAGCAAGGTTGATAATATTTGTTATCCCCCAGACAAGGGAAAAACCGAGGGCTGTAAGTCCATAAAGACCCCCGAGAAGGATACCATTTAAGAGGATCTGGAGCTGGAGCATCCTTTTCTACTATCTCTTTTCCCAGGGTGGCGTTGGATATATGGGTTTTGCCTCAGCAGCCTCAGGTGGATGGACAACAACCCTCTTTCCATTCTGGATCTGAATGGTAACCATCGGCTTTATAATCATACCATTTTTATCAAATCTTATAGGGCCCCAGAAGGTTGTTGTGTTTAAATTCTGAAGTGCATCCCTCACCTTTTCGGGATTGGTTGATCCTGCATTCTCTATGGCGATCTGGAAGGTGAGTGCTGCAGCTGCACCACCTGCGGCATGGTAATCGGGCTCATAGCCAAATTTTTCTTTAAATTTTTTTGCGAAATCCTGTGCACTTCCAAACAGATAGCCTTTGTATTTTAGAGAAGGTTCCCACTGGCTTGCACCGAAAACATACTCTGCATCCTGCCTCAGGGAGTTTACAAAGTCAGGGACAGGCGGTCCAACACTGAAGGCATACATCTTAGGATTAATCTTAAGATCCTTGCACTGTCTCATTGCAAGGATCGTGTCCGCAAAATGGCCGGCTCCGAGGAGTATATCAGGATTTTTCGCCTTTATGATGGAAAGGAGGCTCGAGATGTCCTTTGCACCTGGAGGATATTTTTCAAAATGAACAACCTTGAATCCATTCTTTTCAGCAAAATCCTTCGCTCCTTCAGCAACACCTATGGAGAAGAGCTCATTTTCTGCAATTATAGCAACTGTCTGAGGTCTTGGTTTCAGTGTTTTTGCAAGTTCAAGCACACCCTCGAGGTATCTTCTTGATGGGGTAAAAACACCAAAGATGTATCTGAAGCCTCGCTCGAAAATCTTTTCTCCTGCAGCACCACCCTCAACCATGGGAACCCTGTATTTTTCTGAAACTGCACTTGCTGCAAAGACGTTTGTTGTTCCATAGGGGCCGAGTATGAGCTTTATACCATCCTCGACTATCAGCTTCTCAACGAGTTTAGCACTCACCTGCGGATTGCTCTCGTCATCGTAATACTTTATCTCAACCTTATACCTCTTTTTTCCTACTTTTATACCTCCATGGGCATTCACATAATCCTTCCAGAAGTCGTATCCATCCTTTGTAAGCTTCCCCTCCTTTGCAAGTTTTCCTGTAAGGGAAAGTGCAGCACCAAGTCTTATAACATCCTGTTCAGCCAGACAGGGAATGGAGATAAGAAATAGAAATGATACTGTTAAAGAAATGGAGAATGCATTAAATAAAATCCTTTTTAAATACATTTCCTCTCCTCCTTTCCATGACTTTAAGATTTTTCACCGTTTTCCATAAAGCAGGCATCAACAAACTGTTTGAGTATCCTTGCTGTTGCTCCCCATATCACGTTTCCATTGTATATGATGGAGTATATCTTTCTCTTCTTCCCCTTCACTGTCCAGTATTCCTCTTCAAAGACATCGGGAGTCAAGATATGTTCCAGTGGTAGCTCTATAATCTCCTCTGTTTCGTCTGTAGAGATCCTGTAGTTGAGAGGTCCTCTTGTCCAGGCAACAAAGGGGTATATGAGATAACTTGTTGTTGTTGAAACAGGGTTGAGTGCGCCGAGTATCTCAAGATCCTTCCTGCTGATACCTATTTCTTCCTCCGTTTCCCTGAGGGCAGTATCAAGGGGATCAAGGTCATCGGGTTCACATATACCTCCAGGAAGGGAGATCTCACCCTTGTGTGTTGCAACGTTATTACTTCTTTTTGTAAGGATGATATTGAGGTCAGGTCCGCCTTCGGCAAGTATGAGAAGGACTGCAGCATCAATAAGATCACTATCAGTTGGAATTTCCTCGCCTCTCTTTATCGCTGAAAGTCTTCTCTTTATCCTTTCTTTAAGGCTGTAGTCTTGCATATATGGCTTCTTCCATTGATCCATGTCCATGCATCCTGTAGATCTTCATTGCCTCGGGGAGCAGTTTTTCGAGGTTTTTCACCCTTCTTTCGTCACTTGGGTGTGTGGAGAGGAATTCAGGAACGCTCACACCCTTTTCATGCTTTTCCTTTGCCATCTTCCTCCAGAATGATATGGCAGCCTCAGGGTTGTATCCAGCCTTTGCCATATATATGAGCCCTATGTGATCTGCCTCTTCCTCGTGCAGTCTGCTGTATGGAAGAATAAAAAGCACGCCTGCACCAACTCCGTAAGCAATATTTGCAAGCTGAAGCGTTTCCCTGCCCTTCTCCCTCATTGCCACATTGAGCGCAATCCCTCCAAGCTGAACAAGAAGCATCTGGCTCATCCTTTCAGCACCATGTTTTGCAATAGCATGGGCAATCTCATGAGACATCACAGTTGCAAGCTCATCTTCTGTGGTTGCATACTTAAATATCCCGGTATATACACCAACCTTCCCACCCGGAAGGCAGAATGCATTTACAATATCATCGTTTTCAATCACATTGAACTCCCAGGGGAGATCGGGCTTGTGGGAAACAGCGGCAATCCTTCTTCCCACACGCCTTACCCTTTCAACGAGCACAGGATCACTGGAGAGCTTTGATTCCGAAAGTATCTTTCTGTATGCCTGAAGTCCGAGCTGAAGCTCCTCGTATTCACCAATAAGCACAAGGGACTGCCTCTCAGTCACAGGAACAGTCTGGCATGAGATGATGATTGCAATGATGAGGATAAGTGGTGCAATAAAGGATCGGATATTTTTCATAATAAAGATCCCCATCTTTCCTTTTGATCCTATGAACGATGAGCTTGTTAATCCATTTTATTCCATTTTATGATTTATAAAGAATGGCTTTCAAGGAAATTATTTTTAGCGGAGAGACCGGTTTCCAGAGGCTGGATATCTATCTCAGGAGGATCTTTCCCACCTGTTCAAGAAGGTTTATACAGAGGGGGATAAAAAAGGGGAAGGTGATTGTAAATGGAAGGGAGGTGGCAAAAGGTTATTTTTTAAGAGGTGGCGAGAGGGTCCTCCTGGATGAGGATTATTTTAAAGGGGGCAAAAGCTTAAAGCCCAACCCCGATGTTCCCGTCTATATTATCTATCAGGATGAATGGATAGTTGCAGTTGATAAGCCTGCACCCATTCCTACACACGCCCTTGACCCGGATGAGGAGTGGACACTTGTCAATGGGCTCATACAACATTTTCCCGAAATCGCAGATGTGGGGAAAAGTCTCTCTCCTGGCATCGTGCACAGACTCGATACAGGCACATCAGGAATTGTGCTCGTTGCAAGAAATAGCCGTGCATACGAGGATCTCAGGGCGCAGTTCAGGAGAAATGAGGTGGAAAAGGGGTACATAGTGCTTGTTTCTGGTAACACACCGGATAAGGGGAAGATCAGGGGTTTTCTCGGCCATGATCCATCGGACAGGAGAAGGATGAGGCTCTTTCCCCGTATGGAGGATGGAAAGAGATATCATGCAAGGTGGTCTGAGACCCGTTATGAGGTGGTGGAGAGGTTGAGGAACTTTACCCTCCTCGGGGTAAGTATGAAGACAGGTGTTATGCATCAGATAAGGGCACATCTTTCCTCAATAGGACATCCAGTTGTAGGTGATTATTTATATGGATATATCAGTGATGATTGCGCAGTGGATCTTCCTGAAGGAAGGTTCTTTCTTCACGCTTATCTCATCAGTTTTTTGCATCCCAAAACTAAAAAGAGACTGACACTGAAGTCTCCTTTACCACGAGAGCTTGTTGAGGTTCTCAAGAGGCTTTCCATGCAAAAGTGCAGTCCCTCTTCTCCTTAACAGAGAAGTCGTCTCAACTGTATCTGCATTAGCTTGACAGCCGATGCAGATGGATATAGCATGCTTTTAACGATGTTTATAAGACCTTCTTTGATCCTTTTTTTTATTACCATGCTGGTTAATTCATGTGCTCCAGCTGGAAGGATCCCTTCCGATGATGCCTCATTAACTCCTAAATTGTTACAGGCGAAAATGGACTACTACACAAAAGAGATCTTACTGAAACATCCTGATGAGCTTTCTGTTTTTGTGGTTCTGTTCAGAAGGCATCATGCAGCAGATCCTGCTGAACTGCTTACCAGTGCAGGCGCCACCATTATCAGATGCTGGGGAAATGCCTATGAGGTGGTTGTCAGGGGAAAAGATATCGCAGATATTGTAGAGAAAGGGGGTGTAAGGGATCTCTACTTCATATGTTTCCAGAAGTATGTGCATCGCCTCTCTGATCCATCCCATTATGTTATCCTTTCAACCATGGATAAAAGATCTTTTGACAGGAAAGGCATAATTGTTTTAAATACATCCAGGATCTGCGGATTCAGAGAGTTGAGAAAAATCAAAAAAAGCGGATTTGCCATTGAATCTGTCAGCGGGAGAAGAATTGTTGCAACGGGAAGGATCCTGAATGTTTCACGTATCCTTGATCTTTCATTTATAAGCGAGGTAACAGTAATGTGTGATGACTCTTGCAGTGAACATACATACAAGGAAGGAGAACTCCTTGTTAAGTTCAGGGAAGGAGTTTCAGAAGAGGATATAAAGAAGCTCATTGAAGGTATGAATGCAGTGGTAATAAAAAAATTTGCACGCTTGAGAACCTATCTTATAAAACTTCCCTCTGGAATGAGTGTTTCTGAAGGTGTGAAGGTTTTCACGGAACTCAAAGAGGTGGAGTATGCAGAGCCAAACTATATCAGGAGGACCTTTGACAGGGATTAGATTTCTCGGACTATCAGTGCTGGTTTTTTTGATTACAATATTTTTTATTTCCTGCAATGAGGAGTTATCCTCAACAGACAGATTAACAAATAAAGAAGTCCGTGAATTCTCTGGAGTTGCTGGAAGGGATTTCAGGGAAGGAGAAATTATAGTTAAGTTCAGGAGGGGGGTCCCATTTGCAGATATGATGAAAACCCATATGAGGATAAACGCAAGGGTTAAAAAGACATACAAACACTTTCCAGAGATACATGTTGCAAGACTTCCTGAAGGAATGACCGTTGAGGATGCTTTAAGGGAATATCTTAAGGATCCAGATGTAGAGTATGCAGATCCAAACTACATAAGGAGGCCTTTTATAGTGCCTAATGATCCACTTTTTTCCCAGCAGTGGGCTCTTGATAATACAGGTGATAAAGATATAGATGCACCAGAGGCATGGGATAGAATAAATGACAGTTCTACTGTTGTTGTTGCTGTTATCGATACAGGAGTGGATTACACGCATGAAGATCTCTCTGATAACATGTGGGTGAATACGGGAGAGATAGCAGGAAATGGTGTGGATGATGATGGAGACGGATATGTTGATGATATTAATGGTATAAATGCAATAAGCGGAACAGGGGATCCCATGGATGATGATGGGCACGGAACCCATGTCTCCGGGATAATCGGTGCATCGGGGAACAACGGAAAGGGTGTTACTGGTGTAAACTGGAAGATAAAGATAATGGGGCTTAAATTTATGGATGCATCAGGAGGATCGGTATCTGATGAGATCGAGTGCATTGATTATATTATCGATATGAAAAAGAGGGGTGAGAACATAAAAGTCACAAACGGGAGCTTTGGATCATCCGGGAATAGCCAGGCTGAATACGATGCCATAAAACGGCTCCTGGATTATGGCATCATATTCGTTGCGGCTGCAGGAAATGAAGGGAGCAATAATGATTCTGAACCTGTTTACCCTGCATCCTATGATCTTCCGAACATCATCGCTGTTGCTGCAACTTATGAGAATGACACCCTTGCAAATTTTTCCAATTACGGGATAAGATCCGTTGATCTGGGTGCACCAGGTGTAAACATCCTGAGCACAATCGCGGGAAATAACTATGAATCCTTGGATGGGACCTCCATGGCAACCCCGTATGTAAGCGGTGTTGTGGGGCTCCTTTCGGCATATCTGTCCGGTTACGACTATATCTGGATAAAGGAGACGGTCTTAAGTTCTGTTGACCCTGTGTCACTCCTTTCAGGGAGAGTTCTCTCTGGAGGTAGGTTGAATGCGTTCAATGCACTCTCATCTCCTGGAAGACCCATAAGACCAACAGAGCTTTCAGCCTCATCAGGCACACAGGCCCTTGTTAATCTTTCCTGGAGAGACAACTCCCAGATAGAAGATGGATTCACGATTGAAAGAAGAACATCCTCAGGCACATTTGCACTAATTGGAAGCACCCCTTCTAACACAACTTCCTACACTGATAGTGATGTGGAGGAGCTTGTGGAATATACATACAGAGTTTATGCATTCAATGCATATGGAAATTCCCCCTATTCCAACGAGTCAAAAGTAAAAACTCCTCTGAATGCACCAACAGCTCTTACAGCAATCCCTGTTTCAGAAAGCAGGATCTATCTTTCCTGGGCTGATAATTCATCCATCGAGGACGGCTTCAGGATTGAAAGAAAGAAGGGGACAGATCCATACGCTACAGTTGCCACTGTTGATGCCAATATTACAAGCTACACCGACACAGGGCTTTCTTCTTCAACAACATACTACTACCGTGTTAGGGCATACAAAGGAACCAGTGTATCTGCTTACTCCAACGAGGCATCTGCAACAACATCCGCATCCGGAGGTGGGGGAGGTGGAGGAGGTTGTTCGGTTGATGGGAAGGGTGCGAAAAGAGGGGGAGCAATTTTATATCTCCTGATACCCTTTATTCCAGTTCTGATTAAGTGGATTGAAAGGTCCATTAGAAAGGGGGCGTTATGAAGTGGAAAAGGCTTTTTATGCTATTGCTGTTTGCCATCCTTTACGGGCAGGGAAATCCCTTTGCAGAGGATCTGCAGGGAAGGGTCGTCATATTCCATGCAGGGAGCCTCTCAAAACCGCTTCTTGATGTTGAAAGGGCATTTGTAAAGCTTCATCCGGGGGTAAAGATCTACAGGGAGGCATCGGGAAGTCTTGCAGCGATAAGAAAGATAACAGAGCTTAAAAAAGAGGCTGACATCATCGCTGTTTCAGACTGGGAATTGATTCCCAAACTGCTTGTGCCGCAATACTGCTCCCAGTATCATATATTCGCAAGAAATCGCCTTGTTATTGCTTATACCGAAAGATCAAGATATGCCTCTGAGATAAACAGAAACAACTGGTACAGGATACTTACAAGAAAAGATGTAAAAATAGGAAGAGCTGATCCTGAAAGGGATCCATGCGGATACAGAACCCTTATGATGTGGCAGCTTGCTGAGAAGTATTACAGGGTCCCCGGATTGTATAAAAGGCTTATGGATGCATGCCCTAAAGAGAATGTTCGTCCCAAAGAAACAGACCTTATCGCTCTTCAAGAATCCGGAGAGCTTGACTATCATTTCAATTATAAGTCTGTTGCTGTAGCCCATAATCTTAAGTATCTTGAATTACCGTCTGAAATTGATCTAAGCGATGGGAAGTTTGAAAAACTCTATGCTCAATCAAGTGTTACTGTATCGGGAAAGAACCCAGATACACCTTTAGTTATAAAAGGAAGTGCTATTCTTTATGGCATTGCTGTATTGAAAGATGCTAAAAACAGAAAGGTTGCCCAGGAATTCGTAAATTTTATTCTCAGTAAAGAAGGTCAGGCTATAATAGCAGAAACAGGATTAACACCTGTGAAATAGTATCTTAAGGGGGTTTTGATGAATTCCCTTATCATATCATTTTCCATCCTCGGGTTAATCCTTTTACTTTTCATCACCCTTCCCCTTTTCATGATGATATTTGCAACAGATCCACTGATTCTTAAGGAAACAGTTTTTGATTCCCAGGTGATGAATGCAATACTTCTTACCTTTAAGGCATCCCTCTTTTCAACCATTATTGCAGCGATTCTTGGTATTCCGCTTGCCTATGTGCTTGCAAGGAAAAAATTTCCTGGAAAACATCTGATCGAGGGAATTATAGATCTTCCCATAGTGATACCCCATACAGCCGCAGGTATTGCGCTACTTGTTGTTTTTGGAAGGAGATACATAGGAGGAAAGCTCTTTGCGCCTTTTGGTATAAGTTTTGTTGGTGCAGAGCCAGGTATAGTTATAGCGATGCTCTTTGTTAGTCTTTCCTATCTTGTAGATGCGGCAAAGGAAGGCTTTGCATCTGTGGATGAAAGATTAGAGCACGTATCGCGCACCCTTGGTGCAGGACCATGGAGAACATTTTTTACTGTATCACTCCCCCTTGCAAAGAGGAGCATCCTTTCAGGTGCTGTTCTTATGTGGGCGAGGGGATTGAGCGAGTTTGGGGCAGTTGTTGTGCTCTCGTATCATCCCATGATTGCACCTGTTCTTATCTATGACCGTTTTGAATCCTATGGACTTACCTATGCAAGACCTGTTGCTGTGCTTCTTATTTTGATAAGCTTAATTATATTCGTGATAATAAGGCTGCTCTATGTGGGAAGGCTTGTTATTAGGGGGGTCAGGGGTAAGGGAGTGGGTGAATGATGAAGGAGGGATCGAGCAGTTTCCTGAGGGTTGAAAACATATCAGTGAGGGCGGGCGATTTCTCACTTAAAGATATTTCTCTTTCAATTGAAAGGGGCACATACTTTGTTTTGCTTGGTCCAACAGGAACGGGAAAAACGCTGCTTCTTGAAACAATTGCAGGAATCAAGAGGCCTGAGAGGGGAAGGATATATCTTAAAGGAGTGGATATTACAAGAAAGGAACCTGAGAAGAGGGGGATAGGCTTTCTTTATCAGGACTGCCTTCTTTTCCCGCACATGACAGTCTATGAAAATATTGCCTTTGGTCTCAAATCAAGAAGGTGTGCAGAGGTATTGATTAAAAAAAGGGTGGAAGAGGTTGCATCACTATTAGGTATATGTCATCTCTTACACCGTGATCCTCGTGGATTAAGCGGAGGTGAAAAACAGAGAGTTGCACTTGCAAGGGCACTTGCTCCCGAGCCCGAGCTGATTTTACTGGATGAGCCACTGAGTGCGCTTGATCCTGAAACAAAAAAGGTGCTCAAGGCAGAATTGAGGGATCTTCATGAGAAGCTGAAAAACACCGTTATTCATGTTACACACGATTTTGAAGAAGCATTACAGCTTGCCGAAAGGATTGGTGTAATCTTCAACGGAAAGATCATTCAGGAAGGGGATCCCCTTGAGGTCTTCAGGAAGCCTGTTTGTGAGGAAGTTGCACGTTTTACAGGTATAGAAAATATATTTTATGGAACTGTAAGAAGGGAGAAGGATAATGATGGTCATTTTAATGCAATCTTTGAAGCGGATGATTTAAGGATAAAGTGCATATCAGAAAGGGAAGGAAGGTCTGCAGCAACGATAAGACCTGAAGAGATCATTATTTCCCGTGAACCCTTTATCTCATCTGCAAGAAATACCTTTAAAGGAACTGTTTTTGAGATTAACAGGATGGGATTCCTATGCGGAATAAAAGTAGCATGCCCGCAGATCTTTGTTGTTGTTACAACCCATCAGTCAGTTACAGAAATGGACATAAAAGAAGGAGAGGAGGTTTACATATCATTCAAGGCAACAGCTGTGCATATATTCTGATAATCTGTTTTTTCATGCTTGCATCCTGCGGTGATGTAACAGAAAGGGAGAGGCCCGTTGAGTCGTCTCCTGTCAGAAAGATCGCTGGTGAAGAGGTAAATGTATATGTAAATAACGCTCTGTATCGAAGCTTTTCGGTTGATTTTCTCTCTGACCTTCCTGAGACTTCCTTTAAAACAGGACTCTCCGATGTTCAAAAAGGCGTGCCTCTGTATCTGGTTCTTCAAAAAATGGGGATCTATGAAGCACAAAAAGTTATACTCAAGGGAATTGGTTCACCACCTGTTGAGATTCTGTGGAAGGACCTGATCGATGAAAATAAAAAAATACTCATCTCTGTCACACACCGAGGGACATTTAAGGTCATATCTGGCGATCCAGAATTGATCAGGAGGAAAAACTGGCAGAGGCATCTAAAGAGGATCGATGTTATAATTAAACAGGGAAAATAGCATTGGTCAAACTGAAGATTTTATATTTCTTGATAATGACGGCTTCCTGCCTCTATTTTAAAGACCCGCTCCTTATGTTTCTCTTTTTCCTGGTAAATGTTGCTGTATGGAGTATTGCTCGTATATCAATAGATGAACTTTTCACTTCATTCAAAAGATATACCCCATTCTTCTTTTTCATAACCGTAAGCTATGCCATCCTGGGTGACTTCGATGAGGATTTCCTGATAGGCAATCCATTCCAGAATGCAGTAAACTTTCACGGGATTGTGTCAGGAATCGGTATGGCACTCAGGGTTTATAATATTGTGCTTTCATCTCTCATAGTTAGAAAAGCTGGAAATCCTGATGATCTGTACAGAATGCTTCGTGCTATGAAGGTGCCTGATTCTGTTGCGCTTCCTTTTGAAGTGACCTCTGCCCTTCTTGAGATGAGGTTTTCATCAGGGAATGGATCGGATCAGAAACAGAAATCTAAAATTGTAAACCTTTCTTCACTTTTAAGAGGCAATATCACGCCTCTTGTTGAATCAATGGGAAGAAGTTTTCTCAATGCCCGAAAGATTATTATGGAAAGAAACCCTTTTATAAGAGAAGTTCAGCTAAACGAGCTCATTGTAATTGCATCCCTTTCCTTCCTCATTATGAGTATAAGGATGATAAAGATCCTTCCAGGGATACCTTTTGCACCAGGACACAAAAGCCTCATTATTATTCCCTTCTACATACTTGCCCATGAACTTTCATCCAGCAGGTGGGGTTCTACAAAGACAGGATTTACTGTTGGCATTATCTCTTTTATGATGGGTTTTGGAAAGTTCGGTGTCTTCGAGTTGCTGAAGCATGTATCTCCGGGACTGTTTGTTGATCTAACAACTCCTGTTATGAGGAGTGTATTTAAAAAGGGGAGTCCGTTGATCTACTGCACCCTTGGTGTGATGATATCCATTTTCAGATTTTCCACACTTCTGGTAGTTACCCTTCTTGCATCTCCCCCGGAGGGAGCATATTATGTTCTTGTATTTATTTTTGTTTCACATATAATAATTGGTGCTTTAAGTGGATTTATTACATATCCGCTTTTGAAATCGGTGGATGGAATAAGATTGATGCTAAGAGAACAGTAACAGCAAAGGGAGGGATTCTATGTCTGACATAATTCCGGGAGAGGGTAGAGAAAGAACACATATAAGGAGCAGTTTTACTGCGGAATCACTTGTTGACATGGACCTGATAAGATCAACATTCAGTGAAAGAGAACTGCCGATCCTTCCCGATGTTCACATGATTAAGATAGGTGGTCTCAGTATATTCGACAGGGGTAAAAAGGCACTTTTTCCTCTTGTTGAGGAGATTATGGAGGCAAAGAAAAATCACAAAATGATAATAGGTGTTGGAGGTGGAACGAGGGAGAGGCACACATACGCAATAGGTATTGAGCTGGGGCTTCCTGTAGGAGGTCTTGCCATGATTGCGGGTGCAATCGCAGAGCAGAATGCACTTCTTCTACAGGTGCTCCTTGCGAGGGCCGGAGGCATAAGGATTCCCAAGGAGCATTTTGAAGAACTGCCCATGTATCTTTCAGCAGGTTCAATCCCCATAATTGTTGGTATGCCCCCATACCATTACTGGGAGCATCCTCCTGAGATCGGCAAGATTCCTCCCCACGGCTCGGATACGGGTGTATATCTTCTTTCAGAAACTTTCTCAACAAAAAGCTGTATATTTGTCAAGGATGTGGACGGACTCTTTTCAGATGATCCAAAGAAAAACCCTGATGCGCAGTTTATACCTGAAATAAGCGTTGACGATTTAATCAGAATGGATCTAAGGGATCTTCCAGTAGAAAAGACCATTCTTGAGATTATGCGTGTTGCACGAAATGCAAAAAAGATACAGATTATAAATGGTCTCGTTCATGGAAACCTGACAAAGGCACTTAACGGACAGCATGTGGGAACGATCATATATAAAAAATAGAAGGCGCAGTTAAGGAGTAAAATAGATGAAAAAGGATGAAGAAGTTATGGAGTTTTCTTCGAGGGGTGAGGATATAAGGATCCTTCCTGATGTAAATGTGCTGAAGATCGGTGGACAGAGCATCATGGACAGGGGGAGGGCAGCTGTTTACCCCCTTCTCGATGAGATCGTAAAAAACAAAGACAAACACAAAATGATAATAGGTGTTGGTGGTGGAACAAGATCCCGTCATGCATACTCCATTGCCATGGATCTTGATATGCCAACAGGTGTTATAGCAAAACTTGGTGCATCCATATCTAGGCAGAATGCGCGGATGCTTCACATGCTGCTATCGAGATACGGAGGTGTATTTATCCCGAAGGAGAACTTTGACATAATAACACTCTACATCAACACGGGTTGTATCCCCATTGTTTGCGGAATGCCTCCCTATGAATACTGGGAAAGGCCATCGCCTGATGGAAGAATACCTGAATGCAGAACGGATGTTGGTGTTTTTCTCATTGCGGAGTTTCTCGGTGCAAGATCAATGATCTTTATCAAGGACGAAGACGGCCTTTATACAACTGATCCAAAGAAGGACCCATCAGCAAAACTTATACCTGAGATCTCAGTAAGTGAACTTGAGGGATTAAATTTGAAGGATCTCATCATAGAGAGGAAGGTTTTAGAATTGATGAAAAGGGCAAAACATGTGCGTAAGGTCCAGATTATAAACGGTCTTAAAAAAGGAACCCTCACAGCTGCACTTAAAGGGGAGAAGGTAGGGACAATTATATATGTGTAGTCATGAGGAATGTCTGTTTTATTCATTGATAAATTGTTGTTTTTAATGATGTTTTTAGAAAAACATTTATTTATTATATTGACATCAGAAAGGTTAGTCTGGTAAGGTTAAATTAATGAAAAAGATCCTCCTCTTTTTACTTTCACATTTTGTATGCATAATTGTCAGCTTATCAGTTTCAAAAGCATATTTCGGATCTGATCCACTAAATCACGAATTTGCTTTCTCAATGAGGCAGCTATCACATTTTCGTGATAACAGGGGATATGTTCACATGCTGTGGAGTGAAAGGGAGGGGGAGAAAAGGGCACCGATAAAATATGCGCTATTAAGGGATGGAAAAACTATTTTTAGAAAAACCCTGACATCTCATGAAGTTTTTGCACGAAACCCAAAGATATTTGTTGATGAGAGAGGAAATGTTCATGCTGTATGGCAGGAGAGAAAGGGACCTCACAGGGTTTCACTGGTATATGGGAGTTTTCACTTCAGTGGATCTGATATCAGTGGTTTAAAACTAAGAACAGTTTCAGAAGGAGGAGAGGCAAGACACCCTGATATCTATGCCAACAGAAAGGGAATGGTATTCATCGTATGGGAGGAGAACAGGCGGGTTCTCCTTGGAAGATTGTCAAAAGGGGGTCTTTTGACAAAAAGGGTTTTTCTGCAGGAAGGAAATGTCCATTTACAGAAACTCCCCTCCATCTCTCCTGGAAAGAGGGGGGTTCTCATAGCCTGGAGTGAAGGCGAGAAGGGGATATGCATAAAAAGATGTGACGAAAAGAGCCTTAAAGGATACGAAACCTTCAGGGTTTCTTTAAATAAGGGTGCATTTGTAAGGAGGGTTTCCCTCAAAGAAGGCATTTCAGGGATGGATATTTCCTGCTCAGAGGGCACGAAAGGTCACATATACATTAAGGGCGGGGAAAAGAGGTTTTTCATAACAGGTGCAGGGGTTTTGATCCCCATTTACGATCTTAATGGAGTAGTGATAGTTCAATACAATGCCAAGATAGGTATTTGTTTTGATCCCCATTTACGATCTTAATGGAGTTAACGAAGAGGGCGCTTCTGAAAGGAAGGGGATTTCAAGTGGAAGGGACAAACTGCTCTTATCCCCTGAGGAAGGAAGTATAGAAAGGATATACTTTTTAGCCTTCTTTGATAAGGGATCAGATCTGATTAAATGCAGAGCGGGTTATTTTGAATCCTGCTTCCCTCACGGACCCCCTTATTCAGACTTGTTTAATCCTGCGATCCCCGCTTATATATCCATCTGCATCAAAATTTCCCAGCTGGAAGAAAAGATTCTAACAGAAAAAAGAAATAACGAAAAGGGCCTCATGGGGGAAAGTGTATTCTGCTTTGCTGAGGGTGTATCCATGAGGGAAAAGAAAGGAGGTGATCTCCGGGAGGAAAGATGTATTGAGGAAAGGGTTATGAATGCTTAAAGAATGATCAACAAAAACAAAGGAGGTCAGGTATGGGAATGAGAAAATATTTACTGGTCATAATTGCACTGGGGCTTTTAATGGCAGCCGGCACTGTTATAGCAACGCTCACCCCGCCAACAAGCCCTGCCACCCTTATCAATGTATCTGACAATACCACAGCTGATGACCAGGCTGATATTGCAGTTGACTCATCAGGCAATCTCCACATCGTATGGGTCTCCCTTGTGGATGCTGATGGAGATGGATCTGTGGATGATGCAGAACTGTTTTACACAAAGAGGAGTAGCACAGATGCATCTCTTATTATACCTGAACCAGATGAAGGGATCACCGGGGTAAGGATTACGGATTTTGGGCTTGATGATAATATGGATTATGTACACAGACCCCAGATTGCTGTTACAGGAGACAGGATTCACATCGTTGCCCAGGTTAATACGTGCATTAGGTACATGCAGTTAAATCAGGCAAATTATGATCCTGCATTTGATATCGACACGGGCACGGACCCAAATGGTTTTATAGTAGTTGATCCCTACCCTCTGGACTGCGCGGATTGGGAGGCACATCCACAGATGGCAGTTGATTCGGAAGGAAATGTCCATATTGTGTATGATACATATCAGTACGGTAACTGGGAGGATGTAAAGTATGTGAAGCTTGATGAGAATGGCAATATTATCGCCGGGCCCATGAGGATAAGCACTGATGAGTCTGTAACAGAAAGAAGCAGACCATCTGTTGCAGTTGATCCCTCTGGAAATGCCCACATCGTCTGGACGGGTTATGCGTGGAATGAGAATAACACCGTATATTACTCCATGGTAAATGCTGATGAAGAAGTTGCTGTTGCCCCGACGAGGATTGTAAACGATTTGGGTCTTGTCCAGAGCAGTGTCTTTGCATCCTCAAATTCAGATGTTGAAATAATCCTTCAGGAGGGGGGTCGTGGTAAAAATTTCACATTCACCCCAGTGATATTCGTAAAGCTTAACCCGACCCTTGCTGATCAGGATGGAACTGCTGCTGATCCACAGAAGATCATCACTGTTCCTCCCATTGCTGTTGTCGGAAGTGTTGACAGCTACCACTTAACAGGGACATATAAGGATGGTGTGATTCATATAACAACATATGGTAGTCAATGGGGTCCATCGCAAACAGGTAATTCCTACATTGCAATAGATACATCAGGAGCCACATTAAGGGGACAGAGACCTATCTCCAATGAAGACTTCTCCACAACCTACTGCTGTAAGTGGAATAAGGCGTATTCTGCTGTGAGGGGAGGGTTGTCTATCTGGTCTGGACTCAATACGATGAGACGGATAGCGAGATCTTCCTTACGTCCATGAACGGTGCCACACTGCCGGGAGGAGGTGGGGGTGGTGACACATGCATGATATCAAGAACAGGACCTGCCTCATATGAAAGGATGGCATCCTTCTTCCTCATATGGCTCCTTCCCTTTGTGTTTATTGGCATCTACAGGCTCATAAGGAGAAGGGCATAATTTTAGATAAGGGGTGGGTCTTCCCACCCCTTTTAATTAAAACCCCTATTCCCTCCTGATTGACATTAGCAGGGTGCGGGCATAATATAATCGGAAAATTTCCGTTTTCGTGATGGATGAGAGGGACAGAAGCATACTCAGGATGATTCAGGAGTCCTTTCCACTTATTCCCGACCCCTTCAGGGCTATCGGGGAGATGGCAGGATTGTCTGAGGATTTCTGCCTTGAGAGGATTAAGGCATTAAAGGGCAGGGGCATAATAAGGGAGATAAGCGGTATCTTCGAATCGAGAAGACTCGGATACAGAAGCACCCTTGTTGCCATGAAGGTAAGGAGTGATGATATTGAAAGGGCTGCCTGGATTGTAAACAGTCATCCCGGTGTGAGCCATAACTACGAAAGGAATCACGAATACAACATCTGGTTTACCCTCACCATCCCTTCAGAAAGTAACCTTGAGGAGACAGTAGGGAGGCTTTCTAAACTGTCTGGTGCGGAAGGGGTAAGGATCTTTCCCAATCTGAGGCTTTTTAAAATCGGTGTCATCCTTGACCTTGATGAGGGTGGAATGACAGGGAGTGAGCCTGGTTTGATGAAAAGAGAAGCCCTTCGGATTGAGCCGAATGGGGAGGGTATTTCTGAGGAGGATAGACTTCTTGTTAAGATCCTGCAAAAGGACCTCCCCCTTGTTCCCGCACCCTTTATTGATCTATCAAAAGAGGCAGGTATGGAGGAGCAGGCATTTTTAAAGAAGGCGCAGGCACTTAAGGAAAGGGGGATCATGAGAAGGTATGCAGCAACACTCAGACACAGGGAGGCAGGGTTTTTAGCCAATGCCATGGGTGTATGGATTGTGCCTGAAGAGAGGATCGAAGAGGTGGGAAGAAAGATGGCTGCCTTCAGGGCAGTAACACACTGTTATCAGAGGCCTACATATCCTGATTGGCCCTATAATATCTTTACAATGATCCATGCAAGGACAAAAGAGGAGTGTGAAAGCATCATTAAGGCAATTTCAAAGGAAACAGGTATAAAGGACTACAGGGCGCTTTTCAGCACCAGGGAATTTAAAAAGCAGAGGGTGAGGTACTTTACAGGTGAGATTGAAGATTGGGAGAGGAAATGGCTTACTGATGATGCAGCAAAGAAGGAAGGCAGGGCATTCGGCAGTTGAAAAGGACGGGCATCTTTTACCATCCAAGCTACAGCCAAAGGAGCTTTCTTACCATAGGAAGGAGGCTTGCAGACTTTCCCCATATAATCAAGGATATTCTCGAAAGACCCCATGTGTTGATGTTTGAGCCCGATCCTGTAAGCGAGGAGCTTTTGCTGAAGATCCACACCCCTCAGATGATCCGTGAGGTAAAAAGGCACCCCCTGTGCACAACAGCATGGCACTCTGCAGGTGGTGTTGTTGAGGCAGGGGAGATGATCTGGCAGGGCATTATTGATAATGCATTTGTTTTTATTGGTGCAGGGGGTCATCACTCGGGAAGAGATTACTTCGGGGGTGCATGCTGTTTTAATGATGTTGCAGTTGCAATATACAACCTGAGGGAAAGCTTCGGCGTAAGGAGGTTTGCCATTCTTGATACAGATGCCCATCACGGAGACGGAACAAGGGAGATCTTTTACAACGATAAGGATGTGCTCCATGTTTGCTTCTGCCATACGGACTTTGTTTCTGAGGATGAAACAAAGGTTGATGTTGATGTTTATTCCATTGATCTTTATGGAAGCGATATTGATGAAAAATATGTGGAGCTCGTTCATTCACAGTTTGTTCCAAGGGCAAGATCGTTCAGGCCCGATTTCTTATTCTGGTACTTCGGCTACGATACACACAGAGGGGAGTACGGTGATATAGGGCTTACAGTTAAGTCATATGAGAGGATAGCTGAGATAATGCTTGCCCTTTCCGATGAGCTCTGTTCAGGAAGGCTTGAGGTTGTGCTTGCAGGAGGGGCAAGCACGGAGATTGCCAACCTCGTGATTCCACCTGTAATCAGGAAGATTATAAGGGATTAAGAAAGCAGTGCCTCTGCATTCCTGTAAAGGATAGACTGAATAATATCCTTTGAATAGGGGAGCGAAATGAATTCCCGGACCCTTTTTTCCAGGAGATCCTCGCTTTCCATTCCACTCCCAAAAAGGAATTTTTGCGGGATCTTCTCAAGTGACGGGAAGTATAAAGGTATATACTGGGGTGATTTCAGGGAAAGTTCTATATAGACATGCTCCCTGCTCTTTGTGAGGAATTCAATCCTCTGAAGCCAGGGGAGCTCCTCACCAATGGAAAGGACTATCCTCAGCGACGGGAAGTCTGAAGCAATCTCATCGATAAGAAGGGGATCTGTGTATTTCAGCTTAAAGGGAAGGGCACCTGATGGGGTTAGCTGAAAGACGAGGAACAGGTTTTTGTCCGCAAGGAATCTGTAAAGCGGGTAGAGGGAGGGCTCGCCGGGGAAAAACCAGTGCTCACCAGGGTAGAGCTTCACTCCCTTAATAGGCAATTTTTCCATGTATCTGGAAAGTCCGTCGAGGGGAAACTGTTCTTTATGAGGATTAAATGAATGGAGATAGAGAAACGGCCCCTGAGGGAAATGATTTTTCAGATGATTTAGATCGGGCTCTCCCGATGCATCCTTTGAAACAAACGCCTTCTGGATATGGAGCCTTTCAAAAAGGCGTGGGATAGATAATGGATCTATAAAAGGCGAAAAGCTGAAATCTATGATTTTCAATTTTTCCTCCATAAGGGGGTCTCCTAATCGAGGAGTATGTGTCTTATCGATTCGTCATCAAGAAGGTCTTCAGCCCTTCCTTCCCTGTAAACCCTTCCATTAAGAAGCACGTAACCCCTGTCACCTATTTTAAGGATCCTCTGAACCCTCTGACCCACAATTATGAAGGAAACACCTTCCTCCTTGATAGTTTTTATTACCTCACATAGCTTCCCCACTGTGCTTGGCGAGAGTCCCTGAAAAGGCTCATCAAGGAGCATAAGAAGGGGTTTCGCCATAAGCCCCCTTGCAATGGCAAGCATCTGCTGTTCCCCTGCGCTCAGGGTATTTGCCTTATGGTCCTCTTTTGTTTTAAGCACGGGAAAGAGTTCAAAACAGGTCCTCATGCTTTTATCCATCTGGGGTCTTGCCCTTCTGTTGTATGCGCCCATCTCAAGATTCTCCCTCACAGAGAGAGATAGAAAAAGTCTTCTCCCCTCAGGAACAAATACCACCCCCTTCTCAACGATCCTCTCAGGCGGAAGTCCATCTATCCTTTCCCCCATGAATCTGATAGTTCCCTTTACAGGCTTAATAAGACCCTGAATTGTGAAAAGAAGCGTGCTCTTTCCTGAGCCATGAGGACCTACAATAGATGCAATTTCACCCCTTTCCAGGGCTATTGAAATATCCGAAAGGGCAGCAAAATTGTTATAGTGAACCTCCAGATCCATCACTTCAAGGAATGCCATGATTCAAAACCTCTCCTTAAAAACCCCATACCTGCCTGGATTATCCCCTGGGGAGCAAGGGAGATGCAGATCATAAGGAGGGTTCCATAAAGCACAAGATACCCCCCTGGAATCAAAGGATGAATTATAAGCTCCTCAATGAGGTAAAGCATCACTGCCCCACCTACTGGTCCACCAATATGCATTATACCCCCGGCCATGGACATGATCAAAGGTTTTATTGTAGATTCAATGTTAAAAGCAATTGCAGGGTCTATTGTCCGGATGAGATGCGCATAGAGTGCACCCCCCAGGCCTGCAAAAAAACTGCTGAACAAAAAAATTCCTAATTTTACCTTTCCTGTTTTAACACCAAGTGCCCCTGCCATTAATTCATCATCCCTTAAGGAAAAAATCACCTTTTTCCAGCTGGATTTCCACATAGCCCTGTAGAATATATATGCAGCAAGAAAAACAAGAAGAACAAAATAATAATCGATAACGGGTTCTTTTCCTGGGAGTGCGCAGAGGGGAGGGATATTTCGAATACCCCCGGGACCGCCTGTATATTTTAAAATAAGAAATATGCCCTGAAAAATGCCTGCTATGGCAAAGGTGAGCAGGGGGAAATGCCCTCTTCCCATCCGTGAAAGGGGATAGAGGATTGCCCCTCCCGCGATGGATGAAAGGATTGCAGAAAGAAGGATGGTGAGGATTGGAGGGAGATGAAGGAAAACAGAAAGTATCGATGTAAAATAACACCCCAGACCAAAAAAGGATGCAAGTCCAAGGGAGATATATCCAGAGATTGCCATAATAGACCAGCTTATGGAAAGAATGGCATATAAAAGTGAGAAGGTTGCAATATAGAGATAGTAGGGATTAAAAGAGCTGATGTGAGGAAAGAGCATCAGGAAAAGGAGAATCGAAATCCCTGCCATAAACTCCTCGTCTTTAAGATAATTATAAAAAGGAGCGTTGAATATATAAAAAGCTCCCTCCACTGGATACCCAGATAGGATATTATGAGTGCCTGGGATATGCCGAGGAGTAAGCCTGCGAGAAATAAACCTTCATCACTTTCAACAGGAAGGGAAACTATAAGGGAAAGCACCGTAAACTCAATAACCATATGGGGATTTATGTAATGGAGCATGGGAACGAGGATTCCAGAGCAGCCGGCAACTGCAGCAGAGATTACGAATATTAACATCTCAAGGGATGAAATATTAACACCTGAAAGCTGTGCCCCTGTCCTTTCCATTGAGACAGCCCTGAGGACTTTTCCGGTATAGGTAAATTTATATATAAGGAAAGAAAGCGTAAGAATTATTATGGAGGCAGACGAGGCTAATGCCCTTTCGCCCGGAACATTGAACTGTCCGATTTCAATGGGATTTAAAAACTGGGAAGCATCCATAACACGATAGTCTGCACCGAAAATCAGGATTATGATTCCCTGCATGAGAAGCGCCATCCCAAGGGTAAGTATCAGGCTTAAGGTTTCCCTGTGATTTTTAAACTTTACTGTTGGGATAAACAGGAGGATAGCGAGGATATTATTCAGTGGCAGTATGAGGATAATCGAATATAAGGGATTTATTTTATAATTATTCCAGAGAAACCATGAGATATAACCTCCCGTGAGAACAAACCCCCCGTGGGCAAAATTAATTATATGGGATACCCTGTATGTAAGGGAAAAACCATAGGAGATAAGGCAGTAGAAAAGACCTGTTAAAATGCCTGAAATAAGGCTATTTAAAAAATAATCCATTTTTAAAAGGGTTTTCTTATATCCACCTTTCCTTTTTCCTTAGGATATATGACAACATGTCTGCCATCCTGGATCTGAATTCCCCGGACCTCAAAATACTTTGGGTCCCCCTTTTCATCGAAACCTATCCTTCCCATTGGCGTTAATATATCAATCCTTCTCAATTCATTTACAATGGATGAGCCCGATGGTTCGGCTGTTTTTTCTATTGCATTTTCAATTGCCTTGAGGAGTGCCTTTGTTGCACAGTATCCATAAAGGGAGAGATTAACAGGACCCTTACCCCATTTTTTCCTGAAGGCAGCAATAAACTCATTATGCATCTTTTCTGTCCCATGGAGTGGAAGATCAGGCATCCATACAGCGGTCCCTATTATATTATTCGCAGAAGCACCAAGCTGCTTGATAACCTCCGGAAACTCCATTCCGAATGTCCCCACAAAAGCGAGAAATCTGAGATCCTGTGCCCTGATGGCACGGACGATCATAAGATTATCTATGAAGAACCCATCGGAAAGGATTACGTCTGCACCACTCTTTTTTGCCCTTAAAACAAGGGGGGTGAAATCGCTTAACCCTGGTGAAAACATCTCAAATGAGACAACTTTGATGTGAGCCATTCTGAAGATCTCCCTTTGCTTTTCGGCAAGCTGTGTTGATCCAGGGGTGCTCGAGTAAAATATTGCAATCCTTTCAGGGTTTATGGCCTTTATAATCCCTGTTGTTGTTTTAAGAAATCCATCAAGACTGCTTAATCGGAAAAAGTATTTATACCCCTTCATTGTAAGCCTTTCATCGAGAGAAGCTGTGGCAATATACGGGGTCTCAAATCTCTCAGCTATATCGCTTACAGGCCCAACAAGGCTGTCAACATAACCCCCAATGATCCCTTTCACCCTGTATTTAGCGCACAGCTCCTCTGCACTGTTTAATGCCCTGTCAGGTATACTCTGATCATCCCTTGTTATGAGCCTTACCTTTCTGTTTCTTACCCCCCCTCTGCCGTTAACCTCATCAATTGCAAGGGTGATTCCCTCATGGATAGATATCCCCTGTATGGCAAATTTTCCTGTAAGTGGATTTATTTCCCCGATTTCAATATATGCACTCTCCCGCTGGCAGGAAGTAGCGATGGCAAAGAAAAGGATTATAAATATTGTCCTTAATCCTCGCATATAATATTTTCCCACTTAAATCCTCTCAGGTATCATTAAATTCTTGCATATTGAGATTAAAGCTGGCAAATAAATTTTTTGTTCTAAAATTTAAACAGCTTTTTATTTCTGTCATCTCCCCAGGGAAAGAATAACTATTGTTATATTTTTTAAAATTCAATAGTAAATCATTGAAAAATAAAGATAATTTATCTTAATTTTCAGGATGCGAAATGTTTTATGAAACATAATTTCATATTTAGCAAAAAATTCTGTGGAAAATCCATTATTTACATTAAGGTAAAAAATAACTTGACAAATGATGTTTCATCCAGTAAATAAATATCATCATTTTTCGGCCTTCGATTTCATAAAAAATTCTGGAAAAGGAGGTGAGAGCTAAAACAGAGGCAAAATAAAACCATTGGATAGGTCTCGCGGAAAAGAAAAACAAAGAAAGGGGGATTGAATTATGGCAAGAGAGAAGAGAGAGATTGAAATTAAATCACGGGCGGATACCCTCGATCTCTGCAGTCCTGAAGTAAGACCCTGGCCTGTAACACCGCCACCATCAAGAGAGGAAGTGCGATCGATTTATGCAAAGCGTAAGGCAGAAGAGTTTGGCAAGTGGCTCGAGGAGAACCTAATGTTTCATACAATCCATGGTAAACCTGAAGCCCTGCAGGGGTTTAAGGTAATCGATATTGGGCTCTGGAGACTTGGTCACAAATTTGCATCATCCCTTCTTGCAGAGGCAGGGGCTGAGGTCATCGCCATTGAGCCTCCAACAGGTGATCCACTGAGGAAGCTCACGCCCTTTGGAAGAGAGGAATACATGCTAGCTGATAAGGAAACAGGGGAGAAGTGCGGTCTTACATTTATAAGCGAGATGGTAAATAAATACTCCGTAACCCTGAATGTAGAAACAGAGGAAGGTAGGGAAATATTCAAAGACCTTGCCCGCCATGCAGATGTGATAGTAGAAGGGATGCTCCCCGGATATATGGATAGCCTGGGTATTGGATACAGGCAGATCTCACAAATTAATCCGAGGGTTGTTTACTGCTGGGTTGGACTCCGGGGTCAGTGGGGTCCATTCAAGGACAGGGTATCAAAATTCGGGCAATGGGAGCTTGAACCCTTTGCATCAGCAACAAATTCATGGATCCATAATACGGGATTTCCACAGGATTTGCTCCCCAGGGGTAGAGGTGGCGATCCTACGAGATCGGGGGTCTGGCTTGCGGATTACGTTGCTGGAGAACAGGCTGCAGTAAACATCCTTGCCGCCCTTTACTGGAGGGATGAGTTTAGCGGTGAAGGACAATTTATAGAAGTGACCTCAGCCGAGGCATTGTTTGATATTCTGGATTTTGACCTTGGATGGTACGGTTTTAATGCCAGCATAAAGGCAAGAACGGGCGGATGGGATCCTAACCTCAACCAGTATGAATGGAACCCCTGTAAGGATGGGTATATGATGATCGGTGGGCAGAGTGATAGACTCTGGTACAGGATTGGCATGTGTATTGAAAGAGACTTTCCACAGTTTGGAAGACTCATCCATGAGGATCCCTTCCTCAAAGAGGTGGGTGCAAGGAATGCGCTTCACGCACTGATCAAGACATATACCCTTACCACGAGATGGCTCAGGGAGATAAACAGGGTTGAGGCAGAAGAAAAGCTCATGGATTATGAAATCGCAGCAGGTCCTGTGCTTTATATTGACGAGGTTTGCGAATTTCCGCACTTCAAATATCGTCCATGGGTAAATGTGGTAGAGTCTGATTACGGTACACTCCTCTATCCAACCAGTACAAACAGCTACCAATTCATGACACCTCACAGACTAAAATGGTATGGAAGGAGACTGGGGAAGGATAACTACGAAATCTACAGGAGATGGTTAGGAATTAGCCCATCCAAAGTGGACGAACTTAAGGCAAAGGGGGTGGTATAATGGCTGAACCAATTAAAAGGAAAGAAGAATTTGAGGAGATGGCTAAGCTCTCCTTCGAGGAGTATTGCAAGAAGCTCTTTGATCCTGGTAATGAGTGGAAAAAGCCCGAGGCTCTGAGAGGCATCAGATGGCTTAGCTGCACAATGTATATATTTACACCTCACTCTGTAGCGAATCTTGCTGAGCTGGGGGCAGAGTGTATAAAGCTCGAGATACCGCGCATGGGAGATGCGATGAGACACACATCACCATTCAATGAGGCCTATCTATATCCCCTTCACGATACAAGACCCATGACAGGAACAGGATTCGGTTTTCTCGGTGCAAATGTCAATATGTATTACCTCTCTATTGATTATCACATCCCTGAGATGGTTGAGAAGGTATTCTATCCACTCGTAAGAATGAGCGATGGACTGACAGAGCTTTACAGACCCGGAACATTTGACCGATGGAAGATGAGCTACAGGTATCTCAAGGAGATAAACCCGAGGTTTATATATGTATGGGGTGGTGGATTTGGCCATGGACCAAAGGTCTTCGGCGGTTCATATGACATCCTCGGTCAGGCGCATGCAGGTCTTGCATCCATTACAGGGACCCATGAAGATTTTGGCGGTCATCCCACGAAGGCATCCAACTGGGTCATCGACTGGGCATCAGGAACAATGATTACTTATGGTATATTAGCGGCGCTCCACTGGAGAAGAAAGACAGGACTTGGAACAATGATAGAATTCTCCCAGGTCCAGACACCAACGAGGTTCTCCGAATACTCAGTTCCACTTTATGGAAGGTTTGGTATAGTCCGCCAGAGATGGGGTAACTGGGATACGCAGCTCTGCGTGCATGGAATAATCCTCTGTGGAAAATCTGACTATCCAGATGCGAAAAATCCGCAGGAGAGGCATGATGCAAGATACGCAATGGTTTCGGCATTCCAGGATGAGGATTTCAAGGAGCTCTGTGCCATAGTGGGAAGGAAGGACCTCTACGAGAAATATAGAACCTACAAGGATAGGACTGAAGCAGAGGCACAGATTGAGATCTATGGCGCGCTTGAGAAGTGGGCTGCCGATAAGACAAGATCTCAGGTGGTAAAGATTTTAACAGATGCTGGTCTCCTCGCTGCACCTATAATGAATGATAGAGAGGTTTATGAGTGCGAGCATTACAGACAGAGAGGGACGATAAGATGGCTTGAAGATCCACTGTTTGGGGATGTATTGCTTCAAAGCGGTCATTCTGTAGGATTGATGTCAAAAACACCAAGGAGAACTAACTGGATATGGAGACCTGTGGGTGCTGATAATGTAAAGATCCTGCGCGACTGGCTGGGTATACCCCTGAGTAAAATTGAGGAGTGGTATAATAAGGCATACATCTAAGGCTCGTATGGGATTTCCCCTGGCCCTTTAACTAGGAGGGTCAGGGGAGAAAATTCAATAAGAGAAAGGAGGTAAGGCCGTGTGCGATATCATCTGGTGTAAAAAAGTTATTGGAGGCAAGGTTTGTAATACGGTGAATTATCTTGATCCATACTATTTCTGGAACTGGGAGGGGAAGATAAATTGTGCCGAATGTGGAACGGTTTATTATATACATATGATTCAGGGATTCATGTACAAGGGACCTGAAGAAAGACCCGGTGAAAAGCCTGATCTAAGCCCTCTGTATGCGGATAAACCCCTTGAAGGCTACACATCATACTACCCCGGCACACCGGGGAGGACAAGGCCATATGAATGCCTGCCAAGGGATATATACCTTGGAAAGCCTGACATGGTGAAATTTAGCATAAGGGGAAGACCTGTTCGTGGATGGAGACCCCAGCCACCATCAGCTGGACTCGCAGGACAATTCCCCTATAAGTGGGATATTCAGAAGCTTTCTCCTGATGTATGGGCTGAGTATCAGGAAAAGATAAAAAAGGGCGAAGTTAAGGATTGGTAAGGAAAGGAGGGTGAAATGGTGCAGAAGAAAGAATTAACACCGGAAGAATTTCTTGCAACAGTGCTCGTTCCAGAAAAGGGAAGAGAAACAGGGCATATCTGCTGGGATTGCAAACATCTAAAGCCTGTGCTTAAGGGATCAAAATTCCCCCCTGCTGACCTTATTGGATGGTGCAAAAAGATCCACTGGCCATTTTACTGGTGTGTAACTGATTTCAATGTAATCAAGAAATGCTATGCCTTTGAGAAGAAGGGTTAGTTTGAGGGATATCAGGGAATGGATGAAGCAGGTCGTAGAGAGTTAGAGACATTGAAAAAGATGGTGCTCACCTGGAAGAACAGTTATCTCCAGTGGGCACCATCTGATGGAGAAGGGGATTTCCTTGTGGATGATTTCGTAGGGGAGATTGAGGAATATATGTATCCATACCTCAGAAGATTATGTGTATGCAATTACATAACGGAGCAGGATCTAAAGGAATTTATGGAATTCTGCTATGGACAGGCACAGGAACTCAGCGATATGCTAAATGTGGGACATAAGAATCATAAAAAATATGAAAAGGAGGGTAGCCATGCCTGAAAAATGCCGCGTGATTGTTTGCGGATTCGATCCCATTCTTGTCAGGGGGTATTTGAAAACGGGCGAAAGGGCCCTGTGGTGGCATATAAGTGATGAGATATATGAGCATTATAATGTTAAGCCTGGAACTCCTGTGAAGGGGAAGATTCTCGCGGTTTACGATGGTGATGGGAAAAAGATTGCCACACCAAATGAGCCCTTTGAATGGAAGGCATCAAAGGAATCCGGTCTTGCTATCCTATTGCCACCCGAGACTGTAACAAAATACAAACTAACTGAATTCCACTTTCTGGAGCTTCTTATTGAAAAGGTTGGTGATAAGGAGGTATGGCCAGGCGAAGAGAGGATGAGTAGCAAATGGTGGCCTGATGCAAAGATGAAGCTTGAATACAAGGTTGGATACGTGGAATAAGGATCAATTTCAGGCTTGCGAAAATATCCCCCATCGCACTTATGCAATGGGGGATATTTTATATCTCCCTATTTTTAATTTATAATTGTAAAAATTCCTGCGAAAGGGGCTTATTGTGGAAGAAAAATGTGGAAATGAAAAAGGGGAAAATTCAGTGGAAAATGGGGCATCTATACCATATCTGGGGTGGCAGCCTCTGGGAAGACTTCTCAACATCAGAAATGAGCTATTTGACAGATGCATCCTGATGCCGGGTTATGAGGCATCATCCAATATCTATGTTATCAGGGGCGATTATCTTTCAATTGTTGATCCGGGAAATGATTATACAGCATTCATTGAGCTGTTTGATCTTGGTTTTAAACCCCGGGAGATAAAAAAGGTATTTCTTACCCACGGTCATTTTGATCATGTGATGGGAACTGTAGAACTTATAAAGGGATATCCGGAGATTATAAAGGAGGGCGGATTTGAACTAATCCTTCATGCCTCCATTCACCCAGAGTTCAAGGAGGAAGTGAGAAGAAGAGGGTGTAAGGTCACCGAGCTCGATGGAGGTGAGATTATCGAGATGAGTGGTTTTCAGTGGGAGGTAATTCCCACACCAGGGCATACCATCCATGGCCTCTCTCTTTATAATCCCGAAACAAAGACTGTATTTACAGGGGATACCGTGCTTCCCCATGCAATGTCAGAGCCCGATCCTGCAGCAGGTGGGACAATGGGACACTACTTTCTGGCAATGCGAGAACTTTTAAAACGGGATGTAGAACATGTGCTTCCAGGACATGGATATCCTGTTGCAAACATCGGCAGAAGGATTATTGAGGAAACATATATCTGTTTAATGTTGAGGGTGATGGGTGCTGAAAGTGGCGCAGGTATTAAATGGCTTGATGGTGCCAGGAGTATGGTTGAAAGGGGGCTTTTTGAAGAGGCAATATTCTGCTGCGACAGGGAGATTACAAGGGATCCACAAAATATAAAGGCGCTTGAGCTGAAAGGGATATGTCTGAATGAACTTGGAAGGAGCATCGAGGCACTGAATATCTTTGATAAGATACTTTCACTAAATAGTGATAATATTATGGCGCTTGCCGGAAAGGGTTTTGCCCTTATAGGATTGGGGAGATTCGATGAGAGCATAAGTTGCCTTGATGCTGCACTCAGGATATATCCAAATTTTAAGGAAGCATTGATATACAAAGGGATGGCACTTTACCTTTCCGGAAGAGTTGATGAGGCAATGGATATTGAGCCCTTCAGGGATGAGTTCGTAAAGAGATTCAAGGAAGAATTTTTGAGGAAAGATGAAGAAAAGCGCGAATCCCACAATTGATCCATGTAGAAATAAAGCCCACCATCGGATATAATTGACAGTATGGAACAGAAGATTGCTGAAAAGAGGGAAACAGGCGCTCAGCTATTGCCTCTTGTTGTAGAAATTATCCCTGGTCAGGCTGCAGAGGGTTTGATTGATATCTATGAGGTGGGCAGTTTCGAGAAAAAACCGCTTCGTGAGCTTATTGAGAACACATTAAATAAGAAGGGTCTCACTATAGAAGAGCGGTTGATACTTGAGGATATAAAAAAGCAGCTTGATGGGGGGATACTTCTTTGTGGTGGAAGCCTTATACATGGAACAGCCCTTGATCATGCGGTTATTCAGGAAACAGAAAAAGGCGAAAAGTATTACTATGTGGCTGTTCGTGCAATCAAGCCGCAGGAGGGAGGTTTTCTGAGGTAGATGGAAAAGAAAAGATGGGACCCTCAATGTCCAAAGTGCCAGGAGGAGCTAAAAAGGAGACTTGAACTTCTTGATTCTGTATTTGAGGATGTGGACCATGGATTGATCGGAAGGAGGCTTATGGAGGAGGATCTCTATAGTGGATATTGCGAGCATGAGGAAGAGAAGGAGGGATGATGTGAAGGGTGCGAAGAGAAGGAAGTGGGATCCTCAATGCCCACAATGTCAGGAGGAGCTAAAAAGAAGTATAGAGTTATCAAAGGTAATATTCGAGGATATGGATCATGGCGCAGGCATTTATAGGATAGAAGAAATTTATTGTGAGCATAAAATTGTGGATAAAGAAGAGGAACAGAACAAATTGTGATGGAGGGAAGGATGGAAGAGAAAAAGGAGAAAGAAAGAATTGAGGATGTTCAACACTGGACGGCACCTGCATACATAGATCCTAAGCTCTCAGAGGGTCCACCTGTTGGTGCAATAATAGATAAGGATCCTGTTTGCAGGGATTGTATGACAGCATCTGAAGAGATAACTATGAGAAGGGGTTTTATAGATCCCATAACCCCCAGACTTGCACAGGAAAAAGAACTTATCTGTGCCCGTTGTGGGAAAACGATTACTTAGTTTCTGCAACCGTTTTTGGACGCAGGATCCCTGGAGAATAAAGGAATGCTCCAAATATTAGATAAGAATAGTGAACTATTTGTCAGGGATGGATATATATACTTTCCGCTCCTTTTTGATCCATCAGTAGAAGAAGAGATAACAGAAACTGCTAAATCCGCAAATGGAGTCCTGGTTGAAGAAAACATCGTTGAAGTTGATGGAAAGAGGTTTATAAAGTCCATAAGTCTGAAATCACTCATTGATGGATGTGAGAAACTTGATCCCGCCTTATTTGAAAGGATAAGAAACGAGGTCATCCTGAGGTATAACTATGGAATGGATCCTTCAACCATCTTTCCAGACAAGAATCTTTCATCGATTGTGTTCCAGGTAATGCCATATTTTGTGAGGAAGCATAGGGATTTCAGAAAAGAAAAGGGATGCGAGGGAGACATACTCGACGTTATCGCAGACAGGATTAATATACCTTCACGGTTTTATGAGGATGCAGAGCGGCTGATCTCAGGTGAAAAGTTAATGGGCTCAATCAGAGCTTCCGATGAGGGAATTGAAGAGCCTCTTCTTGAAGAAGGTATTGTCATGGTAAAGAGCGTGGAGGAGTGGATTTTGAAATCACTCAGGGTGAAGATAAACAGGGAGGAGGGCGAAAGGTTGGGTCAGATTTTCTCTTACCAGGAAAGGCTTCGTAATGAAAGGAAGAAGAGGATTGCTGCAATGCTTTTCATTTCTGAAAAAGGTGCCATTGAGATCGATGGCTTTGGATTCATGAGGGTGGCGGGAACCCATGAATATATAATTTACAAGCGCACCGGCGAGTATGCATTGAAGGATTTCTATGGTCGTCTGTATCTTTTTCCTGATTGCAGGGTTGCTGTTTCAACTTACTCACTTAAGCCATTTGTTATGGAAAGGTATAAACACCCATTCCTTCAATGGCATGATTCCGGTCAGGAGATATGCTTGAGAAATTTTGTTGTCCCTCGCGAGATTACATCTGAAAGCATAATAAAGGCGCTTGAGGAAGGTATAAATGCGATCCTTTACGGATACAGTGGTAGAAGAAGGAATGGCTATCACAGCCTTGATGCTGAGGCGAGTGGTTTTATTGGGATGGAGTTTGAGGAGATCGACGATCCGCTTTTTCCGAGAAGGAAGACTATGAGAAGGGTGGTTTTTGATGATTACCGCATACCAAATGATCATCCAAAGATTGTTTCCGGTGAGGTTAAAGTAACGAATAGTCACACACTTTAAGGAGAAGATTTATATGGAAGATGAAAAGGTAAAAAATGGGGATGAGGAGAAAAGGGATAAGCCTTATGAACTTATGTGGTTCTATGATGAGGCATGGATGAGTGAGGAGTGCAGGTCTATAAGGAAAAAGATGGAAGCCATTGAGGGGGAATACCTTGAGTTAAGGAAGGAACTGCGAGATATAGAGGAGATGCTCATGAAAGGTGACGACGAATATCTCAAAGCAAAGGTAAATTATATTAAAAGGAGGATTAAAGAACTGGAGAAAAAATTTCCGTGGCTTTTATCTGATGTCCCTCTTGAGGCACTTCTATGGGGGGTTCCTCACGGATGAGCGACCTGAGGGAACTTGTAAAGCAGTTAAGGGAGGAGAAGGACAGGAGGGAAAAGGAGAGGTTTACATGCTCCATCTTCAGCAGGATCAATGCTATTGTGAAAGAATACAGACTGGGGAAGGATTTCATTGAGAGGATTGACAGATTCCTTCTTAATCCCGTTATTGAAACTTCAGGTGTTTTTCCTGCGAAGGCAAAGAGAAACTTTGAGCCCCCGCTTTTCTCTTTATCAGATGAGGAGCAATACCGGACAACGATGCAGATCATAAAAAGGGTGGAAAACCCATATCTGCTTTATGCGAATTCCCCTGATGAAATAGTATTGAGCCTGATCCTTTACCAGATGAACCCCTCCATTAAAAGGGATGAGCTTGAAAAGTTTCACTTTGAGATGCTCCTGAGAAGGGAGCTCCAGCCGGGAATTATCAATAAATAAGATCAGGAAAGTATATGATATCAGAACAAAGCCGTGAAAGGATAAAAGAGAAGCTTGGAGGATTCAGACTCAATCAGGCAAGTGAGGCGGTGCGTAAGATCATTGAGTTTAATAGAACACCTGGCGAGATCAAATCATACCTTGATAGATTTGTAATAGGGCAGGAAAAGGGGAAGAAGATTATCGCCACAGCCATAGCATTTCATTACAGAAGGCTTGGAAACGCACTGAAACAGGCGATTGTTGAGAGTGGTGAAGATATAGACAGGGCACTTCAGAATACAAAAACACCAAAGGCAAACATTTTGATGATTGGACCTACAGGTTGCGGTAAAACATATACAGGGGAGGTTATATCAAGGCTTGTTGGTGTTCCATTCATTGTTGAAGATCTGACGAAATTCAGTGAGGTTGGCTATGTTGGTCAGAATGTGACGGATATACTTGTTGACCTTCTTATCTCTGCTGGTGGCAATCCCCATGTTGCTCAGATGGGCATTGTTTATCTGGATGAGATAGACAAGATAGCTGTAGAACTTGTTACATATAAGGATGTGTCAGGAAAGGGTGTTCAGAAAGGATTGCTCAAGCTTGTTGAAGGAGCTGATAATACCATTGAGATAGGTAAGGATAGGGTGATGCTTTCAACAAGACATGTGCTTTTCATAGCGGGTGGTGTATTTGATAAGCTTCAAAAGATCGTTGAAAGGAGGATGAGGGAACACAGCCTTGAAGGGGACTGGAAGGATTATCTGCTTCCTGATGATCTTCTTACCTTCGGTATGGAAAGACAGCTCGTGGGGAGATTCCCTGTCAGGGTTGTTTATGATCCACTTACAGCAAGCGATCTTACGGAAATCATGACCAAAAGTGAAGACAGCCCCCTCAGGGCATTTACAAATGATCTGAGGGCATGGGGCATAGAGCTTAAACTGACTGATGCGGCGCTAAAGGAAATCGCGCGGCGTGCAGAACAGGAGGGCACCGGGGCAAGGGGTCTTGTAAGTATACTTCACAGGGTTCTCCTTGAGGATATGTACAGGCTTCCTGGAAACTTCACCGGCGAACTTATAATAGATGAAGATTATGTTAAGGAAAGGTTAGCATGAGAATAAGAAGCCTTTCTGATATCAGGGTGGGTGAAATCCTGGAGGTAAAACTTCAGGATCTTCCCGATGATATCTATATAACGGAATATGCATTTGAAAAGGCATTTAAGATCAGTCAAATGATACGCTTGATCTTTGACCGTAGCTTTGAGTGGTATGGTTTTACTATTGCGTATATTGATAATCCCGAGCTTATTGTTGATATAGGGTTGCCTGTAAATGAACAGAACGTTCAATACTATGCAAGCATAAATGCGCAGATGATAGAAGAGTTTCAGAAATCCCTTGATGTTAACTACATCATTAACGGATGGATTCATTCCCATGGGGATCTCGGATATAAGCAGTTCTCAGATACAGACGAGAAGAATCAGATTACCGTGCTTGATTATGTTTCTTCCGTTATGAGGAAACCTGTTGCAAAAAGGGAAATCCCCATAAGGGAACTTTTCATCCTGACCGAAGGAAGATATGAGAAGAAGGATCTGGAAAAGGGTAGTGTGACCTTAATTACCGATCTTCCTGTAAACAGGGTGAGAATCATGGAGACAGTATACGGGAGCTTTTCTTATAGCATACTCATAGGTGATGAGGGGTGGCATATACAGCAGATACATTATAAGATGAGAGGTATACTCTCCGGGCAGACTCATATAGAAAAAAGGGATGCACAGCTGGTCAGGGTTAAAACAGGAATCACATTTGGTGAAAATGATGTTGGAGAGCTTGGCAGGCTTATAAGGGAGAGAGTAAATCCAGCCATAATAATACCTGAACGTTTTGAAAAAGGGTGCACATGATGGATACAGCCACAATAAGCCCTGCCATGCATTTATAAAAGGAGTTTAAAATGATAATAAGGTTTGCCCATGAAAAAGACCTCCAGGATGTCCTGGAGGTGGAAAGACTTTCTTTTCCTTCCCATCAGCAGTGGGATTACCACGATTTTAAGGCAGCACTGAGGGATATATTTTTTATCACAGATTGTGATGGAAAGATTGTAGGGTTTATCATTGCGTGCATATATGAAGGTGAGAACAGGGCAGTTATAACGAGGGTTGCTGTCGCTCCAGAATACAGGGGAAGAGGTATAGCAACAAGGATGATAGAGATTGTTATTGACTACCTGAGGGATATGGATATAAGTGAAGTTGTTCTTGATGTGGAGATCGTAAAGAGGGGGGCAATAAGTCTTTACGAAAAGATAGGTTTTGAGGCAAAGGGTATAGCCCATAGTGATAATGAGCAGGAGGAGAATTTTCTCACTATGGCGATAAAGCTGAAGAGGTATGGAAGAACAACCGGATGAGGAACCATCAACTATGAGAGAATTGATATCAAAGCAGAGGATGGAAAGGCAACTGCGTGCAGAGGGGTGGGATCAGGAAGCGCTTGAGAGATCCAGGATCTCAATAGTCGGTGATAGGAAGCTGCTCCCATCGATCTTTCTCATGGCAGCTTCTGCACTGGGGATAAACAATATCCTGATTATCACCCCATCGATTGACAGGGAGATTTATGAAATCTCCTGCAGGATAAACCCCCTTCTCAATCTCACCCTTATCGAAGGCTACTATACCCATCCCAGTATGGATGTATTTCTTAACGGATCAGATCTCATTATTGATCTTACAAACTATGCCATTTCTAACAAGCTGTTAATTGAAAAATGTTACAGGGAAGGCATTCCCCTTGTGAGATGCTTCTGTGAGGAGAGTGGAGATGAAATGGGATTTAAGGTCTTCTCTTACATAAGGGGGAGGGAGTGGAAGGAACTGGAGGCCATTTTATCAAAGAGAAATATTCCATCCATTCAGGGTAATGATATTGTTCTTGACCTTGTTGCATCGGGCATTGCCCTTGAGGAGGTAAAGAATATACTCATGCGGAGGCCCTTTTCCAGAGAATTGATAAAATATTCGAGAAAAAGACGGGAATTCGATCCCGGGAAGTTAAATATATGTGTTATTGGTGCAGGTGCACTGGGAAACTTTGTTGTTATGGGTCTCGTTTATTCGGGTTTCAGGAATATCACTGTTATGGATCCTGATACTGTTGAGGTAAGCAACCTTAACAGACAGGTGCTTTTCTATGATGCTGTAGGATTGAACAAGGCAAAGGCGCTATCTGAAAAGGTAGAAAGACTCTGGGGGGTTAAAATCACTGCCATCGATGCCTCCTTCTCATCGGAGACGGATATTTCCTCATATGATCTGCTCTTTGACTGTGTTGATAATTTCGAAACAAGGATAACTATAAGTGAAAAATGCAGGAATGGAGGGAAACTTCTCATAAGTGGAGGAACTGGTATGGATGCCGGGCAGGTCCTCTTCTATGATCCCGCAAGGGATGATAGGACTCCGGCAGAACTACTCGGCCTCAAAGAGATCGTTGAGAAGCGAAGGAAGGAGGGAAGGAGAGGCACTGATCCATCATGTCTCTATCAGCCTGATCCGTCTGTAATAATGTCAAATCTTGTTATTGGTGGACTTATGGTGGATGCATTGAGGATCTATCTGTGCGGAATGAAACCGCCTCTCATCTTCTACGATGCATCAAGCAGTAGAAAGCTGATGCTCCTTCCCATCTGATTTTTACCATTCATCCTCACCCGAGTCCTCCTCGGACTCCTTCCCCATATCTTTTTCAAGCATCTCATCAGCCAGACTTTCAAAGTCTTCCTCTTCATCAAGACCGAGTTCCTTTCCGATTTTCTTCAAGCCTCTATGGATGCTCCTCGGATCACTTTCATCTATGTCATAGAGGGATTTATCAGAGGCAAGTCTTTCAAGTCTCTCCTCCTCGCTTCTCGGATGTGAGAAGCGCGAAAGCAGCCTTTTCAGATCGGTACTATTACATAGTGGACACCTTATGTCCTTGAAATCCTCTGACGTGATGAGAAGGAGGCTTACTGTCTTTCTGCATGAATTGCAGTGGTATTCATAAATGGGCATATTGAATCCTCCCTCGCTATATGATATAAAATTTGATCGGAAGAAGAATCAGGTGTCAAGCAGGAAATTTTCTATATGAGAGTAGTTCTCCTTGGAAGCAGCTCCTCCATTCCTACCTCAGATCGGGACAACACAGGGCTTTTTGTGGAGATTGGGGGTGAGAAATTTCTCATCGACTGCGGAGGCTCCATTGATCATAAGCTTTGCAAGATAAAGGTAAACCCTGATGAAATATCCCATATGATTGTCACCCACAGCCATACAGACCATATATACGGGATCCCCCTTCTTATACATAACTATCTTCTTAAAAAGAGGCGGGAAAGATTCACCATATATGGACCGAGGGAAGCAATAGATACCATCTCAGCAGTTCTCGATGTCATGAAGCTTTCCTTGAAAAGGCTTACTTTCCCTTTAAATCTAAGGACGGTCCCCCTTAGAGGTGA
The DNA here is from genome assembly GCA_964505185.1 of uncultured Thermodesulfobacteriota bacterium. GTDB lineage: Bacteria > Desulfobacterota > JBBIRW01 > JBBIRW01 > JBBIRW01 > JBBIRW01. Next base: position 372,874 of record CAZDGM010000001.1, read on the forward strand.
ATTCCCGCTTTTTTACAGCGAAAGATTCGAGATCAAAACCTATCCTGTAAGGCACTCCAGAGATACTATTGCATTGAGATTCACAGAAAGGGGTGGTTCATCATTTGCTTACTGCACTGACACGGGTTTTGTTGAGGATCTTTCTCAATTTATCTCATCCTGTGATATCCTCTTCCACGATTCTGCAGCACCTCATAGGTTCCTTGCGGAGCTGAGTGGGAATCATTCCACATCCCTTGAGGCAGGAATAGTGGCATCGAAGAGCGGAGTGAAGAAACTCGTCCTCATCCATATGGATTTCAGAAAGGGATTTACAGAAGAGGAGATTGTGAATGAGGCAAGAGAGGTATTTAGCGGTGAGGTTGTTGCTGGAAGGGATTTCATGGTGTTTGATCTTTAATTTAATTGATTTTTGTAAATAAATTTCTATAATTGTCTCAACAGGGAGTGATATATGGAGAGGGAGGAATACCCCATAGAGGTAATGAGTTACAGCGGATATAAATATGCACAGACCCCGAGGAGCTTTTCCCTGTGGGGACGGATTTTCGAGGTTGTTGAGATTATAAGCGCATCAAGGAGTTTGAGCTTCATAGATGGTAAGGTAAGGGAACATTTTGTTGTAAAGACAAAGGAAGGAAAGGTATTCGAACTCTGTTACGATGAGGAGAAGGATTACTGGTCTGCAAGGAGAAGGGAGACGCAGGAAGGGTAGGAAAAATTTCAGATTAAGGGGGTTTGTATCATGGCAATAGTGATGAGGGAGTTTGAGGAGAAAGATATCCCTGCAATCCACGATATTATCATCCAGGCAAGGATGGATGGGCAGTTCAAGCCTATTTCACCAGAGAATAACACAGTTGAGAAATTCAAATTATATATCGAGAGAATGAAAAGCCGTCCCTCCGTTAATTACAAGATCATCGTTCTGGAGAAGGACAAGGAGATAATAGGTTATGTGGATTATGAGTATGTAAGTGGTGGAAGGGGAGAGATAAAGGGCCTTGTAATTAAGAAGGGTGAGAGGAAGAAGGGATATGGAACCGTGTTAGTCAAAGAGGCAATAGATGATATGAAAAGGGGTGGCTGTGCATATATAGAGACGGAGACATATTCAACCAATATTGAGTTCAGGGCGCTTTTTGGAGCCATGGGTTTTAAAATCGTATCAAACAGGGTTCAGCCAGAGACATCAAAAGAGGTGGAGCTCTGGAGTCTCAGGCTTTCCTGAAAAAACAATCAGTATGAGAGAACCTCCCTGAGGTATCTGCCTGTATAGGAGGCAGGGCATAAAGCAACCTCTTCAGGTGTTCCTGTGCAAACAATATTTCCTCCCTGCTCTCCTCCCTCAGGTCCAAGATCGATGATACAGTCGGCATTTTTAATAATTTCGAGATTATGCTCAACAACAACCACCGTATTTCCTGCATTCACAAGATGATGAATTATGCGTAGAAGTTTCTTAATGTCATCCATGTGAAGCCCTGTTGTGGGCTCATCCATTATATAGAGAATATCCTTTTTTGACTTGCCGGAAAGCTCAGATGCTATCTTCAATCTCTGTGCCTCACCACCTGAAAGTGTATTTGCACCCTGACCGAGCTTGAGGTATCCAAGACCTATATCGATAAGCATCTGAAGCTTCTCCTGAACTGCAGGGTAATCCCTGAAAAACTCATATGCCTCCTCAACCGTCATGTTGAGGACATCATATATATTCCTCCCTTTGAATTTTATCTTTAATATCTCCGGTTTATATCTTCTGCCCTGGCAGTCATCGCATTTAATAAAAAGATTTTCGAAGAAATACATCTCTATCTTCTGGAAACCTTCACCCTTACAACTTTCACACCTGCCACCGGGAAGGTTAAAGGAAAAATGCGATGGTGAAAACCCCATGGATTTTGCTGATGACAGCGATGAAAAGACCCTTCTTATCTCATCAAATGCCTTGATATATGTGCATGGATTGGATCTTGGCGTTTTTCCTATGGGCTTCTGATCGATCATCCTTACACCCTTGAGATACTCAACACCCATTATCCTCTCAAATCTTCCCATCTTTCCAAATTCTATCCTGAAGATCCTTGCAAGTGCCATGTAAAGGGTATCGTAGATGAGTGTGCTTTTTCCCGATCCTGAAACACCGGTAATCACAGTAAATGTGCAGAGGGGGATTTTTATGTCGATATTTTTAAGATTATTTTCAGATGCCTTGGTAAGGACGAGAAACTTACCACTGCCTCTTCTTCTTTTCAGTGGCATGGGAACTTCGAGCTCACCCCGAAGATAGCGGGATGTCAATGTATTTGCGTTTTTAACAAACTCATCTTTTGGACCCGCGAAAACAACGCTCCCACCTTTATTACCTCCACCTGGACCGAGTTCTACTATAAAATCTGCCCCTTCGATCATCTGTCTGTCGTGCTCAACAACAACAACTGTGTTCCCCCTTGCTGAAAGCTCCTTTATAATCTGGCAAAGCCTGCTTATATCCCTTGGATGAAGACCTATGGAGGGTTCATCGAGGATATAAAGCGTGCCAACAAGCTGGGAGCCAAGCTGATTTGAGAGATTTATTCTCTGTGCCTCGCCTCCGGAAAGTGTCCTTGTCTGCCTGTCAAGGGTAAGATATCCAAGACCGACCCTCAGAAGGTATGTGAGCTTTGAGTTAATCTGATTGAGTATCTCTTTTGAGATACTCAGTTCATAAGGGGTTAGTTTGAGATTCTGAAAGAATTCGTTTATCTCTGCTATGCTTTTCTTTGAGAGCTCATAGATGTTGAGCCCTCCAATCTTTATATTTAAAGCCTCGGGCTTAAGTCTCGAGCCCTTACATGATGGGCATATTGATTGCCCCTTATATCGGCTCAGAAAAACCCTTACATGAAGCTTGTATCTTTTTTCCTCAAGATATGAGAAGAAATCGTTTATCCCGTCGAAGTCCTCTGTTCCCTTGAATATGAGCTCCTTTTCCCTCTTAGAAAGTTCATAATATGGCTTTTTTAAATCAATATCGTATTTATGTGCATAATGCTGGAGCTGCTTGTACCACCATCTGTATGCAGGCTTTGACCACGGTTCAATCGCACCCTGTGAGAGACTCAGCTGTTTGTTGGGAACGATGAGATCCTCATCGTACTGCAAGATATTGCCGAACCCCCTACACTGTGGGCATGCACCCACAGGGTGGTTAAAGGAGAAGAGAAGGGGGCCTGGTTTTTCAAAGGCCCTTCCACACAGATTGCACTGGAGTCGGGAATCAAATGTGATAGGGCCTTCACCTTCAATATCAACAATTACCCTTCCCCTTCCTTCCTTAAATGCCATCTCAATAGAGTCGGTGATCCTTGTCCTCTCCCTTTCTCTGAGAAAAACCCTATCCACAATTACATCTATACTCTTAAGTCTTTGGGGGATATCTGCATCATTGAGATCAATTATCTGATCCCTTATCTTTATGCGGCTAAATCCCTTCTTAAGAAGGGATGCAGTTGCATCCGTATCCGCTGGGCATTGAAATGGAAAGAGGATCAGGGCCTTTTTCTCAGGATATAATGAAAGCAGCTCATCTACAACGGATCCAGGAGTTGAAGGGTGGACTTCCTTCAGGCATGATGGGCAGTATATCTTTCCGATCTTAGCGTAGAGGAGGCGAAGATAATCGTAGAGCTCAGTTGCTGTTCCAACTGTGGATCTGCTACTTCTTATGGGATTTGTCTGTTCAAGTGCTATGCTCGGTCTTATGTTTTTTATGGCATCAACATCGGGTCTGTCGAGCTTTTCTATGAAGATCTTGGCATAGGTTGAAAGTCCCTCTATATATCGCCACTGACCCTCTGCAAAGAGTGTGTCAAAGGCAAGGGAAGATTTGCCTGATCCACTCACCCCTGTTATTACAGTGACCATGTCATGGGGGATCTCAAGGTCTATATTCTTGAGGTTATTCTGTCTCGCACCCTGAATGATGAGCTTTTTCATATATCCTTTACGAGGGATTTTTTGATATTTTTAAATTTTAGCACTTATTTTCCTGCTAAAGAAGATGATAAGTTTTCGCGTTTCTATATGGTATGGATTAAAATATAAAGGGGACTAAGATGCGGGTTATACTCTTTACAGGAAAGGGTGGGGTTGGAAAGACAACCATATCAGCTGCAACTGCCCTTAAAAGTGCATCCCTTGGATATAAAACCCTTACTGTAAGCACAGATCAGGCACACAGTTTATCCGACTCCTTCGGTATTAACATTGGTTCAGAGATGAAGATGATGGGGGAGAGGCTCTGGGTTCAGGAGATAGACATTCACAGGGAGATAGAGGAGAACTGGGGTGAGGCAAGGGATTTTTACAGATCCTTTCTCCTTTCGCAGGGATTTGATGAGGTTGTTGCTGAGGAGTTTACAGTTCTTCCTGGAATGGAGGAACTCTTCAGCCTTCTCTGCATAAAGAGATACTTTGAAGAGAAGGAGTTTGATGTAATAATCGTTGACTGCGCACCAACAGGCGAAACGGTGCGGCTCCTTAGCTTTCCCGACATTATGAAGTGGTACATGGAGAGAATTTTTAACATCGAGAAGAGGGTAATTCCAAGGGTGCGTCCTGTGCTTGAAAGGATCCTCAAGGTTCCACTTCCCGACAGGGAGGTATACAGTGCGGTTGAGAGGATGTACAAGAATGTTTTGAAGATGCACAGGATACTAACTGATGGTGATATTACAACAATAAGGCTTGTTATTAATCCTGAGAAGATGGTTATAAAGGAGGCACAGAGGGCATACGCATGTTTTAATCTTTTTGGATTCTGCTGCGATGCTGTGATTGCAAACAGGATCATGCCGGGTGAGGTGGAGGATATATATTTTCGGGACTGGAAGGGTCTGCAGAAGATGTATCTTGATGAGGCAGAGGCTGTTTTCCACCCACTTCCCATCTTTCAAGCAAAACTTTTTCCAAGGGAGATAGTGGGTGTTGAACTGCTAAGAGAGCTCGGGGATTATATATATGGCGATAGAGATCCTGTTCAGATATTTCTCAGGGAGAAGCCATTTGTGATAAGCAAGAGGGGAAGTAGTTTCATTTTGAGCATAAAGATGCCGCTTACTGAGAAGAAGGACCTTGAGATATGGACAAAAGGGGAGGAGCTTATTATAAAGTTAAGGAATGTAAGGAGGAATATTTTGCTTCCAAGGGCACTGGTAAATCTTGATGTTGAGAAAGCAACACTTGAAGAAGGTGTATTGAGGATTTTTTTCAAAGGGGGTAGGGGATGAGCCTTCAGATTTTTCTTACTGCACTGGCATATTTACTCGGTTCGATCCCTACAGGCCTTCTTATATCAAAATGTATAGGTGGATTTGATATCAGGGAGATAGGGAGTGGAAATATAGGTGCAACAAATATAACAAGGGCAATGGGTAAAGGATACGGAATTATTACACTTATTGCCGACATGCTGAAGGGTTTCATACCTGTTATCCTCGCGATCCTACTTCTCGATTCCCCTCCCTGGATTGGTATTGTAGTGGTGGCCTCGGTTCTCGGTCATACATATCCTGTTTTTCTAAGATTCCGCGGAGGTAAGGGTGTTGCAACAGGATTCGGTGCTATCCTTGCACTTAAACCTTCCATTGCACTCCTGCTTGTTGTCCTGTTTCTGGTTGTCGTGATCAAGTGGAGGTATGTATCCCTTGGGTCCCTTACTGCAGCAGCCTCACTCCCACTTTTCCTTGCCCTCTCTCCTGACCCAAGGGCATATTTTATTTCCGGAACTGTTGTTTCAATAATCATATTCTGGAGGCATAAGGACAATATCAAAAGGCTATGGGATGGTATTGAGAACAGGATAGATCTTGATGCGCTTTTTTCTTCGAATGCCTAAGTTTTAATCAGGTGGGGTATTCATGAAAGCACAATTATTATTCAATGAAAGGATGATGGGGGAGGGGATTTTAATTTTTCCTGAAAAATCATGTATTTTGATATATTTAAATATTGGCAATTTAATTGCATTCGATATATGGAAAAAAATGGAGGTATCATTATGACCCCGAAGGAGGCAATAGCATTTGCAAAGGAGCAAAAAGTAACAATGGTTGATTTAAAATTCCTTGATTTTATAGGAATCTGGCAGCATTTCACCATCCCCATAAGTGAATTATCCGAAGAAGTATTTGAAGAAGGCGTAGGATTTGATGGCTCCTCAATAAGGGGGTGGCAACCCATTCATGCAAGCGATATGCTTGTGCTTCCAGATCCTGAAACAGCCGTTATCGATCCATTTTTTACAGAGCCCACGCTCAGCCTCATATGTAACATTATCGACCCTATAACAAAGGAGCCATATTCAAGAGATCCGAGGAATATTGCACAGAAGGCCGAGGCATTTCTTAAATCAAGCGGTCTTGGTGATGTTGCATATTTTGGTCCGGAACCTGAGTTCTTCATCCTTGATGATGTGAGGTTCGATTTTGGTCCCAACTTTGGCTTCTATTTTATCGATTCGAAGGAAGGTAGATGGAATAGCGGAAAGGAGGAGAACCCGAACCTTGGTTACAAACCGCGCTACAAAGAAGGCTATTTTCCTGTTCCACCCACAGACAGCCTTCAGGATATAAGGACAGAGATGGTAAGGGTTATGGAGCAGATTGGGATAGAGGTGGAAAAACATCACCATGAGGTTGCAACGGGTGGTCAGGCTGAGATCGATATGCGTTATGATTCCCTGGTGAGGATGGGGGATAAGCTTATGTGGTACAAATATATTGTGAAGAATGTTGCAAAAAGGCACGGGAAAACGGTGACCTTCATGCCAAAGCCCATATTTGGGGACAACGGCTCGGGGATGCACACCCATCAGAGCGTATGGAAGGAAGGGAAAAATCTCTTTGCAGGTGAGGAATATGGAGGACTCAGCAAGTTTGCACTTCATTACATAGGGGGGATACTCAAACATGCACCAGCGCTCTGTGCTTTTGTAGCACCAACAACAAATTCATACAAGCGCTTAGTTCCGGGATTTGAGGCACCTGTAAATCTTGCATACTCAAGTAGAAACAGAAGCGCAGGGATAAGGATCCCCATGTATTCACCGAGCCCCAGATCAAAGAGGATAGAGGTGAGATTTCCCGATCCAACATGCAACGGATACCTTGCATTTGCTTCAATGCTGATGGCAGGACTTGATGGCGTAATAAAGAAGATACACCCTGGTGATCCACTTGATAAGGATATTTATGCACTGAGCCCGGAGGAGCTCAGGGATGTCCCATCTGTGCCTGGATCGCTTGAAGAGGCATTGAAGGCACTCAATGAGGATCACGAGTTTCTTTTAAGGGGTGATGTGTTTACTGAGGATGTGATTGAAACATGGATTGACTGGAAGATGAAAAATGAGGTTGACCCTGTAAGGCTAAGGCCCCATCCATGGGAGTTTGCACTATATTTTGATGCATAGATCTGTTGCATGACCTTGAAGAATCCCTGCCCTTCAAAGGGGCAGGGATTTTTTATTGACACAGAGTAAACAATCTGTTATTAGGATGATGATTTTGAGAAGGGCTTTATCCTATTTCTATGAGAGGGCTTTTATCCTTTCTGCTATCCATAGTTTTTGTTGCGGGATGTTTCCTTGAAGTGGATGTCAGAAACAAGGAGGAAGAGGGGAGGATAAATGTTCAGCTCATCTTTCCTGACGAGAATCCCGATATAAGATCCGCTTATGCTTACCTTCCCAGTGCATCGGATACAACAGTAAGGATAACAATCTCCGGGAGGGATTTCCTTCCCATACAGGCGGATTTTCCCAGGAGTGCGGGAAAGGGAACAATATACGGCGTTCCAGCTGGAAAGGACAGGAGGGTAGATGTTGTGGAGCTTGATAAAACTGATCCCTTAAACCCCATTGTCATTTCCAGGGGTTGGGCACAGGGTATAGAGGTTTTTGCGGGAAAGGACACAGCTGTTACCATTGCCCTTTATCAGAAAGGTTCCATCCTCACAGTAGCAGGAAGCTATCCAGGGGGGGTTTACAGCGGTGATGGAGGTCCGGCAACTGAGGCAAGCCTCAGGTATCCCGGGGATATAGTGGTTGACAGCACAGGCAATATCTACATTGCGGATACGGAGAATCAAAGGATAAGGGTTGTTGATTATTACAGCGGAAGGATTGAAACCGTAGCGGGAAATGGGTCTCCGGGATTTTCCGGTGATGGTGGGGATCCATTAAGTGCCCAGCTGAATTTCCCTCAGGGAGTTGCTGTTAACATCGAAGGGACCATTTTCATAAGTGATACAGAAAATCACAGGATAAGGGCTGTTAAGAATGGGATTATAAACACAGTTGCAGGAAATGGGGATACGATCTATAACAGGGAGGGTGAACCGGCTACGGCATTTAGCCTGTATTTGCCCAATAAGATATACATCAGGGGACAAAACCTTTATATCTGCGATACCCTTCATCATATGATAAGGGTTCTTAAAAATGCATATTCGATTTCGTTGTACGCTGGAACAGGGACAGCAGGCTATTCCGATGGCTATCCCGCAATAGAAAGGATGCTCAACTTTCCCAATGGTCTTTCCCTTGATAAATACGGGAATCTCTTCATATCGGACACAACGAATCAGAGGATCAGAAAGGTATCACCTGACGGGACCATTTCCACTGTTGGAGGATCAGGGGCGAAGGGCTTCTCGGGGGATGGGGGGAATGCCCTGCTTGCATCCTTTAATGATCCCATGGATGTGGAGGTTGATGGAAACGGAAATATATATGTTGCCGATTTTAACAACCATCGCATAAGAGTGATCACGCCCTCAGGCACCATAACAACCATTGCAGGAAACGGATCAACCGCGTATAACAGCTACGATGAAGGTAAGTATGCCACAACCGTTGGTCTTTCAAACCCAAGAGGTCTTTCCATAGACAAAGATGGAAACATCTATATTTCCGATACCGGACATAACCTTATAAGGGTGATCATTCAGTAGATCAGTGATCCGTGCCCATTCGAACTTTACTTCATGAGGATTTTCTTCTTTCTCAGGCGAAGGAGCATATAGATTGAAAAGAGGAAAAGGGGGATCCCTACTGCCTGTGATTCAGAAAGTCCCATAAAGAACCCTCTGGGATCGTCCCTTACGAATTCAAGGAAGAACCTCATGAAGGAGTAAAGTAGTGTGAAGGTCCAGAAGAGTTGACCTTCAAAATGTTTCCTTTTTCTGAGATAGAAAAAGATAAAAAGAAATATAAGAAGGCTTCCAGCGGATTCATAGAGCTGTGTTGGGTGGATGGGCTCTCCAAGGTGAGCCCTTGCAAGGGAATGCGGGTTTGAAAAAACTATACCCCATGGAAGCGTTGTGGGTTTTCCATAACAGCAACCTGCCATAAAACATCCTATCCTTCCTATGGACAGACCAAGTGGAAGGGATGGTGCAATAACATCGGAGACCTTCCATAGGGGAAGGGCATGTTTTCTTATATAGAGCAGTGCAACAGGGATGGAAAGAAGAAGGCCTCCATAAAAAACGAGCCCACCATTCCATATCCTGAAGATTTCAATGGGATCAGCTATGTATATATCGTGAAATACAATAACATGGAACAGCCTTGCACCTATGATGGCAGAGAGAATTACATAGAATCCGAGATCCATGATTCTATCGGGATTTAATCCCTGAAGTCTCGCCTCCCTCGATGATAGTAGAAGCGCGGTTATGAATGCTGCTGCAAGGAGCAATCCATAGGAGTGGATAGCAATACCCTTGAATTCAAAAAGGATTGGATACATATGTGTCCTCCTGAGATCTTTTTTTGAAAAAACCATCCCATACGATGAGTATTATGCCGACCGTTATGGCAGCGTCTGCTACATTGAATGCAGGCCAGTGGATATTTCCATAATGGAGATCTATGAAATCTATAACAGCCCCAAACCTGATCCTGTCTATGAGATTTCCAGTTGCACCGCCGAGTATCATTCCAAGGGAGATCTGCGAGAAGACTGTTCCATCTTTGAGGAGAACGACAAGGTAGAGAATTACACTTATAGAAACTGTTGTTACCGCTATGAGGAATGCTGTTTTCACTGTTGATGGATTGCTGGAAAAAAGACCGAAAGCAACACCTGTGTTTTTTATCAAAGTTATGTTAAGGAAACCCTCGAAAACCGATATTGATTCATAAAGACGAAGCCTTGATTGCACAATCATCTTTGTAGAAAAATCGAGTGAAAGGATTAAAAAGGCAGATATTAAAAATATTGTATATTTTTTGATCGATCCCTTCATATCATGGAAAATCCCTTTAACTCAAAACCTCAAGACATCTCGGGCAGATTCCCGGATGGGAAGGATCCATCCCTATTTCTGTGCTATATGTCCAGCACCTTTCACATTTGGATCCCCTCGCCTTTGATACCCAGATCTTCATATCCTTGATCTCCTCACCTTCCATACCTCCTCCTTTATCCGCCTCGATGGCTTCCATCTGGGATACGATACAGATCATCCGGAGTGTTTCAAGATTTTCATTTACAAATTCTTTTATTTCTGGTGAAGGCAGGATTTCAACAAGTGCATCGAGGGATGATCCTATAAGTTTCTGTTTTCTTACTATCTCAAGCGCCCTCAGGATTTCCCTCCTTATTTTTAAAATTAGCTCCCACTTTTTCTCAAGCTCATAGTCAATGGAGCCTTCCTCAATTGAAGGAAATGGATTAAGAAAAACACTCTCGCCAAGTTTAAGCGAGTAAGGCATATACTTACTTCCCTCATCCGCAGTAAAGGAGAGTATTGGCGCTATGAGCTTTATGATCGCTAATCCGATCTCATAGAGCGTGCTCTGGCAGGACTTCCTTTCGGATGAATCAGCTCTGGAGCAGTATAGCCTGTCCTTTATTATGTCAAAGTAGAGTGAACTCAGATCAACCGTGCAGAAATTATGTATCGTGTGATATATGATATGGAATTCGTAATTTCGATATGCATTGATGCATTTTTTTATAATATGCTGGAGGCGTGATGTTATCCACCTGTCTATCTCTTCCCTTTTCTTTAAATCAACAAATTGTGATTCAGGATCAAAATCATAGAGATTTCCAAGGATGAATCTCAGCGTGTTTCTTATTCTTCTATAGGCTTCTGCAAGTCTTTCAAGGATTTCCATGGATAGGGTTACATCATTTCTGTAATCCTCAGCAGCAACCCATAGTCTGAGTATTTCAGCACCATAGCGGTCTATTACCTCCTGAGGATGGATAACATTTCCAAGGGATTTGGACATCTTTCTTCCTTCACCATCAACAACAAATCCATGGGTAAGAACCGATCTGTAAGGTGCACAACCCCTTGTTGCAACAGCTGCAATTAGTGAACTGTGAAACCATCCCCTGTGCTGATCGCTCCCTTCGAGATACATATCTGCTGGAAAGCCGAGCTCCTCCCTCTTCTCGAGAACAGCTGCCCAGCTAACACCTGAATCAAACCAGACGTCTATAATGTTTTCATCCTTTCTGAATCTATCGTTCCCGCACTTTTTGCATCGAACTCCCTCTGGAAGGATTTCATCTGCATCCCTTTCGAACCATATATCAGCACCATAATTTTCTACAAGGGATATTATGTGATTTAAAATATCCTCATTAAACAACATTTCCCCACATGATGTGCAGTAGAATACCGTAATGGGAATCCCCCAGGATCTCTGCCTTGAAATACACCAGTCCGGTCTGCTTGCTATCATGTTGTATATCCTTTCCCTTCCCCAGTATGGTATCCACCTGACATTATCGATCCACTTGAGGCAATTTTCCCGGAGTTTGTTCTTCTCCATGGAGATGAACCACTGCTCCGTTGAACGAAATATTACAGGATTCTTGCACCTCCAGCAGTGCGGATATGAATGAACGATCGTTTCTTCATGAAGAAGTGATCCATTTTTCCTTAAGAAGTCGTTTATAAAAGGATTGGCATCAAAGACAAACATCCCGGCAAAATATTTCACATCCCCTGTAAATCTTCCCCTGTCATCAACGGGTGAATATATATCGAGGTTGTACTGAATCCCTGTGTTGTAGTCCTCCTGGCCATGTCCTGGTGCTGTGTGAACACATCCTGTTCCTGTATCCATTGAGACATAATCCGCAAGAACAATTAGTGAATTTCTTCCATATATGGGATGGATTGCATTCTTTCGCTCGAGTATTGATGAGGGAAATGTTGCAATAATATTAAAATCCCCCATCTGCAACTTTGACATCACCTCTTCAACGAGCGCTTTTGCAATTATAAATACCCCCTTCCCTGTTTCAACAACTGCATAGGGGTGTGATGGATGCAGTGCAATGGCAAGATTTGCTGGTAGCGTCCACGGGGTTGTTGTCCAGATTATTATGGATGCTTCCTTTGACTTTACACCAGGCAATGTTGCGATTGCATCCTCTGCAAGGGGAAATTTTACATAAATTGATGGTGAAGTTTTATCCTCATACTCAACCTCAGCTTCAGCAAGTGCAGTAAGGCAGGACCAGCACCAGTATATGGGTTTTTTACCCCTGTATGTATAGCCATTAAGAAGAAACCTGGAGAATTCTCTTATTATCGTTGCCTGATAATGTGGATGCATCGTAAAATAGGGGTTTTTCCAGTCGCCAAGAACACCAAGCCTTTTGAACTCCTCCCTCTGTATATCTATATACTTCAATGCATAATCCCTGCAGAGTTTTCTTATTTGAGATTTTGTGAGACCCTCCTTCTTCTTCCCAAGCATTTTATCGACCTGATGCTCTATGGGAAGTCCGTGGCAGTCCCATCCCGGGACGAAGTCGCATCTGTAGCCATCCATAATCTTTGACTTCACGATGATATCCTTAAGTATCTTATTCAGTGCGTGCCCCTGATGGATATTTCCATTTGCATAGGGAGGGCCATCGTGGAGGATAAAAGTGGGTCTTTGCCTTGTCTTCTCCTTAATCCTTTCGTAAAGATCCATCTCATCCCATATTTTAAGTATCTCTTTTTCCTTCCTCGGAAGGTCAGCCCGCATGGGGAAATCCGTTTTCGGCAAATTCAGGGTTTCTTTATAATCCATCTATCCTTCCTCCAGATTTCGGATTTTTCCTTCCATTATATAATAGCCCTAAGAGGCACCGTGAATCCATCAATCCTTCTGCTCCCTGAGCAGTCCCTTTATCCAGTCCATCATCCTGTTTAAACCATCTGTGATACTTGGTTGATGGAGCTTGCAGTATTCCTTGGGCTCTGTTCCTTCAATAAAGTACTCATCTATAACATCAGGACAGTGTTCAGTTGCAAGAAGACCGGTTAGTCTATCAATTTTCACCGACACAACACCGGGAGGCGCATTAAATTGGAGGTCCGGTTTTCCATTGAGCACCTCCCTCATAAAATCCACCCATAAGGGAAGAGCAGCCTGCGCGCCTGAGAGACCAAGGGATTTACCGCCCTCATCGAATCCAACCCATGCAACAGAGACGATTTCTGGTGTATAACCTGCAAACCATGCATCCTTGAAGTCACTGGTTGTTCCTGTTTTACCTGCAACTGTCTTGTTTATACCCATCCTTCTGACCTGATAGCCTGTTCCCCTTTCAACAACTCCTTGAAGGATTTTTGTAAGTATAAAAACGCCCCTTGGATCTGCAACCTGTATCTTCTGTTGCTGTGGGAACTCCACATATCTTCCATTTTTATCCACAATATATTTTATGGGTGCTGGTTGTACGAGATATCCCTTATTTGCAAGCACACAGAAGGCACGGGCAACATCCATGGGTGAAAGAACCTGGGAACCGAGAACTACAGAGGGAACCTCGTCCATTTTATTTCCGAGCCCCACCTTTTTGAAGGTATCAATAACCCTTTTAAGGCCTATCTGCTGGGAAATTTTTACTGTGGGAATATTCAATGATTTTTCAAGGGCGATCCTTACCGTGACATCTCCCATGTACTCATCCTCATAGTTTCTGGGAGTCCACTCCTGACCATCGTAAACGAGTGTTATTGGAGAGTCTTCAACTATTGCGGATGGTGTCAATGGTGGGGCACCATTTTCATCAGGTGAAAGTGCAGCAAGATAGACAAAGGGCTTAATGACAGAGCCCGGCTGCCTCATAGCATCAACAGCACGGTTGAACTGGGATGTATAGTAGTTTCTTCCACCGACCATCGCCTTTATATATCCTGTTTCAGGCTCTATTGCAATAAGTGCAGCCTGAAGATTTTTGTTTCTCAATGATCTATAATTCTTCTCGAGTTCAGTAAGTCCCTTTGTTACCGCCCTTTCCGCACTTCTCTGCATATCAGGATCAAGGGTTGTGAATATTTTCAGCCCCTCCATCTTCCAGATGTCATCTGAATATATCTCCTCAATCCTGTGCCTTACATAATCAAGAAAATAGGGAGCCTCACCCCCGCTTTCTGCACCACCCTTTACAATGATGGGCTCCTTTATAGCCATCCTGTATTGATGCTCATCTATCTTTCCCAGTTTGAGCATCCTTTTCAACACAAGATTTCTCCTCTCCATTGCAACTGTCTTGCTCCTGAAGGGTGAGAAGCGGTTGGGGGATTTGATGAGCCCTGCTATTAATGCTGCCTCTGAGAGTGTTAGATTCTTTACATCCTTATCAAAGAAGAATCGGGCTGCGGATTGGACACCATATATGGGGGTTGGCCCCTTCTGTCCGAGATAGATTTCATTTAAATATGCCTCGAGGATCTCATCCTTTGAATATTTCAATTCCAGTATCACTGCTATAAGTGCCTCTTTCATCTTTCTTATGAGGGTTCTCTGAGGGGTAAGAAAATAGTTCTTTGCAAGCTGCTGTGTTATTGTACTCCCCCCCTGGACGATACTCATCCTTGTGAGATTTATCAGCAAAGCCCTCGTTATGCTTATGGGATCAATCCCAAAATGTCGATAAAATCTTTCATCCTCTATGGAGATGACTGCATCGATAAGATGGTGGGGGATGTCTTTTAACTTTGCAGTGACCCTCTCCTCCCTCCCCTTCCCAAGAATTTCAACAAGGATTTCCGGCTCTATCTCAAGATATGGGGTTTCCTCGAGGGTATTCATATTGATGATACTGATTATTCTGGACCCGTTGAGCTTTATTCTGTATGGTGCCGAGGGGTTTTCCTTTTCAGGATATGAAAAGGGTTTAAGGTAGATGTCGAGATAATCCTGGCCAAATCTATACTCCCCCTGCTTCAAAGCAGCAATTGTTACAGGGGTGTAGCCCAGTCGGTTAAGTTTTGCAAAGAGGTTCATTTTAACAATATCGAGACCGTTATAAAGAGGCAGTACATCTGAATAAATCTTTATGGGAAGGATAGATCTTTCCCCCTCAAATCTCGTTGTAACGGTTGCATAAAGATAGGATGCATATATGATAAATAGCAGGAGGATAAAAAGAACTGTATACTGGAGGAGTCTTTTTAATAAGCTCATGGAACGATTTAATAATTTATTTATTTTAATGCTTATATTTAATAAAAGTCAAAAATCTATGGCGAGGGGTGAATCTTATGGCGAGGGTGCTTGTAATTGGAGGAAGTGAAGCCTATAATCTTTCAGGCGAGATATGGGGAAAGGAGCTGGGTTTATTTATCCCAAAGACACCCTTTGGTGAGCCATCCCCCATCAGGATCTATGAAAAAGAGGGAATTCAGTATGCCTATTTATCAAGGCATGGGGAGGATTATTATAGTCTATCAGCGCCATTTGTAAATTACAGGGCAAATATCTATGCAGCAAAGGAACTTGGTGTGGAAAGGATAATTGCATGGAGCGGACCTGGAAGCCTTTCTGGTGATATCCATCCCGGAGATATGATGATTCCGCATGATATTATAGATTTTACAAAGCAGAGGCCACTTACCTTCTTTGAGAAAAAAGGGCTTGGTTTTATAAGGCAGAGCCCTGTCTTCTGTCCCGAGATTATGACTGCCATGGAGGCTGTGTTCTCAGGGTATGAGGAGTACAGAGGGAAAGGGATTTATATATGCACAGAGGGTCCAAGACTGGAGACACCATCAGAGATAAGGTTCTTTCGCATGATTGGTGGTGATATGGTGGGGATGACACTTGTTCCCGAAGTTTTTCTCGCAAAAGAGCTGGAGATATGCTATTCTGCAATCTGCTATATAAGCAATTATGCAGAGGGGGTAAAGGAGTTTCCCTATAAAAAAGGTGTCCTTTTTGAAGGAACCCTTCCTGAAGAATATGTGGAAAGGGTAAAGAGAACGATCTCGCTCCTTCCGTCCCTTATCTGGCAGGTAGTAAAGAATATCAATGGAAGTGAAAGAAACTGCCCCTGTAAGGATGCCATGCTGAGGTACCGAATGAAGGGGGTAATAAGTGATAACTGGAGAGACTGGATCAATAAATGAAAAATTAAGAAAATCAGAGAAAAAATTAGAAAAAATGAAAAAAAAGGGAAAAATTAAAATTATTTTTTTGAATCATTAGATATAAGTCAGGAAATATCCCTAAGGGAGTTTGAATGAGTTTTGATTTTTCATTACATAATTATTAGCACTCATTCCTAATGAGTGCTAATAAATTTTTAGAAAGGAGTGAAGAGAGATGAAGCTAAAACCACTTCAGGACCGTGTAATTGTGAAGCGTATTGAGGAGGAGGAAAAGACGAAAGGGGGGATAATCCTCCCGGATACTGCAAAGGAGAAACCCATCCAGGGGAGGGTAATTGCAGTTGGTAGAGGGAGACTTCTCAATGATGGAAAGATTCATCCTCCAGAGGTGAAGGAGGGGGATAAGGTGCTCTTTGGTAAATATGCGGGAACAGAGGTGAAGATCGATGGGGAGGAGCATCTTATATTGAGGGAAGATGATATACTTGCCATTGTTGAGTAGCTTTTTAGAGTCAGAAACAAAAAATGTTGAAAAAGGAGGGTGATAGATATGCCTAAGGAACTAAAATTTGAACAGGATGCGAGGAATTTGATCCTGAAAGGTGTCAGCACGCTTGCCAATGCAGTGAAGGTTACACTCGGTCCAAGGGGGAGAAATGTAATAATCGAAAAGTCCTTTGGTTCACCAACAATCACAAAGGATGGTGTAACAGTTGCAAAGGAGATCGAGCTCGAGAACAAGTTTGAGAATATGGGTGCACAGATGGTGAAGGAGGTGGCAAGTAAAACAAGCGATGTTGCCGGTGATGGGACAACTACTGCAACGATTCTTGCTGAGGCTATATTCAAGGAAGGGATAAAGCTTGTTGCAGCAGGACATAATCCTATGGATCTGAAAAGGGGGATTGAGAGGGCGGTTGAGGAGGTTGTGAAGGAGCTGAAGAAGATGTCAAAGCCAACAAAGGATCCGAAGGAAATCGCACAGGTCGGAACAATCTCTGCAAACAATGATGAAACAATAGGGAATATAATTGCTGAGGCTATGAACAAGGTTGGAAAAGAGGGCGTTATCACTGTTGAAGAAGCAAAGGGTATGGAAACAACACTTGAGGTTGTTGAAGGTATGCAGTTTGATCGTGGATACCTTTCACCTTATTTTGTGACGGATGCTGACAGGATGGAGTGTGTGCTTGAGGATGCATACATCCTCATCCATGAGAAGAAGATAAGCAATGTAAAGGACCTGCTTCCGATACTGGAGAAGATTGCAAAGATGGGAAAGCCCCTTCTCATAATTGCTGAGGATGTGGAGGGTGAAGCACTTGCTACACTCGTTGTGAATAAGTTGAGGGGAACACTGCAGTGCTGCGCAGTTAAGGCACCTGGATTTGGTGATAGAAGGAAGGCTATGCTTGAGGATATTGCTATACTCACCGGCGGTAAGTGCATTGCCGAAGAGCTTGGGATCAAGCTTGAGAATATCGGTGTAGAGGATCTCGGAAGGGCGAAGAGGATCGTTGTTGACAAAGAGAATACAACAATAATAGATGGTGCTGGAAAGAAGAGCGATATCGAAGGAAGGGTAAAACAGATAAGGGCACAGATTGAGGAGAGCACATCGGATTACGACAGGGAGAAACTGCAGGAGAGGCTTGCAAAACTTGTTGGTGGAGTTGCAGTGATCCATGTTGGTGCAGCAACTGAAACAGAGATGAAGGAGAAGAAGGCAAGGGTTGAGGATGCACTTCATGCAACAAGGGCAGCAGTGGAGGAAGGGATTGTTCCTGGTGGTGGGGTTGCCTATCTGAGGTCACTTGAAGCACTTGAGAATTTGAGGCTCGAGGGTGATCAACAGTTCGGTGTAGAGATTGTAAAGAAGGCGCTTGAGGAGCCAACGAAACAGATTGCATACAATGCGGGTTGGGAAGGCTCGGTTGTTGTTGAACACCTGAAGAAAGAAAAGGGCAATATTGGATTCAATGCGCAGACCGAAAAATATGAGGATATGGTTCAGGCAGGTATAATTGATCCTACCAAGGTTGTCCGCTGTGCACTTCAGAATGCGGCCAGTGTTGCATCTCTGCTCCTTACAACGGAGTGCCTTGTTGCTGAAAAGCCGAAGGAGAAGGAAAAAGCTGGTCCACCAAGGGGTATGGAGGAGATGTATTAAGATAGATTTGCCCTTTGGAAGCCTCGCAGGTATAATGCCTGCGAGGCTTTTTATTTCTTGAGCAAGTTCAGGAAAAATGGATTAATTCTGGAGGCAGGTTTCAGATATGATTAGAAAAATACATCATATAGGAATTGCTGTAAGAAGCATCAGTGAAAGTCTTCCTCTCTATAGAGACGTGTTAAAACTTGACCTTAAGGGAATTGAGGAAGTTAAAGGGGATGGTGTAAAGGTTGCATTTCTTAAAATAGGGGAAACAAAAATAGAACTACTCGAACCCATTGATAAAGATAGTGCTGTTTCTAAATTTCTGGAAAAAAGAGGCGAAGGTTTTCATCATATCTGTTTTGAGGTAGATGATGTTGGTAATGTGCTGGAGGGATGTAAAAATTCAGGTATTGTTACAATTGATGAGAAGCCAAGAAAGGGTGCAGAAAACTGCATGGTAGCCTTTCTTCATCCCAAAAGTTGCAATGGTGTGCTTGTGGAACTGGCAGAGCTGGTGCCTGAGCAATCTTAAGTATCATTAAAGCAATTGGTATTCCTCTGCCTATTGGATCTTATGTCTTAGAGTCAATACTTTTTTGAACTGCGGATAAGTATCTTGTAGTTTCATCTCTTTTTAATAATTAAAGACAATGGCGGAGAACTCTGGCAACTGAAATAAAGAAATAAGGGTATAGAAAAAGAATAAAATGAGATATAATTTGACGAACAGGTAATTATTGACCATGCTGAAGAAAAGAGATATTATTCAATTTTTAATTGAAGATTGGGAGAGCCGATGTTTGAAAGGATTGCGGAGAAGTTTCAACAAATAATAAGGAGGATATCAGGATACGGGATTCTCAGAGAGGAGAATATAGAGCAGACCCTTCGCGAGGTTAGAATTGCGCTGCTTGAGGCTGATGTGAATTACAGGGTTGTAAAGGATTTTATCGAAAAGGTGAAGTCAAAAGCACTTGGTCAGGAGGTAATGGAGAGTCTAACCCCAGGGCAGCACTTTATAAAGATCGTGAGAGACGAGCTTGTTAGCATCATGGGTGATACTGATGCAGATCTGGATCTGGAAGGGAAGATACCCGTGGGAATAATGGTTGTCGGTCTTCAGGGATCAGGTAAAACAACTACATGTGCAAAGCTTGCGAAACTTATAAAGGGAAAAGGAAGGCATCCCTTTCTTGTTCCTGCTGATGTAAAAAGACCTGCTGCTGCTGAGCAGTTATTGAAACTGGGAGAAGAGATTGGTGTGCCGGTTTACAGACCAGCTCTGGGACAGAGATCAGTTGAGGTTTGTATTTCTGCCATTAATGATGCACTTTCCATGGGATGCGATATTGTAATCATGGATACTGCAGGAAGGCTTCATATAGATGAAGAGCTCATGGATGAACTGAAAGTTATAAAGATGCAGACAAAGCCGAAGGAGATCCTGCTTGTTGCTGATGGCATGACAGGTCAGGATGCGGTAAATATTGCTATTAAATTCAACGAGGCACTGGACATCACTGGTGTTATTTTGACTAAAATGGATGGTGATGCAAGAGGCGGTGCCGCGCTTTCCATAAGGGCGGTCACGGGTAAACCCATCAAATTTATAGGGACAGGTGAGAAACTTGATGCCATTGAGCACTTCTATCCCGAGAGAATAGCATCACGCATACTGGGAATGGGTGATGTTTTATCACTAATTGAGAAGGTTCAGGTTGCTGTTGATGAAAAGAAGGTGCGTGAGCTTGAGAAAAAATTAAAAAAGGCTGAATTCACGCTTGATGATTTTAAGGAGCAGATATTATCGCTCAGGAAAATGGGATCCATTGAGGAGATATTGAACATGATTCCGGGGGTGGGAAAACTTATTCCTGCAAAAAATATTGCTATTCCTGAGAAGGAACTGGATAGAACATTAGCTATAATCAATTCCATGACAAAACAGGAAAGAAGGAATCCATTGATTATAAATGGCTCAAGAAGATTAAGGATTGCAAAAGGCAGTGGAACAACGGTTCAGGAGGTAAATAGATTATTAAAAAACTACTTTCAGATCAAAAGGATGATGCAGAAGATGAAGAAAGATGGTATAAGGGGGTTAAAGTACCCTTTTAAAATATGATGATGAGGAGGTGAGCAGGTGCCTGTCAGGATTCGATTGATGAGGATGGGTGCAAAGAAAAGGCCATTCTACAGGGTTGTTGTTGTAGATAGCAGATCCCCGAGGGATGGAAAGTTCATTGAAAGGGTGGGTTATTATAATCCACTGAAGGACCCTGCGGAGATAAAACTGGATGAGGAGAAGGTGAGAAAATGGCTGGAAAGGGGTGCACAGCCTACGGAAACAGTAATGCATATTTTGAAGAAAGTGGGTATAATTGAGAAAAATAAGAGGATCTGAGGACAGGAAGTTGCTGACATAGAGTAATCAAAAAGCCGGAGGTGTTCCTATGGTTCCTATTGCCCAGGAGGATGAAGGAAAAAAATTGAGAGACTTAATTAAGTTTATTGCACAGGCACTTGTTGACAAACCAGGGGAGGTTGAGGTATCAGAGGTGGAAGGTGAGAAAACATCCGTCATTGAGCTGAAGGTAGCAAAGGAAGATCTGGGGAAGGTTATAGGCAAGCAGGGAAAAACAGCACGGGCGATGAGAACTATTCTCAGTGCTGCATCAACGAAGATAAGAAAAAGGGCTGTGCTTGAGATAATTGAATGATACCCTAAAAACCCTGGGAGGTTTTATGAATAAGGAATTTCTCCTTGTGGGGAAAATCCTTAAGCCTCACGGGGTGAGAGGAAAGGTAAAGGCCCGCCGTTACCTGTTATCGCCATCCCCTTTTCAGATTGGAAAAGAGGTTTTTCTTAAAGGAAAGGGAGGGAATGATATCGTTCTCATTGTGCGGGCTGTTCATTGCGATAGGGAGGATGTAATTCTTTCCCTGGAGGGGATTGAGAATCGATCCGATGCGGAAAGGATAAGGAATTTTGAGATCTATGTAAGGAGAAGCGATCTACCGCCGCTTTCTGAAGGGGAGTATTACTGGGAGGATATACTGGGAATGGATGTTTACGATGGGAAAGGAAATTTCTATGGTCGTATAAAGGAGATATTCCCCACCGGGAGCAATGATGTCTGGGTCTGTGTGAAGGGAAGGGAGGAGATTCTTCTTCCAGCAATTGATACAGTTATAAAGGAGGTAGATCTCAGGGCGGGGAGGATAATTATAGAGCCTGTTGAGGGTCTTATTTGAGGTACAGATGAGATTCGATGTTGTGACCCTCTTTCCCAGAATATTTGAATCACCACTGAAGGAAAGCATACTTAAGATTGCCCAGGAAAAGGGTTATGTTGAGATTGAGGTTCACAATCTGAGAAATTTTACAACGGATAAACACAGGGTCACAGATGATTATCCCTACGGTGGTGGAGGGGGAATGGTGATGAAGGTCGAGCCACTTGTAAGGGCAATTGAGGCATTGAGAAGAGAAGACACATACACCATCCTCCTATCTCCGCAGGGAAGTAGATTCGACTATGAAATTGCAGAGAGATTTGCAAGACTCTCTCACATAATACTTCTTTGTGGAAGATATGAGGGTGTTGATGATAGGATAAGGCATTTTATCGATGATGAGATTTCAATTGGTGATTACATATTAACGGGTGGTGAACTTGCTGCCCTTGTAATTATAGATGCTGTAAGTCGGCTTATACCAGGTGTTCTTGGGCTTGAGGAAGGGGCAAGAAAGGAATCCTTTCACAGCGGGTTCCTTGAGCACCCTCATTATACAAGACCAAGGGAATTCAGGGGGTTAAAGGTTCCTGATGTTTTACTATCTGGAAATCACATGGAGATCGAAAGGTGGAGGAGGAAGGAGGCACTAAGGAGAACAATAAAAAAGAGGACTGATTTAATCGAGAAAATGAAATTATCAATAGAGGATTTAAAATTGATTGAGGAAATTAAAAAGGAGGGGCATAATCAGGAGGAGTGATATGAGTAGCACAATGGATATTGTTGAAAAGGGAATGATGAAAAGAAAGATCCCCGAATTCAGATCCGGGGATAAGGTGAGGGTGTATACAAGGGTAAAGGAAGGGGACAGAGAGAGGATTCAGGCCTTTGAAGGTGTTGTAATTGCGAAGAGAAACGCAAGAAATAGGTCAACATTCACTGTAAGAAAGATCTCCTATGGTGTGGGAGTGGAGAGGATTTTTCCGCTTTATTCACCATCCATTGAGAAGATCGAAGTGTTACAGAAGGGGAAGGTCAGGAAGTCAAAGCTGTACTATCTCAGAGACCTCAAGGGAAAGGCTGCGAGGCTTGAGTATGAGAGGGCAGGAATACCTATTGCTGAAGAAGGGGAGACTCCCCCAGTATCAACTGATGGAGAGGGAGCAGAGGGTGGAGGGGAAGTCAAGAATTAACACCCCCGGTTTTTTCCCTTTTGAAGATGAAATAAGGAAGATGGGTTTCGCTATTATTGCCGGTGTTGATGAAGCGGGAAGGGGTCCTCTTGCAGGACCTGTTGTTGCATCAGCTGTTATACTCCCATATGGATGGAGTGACCCGGATGTTGCTGACTCAAAGACAATAAATGAGAAGAAAAGGATGTGTGTTTATGAAAGGATCATGCAGAAGGCCATATCTGTTGGAGTTGGCGTTGTTTCAGTGGAGGAAATTGACAGGATAAATATCTACAGGGCATCTCTGAAAGCGATGTTGAAAGCGATTAAATCACTATCAGTTGAGCCAGATTACATCCTTATCGATGGAAAAGCACATGTTGATATACAGATTCCGCAGAGGTCCATTATAAAGGGCGATAGGTGCTGTTTGAGTATTGCGGCAGCATCAATCATTGCCAAGGTTGAGAGAGACCGTATAATGGAGCAGATTCATAGGGAGTTTCCGCAATACAATTTTAAGAAGCATAAAGGATATCCAACTTCGGCGCATATTGTTGCTATCAAGAAGTATGGACCGTGTCCATATCACAGGAAGAGCTTCAGGCCAGTAAGTGAATTAAAACTGCTTTAACCTAAATATGGAAAAGAGGGAAGTCGGTAAGAAGGGTGAGGAGTTAGCTTTACTTTTTCTCAAGGAAAAAGGCTATTCAATACTGGAAGAGAATTTCAGATCACCATTTGGGGAAATAGATATCATTGCAATGGACAGAAGTAGTTATGTATTCATCGAAGTGAAAATGAGGAAGAGTCAACAGTTTGGCTCCCCTCTTGAATCTGTAACAGCAAAGAAACAACAGAGAATTATAAGAACAGCATTGTTCTATTTAAAGAAGAAGGGTCTGCGTGATGTTCCTATTCGTTTTGATGTTGTCTCAATTGAGGGGGATGGAAAAAATCACCAGGTAAGGCTCCTTAAAAATGCATTTGAGGCAGCTGGAAACTTTTCTTATTGATTCAGCCGAAGAATATACTTGCAATTTCATATATTCTCATATCCACCCTTTTAAGTTCTGATACGGCATCCGCTATATCCACAGCAACTATATCATTCCCCTTGAGTGCAGCCATCTTTCCATACTCACCCTTGTGTACAAGATCCATAGCAAATACACCAAATCGTGTTGCGAGTATTCTATCGTAAGCGGTTGGTGATCCACCCCTTTGAAGATGGCCGAGCACTGTTACCCTTGTTTCCCAGCCAAGTCTTTTCTCTATTTCCTTTGCAACAAGGTATCCAATACCTCCGAGACGAACGTGTCCAAATTCATCCCTCTCTTCACTCAAAGTTATCATATCCTTTTCCGGAAATCTTGCCCCCTCAGCAACAACAACTATACTGAAATGCCTTCCCCTGTGAAGTCTTTTAAGGAGGAGATTGCATACAGCATCTATATCTATGGGTATCTCGGGGATCAGGATAACATCGGCACCACCTGCAAGGCCAGCATATGTTGCTATCCACCCTGTATGTCTTCCCATCACCTCAACAACCATAATCCTCTCATGCGACTCAGCAGTGGAGTGCAGTCTATCGATGGCCTCGGTTGCAATTGAAACAGCTGTATCAAAACCAAAGGTGAAATCCGTTGCCTGAAGGTCATTATCTATGGTCTTGGGGACTCCAACGACTGGAATGCCCTTTTGATAAAGCTTGTTTGCAACCCCGAGTGTATCTTCACCACCAATTGCTATCAGTGCATCAAGCTTCCAGTTTTTAAAATTATCCATCAGCTTCCGTTCCCCGCCCTCTATTTTGAATGGGTTTGTTCGCGATGTGCCGAGTATTGTTCCTCCCAGATGGAGGATACCTGTTACGGATTGTATGGTTAACGGTTCCATTTCACCATTTACAAGTCCTCTCCAGCCTCCCCTTATTCCTATAATTTCATAGTTGCCAAGCTGATATCCCCTTTTTACAACTGCCCTTATGACAGCATTGAGACCAGGGCAGTCGCCTCCTCCTGTCAATATGCCGATCCTTTTCATCCTGCCTCCTTTTTAGATTTTATTCTTATTTTATTCCATCATTCTTTTTTTTAAAGGGGGGTGCATTAAATCTTTTATTTACCAGGGCCTATAATATCTTTGAAAGATGGCGAGCTGGAGAGATCATAACTTGTCAGGCAAAGGAGGTAGCTATGGAAAAAAGGGTTCTTCTGTTTTTCGATTCAAGATGCAGGATGTGCAGACTTTTTTCTGCTATCGTGGATTTCATTTCAAGGATGTCAGGAAAGAAGATCTGGATTCTCTCCATTCATAATAGGAAATGCAGAAGATTTCTGGACCGAGAGTTCGGGCAGGGAATGGCGCCATTTTCCCTTTACTTTATCGATGGCGACAGTATATACTGGGGAAAGAACGCTTCGGCAAGGATTGGTGAATACCTCGGTTTTTCATACCACGTAGGGATGGTCTTTTATACAATTTATCCACTGCTCAATAAGCTTGCGAATTTAACGCGGAGATATAAGTGTGCAGGATGTGATACGAATGAATCAGGTCAAAGAAGACTGAAATATCAATCATTGAGATTATAGGAGGAGGTCGATGGAATTTGTATCTTCTGCTGAAAAGGTTTACATGATCGGACCATCAGGTGAAAGAATTGAGCAGATTATAGAACACAGGGTTGATCCGCTGGATTCATCAGTTTGCACAATAAACAGCTTTCTGGGTGAGAAAGCCAGAACATTTCTTGGCAATGCCGATCTTGAGTTACTTAAGAGGCTCGAGGAAGAATCGAAGAGTGAATGTCCTTTCTGCACCGTGATGGAAAAAGGAACACGATTCTTGCCTGAGTTTATTGAAAAAGGATATATAAGCGCCGGAAACTCCGTTGCGGTCCCTAATCTTTTTGCAAAGGCAGGTTTTGATGCAGTAATAGTTGTTAATTTTAAAAGTCATAAGCTTTTTCCTTCGGAAATCGCAGACAGTGATATTGCAAATGCTATAAAGGTGGGTATGGAATTTATCATTAGGGCAAGAAGCCATGATCCTTTATCTATCCACCATGTGATCGGTATGAATTTTCTTCATCCAGGTGGGTCGAGCGTTCCCCATCCGCACTTTCAAGCCCAGGTAAGAAGAATTCCATATTCACGTATATCACGATTGGTAAATATCAGTAAAGACTATTACGATAAACATAGAAGAAGCTACTGGTCTGAATTGATTGAGAAAGAGAGTTCGGAAGGGAAAAGATACATTGGTAAAACGGGCGATGTTCACTGGCTTGTTCCCTTTGCACCATCCCATCAGAAGGAGGTCTGGGGTATTTATTTAGGTAAAGGTAGCTTTTTCGATGCCCCTTATGATGTGGCAGAAGATTTTGGCAGCGGGATATCAAGGGTAATCTCCTTTTACGAAGAAGAAGGCCATTATGCCTTTACATTCTCATTTCTTTCATCTCCTGAAGAGGGTTCAGGAGGGTATTTTCCACTTCAGGTAAGACTTGCTGCAAGGCCCGCCTTCAAGGCACTATACGCAAATTATGATACCTGGTTTCTCCCTAAGATGATAGGTGATGAGGTCCTTATTGTGTCTCCAGAGGAATATGCGGAAAGGCTCAGGGAGATATTTTAAAGGGTTTCCATCATTTCGAGTTTTCTAACATAAGATTCAGGAAGGATATCTCTTGCAACAATAAGGTTTTTGAGATATTTTTTTGATGGTTTAAGCCCATTTCTTATCTTATCAGGAGATGCTATATATGTTACGGCATCAAAAAGCTCGCCCTTTTTCGTTTCAACCTTGACTGTTATCCTTCTATAATGTTGTGGATGTCCTTCATATTCATCAAGCTTTAAGAGATCGGAGTCGGATATCTCATAAAGCACGCCTTCAACCAAACCTTTTTCATCAGGAATAATATTTGCAAAACCTTCTTCGGGATTTAATGATGAGGCTTTGTTGAATTTGAGTGTATAACCCTTCAGGGTCGCATTAATCCTTTCGGTGAATTTAATGCCTAACTCATCCATCTTCCTTGGGTTCATATTTGAGCCGTATGCAAAGTATTTCATACCGGCTCGCTTGTTTTTTTCTGATTTTTATTTTATCTCATTGAGATCCACTGATCCAGATCAATGTCGGATACAATAATATTCCTCTCTCCTGTAATATCTTCCTTGAGCCTTTTGAGCTCCCTGAAATACCCATTAAGTTCTGCCTCTTCAATGTCAATTATCTCTGAGATCTCTCCGGGAGATGGGGGGATATGGTAGCTTATCTCCTTTCCATCGAGGAGAAGCTGAGAGAGCTTCTTTATTATTGTAAGGGTTATGGTTGCTATATGCTTTGAATAGAAAATAACGGACGGAAGGGTTCTGTATTCAACACCATAGGGTTTTGTTCTATATGCCTTTCTCTTTTTAAAAATTGACCTTGCCTTTCCTGAAAGTTCAACGAGATCCCCCATAAAATCATCTATTAATTCGATCACCTTTTCTTCCGGGAACAGATCAGTATTAATAAAGGGGTGCCCTATATGGACATGCCCACCGAGCGGGTATTTATGTCCTGAAACGCAGGGAACTACATTTTTCTTTTCTGCCATTACATCATTGAGAAGCATCCATACCCTATCTACCACAATACCCGGATCAATAGATGGCCTTGGTCTTACCTCAAGCTGATTGCCAGATGTATCATGGCCTATCTCCCATCCCAGAGGAATTCTCAAGGACCGCGCAGTTGCAAAATCCCCTGAGGGGAAGAGGAGCTCAAATTCAGGATCGGTTCCGATTGTAACATCGATGATGCTTCTGCAGTTTACCCTTGCGGGTCTTATCACTTCCAATATCTCTAAGAGTGTATCCATGATAAGGTCTATCTCTTTATGTTCAAGGCTATCCCTTTCATCTGATATAGAAAGAAGATTGCATTTGCGGATATAGTGGATTTTTGGGGTATTCCATGGATTTAAAGTTATAGAAACCTTTTCTGCCTCATAGGGTGGTCTTCCTTCAAAGGAAGATTCACCATCAGAGAGAATCAATAAGCAATCTGAATCATGGATTATTGAAGATGGGATCCTGCAGCAGATCATGATCGTGTTTTTTGGAAACAGAGGTTCAACCAGGAAAGGTTGATAGAAATCGATTCCATAGGTAACATGATCAAAATATTCTTTGAATTTCTCATATATTTCAATTAGATATGCTTCCACATCATCACACTTTGATATAATATTGAGGTTTTTTGCAGAGATTGTTTTCTTAAGCATGAATGCTCTTGTGAGAAGGTAAATTGCCGGTATGGCTTTACATATTATATGATTTTATTAATGCATGTCAACAGAAATTAACCAGAAGTTAATGCATGATAACTAACTTAGAGGAAAGAGGGATTTTTTATAGAGATAGTCAAAATTGCTAATCTGCGGAATCCTTCCTTAGAAGATCAACCCTGTCTCTATTAAGAAAGAAGTTACCAGCAGGCCTCGTATTATCATATGTTCTTCCCGAGCAGGAAATAACATAATCCCAGGATCTATCTATATCAGGAGACACAAGCACCTTTCCTGTGTAGATATCGATGTAGGCACAGATCGATTTATGTCTTTTACAATCGAATGCAATTGTTGCTTCCTTATCGATAATATTCGCTATCTTTATTGCAACATCCCTGGGTGATCCCTTCCTTTCCTCTATGGCAGGTAGCCCATATAATCCATAAAGGGCTCTTCCGATTATTGATACTATTATCAAAAGGTAAAGCGATCTCTGTATGATATGGTCCGATTTTATAATGATATTGGCAGAAACAATTGAAAGTAAGGGAAATATGGGGATTATATACCTTCCATTACTTCCAGCGGAGAGGAGATAGGGGGTGTAGTTGATGATGAAAATGAGCATGATCATCCTGCTTTTTTCATCTAATGATATCTTTTTCTTTATCAGGAGGTAGATCAAAACGATGCTGGTAGGAAGTGTTTGTTTTACATTTAGAAGGGGGTATTTTATAAGATGAAAGACAAATTTTACCGCATCCTTTGACTCACTTACCCTTAAAAGGCTCTGCATAAAAAGGGTATTTAAATAAATGTAAGGATCATCCGTGTTAATGATCCACAAAATGGGGATTATAAAAGCAGGGAGGCAGCAGATCAAGAAGGAGGGGGTAATAAGTAGATCGATCCTTTTTCTATAGATCGAAAGCGCAAAATAGGTTAAGGCAAAGAAGCCAAAAGCGGGAAAGCCCTTTATCATGAAGGCAATGCCACAGAGAATCCCGGAGATGAATATATAAAGCTTAGAATTTTTCTTAAATCCAAGATACTGAAAGATAATCATCAAAAAGATAAAGAATGTAAGCGTTGTGTCGATCTCGCCGAGCCACCCATACCAGTAGAGGATATCGGAAAATGTAATGTAAATAACAGAAGAAAGAATGGCAGTGAGGATCTTTCCTGAAATATAAAATGAGAAGAGAAAGACAGTAGCAGCGGTAAGCATTGTAAAGGAGATAGATATTACCCTTACGGTTAGCTCATTCCATCCAAATATCCTTGAGGAGGCTATGAGGAGCCAGCTGAAAAGGGGTGGCTTTTTATAATAGTTTTCACCGAGAAATGTGGGCTGAAGATATGAGCCCCTTTTTATCATTTCATAGGCGATAATCACCCTCCTTGGCTCTTCAAATCTGAGGGATAAAGTGGAAAGACCGCTGGTAAGTGAGATGAATGCAAGGATAAGAAGGATCAATATTAGCAGGATCTTCCGCTTCTCTTCCTTCATCGGATATGCGGATATTTTAATACATAAATATGTGTGCGAAAATTATTTATTGATAAAGGGTGGGTCTCCTAAAAGATCTGTTGTAAAACCAAATTAAATGGTCTTTAAAACAATATCATGGAAACTCCTGATAGTTTTCGATTCGGGCTCCTCATCAGGGTAGCCTATTCCTATCATTGCAACTACCCTGAATTTATCGGATATATCAAGAACCTTTCTCACATAATTCTCCCTTTTCTGTGTATCTGGGAGATACACGGCACACCAGCATGTGCCAAGCCCGAGGCTGTGTGCCTCAAGCATGAGAAGCATTGTTGCACATGAACAGTCCTCGATCCAGTGATTGGGACTCCTCTTTTCATCTGCAAGAACAACTATGACAATAGGTGCATGCTGGAGAAACTCTGCATAGGGTTGTGTTCTGCTTAAGTATGATATCTTTTCTCTGTCCTTTACTATGACAAATGACCATGGCTGTGAGTTTTTTGAAGATGGGGCATAGCAGGCTGCCTCTATGCACCTTCTGATGAGGACTTCATCGGGTATCTCCTTCTTAAACCTTCTTATGCTTCTCCTCGTTTTTATTATGTCGAATATATCGCCCTGCATAATTCCTCTCCTCCCTGCCTTTTCCCAAGCCGGGGATGGGATTTGAACCCACAACCTGTGCATTACGAATGCACTGCTCTGCCGTTGAGCTACCCCGGCTTAATATTCTTTTATCACTGCGGGATGGCAGGGTCAATAATGATGTTGGAAGTATTATCAAATGCGATAACAGCGGTGGTACTTCCAATGATGATGGATCAGGGAAAGGGTATTGATTTTTTTGAATGGAAAAATAAAATTAGAAATTTGTGTGTTTTAAAATTTATTTCAAGAAGGGGGTTCGGAAATGGCAGCAGAGAAGCAGAACAAGATGGGGCACGCAAAGGTCACACAGAAGAAGCCAAGCTGCCCGAAATGCAGCAAAGAGCTAAATGCAGTTAAGTATTATTCCCCAACAGGCAAGAGTCAGGGGATGTGGTGGCAGTGCTCCTGCGGATTTTCTGCAAAAATTATCTGATTTCTATTCAGGGCAAGAAGGGTGAAGGTTTCTTTTATATAAGGCCTTCACCCACCAATCCATTCATTTTCCAGGGGCAATATCTTTCTGGGCCTTTATGGCACAGAGATCCGCACACATCGTGCAGACCTCATCATCAGTGGGTCTGCAGCTTTCCCTGAGTCTCCTTGCCTTTCCTGGATCGATTGCCACCCTGAACTGTCCTTCCCAATCAAGTCTTTTCCTGTACCTTGCCATATCATCGTCCCGGCTGATTACATGCATTTTCCTCTTTACAAGATCTGCTGCATGACCAGCGATCCTCGATGCCATTACCCCTTCCCATACATCCTGGAGATCGGGGAGCCTTAAATGTTCTGATGGGGTTACATAGCAGAGTAGATCAGCCCCTGCTGCAGCAGCGATGGCGCCACCGATGGCACCCACAATATGATCATAGCCCGGTGCGATGTCCGTCACAAGGGGACCAAGGACATAGAAGGGCGCCCCGTGGCAGATCCTTTTTTCAAGCTTCACATTTGCCTCAATTTGATCCATGGGCACGTGACCCGGACCTTCTATCATTACCTGAACACCCTTCTCCCATGCCCTTTCTGCAAGTTCGCCAAGGGTCAGAAGCTCCTGTATTTGAGCCCTATCAGTTGCATCGGATATACATCCTGGTCTTAAACCATCACCGAGACTCAGGACAACATCATACTTAAATGCTATCTCAAGGAGGGCGTCATAGTATTCAAAAAGCGGGTTTTCTTTCCCTCTTTTTTCCATCCATCTTGCAAGTATGGAACCACCTCTGCTCACTATATCAAGGATCCTTCCTTCCTGTCTGAGTCTTCTCAATCCCTCCCTTGTGAGGCCGCAGTGGACTGTCATGAAGTCGACTCCATCCTCAGCATGTTTTTCAATAACACGAAATATATCCTCGATTTCCATTTCCTCTATTTTTCTGTTTTTCCTTGTATACTCAACAGCAACCTGATATATGGGAACTGTTCCAACAGGAACGCTGGATTCTCTTAATATCAATCGTCTCACCTCATCGAGATCACCACCTGTGCTTAAATCCATAACAGTATCCGCACCTGCAGTTATTGCTGCCCTGAGTTTTCTCAGTTCCCCATCGAGATCGACAAGGTCAGAGGAGGTTCCTATGTTTGCATTTACCTTTGTAAAAAGACCCTCACCAACACCAACAGGCTCGATATTTGTATGTCTGTTATTCTTCAGTATAACAATCGTTCCCTTTGCAACTCCTTCCCTTATGAATTCCGGATCAACCAATTCCTTGGATGCAACCTTCTTCATCTCCTCTGTTATTATCCCCTTTTTTGCCATCAATATTTGTGTCATTTTAATGTTTACCCCATATTTCTTTAATTTTTTTCAGAAATAATTCATGTTTTTCGCAGAATTCCCTCTCACCATTTTTAATCTGTGCCCTTATTACCTCTTCCTGCCAGTGGGCATTGAAGAGCCTGCAATCGGGATTGTGGCAAAAAGGATCACCCGTTAGGTGATAGAGGATTGCCTGCATTGCATAACCCTTCATAACCTCTGTCATTCTCCTGTCATTGTAAGTTAATATTCTGTCCCCGAGTGCCTTTTTTGCCTCTTCAATAAGATAACTTCCCCCACCAAGCATCTGAAGCTGTCCCTTCAGAAGATAGAACTCCCTTGGCTTTGCAGGTGCTTCAATAATGCCTGTTGTTGAGATAAGATTGGGAAAGCCATAAATGGAAACCCTTGCATGGTATCTCTTGTTTGTATCATCAAAGGAGCCAAATAGCTGATTGGTAAAGATTATATGGCAGAATCTGAGAGCTCTTTCATTTCGAGGTATGAGGTCTCTGAAAAGGCACTGGATATATTCTCCATCATAAAGCATACCTGTTGCGGATGTAGAAGTGCTTGAAAGCCTCTTTTTTTCATAGAGGACTTCACCTGGAAGAACGTTACGCCCACTTATCCTCTGATTGACATTTGTAACCCTTATTTCCGCAAATGATGATGCAAGTCGTTCTATCTGATGGAATCTTTCGGTATCATCACAAGAAGTTAATCTAAAGGAGATGAAGCTGTCACGTAGTTCAACGCTAATGCCTGTTTTTGATATTAGATATGCCTTCAGCTCTTCGTAATCTATGCTGTCCTTTCCCTCGCTCCTGTAAATTATTATCCTTAAATTTTCCCTCTCTTCTTCCATACCTTACTGTTTCTTTAAGCTCTCCTTAATGAGCTGTGCACACTTCCTTCCCGAAAGCAGCATCGCTCCGAATGTAGGTCCCATCCTTGGAAGTCCATATGTTTCACTTACAGACATACCTGTTACAAAGAGTCCGGGAAATGCCTCACCTGTGTGTTCAACAACAAGGTCCTCTGACATTTCAACCCACATTGCACCCATACCTACAGTCTTGAAAAGACCTCTCTCCTCAAGCTTTTTCATAAGACATGCATCATGACCTGATGCATCAACAACAACCTTTGATTCAAGCGCTATGGGATCAACACAGGTTATCTCCCTTGGCAGTGCCTCAACAGGTGTCCAGTTAACAACAACGCCGCAGACTCTGCTGTCCCTTATTACAAGATCAGTGAATACTGTCATGTTCGCAAATTTTACACCCGCATCACAGGCAGCAGCAATAAGCTTTGAGCATGCATGAGGACCATCAGCAACATACAGTCCATCGTATACCTCCTCATAGGGAACACCTATCTCATCCAGTATCTCCTGTGAAGGTGCGCGAAGTGTAACTTTATTCATAAGATAACCACCGATCCAGAAGCCACCACCAAGATAGTTGTTCCTCTCGATAATGAGGATCTTGTATCCTTCCCTTGAAAGCTCCCTCCCTGCCATGAGACCTGCAGGTCCAGCACCAACGATTATGCAGTCTGACTCCACATACTCTTCAAACTGCCTTGAAAACCTGCTCACTATAGCCCTTGTTATCTCCCTTTCCGGAACTTTACTGAAGATGGGTTTCTTTTCCATTGATTTCCTCCCTTCTTATAAAATTTAAAAGCCGCATCGAAACGGGATGCGGCTAAAATATAATTAGCACTCTATTTTTGCCGCTTCCCTACGCTGGTATTACCCAGATCAGGTTCAAGGGGTTGTCATTTCCCGGCGATATGACCGAAATGACTCTCAGCCCGGTGTTCCTTTTGGGCACCCCCAGCGTTAATGAAAATTTATCAGATCGGATTCCTAAAGTCAATCATACCTATTCTTCCTCCTCTATTTTCTTTTTCATCTTCTGGACAAGCTCTTTGTATGATGATTTTTTTATTATGTTATTGAATCGGGTTCTGTATAGCTTCACCAGCCCTACATTTTCAAATATGACATCATAAACAAGCCATTTCCCTTTAATTTTATGCATGCGATAGGTTACCTTCGCATCCTCCTTCTCCATCTTAATCATTGTAATGACCGTTGCTTTATTACCCTGCACCTCTTCCCCTACATACCTTATTTCCTTATCAGCAAATCTATCGAGTTTTTTAAGATATGACCTTTCCAGGAGTTCTGAAAAAAGGGTTACAAATTCATCCTGCTCCTTTTTTGTTCTCTCATTCCAGTGAGGTCCCAGTGATAGTTTAGCTGCCTCTCTGAAGTCAAATCTTTCATATATAATCCTCTTTAACGCCTCCTCCATCTGTTTTCGGGTTGAGGAATCTTTGTATTCCTTTGAGTTAAGTATCTTCATTACCTTTGTTACAGTCTCCTTCAGTTGTTCCAGAGGTTCACCCGCAAGGGAATGTGAAGAAAAAAGGATTAAAAACGCTGTAACAAATATCAATAGCCTTTTCATTGCATATACCTCCTTCAACCTTAAGACAGGTTCTCAAAGGACAATATTCAATATTCTATAGCTGCTACCTCCTCCCCTGTTGCCTTACTCAATTCTGCAACTGCCGTATTATAATGATAAATAGCCTCAAAATAATCCCTCTTCTGCTTGGCATAGGCAGCAAGCCCCTCGAGTACATCCCTCGCTTCTCCAATACCCATATCGTAACTCAGAAGGGCACTAACCATCCAGCTCCTTGCATTCTTTATACCTTCCTCAGCAATCCCTATCTTATCCCTGTTTTCAATAACCTCGAGATAGGCCTTTTTTACCTGTAGCGGAATCCCTATATCGGCAAAATCCTTTTTTCTCAATATCTGTTCATATTCGGCCCGCGCGCTCTCAACCTTTGCCTTTAAGGTTCCGAAATCAAAAGTCCATCTTAACCCGATCGCAGGTCCTGCATGGAAGTACCTGAATGGATCGTCATAGAAAGGGTTATCCTGATACGTCCTGTTAGGTGCATAGGCACCGGCGACCCTGATTGCAATGAAAAGATCGGGAAGTTTCTCTGCTTCTGCCATTTCAAGAAGGGCCTTTTTTGCGATGAGGCCTGCTGCTATCTGTTTGAATTCAGCCCTATTCATTCTTGCCTTTGCAATATAGGCCTCAAGGTCAAGGAGAACGACCCTTTCAGGCTCGAGCCTCTTTTTCCTTATTGTAATATCCTCCTCCTGCGGAAGGCCCATTACCATCTTCAGCGCAGATTTTGCCAGCTCAATGCCCTTCTTTGCCTCCTCCTCATATTTTTGAAGCTCAGTGGATGCCACATTTAATTTGAATATATCAAGCTCAGTGACTGTTCCTGTCTCCTTTTCAAAAAGTTTTGTTGCAATCTTCTTTGCCTCATCAACCTCCCTTTTCACTTCCCTTACAAGGTCGAGGAGCTCAACTGCAAGTAAATAACCATAAAAGTATTCTTTGACCTTCAATATTATCTCGGACCTCTTTGCCTCAACTCCACCCTGTTCAACCTCAACTCCATGATATGCAGCCCTTTTTGCCGATGTGATCTTTCCAAAGGTATATATAGGTTGTATTGCAAGCATTTCTCCTGCAATAAACATATTAAGATGCCTGTAAGGCTCTGTGCTATCTTCACTGTCAGGTGAATATACTGCATCACCCCTCGCCCTTG
The DNA here is from genome assembly GCA_964505185.1 of uncultured Thermodesulfobacteriota bacterium. Lineage (GTDB taxonomy): Bacteria > Desulfobacterota > JBBIRW01 > JBBIRW01 > JBBIRW01 > JBBIRW01. The sequence continues at coordinate 408,715 of CAZDGM010000001.1, forward strand.
GAACAACACCTGTATATGTAAGCAGATCAACCTTTGGTTTTGATGCAGCCTCTGCCTGAATTACCCTGCTTTTTGCTATCCTTATTCCCAGCTCCGCCTCTCTTATCTCAGGATTATCTATGAGTGCCTTTTTTATACAATCAGATAGATCAAGTCCATTTGTTTCTGCATGGCATACTGGAAGGCATAAAAGATTGAATATAATTAGTAGTGAGGCAAGCAGGAGATAGTTTTTTGTTTGCATAATGAACCTCCTCACAGTCGTTCTCATACAGTTTAAAGTTAATTAATAAAGGATGATAAGTCAATTTTAATCCTTTACATTTTATAAATGGGGTGCAAGAATTAAAAATCGATTTTATCATGCACTCAAGATCAACATTTGCCGAAATAAATCTTCAGGCCCTCCGAGATAATTTCCATGCAATCAGAGAAAGGCTTCCAAAAGGTGTAGGTATAATGGCGGTTGTAAAGGCTGATGCCTATGGTCATGGAGCCATTGCAATAGGAAGGGAGCTTGTGAATATGGGTGTGGATTTCCTTGCTGTTGCATATCTCGAGGAGGGTGTGGAATTGAGAAGGGCAGGGATTAGGGTTCCTATAATTGTTCTCTGCGGTCCTGTTAGGGGAAATGAAGAGGATTTTCTTGAATGGAATTTGACACCTGTTGTTTTCAATATAAGTGATGCGATATCGTTTTCCGATGTATCCAAAAAAAGGGGTGTCAGGGGAAAGATCCATGTGAAAGTGGACACAGGTATGGGAAGATTAGGACTCATACCTGATGAGGTGAAGGATTTTATAAGGGAAATCACACATGCCGATGGGATATTAATTGAGGGTCTGCTTTCCCACTTTGCTGTAGCTGAGGATGAGGAAGAGGAGAAATTTACGAGGGATCAGCTTTCACTTTTTTTAAGATTGAGGGATGAGTTTTTAAGTGCAGGAATAAGACCCACATATTTTCACATAGCAAACAGTGCTGCGATATTTTCATATCCTGAGTCACTTTTCAATCTGGTAAGGGCAGGTATAACCCTTTATGGAGCCTATCCTTCCCCTTCATTTATGAAAAAGGTTAAACTGAGGTCCATTATGCGGATAAAAACAAAGATTCTTCACCTAAAGGAAGTCGGTGAAGGTTTCTCCATAAGCTATGGAAGAACATTCATAACAAGGAGGAGAAGTATTATCGGGACACTTCCCTTTGGATATGCGGATGGATATTCAAGGAAGTTCTCAAATAGGGCCTATGTGCTTGTAAAAGGCAAGAGGGCTCCTGTTGTGGGCAGGGTTTGTATGGATCTGACAATGGTTGATTTAACTGATATCGCTGATGTAAAGGTAGGAGATGAGGTAGTTCTTATGGGAAGACAGGGAGATGAGGAGATCACACCACAACAGTGGGCAGATTGGGCAGAAACCATACCTTATGAGATTTTCTGTTCTGTAGGTAAGAGGGTTCCTCGCATTTACATCTATGAATGAATTGAATTAAAATGAATTCCTGGGGTGATTATGGAGGATGGATCACGCTTAATCTCTGGCCTAACAGTTGTGGGGGCATCTTTTATTCAGTTCTGTAGTGAAATGGGCTGCGTCTTTACATTCTTTCTTAAGACCCTGAAATATCTATTCAAGCCCCCCTTTTACTGGAGAAATCTCCTCAACCAGATGGAAGAAATAGGGGTGAGATCACTTCCTGTGGTAGCAATAACTGCAACATTTACAGGAATGGTGCTCGCATTGCAATCCTACAGTGGTTTCAGGAGATTTGGGGCAGAGAGCCTTATGGGAACAGTTGTTGCACTCTCAATGCTGAGGGAGCTTGGTCCAGTTTTTTCGGGTCTTATGGTTTCAGGCAGGATCGGATCAGCAATGGCTGCTGAGCTTGGGACAATGGCTGTTACAGAACAGATCGATGCCCTGGTTACCCTTGCCACAAACCCCATTCAGTATCTCATAGTGCCAAGATTTTTGGCGTCAACCATTGTGCTTCCCATTCTTGTACTTTTTGCAGATCTACTGGGTATAATAGGGGGATATGTGGTGGCTGTATATATTCTGGGGACCAATGCAACAGTATTTATAACGAATACAACAAAATATACGGTGCTAAAGGATCTCTATTTCGGGCTCCTTAAGGCAGCAGTTTTTGGTATGATTATAGCGACGGTAAGCTGCTGTCAGGGTTTCAATGCAACAGAAGGTGCAGAGGGCGTAGGGAGGGCAACAACAAGGGCTGTTGTCTATTCATCACTTATGATCCTTATTTTTGATTACATCCTCACTGCATACCTTTTTTAGAGAGGGAGAGCAGATTTGAAAGGCAATGGGGAAAATGTAAAGATAAAGATCGAGAATCTCCATAAATCCTTTGGCAGAAACGAGGTCCTGCGCGGGATCGACCTGGAAATTATTTCAGGTGAAAGCATGGTTATAATAGGGGGAAGCGGTGCGGGAAAGAGTGTCCTTATGAAATGTATAATAGGTATTCTGAAACCCGATTCAGGGAGGATATATGTGGATGGGGTAGACATTACAAGGCTCGATGAGGATAGACTTGGCGAGGTCAGGAAGAAATTCGGGATGCTATTTCAGGGAGGGGCACTTTTTGATTCTCTTTCGGTATGGGAGAATGTGGGGTTTGGACTCAGGCAGACAAGGGGCCTTTCTGACAGCGAGATAAGGAGGATTTCATCTGAGAAGCTAAGGCTTGTCGGACTCTATGGTGTTGAGGACCTTATGCCTGGAGAATTAAGCGGAGGGATGAAAAAAAGGGTTGCCCTTGCAAGGGCTATCGCTATGGAGCCTGAGATCATCATATATGATGAGCCAACAACAGGGCTTGACCCTGTGATGGCCCATATAATTACGGATCTTATTCTTGATCTGAAATATAAACTCCGGATCACAAGTATCTCCATAACACACGACATACATGCTGCTTATAGAATAGCCGATAGAATCGCAATGCTTTATAAGGGAAAGATTATACAGATAGGGACTCCTGATGAGATAAAACTTACAAACAATCCCATTGTAAGACAGTTTGTATATGGAATTACTGAGGGTCCAATAACAGATGAAATGGAAATATACAGGAGGGAGAAATGAAAAAGGGACTACCAGTTGAGGCAACAGTTGGAATATTTGTTCTTGCAGGTATAATCCTCCTTATTATGGGGACAGTTGTGATTGGGAAATTCACTCCCATCGGATATAAGGGCTCGTACAGGATCTATGCAAAGCTGACGACTGCACTCGGTATTGAGAAGGATGCAAAGGTTACGATGGCAGGGGTGAGGATCGGCAGGGTGGAAGGTATCTCCCTTGAAGGAAAAGATGTTATTTTAACAATCTTCATAGATGACGGTAGATATAAAATTCCCAGAGATTCTGTTGCCTCTGCAAAAATTCAGGGATTATTAGGGGAGTGGTTTATTGATATTACCCCTGGAAGTGATTCAAAGGGGTTTCTCAAGGATGGTGACTATATCGAAAAGGTGGAACCACCGAGAGACTTTACAGAGGTTATAAACAATCTATCAAGCATGATAAAAACACTGGAAGATGTTGCAAAGAGCCTTCAGTCTTTCTTTTCAGAGCTTTGAGCATTTTATTATTCCGGAATAATGATCCCCTCTTAAATATTGACTAACTGCCCGTCTAAAGGGATAATTTCCCAAAGCATAAATATGGGGTGGATGTTATGAGGAGGGCATTAATAAGTGTATGGAATAAAAAGGGTATTGTTGAATTTGCTATGGGGATCCAGTCCCTTGGGTATAAAATTATCGCCTCCGGTGGAACAGCATCGCTTTTAAAAGCTAAGGGAGTGGGGGTAAAGGAGATTGGTGAATTTACGGGGTTCCCTGAGATCCTTGATGGAAGGGTAAAGACCCTTCACCCGATGGTCTATGGAGGCATCCTTGCCCTCAGGGAAAAGGAATCCCATATGGAGCAATTAAAGATTGCAGGGATTGAACCCATTGATATGGTGGTTGTGAATCTTTACCCCTTTGAAGAGGTAGTAAAAAGGCAGGATGCAAGCTTTGATGATGCCATTGAGAATATTGACATAGGGGGTCCCACGCTTATAAGGGCTGCTGCAAAGAATTTTTCAGGGGTTATAGTTATTGTTGATCCTGAGGATTATGGATCTGTCCTGGATGAATTGCGAAGGAGGGGTGATCTTTCCTACGAGATGAGATTTGAACTTGCCAAAAAGGCATTTCAGCTCACTGCAAGATATGATGGAGCCATAAGTAACTATTTCGGGTCCATTGAAAAGGGCGGGAAGAGACAACATTTTCCAGAAACCTTTACAGTCCAATTCAAAAAGGTTCAGGATTTAAGATACGGGGAAAACCCCCATCAAAAAGGATCCTTTTACAGGGATATATACCCCTCCGCTTCAAGCATTGCGACAGCGGAGCAGCTTCATGGTAAGGAGCTTTCCTATACAAATATACTGGATCTCGATGCAGCACTTGAGCTGGTAAAGGAGTTTGATGAAATATGTGCTGTTATAATTAAACATACAAATCCATGCGGTGCCGCGATATCCACCACAAGTCTTAAAAATGCATATATAAAGGCGAGGGAGTGTGATCCCATTTCCGCTTATGGGGGGATAGTGGGGTTCAACAGGGAAGTTGATGAAGAGACAGCCAGTGAGGTTATTTCAACATTCATTGAGGCGATAATTGCCCCTGGCTTTACAGAAAAGGCACTTGATATATTGAAAAGCAAGAAGAACTTAAGGATCCTAAGAGCAGGTCCGCTGGGGAAAGAGTCACCATCTGTACCTGAGATGAGAAAGGTAAGCGGCGGGATCCTCATTCAGGAAAAGGACATGGCAGATACAGAAAAGTGGCAGGTTGTTACGAAAAAATCACCAACTGAAGAAGAAAAAAGGGCGCTTCTCTTTGCATGGAAGATATGTAAACATGTAAAGTCCAATGCAATAGTCTATTCCTATGCGGATAGGATAATCGGCGTTGGCGCAGGACAGATGAGCAGGATCGATTCTGCAAGATTTGCAATGGAGAAGGCACGCTTTCCACTGAAGGGTTCGGTGATGGCATCAGATGCCTTTTTTCCTTTCAGGGACGTAGTTGATCTTGCAGCATCAGCAGGTGTAAGTGCAATAATTCAGCCAGGTGGTTCAATCAGGGATGAGGAGGTTATAAAGGCAGCTGATGAACATGGAATCGCCATGATATTTACAGGAATGCGCCACTTCAAACACTAAGGAGAAAATGGCATATGGCTGAGAAAAGGGCGGTTGTGCTTATTGTAATGGGAAGCCAATCGGATTGGGAGATAATGAAGGAGACAGCGAGGATGCTTGATAGGTTTAATATCCCCTATGAAACTGTTGTTTCATCAGCCCACAGGAGCCCGGAGCTGACATCAAAGATAGCCTCGAGTGCAAGGGCAAAGGGCTATGAGGTTATAATTGCCGGGGCAGGAGGAGCTGCCCACCTCCCCGGGGTTCTGGCATCGAAAACAGAACTTCCTGTGATCGGGGTTCCTCTTGATCAATCGGGTCTTAAAGGGCTTGACGCCCTCCTTTCTATTGTTCAGATGCCCTCTGGCGTACCTGTTGCCTGTATGGCGTTGGGTAAGGCGGGTGCTACGAATGCTGCCCTTTTTGCTATTCAGATACTCGGGATAAAGGATCCCACCCTGAGAAGAAAGTATCAACAGTTCAAGAAGGAGATGGAGGCCGGGATCAGGGGGTTAATGGAGAATAGGGAGAAGGGATAGCGGAATGGGGAAAAAGATCATAACAAAAATTGTGAGGGTTGATCCAGAGAATCCATCGCGGGATGCAATAAAGGAAGCACGAAGGTCTTTGAAGAGGGGGCAGATTATCATATATCCAACCGATACATTCTATGCAGTGGGAGGTGATGCCTTAAGAGAGGGTGTTATAAGAAGGATTTATAGTCTTAAAGGGAGGGATTATAAGAAACCCCTTCCTGTTATAATATCGGATGAAGGGATGCTTTATACCTTTGTTACACATATTCCCTTTGCTGCAAGCCACCTGATCAGGAATTTCTGGCCAGGCCCTCTTACCATAATATTTGAGGCATCATCAAGGATTCCTGAATCCCTTACAGCTGGCAGTGGCAAGATTGCATTAAGGGTGCCTGGATCTATGTTTGCGAGGGAGATTTCAAAGGAGCTTGGTGGACCGATAATATCAACAAGTGCAAATCTTTCCGGATCAGGGGATCCTATCTATGAAAATCAGATCATAGAGGTCTTTTCTGGAAGGGTATCATATATATTCACAGCCGGTGATCTAAAAGCAAGGAGACCATCCACGATAGTTGATGTTACTGCAGATACGGTTGAAATAATAAGGGATGGAGAGATAAGCACTGATGAGATAAGGGCAGTTTTATCAAGCATAGAAAAGGGATGATAACAATGGCATACATTGAACCCTTCAGGGCATTCATATATAACAGTGAAATAGTGAAGGATCTCTCCCTTGTCCTGGCACCACCATATGACATCATCTCCCCTGAGGATTGGAGGATTCTTGAACAAAGGAGTCCGTATAATGCTGTCAGGATTATTCTCGGTGACCCGGAAAAGAAGGATATAGATGAAAGGTACGCACATTGTGCAAGGATTTTTAATGAATGGAAAAAGGAAGGAATATTGAAAAGACACCCGCACCCTTCTCTCTATCTCCTCCATCAAAGGTTTTATCTGAAAGGAAAGGGTATGAGGAAGAGGATTGGATTCATTGCCCTGACACGTCTTGAGGAGTTTTCATCTGACAGGATACTACCACATGAAGGCACACTTCTTAAACCCAAGCTGGATAGACTGAAATTGCTTGAGCTATGCAGGGCAAATCTATGCCCCATATTTGGTCTCTATTCTGATAAAAAAGGTGTGATCACACAGATGCTCGAGGAGAAGACAGTGCAGACAGAGCCGCTTATATCCACTGTTGACTATGAGGGTGTTGAAACATACGTGTGGTCCGTCAATGAACCTGAAATCATCAGAAAGGTAAAGATGTTGATGGAGGAAAAGACCCTGTTTATTGCTGATGGCCATCATAGATATGAAAGTGCGCTTCTTTACAGGAACAGGATGCGAAGTTTAATCCCCAACTCAACGGGGAAAGAGGCCTTCAACTATGTGATGATGTATATGACAAATATGGATGACCCTGATGGACTTACAATACTTCCCACACATAGACTCATAAAGGATCCACCATTTTTCCTTGAAAAGGCTTTCCTTGAAGGTGTTAAAAACGAATTCAACATTTTGGAGATCCCTTTTACAGAGGAGAGTGAAGCGAAGACAAGGGAGAGGTTTAGAGAGGCACTTGAGGAAAGGGGGAGAGACAGACACGTTTTTGGCTTAATAATCAAGGATATGCCTTCATATCTACTTTTAGAACTGAAGAGCCCATCACTTATTGATGAAATAATGGGCGATGAAACACCCGATCCATTGAAGGAACTGGATGTGAATATATTGCATTATATGATACTTAAAAGGTATCTCTGCATAGGGGAGAAGGCACAGGAAGAGCAGAAATATATCACATATACAAAGGATTTCGATGAGGCAATCGATAGCGTAAGGAAGGGACCATTCAGGATGTGCTTTTTACTCAATCCGCCAAGGATTGAGCAGATAAGAAAGATTGCAACATCACGGCTGAAAATGCCACAAAAATCAACATACTTCTGGCCAAAGCTTCCAACCGGTTTGCTTTTTAATAGTATTGATCAAGAAGAGATAGCCGGTGTTTAAAAATGATCCTGAAATAATACAGCCCGAAAAAGGACATTTGATCACCACAGACACCATCCTTCTGTCCAGTTTTATAAAAGTAAAAGAGGGGGAAACAGTATGCGAGCTTGGATGTGGATCGGGGTTTATATCCATCCTTTTAGGGATGGAGGGGAAAGCTTCCCGAATCCTTGGTATAGAAATTCAAAAAGAACTTGTTGAAATAGCAAGAAAGAATATAGATCTGAATGGACTTCAGGGTTCTGTTGAGATAATAGAGGGGGATATAAGAGATATAAAAACAATACTCCCCGCTTCCATCTTCGATGTTGTGATTGCAAATCCACCATATATAAAGAGATCAATGGGCAGATGCAGTCCTGATCAGCGAAGGAGTATTGCGAGACAGGAGACAATGGGAACACTGGATAGATGGATCTATGCAGCCTCCTATCTCTTAAGATCAAGGGGGAGGGCTTATTTCGTTTTTATTCCTGAAAGACTTGCAGAGATGATGGAGGAAATGAGGAGAAGGAAGGTAGAGCCGAAAAGGTTACAATTCATCCATACGCACCTGGAAAAGGGTGCGATCCTGTTTTTACTGGAGGGTATAAAGGATGGAAGGGAAGGTTTATCTATTTTACCTCCCCGCATTATCTCTATTTCCTGAGATTTTCTTCTTAAGATAGGATATATAGGCCCTGATTATAGAATCCCTGAGAAGTGGATCATCAACATAAGAGGCAATCCTTTCTGCCTCCTCCTTCATCCAGCTGAAAAATTCGGGATCCCTTTTTCTTTTTATTTCAGGCTTTGGAGCAGGTATCTCACCAACCCGGAAGATAATGTCTTTAATGAGTTCCCTTCCCAGTTTTTTATTTATCCCATCCAGGATATCCCTTTTCATCAAATGGAGTTCCTGTGCCCAGATGGAATTGATAACAGAAACATAAAGAATCCCATTTTTTATCTTTTCCGGAAACGTATTCCTCTTTATTCTAATGCCGACTATCTCATCCCATATCTCAACTGCCTTCTGTTCCATCAGAGGTGTCGATAAATCAAGGCTGTTTATCACCCTTTCCAGAACGTCTTTAAGTAGCTCCATCTTTTTTACATTTTACCATCTCTCTCACGGGTATTGACAGAGGATTAAAAATGATGGAAAATTGTGATTAATTATAATCAATAGCAAATATTTCCAAAAAAGATCAAAATTAGAATAATTCCTTATAAAATTATTGAGATTTACAGATAAATGATAAATTTCATCGATTATTGCCATGATTTCGAGAAAAATCTTCTTTCGCATAATAGATATGTCCTTTCCGATATTAATCGGCTTTCTTGCCGAATCCCTTATGGGAATTGTGGATACCTTTATCCTCGGATATATTGGTCCAGATGCACAGGCAGCAGTAGGATTGGGAATCACGATTTATTGGCTTTTTGCGGCTCCTCTATGTGCATTGACTATTGGAATAGAGGTTATTGCAGCAAGGAGGAAAGGCGAAGGCAGTGATGAGGAGTGCACAAAGATATTGAGGAGCGCCGTTATTTATGGGTTTATAACAGGCTTGCTTGCGGTTGCCCTTATCAAAATTTCCCAGCCCTTGATTGCCGATAAGATGGGTATCAATCCCGGATTAGAGGGTTATGTGAATGATTATTTAAACTGGAGAATGATATCCATCCCATTCTTTTCCATCTCCTGCGCACTGCAGAACTTCTTTTATGGGATAGGCGAATCGCGCATTGATATGAAGGCATCGATATTAATAAATCTTGTTAATTTCACCCTCTGTGTGATCTTTCTTGCCTCAGGAATCATTAATCCATCAACCGGTGTTAAGGCGGTAGCAATCGCATCATCAATTGGCACGATTACTGGTATGTTTTTTTTCATATATTCAGCCTTGAGGACCAAATACAGTAAAAATGGATTTTCAAACATCTTGTATCGTTCATTAGTTAATCACATCTCCCAGATTTTTATGCTCTCATGGCCTGTTGCCATTCAGTCGTTCCTCGGGATGGTTTCCATTCTTTTCTTTTACAGGATTATTTCCCTGATCGGTGTTGAGGAGCTCGCAGTAGCCCATATACTTTCATCGATATGCTCACTTGTCTTTATGCCTGTTGCCGCAATAGGTTATGGCGCACCCATTATTGCAGGGCAATACCTTGGTGCAGGGAGGAAGGGGCTTGCCCACTCCTGCGGCTGGACTGCAATTTTTATGGGCACGGGGTATAGCGCTGCCATCTGTGCTGTATTCCTTCTCTTTCCTGAAAGGGTTATGAGTTTCTTTACCAGTGATCTGAGGGTTCTTGAACTCGGGGCCATGGGATTAATGATAATGGGGGTTGCCCAGATTTTTGAATCAGTGGGATATATAATATGTCATCTCCTGCAGGGCGTGGGGTTGAGCTTTCTGGTTATGGCTGTTGATTCCATATTAACATGGGGAATATTCATTCCCATTTCATACTTCCTATCCCTCAGGCTTAATCTTGGGTTGATCGGTGCATGGGGTGGCTGGGTAATTTACATCCTTTCGCTTTCATTTATCTCATATCTCATATTTAAGAAAAGGGGGTGGATGGAAGTAAGGATCTAACTTAGAGAAAGATGTATCGGCTTATAAATATCAGTGCAAGGAGGTATACAAGCCAGTGGACCTCCCTCCATTTACCCGCCATTAATTTCATAACAGGATAAGCAATAAATCCCAGTGCTAATCCATTGGAGATACTGAATGTGAGGGGCATGATTATGATGGTGAGGAAGGCGGGAATAGCCTCAGTTAAGTCCTTCCAGTCTATCTTCGTTATGCTTTCCATCATCAGGCTTCCAACGATAATAAGGGCAGGGGCTGTTATTGGATATAATCTTGTATGCGTTCCAGGTATCTGATATCCTCCCCCAAACATAATGGCAATAGGGGAGAAGAAGAGTGCAAGAAGGAACAGTATCGATGTAACTATATTTGCAAATCCGGTCCTTCCACCCTGTGCTACACCAGATGCACTCTCAATATAGGCTGTGACCGTTGATGTGCCGCATAGGGCCCCGATTATGGAGCCAAGGGCATCTGTAAAAAGTGCCCTGTTCAGTCGGGGAAATTCCCTTTCTTTGATAAAGCCCGCCTTTTCACCAACGCCAACGAGCGTTCCAATTGCATCAAACATCGCAAAGAACAGAAATGTAAAGATGGGTGCCAGGTAAGCGGGTCTTAATGCTTCAAGTATTCTTAATTTTCCAAAGGTTGGTGTGATCGACGGGATTTTTATAATTTCACCGCTGAATTTGACTATACCTGAGGGGATACCGAGCAGTCCTGTTGCAACTATCCCAATAAGTATTGCGCCCCTTACTCTCATAGCCATCAGTGATGCTGTGATGATAAACCCCGTTATGGCAAGGAGCGTTGGCGGGGAGCTGAGGTTTCCAAGGGTGACAAAGGTTTCAGGATGAGATGCCACAATTCCGGCATCCTTAAGGCCTATAAATGCTATGAAAAGCCCGATACCTGTTGCCGTTCCATACTTTATTGCATCAGGAATCGCAACAAATATCCTCTCCCTTATGCCCCATGCTGTCAGTATTACAAAGAACACACCCGAGAGAAAAACTATGCCCAGTGCAATATCCCATGGAACTCCCATTGCACCGCAAATATTAAAGCTGAAAAGTGCATTCATTCCCATACCCGGTGCAAGTGCGATAGGATAGTTTGCGATAAATGCCATAAGGAGTGTTGTAAATGCCGAGGCTATGCATGTTGCTGCAAGGACTGATTCGAAATCCATACCTGAACCAGCAGGTGGAGGGACAGAGAGAATGGCCGGGTTCACAAATATTATGTAAGCCATGGTCATAAATGTTGTAACCCCGGCCATTGCTTCAGTTTTAAGGTTCGTTCCTGCCTCATCAAAATGAAAGAAGCGGGATATCCTGCCCCTCATTCTTACCTCCGATTTGAAATTATTATCGAAGCATCTGAAAAATGCAAATTTAATAAGATGGATGGTTCAATGCATTGACATGCAAAAAATAATCATGGTAATTTTTCTTTCTGGTATGATAGATTAAATTTTGTGCGGAGAGGCTATGAAGTGTGATTTTTGTGGAAAAGAGACTGATTATGTGAGGAGGATTGCGATTGATAAGGATTACGACAGGCTAACTGTAAGGCATAAGGTTAAGTATGCTTGTGAGGAGTGTTCTATTAAAAAGGAGGAGGAGAGGAAGAAGAAGGCATTAAAGGAGAAGGGAGGTTGAGTTTATGAAAAAGAGATATCTTCTTGCGCCTGGTCCAACTCCTGTTCCAGAAAGGGTGCTCCAGGCGATGTCGCTTCCCATGATACATCATAGAACACCTGAATTTGAGTCAATAATGGAAGGTGTGAGGAATGATCTTAAATATCTCTTCCAGACAGAGAAAGAGGTTCTTATACTTGCCTGTTCAGGGACTGGTGCGATGGAAGGTGCTGTTGTAAATCTCCTGTCCAGGGGGGACAGGGCAGTAGTGGTGAGAGGTGGAAAATTTGGTGAGAGGTGGGCAGAGATATGTAATGCGTATGGTGTCGAGGTTATTAATATTGATGTCACATGGGGTGAAGCTGTTGATCCAGCAATAATCAGAGAAACGATTAATAAAAACAATGATGTCAAAGCAGTGTTCATACAGGCAACGGAAACCTCAACAGGCGTAAAACATCCTGTGAAAGAGATTGCAGAAATCATAAGAGACCTTCCCGAAACAGCGCTTGTTGTTGATGGGATAACCGGTGTGGGTGTATTTGATCTTCCAATGGACAGGTGGGGCATAGATCTCCTTGTTGGAGGGTCTCAGAAGGCCCTTATGCTTCCACCAGGTCTTGCTTTTGCATGTTTAAGTGATAAGGCATGGAAGATGGTGGAAAGGTCAAATCTCCCTAAATACTACTTTGATTTTCGCAAGGAACTTAAGAATCTTTTAAAAAATCAGAGCGCATACACACCTGCTGTATCGCTTGTTATAGGTCTTCATGAATCGCTGAAGATGATAAAGGATGAGGGTCTTGAGAATGTCTTCTCGAGACACAGAAGGTTTGCTGAGGCAACAAGGGCTGCTGTACAGGCACTTGGCCTTAAACTTTATGCACCCAAATCCCCCAGCGAGGCTGTAACAGCTGTTCTTGCCCCTGAAGGGATTGATGCACAGAAGATCGTGAAAATTATGAGAGACAAACACGGGATAATAATAGCCGGGGGGCAGGACAGGGCAAAGGGAAAGATATTCCGGATATCACACATGGGCTATATTGACAGGTTTGATCTGATAACGGCTATATCTGCACTTGAGATGACACTTCTTGAACTTGGATACAGTTTCGATCTTGGAATTGGTGTTAAAACGATGGAGGAGTATCTGCGATAAATTTTAGCATAGGGAGGAGAGATGAAGGTTCTTATTACGGATGGCCTTTCGGAAAAAGGCATCGAGATACTTAAAAAGGGAGGCTTGGCGGTAGATCTAAGGTTAAAGCTCTCTCATGATGCACTAATGGAGGTTATCTCTGAATATGATGCACTGATTGTGAGGAGTGCGACAAAGGTTACATCAGACATCATAAATGCTGCTGACAAACTCCGTGTTATCGGAAGGGCTGGCATTGGTGTTGATAATATAGATGTTGATGCAGCAACAAGGAAAGGCATTGTTGTTATGAATACGCCTGGCGGGAATACTATCACAGCAGCGGAGCATACCCTTGCACTTATGTTTGCAATTGCGAGGAGGATTCATCTCGCCGATTCCTCGATGAAGAGTGGTAGATGGGAGAAGGGAAGATTTATGGGTGTTGAGCTTTATGGCAAAACCCTTGGTATTATAGGTCTTGGAAACATAGGAAGTGTTGTTGCTGACAGGGCACATGGTCTTAGGATGAAGGTTATAGCCTACGATCCATATATAACAGAAGAAGCTGCGGAGAAGATGGGTGTTGAACTTGTTTCATTTGAGGAGCTGCTTAAAAATTCTGATTTCATAACGATTCATACCCCTCTTACATCAGAAACAAGGAATCTCATCAATGCAAGAACAATAGGGATGATGAAGAGAGGGGTTTACATTATAAACTGCGCAAGGGGTGGTATTGTTAACGAAAAGGATTTAATGGATGCAATAAGCAAAGGGCATGTTGCTGGAGCTGCACTTGATGTTTTCGAAAAGGAGCCTCCTGATGACTGGTCTCTTGTAAGGATGGAGCAGGTCGTTACAACACCGCATCTCGGTGCTTCAACAGAAGAAGCGCAGGAAAAGGTTTCAATAGCGATTGCAGAACAGATAGTTGATTTCCTGAAAAATGATATAGTAAGAAATGCTGTTAATGTTCCTTCTATTCCAAAGGAGCTGTATGAGGCCCTTAAACCTTACATATTGCTTGCAGAGAAGATGGGTTCATTCCAGGCGCAACTTCTTACAAGGGCTGCCTCTGAGATATGGGTTGAATTCATAGGGGATGTAGCCAATCAGGATGTAACCCCAATTACTATATCCCTGCTTAAGGGATTTTTCTCCATATTTCAGGAAAACGTTAACTATGTGAATGCACCACTTATTGCAAAAGAAAGGGGTGTAAAGGTTATAGAGTCTAAGAGCAGTAAGACAAAGGATTTTGCGAGCCTGATTAATTTAAGGGTTAAGACTATTGATGACAAAGAGCATCTTGTTGCCGGTGCACTTTTCGGAAAAGCTGACCCAAGGATAGTAAGGATAAACGATTTCATGGTTGAGGCGATACCAAAGGGGTTCATGATTGTTATGCAGAACTATGACAGGCCAGGTGTTATAGGGAGTGTAGGAACACTTCTTGGAAAAAGGGAGATAAATATTGCAGGTATGCAGCTTGGAAGGAAGGAGATTGGAGGAGTGGCGCTTTCCCTTATTACTGTTGATAATATCGTTACAGAGGAGATCCTTGACGAGCTTAAAAGGCTCCCCAATATTATTGATGCGAGGCTTGTGAAACTTTAAGGGGAGCAAAAAGGATGGAATTCTACTTTTCAAGTCTACCCCCAGTTTTCCTGCCAAAAGGGGTAAAGGACTATCCGCCGGAAAGGGCATTCAGGGTTGAGTATATAGAAAAAAGGCTTCTTGAAATATTCAGGAGATGGGGGTTTCAGAGGGTCTTTACCCCCTTCATTGAATATCTTGAGTCAGCAACAAAAGGGATGGGAAGTGAAGTTGAGGATAAGGTATATAAATTTGTGGAGAGGTCAACAGGAAGACTCATTGCATTCAGGCCGGATTTTACTCCTCAGATTGCCCGCATTGTTGCTACCCGTCTTAAAGAGATGCCAAAGCCTCTGAGGATATGTTACACAGGAAGCGTTCTCAGGGATCTTGAAGGTGAAGGAAGGGAGGAAAAGGAGATATTTCAGGCAGGTGTTGAACTGATAGGTATTGATCTTCCTGAGGCGGATGCAGAGATGATTGCAATAGCCATTGAGGGGATGAACGCCCTTGGCCTTAAGGGGATAAGAATTGATGTTGGTCAGGTTCAGTTCCTTAGAGGTTTTCTCAATGACGATCTTCTGAAGCCATATGAGAGAAGGATAATAAGGGAATACATACACAGGAAAGATATCTCCGGACTCCATTCCATTATTAAAGAACTGAGAATCCCTGAGAAGAGAAAAAAGGCATTGCTACATCTTCCTATGCTAACAGGATGTGATGAGATACCAGATGAGGCATACAGCCTCGTTGATAATGAGTTATCTGAGAGGGCTATAGAAAATCTGAGGCAGGTTCTACATATTTTAAATCTTTATGGATTAAAGAGATATATTTCTGTTGATCTTGGTGAAGTTAGGGGTTTTGATTACCATACTGGCGTGATCTTTGAAGGGTTTGTTGAAAAAATGCCATGGAGTGTTTGCAGTGGAGGAAGATATGATAACCTTTTAGAGAAGTATGGATATCAGTGTGCAGCAACAGGATTTGCTTTTGATATGGAGAGAATTCTTCTTGCAATGGAGTCCCAATCCATCGATGTTAAATTGGAGGGTGCAAGGATTCTTATAATAAACATGAAGAGTGATAAGAAGGACGCACTTTCCATTGCAAAGGCATTGAGGAAAAGGGGGTTTTCCGTCGCAAGGGATATTATAAAGAGGCCATGGGAGGAATCTGTTGAATATGCAAGGATCAACGGAATCCCGTTTGTTCTGCTTCTTGGAATGAAGGGATACAGGGATGATGAGGCAGTTGTTATGACAGTAAAGTCTGGAAGAATGGAAATATTCAATATAGATTCAATAATTAGGGGAGATAGAGATTTTCTCAGGATAGTGAGGGGTGTTAAGTAATGGCAAACATAATTATAGTTGGTGCACAGTGGGGAGATGAGGGTAAGGGTAAAGTTGTTGACATATATGCCTATTATGCTGATGTGATTGTGCGTTATCAGGGCGGGAACAATGCAGGTCATACACTTGTTGTTGATGGTGAAAAATTTGTTTTCCATCTCATTCCATCTGGAACCCTTCATAAAGGTAAATATGCTGTTATTGGTAATGGTGTTGTTATTGATCCCGAGGTTCTCTTCGAAGAGATCTATAGTTTAAAGAAGAGGGGCTATCTTGAAGATGATGAAAAGTTAGTAATAAGTGAGACAGCGCATGT
The DNA here is from genome assembly GCA_964505185.1 of uncultured Thermodesulfobacteriota bacterium. Classification (GTDB taxonomy): domain Bacteria; phylum Desulfobacterota; class JBBIRW01; order JBBIRW01; family JBBIRW01; genus JBBIRW01. The sequence continues at coordinate 425,172 of CAZDGM010000001.1, forward strand.
TATACTCCCCTATCATAAGGCAATAGATATAGCGAGGGAGAGAGGTGGAAGAAGCATCGGAACAACGGGAAGGGGCATCGGTCCTGCATACGAGGATAAGATGGCAAGGGTGGGTATAAGGATGATAGACCTGACCGATGAGATGGTTTTGAGAAAAAAGATCATAATAAACCTCGAGGAGAAGAATTATTATCTTACAAACATACTTAAGGAAAAGCCGATGGATCCTGAATCAATCCTCGAAAAATATGTTTCATATGGAGAGAAGCTCAAAAGACATCTTGCCGATACATCCATATTCATTCACAACATGATAAGAAAGGGATACAGCATCCTTTTTGAAGGTGCTCAGGGAACACTGCTTGATGTGGATCATGGGACTTATCCATTTGTGACATCGTCAAATGCTGTTGCAGGTGGTGCATGTTCTGGTGTTGGTATTGGTCCTACACTTATTGATGGTGTAATTGGAGTAAGTAAGGCGTATACAACAAGGGTGGGCGGGGGTCCTTTCCCTACAGAGCTTAAGGACAGCGTTGGTGAATATCTGAGAAAAAGGGGTTGTGAATTTGGTGCAACAACGGGGAGGCCGAGGAGATGCGGATGGCTTGACATACTTGTTCTGAAAAGGGCGGTCAGGGTAAATGGGCTCAATGGAATAGCGCTTACAAAACTGGATATACTCTCCGGCCTTGATGTGATAAAGCTCTGCATTGCATACAAATTTGAGGGCAAGATCCTTGAGGAGTTTCCCTCACGCACAGAATGCCTTGATGCGTGCGAGCCCATCTATGAGGAGATAGAGGGGTGGAAGGAAGACCTCAGTGGATGCAGGGACTTCGATGATTTTCCATCGAACGCAAAACGTTTTATAAGGAGGGTGGAGGAATATACGGGGATTGATGTTTGTCTAATATCCGTTGGTCCACAGAGGCATCAGACCATCATGATAAAAAATCCATTCAGATAGTTTCATCTAAAAGCACAATAATCTAAAATGGATTACGAAGAAGCAAAGTTTTTTATCAGTGGAGGTTGATATGAAAAATGAATATCCGCTCATTATTGGTGGTAATCATATAAAAACGGAAAAGAGGAGTGAGATAAAGGACCCATATACGGGAAATACAATAGGAGTTGTTCATCTTGCATCAAGGAGCGAAGCTGAGAATGCGATAAAAAGGTCAAAGGATGCATTCGAAAAGACAAAAAGGCTTTCAGCGTACAAGAGATATGAAATCCTCTCGAAGGTTGCATCCATTTTAAGGGAGAGAAGGGAAGAGATATCTCGACTCATCTCCAGGGAGGCGGGCAAACCCATAAGGGATGCAAGAACAGAGGTTTCAAGAGCTATTAATACATTCACAATTGCCGCTGAGGAGTCAAAAAGGATAGGTGGTGAGGCGATACCACTGGATCTCATGCAGGGATTTGAGGAGAAAAAGGGGATAACATGGCGTTATCCTGTTGCACCCATTCTTGGCATAACACCCTTTAACTTTCCGCTTAATCTTGTTGCACATAAGGTAGCACCGTGTATGGCTGCTGGGTCGACAATGATTCTAAAACCTGCACCACAGACACCAATAACATCAATTGCGCTTGCGGATATTATTCGTGAGGCAGGATATCCAGAAGATGGTTTTATTGTTCTTCCCTGCGATGTTGATGTTGCTGAGTATCTTGTAAGGAATGACGAGATAAAGATGCTTTCATTCACTGGAAGTGCAAAAGTTGGCTGGTATCTTAAGGGAATCTGTGGAAAGAAGAAGGTTGTTCTGGAACTGGGTGGTGATGCAGCGGTAATTGTTCATGATGATGCACCTCTGGATTATGCAATAAGAAGATCTGTAACAGGCGCTTTTGCTTATTCAGGACAGATCTGCATCTCTGTCCAGAGGATATACTGCCACAGGAATGTGTTTTCAGAGTTTTTTGAAAGATTTGTGGAGCTAACAAAGAAACTGAAACTCGGCAATCCCCTTGATGAGGATACGGACTATGGTCCGATGATAGATGAGACCGCAGCTACTAAGGCTGAAGATTTTATAGATGATGCAAGGAAGAAGGGTGGAAGGATTGTTACAGGTGGCGTGAGGAAGGGGAATCTTGTTGAGGCAACAGTAATAACAGAAACAAAATCCGATATGAAGATCTGCTGTGAGGAGGCATTCGCGCCGGTTGTTTTTATTGAGCCCTATGATGATTTTGATCAGGCGATAAGGAAAGTAAACAGCTCCAGATATGGGCTTCAGGCAGGTGTGTTTACAAGGGATATTAACAATGTATTCAAGGCATTCAGAGAGATCGAGGTTGGTGCAGTTATAGTAAATGATATACCCACCTTCCGTATAGATCACATGCCTTATGGAGGTATTAAGGATTCGGGACTGGGAAGGGAAGGTATACGTTATGCAATCGAGGAGATGACGGAACTGAGATTGCTTGTGCTAAACTTTCCACAATAGATGCCTGTGACTTCTGGATTTCATAGAGATATGATCTCCGTCATAACATATACTTTTCCCTTCATTAATAATAACTTAGAAACTATTGATGGTGGGTGAGATGAATAAGACTGTTACTCAAAAGCCGATCCCTCATATGCCAACAAAGGAGGAGATGGAGAAGACAAACAGGATCTGCAAGTTTTTTATAATAGCGAGTCTTCTCTACTTTTTTGCAGGCTCATTCATCGGGCTTTTGATCCTTTCTGGTATAGGAAATATCCCTGCTTTTGTTCATGTTCACTTAAATTTTGTAGGGTGGGTATCAATGATGATCTTCGGTGTGGGTTACAAGCTCCTCCCAACGGGATTTGCAATGAAGGGCTCTGTTTACAGCTTTCCACTTGCATACATACACTTCTGGCTCTCCAATATCGGACTTCTGGGAACAAGCCTTTTTTACTATTTGAGATATACCTCAATAACTCAGTTTAATGAGGTGGGTCTTTTAATTTTTGGAGTGATACTATTTATTTCTGTGGTCATCTTTATTTACAACATGCTCATGACGTTTCGAAACTGATCCAGATGCTTATTTCATGGGCAACTGGCAGTGGATGATTCTTGACAACCCCGCAAAGCAGTGGTATTTTTTAACCTTACGAAGAAAAAGCCAGTACGAATTGAGCCGCTAGCTCAGTCGGTAGAGCACCTGACTTTTAATCAGGTGGTCGCAGGTTCGATTCCTGCGCGGCTCATTTTGAATCTTGAATATGGATGTCGTCCCCATCGTCTAGTCAGGCCAAGGACACCGCCCTTTCAAGGCGGTAACAGGGGTTCAAATCCCCTTGGGGACGTCTTGATAATCAAGGATTACGCTTAAATGGCTTTTTGAAAAAACCTTCCATTCTTTCATGATTCCCGTGAGAGGGGAAATGTTGTAAAAATTCTTATCTCAAACAAGGAGTTAAATCAGCGATCGAAGATTTCAGAAAGGTAATGACCATTGAGAAAATTAATAATTCGGGATAGGGGATCCTGGAGGTTGTGTTTTTGACCCTTCTAAATTTTATGCCTTCTTTGTTCAAACAGGGCTGGACAGGAAAGATGGATCTTATTTGCATTTACCCGCCGTTTTTCGTAGATGCGCATTTTACGGTAAGAACTAAAATTGGAAATGAAGATGTTGAATTTATTTTCTTCTCAAAAGATTCAGCGGCGCATTGCTGATTATCGTAGGAATATATTCTGGAATAACGAATCTATGAGGAATCGCATATGAAAAGATTTTCAGTTATGTGCAAATGTTGATGGCACGGTGGATGAGAAGATCAGGGTTCAGAAAAAGGAGGCTGGTCCGGATTCTTCGAGAAGCCACCGTATGGAATTAATCGAAGGCAAGGTCTTTATGCGATGCAGCCGCTCCGAGTTAAAAGGACGATGGATGAACAGATTCAGGCAATTGTGGGAATAAGAATTAAGATTAGATAAATGAAAAATAGGGTAGTATTATACCCTTCTCTGATTTTAATGGAGGATATTTTTTAAGTCTGTTAATTGCCATAGTATAAAGGAGTTCTATCTTTTCTTTATCACGGGGTCTTCTGCGGGTTTTTTTCTCAATTACAATGCCCCCTTCTGCGAGTTCTGCCCTTATCTTCTTTGCATTGGCCTTAAGTTCGTCATAACTGTATCTGCTCATTTCATCTCCTTACAGGTTTAGAGGTAGCAGTAAGCAAATTTCACCCTTGATTCTTTAATAATTCCTCAAGTATATCCTCCGTTCCTTCCCTCGATGCTCTTTCTTTTAGATATTCTATATCAAGGGGCTCACCAGTAGCTTCCTTTACTTTTATCAATACCTTTGCCCACATAAGGCTATCCTCGTCTTTCCAGAATCTTGCAGCATTCAACCTGTCTATAATCAGATCTTCAATGGAGATTACCTTGATCTCAAGGTCTTCTCCAACAATGACGGTATTGAGTCTTTGCTCTGCTTGAGGACCTTCATCAAGACTGCTGCCGAGCCAGTCTATATAGATATCGAGGTCTTCATTGAACCAGACCCTTCCTTTTTTAATGAAACCCCACCCCTGTAAAAGCTCCTCCAGTATATCCCTATGAGCCTTGATATCAATATCACCTGTTGTGTAACTGCCCTGCGTATACAGCTCAAGGCTAAAGCCACCGACTACTACTGGTTCATTCCCGCCTCTTTTTTTCATTTCCCGGGTCAAAATGCCTATAAATAATGCCCTTTTTTTAACTGGGTCTTCTACCTTACTGAGTCTATCAATTAAGTTCATGACTTAACATATTATAAATGAGATCACAGGATTCAGGCTATAGCTTGATTTTCAAAGAACAAACCTTTCCAGAAATACATTCCATAATTCTTATCTCTCCTCCAGATCTCTCTTTGACCAGCCTGAGAAGCTATCCTTTGCCTTTCCTCCTTGATATTGTTTGCCAATTTGAAAAAGACCCTCCCCATCTGAGTAATATTTCTTTACAATCCCCTCGTTGAGTCTCATCTCATCCTCGTTAATATTTCATGGGAACGCAAGTCCTTTTTAAAAATAATAAGATGAGCTCTGTTGAGAGAGTTTTGGCATTCTTTATGTTTTCCCATGATCTTGATGCAGAGATCAGAGATGATAGGATCAGCCCATAGACTCAGACATGTATTGGATGTCATACCCTCTATACGCCCGGCATTGTTATGGATTGGTTAACCCATGGGATTCAGGGTAAATGTGGTCGTCTCTTCACAAGACTGTAAAACATGTTATCCTGTATAGTATACTCAATACTCAAAAAGTAAAAAGTCATATGCATTAAAAAACCTTCTTGATAAAGTATAAATTTTCTTTAATAACTCTTATCTGATAGCACCGGATGTTAATCCAGAAATAAACCGATCAACAAAGAAATTATAAATAATAGCTATGGGAACACTTGCTATGAAACAGGCAGCCATAAGTGAACCCCAGAAATAAACGTCGCCACGAACAAGGAAGGTCGGCACTCCAATGCTTACTGTATACTTTGCGGGAGCCGTGATAAATGTTAGCGCATAAACAAATTCCTGCATCACAAGTGTAAAGGTGAAGATAACCACTGTGAGGATACCTGCAATGGATATGGGCACAACAACCTTGATAAATGCCCCGAAGCGGCTCAAGCCATCAATCATCGCTGCTTCTTCAAGATCTCGAGGTATGGTTTTAAAAAAACCCATCAAAAGCCACGTAGAAAAAGGAACAGTAAAGCTCGGATATATCAATATAAGAGACCACAAAGAATCCTGAAGACCCAGATCAGCAATCACTCTTGAAAGGGGAATAAAAAGAATAGTTGGAGGCACAAGATAGGTAAGAAAAATCCCTATGCCAAGCTGCTCTCCTATTCGTCCTGTCAGCCGCGCAAGGGCATATCCAGCTGGAACAGCAAGGATCAGGGTTATGACTACAACAGCAACTCCTGTCAGGATTGTATTCAGGAGCCATCGTGCGAATAGTGTTTCAAAAAACAGAACCCTTAAATGTTCAAGGGTAGGCGGCTGATTAAATAGAAAGGGATTATTCTTTGGATTAAGGAGATCTGTTGTTTCCTTAAATGTGGTAATCAACATCCAGTAGAAAGGGAATGCGGTAAATGCGATAAAGGCAGCGAGCACACCAAAATGCGCACTACCTATCGCGAACCGCTTAAGATTCATTTTAAAAGACATTTATGCAACCTCCACTCTTCTTGCAATCCTAAGAAATACAAATGCGGCAGCCACAAGCACAGGAAATAGAAATAGGGCAATTGCAGCACCTTCGCCCAGATCTCCCCCTGCTATTCCTGTAAAAAATGCCTGAGTGGCAAGCACCTGTGTAGTATTGTATGGACCACCCCTTGTTAGAACGAAAATTACCACCATATCGGTAAATGTGAATACCACTCCAAATAGAATTGCCACTATGATTACAGGGAGAAGAAGGGGGATGGTAATCTGGAACAGTTGCCTCCAGAAACCTGCACCATCGACAGCAGCAGCATCAAGAATATCCTGGGGTATAGACGTGAGCCCGGCAAGCAGTATTACTGTAGCAAAGGGCAAGAGCCGCCAGACATGGACTGCGATAACAGAGGCCATGGCAAGGTGGGGGACACCAAGCCACATGGGCCATGTATCGGGACCAAAGATCCCGATGGCCTGCAGGGTCCAGTTTATCACACTATATATGGAATCCAGTATCCAGAGCCAGCCTATGGTTCCCAGGGATATGGGAGCAATCCATGGAAGCAGAATTAAGAGTCGCACTATCCATTTGCCCCTGAAATCCATCCAGAGTGCCAGCGCCAGTATTTTTGCCAGGACTATTACGAGAAGTTGAGATATAAGTGTAAAGATAAAGGTATTTTTCAGTGCCTGTTTGAAGGTAGGTGTTCCAATGATCGCCTTAAAGTTTTTCAGACCCACAAAATGCATAGATTTACTTCCCACTGTCACATCGGTAAGGCTGTAATAAAGTGCCATCAAAAAGGGGATCCCTACTGTAAGAAAGATATAAAGGATGGCCGGACCAAGCATCAAAGAACCTATCCACTTCACACGATCCCACATTGAACCTGCAGCTCTTCCCATCTTCAACTCATCTCTTTTTCCAAGGGTGCTCATCTGTTGCCTTCCTTTAAAAATGGAATCATCCTATGTCTGGAAATGAATCGAGTCTCATCCTCAGTCCGGTAGCCCTTTCAAAAAACTTTATATACTGCTTCTTTACGGCAAATACATGCTCTTCACCCTGTCGAATAGAAACCGTTACACCTGAGGAAAGCTTTGATATCGCCTTCTGGTCAGCAAAGGGACCACCCAGAACACCATAGATCAGATTATCTGCACCAAGGTATTCGATCCTTGTTATTCGGAATTTAAAGGAAATAAGGTCTTCCTTACTCTCATGAATTTCTACTGGAATAAAGTTTTCAGGACGAAACCCGATTATTATCTCATCTTTTGTGATCAGATTCATCGGGGGTGATCCCAGAAAGCCAGCAACAAATATATCCTCTGGCTCATGATATACTTCATAGGGAGTGCCGAGCTGCTTCACTTTTCCATCGTTCATTACAGCAATTCGATCGCCAAGCCCCATAGCCTCCACCTGATCATGCGTAACATAGATAGTGATAGTTCCTACCTGTCTCTGGAATTGCTGGAGTTCATCCCTGGCAGAGGCACGGAGTTTTGCATCAAGATTAGATAGTGGTTCATCGAGAAGAAAAACAGAGGGCTCACGAACAAGTGCCCTTGCAAGTGCAACGCGTTGTCTTTCTCCTCCTGAGAGTTCTCTCGGCCTTCGTTCGAGTAGATCCTGGATTCCAAACATGGAAGCAGCCCAGAGCACCTTTTTATGGATCTCTTCCTTACTTATTCCCTGAGCCTTAAGGGGGAAGGCTATGTTTTTATAAACGGTCATGTGAGGATAAAGGGCATAGCTCTGAAAAACCATGGCAATCTTTCTTGCTCGAGGGGGAAGGTGATTTACTACCTGACCTCCGATAAGTATTTCACCAGCAGTAGGCTCTTCAAGTCCAGCGATCATCCGTAGAAGCGTGGTCTTTCCGCAGCCCGATGGTCCCAGAAGGACCAGAAATTCTCCCTCCTTGGTGGCAAGATTCACCCCATCAACAGCCTTTACATTACCAAAATACTTCTTAATATCTCTCGTCTCTACTATAGCCATCCTTTTATAACCCCTTTTTAAACCTTCATTTAAATGCTAATTATAACCCCTTTTTTCTGGATTTCAAATCCCATTAAAAGACTTGGGTGTGAGGATGATAATCTTCAACCCTCACACCCTCCGCCTTTTCACTATATTCACGCCTCCCTATCCACTGATCCAGCTAATTATGATGCTACACCAATCCCTTTTCCCTCCACTTATCAAAGATCCTCTTACATGCCGCATGAGCCTCTTTTATGGCATCCTCAGGTTTGGCTGCTTTAGTTGCTGCTTTGGCAAACATTACATTAATAATCCAGGTACCGAAGATCTCATCAATAGCTGCATTGGCGTAGCCTGGATAGCCAACATTTGTTGCCCAGGTAAGCACGTCTTCAAGAACTCTGTACTTATCAGGTGGATGTGCCTTCGGGTCATGAGCTATAAGCTTTTTCAGATCGGGCACAGTCTTGGGAAAGCATGGGAAATCATAAAATTCACCTGCAAGGAATGCCCTTCTAAAATTGCCAACATAATCAACGAGAAATTTTTTCGCACCATCTTTATTTTCCGCAAACTTCCAGATAACATAAACAGCCATAATGTGCTCAAGACCAATCCTTCGAACAGGTCCCTTCGGGGTCTTTGCGAGCTGGATCTTCATGGAGATATCAGGATTTACTTTCTCTGCCTCCCTGGTAATGGATATAGCATTAAGTGCAAGGGATCCTTTTCCTGCAAGCATAAATCTGTTATTTGAAGATGCATCCCATGTGAGAACCTCTGGGGTCATGGCCTCCTCATAAAGTGCCTTTACAAATTTAACAGCTTCAAGTGTGTTTTTTGAATCCAGCACCAGTCTACCATGTTCATCTTGAACCGAAGCCCCAAATGAATACATTATTGCCCTCATTGCCATCCCTGTGTCAATCTCCTGTGCAAGCCCAATTCCAACGGGATTGCCGTGCTTTTGTTTAATCTTTCGGCCGCCAACGCGAACATTCTCCCATGAATCGGGAAACATACCTACATCATCCCACAGGTCCTTTCGATAGTTGATGGGATCTGGTGTAAATGATGGTGAAAAGCCAAAATACTTTTTTGTTTTTGGGTTATAGGTGCTTTTTATTGCCAGATCGATAGGCTTTCCGTACTTGCGCTCGCACTCCTCATAAATCTCCCTGTGATCGATGACCTGTTCTTCATATGCAGGGGGTGGCCATAGAAACATAAACAGATCGTGTCCTTTCTGGGCAGCAACCTCTGCAGCTGCACGGGAATTAAGAAGGGCAACACCGATGTTATCTACAATCACTTCAGTATTATTTTTCTCTCCCCACTCCTTTACATATTCATTGTTAAACCACTTATCGAATGCAGGGACAAAATGACTCCATTGGAGAATCCTAAGCTGCTTTTTTGCTGCGCGAGCCTTTTTAGGAATGATGATATTTGCGCCCAGACCAGCTGCTACAAATCCGATCCCGGCAGCCTTCATAAAATCTCTTCTGGAGATTCCTTGCTCTTCTTTCTCTATTTTTTTGTTTTTTTCTTTTTTATCCTCCTTCATAAACACCTCCTTAGAAAACGATGTTCTATTTATTTAAGTTAAAAATTATAGGGAAGCATTGGAACGATTGTCAAGAAAATTAAAATGGAGCTGAGATATGGTTAAAATTTAAAAATTTGCAGTTTCTTTCCACTTATACAATAGATTCTGTAATGTTTGTCCTCGCATTCGCTTTGGCGTTGGTGAGAAAGCTTTTCCTTTTGAAGGCTTCCTTTTTAGATTGAAACTGTAATCTCAACAGAGAGGAAGAAAAACTTGACAATTATTCCCCTAATTTATTAAATTCAATTATCAATCTAATTTTAAAAATTTAGGTTCAGGAAATTCAGCTTTAAAAATGCAGAAGGAGGGGGTCATGAGGAAAATTTCATTATTATTGGCAGTTTTATTTCTGGCAGTAGCTTCCACTGCCTACGCACAGGTCAGAATCGGTGCAGTGATCAACTTAACAGGTCCTGCCTCTTCATGGGGGATCTATCATGCAAAGGGTCTTCAGGATTATGTAAGATATGTGAATGAGGTGAAGGGTGGGATAGCTGGAAAAAAGATTGAACTTACTGTTGTGGACCATGCATATAAGGTCCCGGAAGGTTTAAAACATGTCAAGAAATTCTGCGAAGAAAAGGTAAACATGATAGCAACATGGGATACAGGGCTCGGTATTCAGACGAAGCCTATAATTCAACAGTATAAAATCCCCACAATAAATTTCTCAGTCGGTCAGGATATCCTTAAACCTCCCATTGACTATATGTATCTTCCATTCGGTACATATATCCTTGATTCTTACGCAGTCCTTGAATATATAAAGGCGATACATAAGGGGAAGGAACCACCAAAGGTAGGTCTTCTTACTTACAATAATCCCTATGGAAGGACTATACATGAGCCAAGCAAAGAATATGCAGCTAAACACGGTATAAAGATCGTTGGAATTGAAGAGTTTCCTCCTGCAACGGTCGATCTTTCCACACAGCTTCTGAAGCTGAAAGAGGCAGGTGCAGAGTATATATTCCTGCAGATACTTCCTTCAAGCATAATATCTGCCCTTAAGGCTGCAGACAAGCTTAACTACAATGTGCCATTCTTCGGGACATGGACATCCACGGATCCGGACTTCTTCAAGCTCGGAAAAGGCATTATTAGGAATAGACTCTTTATGCAATTCTCAGGTGCATTACCACAGGACAATACACCGGGGATAAAGCTATATAATACCCTTGTTGATAAATATAAATCAGTCAAAGGATTCGATACTTCTTACTGGGAGGGTGTCATTGTGGGAATGATCATGGAAAGGGCACTCGAGAAGGCACAGAAGATGTTCGGGAATATGGAGCCTGAATCTGTAAACAAGGCCCTTGAAAGCTTCAGAAATGAGGATTTCGGAGGTCTTATCCCGGCTGTTACATATACAAAGGGCAACCATGAAGCCTCCTTTGTGGCAAGGATTGTCCAGATCCATGAGGATGGAACATACACCCCCATGACAAACTTCTTTGTGCCAGGGAAAGGTCAGATGAAGGTCCTCAGGACTCCAAAATGAGGGCATTTAGAGGAGAACCTTCGATTTTCAACAATGTTAAGCCTGCAGAAAGGCAGGCTGAACTGAAGGTGGAGGGCCTCACACTGTATTTCGGTGGCATTATGGCCCTCCACAACATCGATCTTCATGTAACATCCGGTGAATTTCTGACCATTATCGGACCGAATGGGGCTGGAAAGACAAGCCTTATCAATTGCATTACGGGTTTTTATCGCCCCCAGAAAGGCAGGATAATCTTTAACGGGGAGGAGATAACAGGGCTTCCTCCCCGTGAGATAACAAGAAGAGGGATAGGAAGGACATTCCAGAACATAGAACTCTTTCCGGGTATGAATGTTCTTTCAAATATCTTTCTTGCCCGTCATCTATACTGTAATTATAATTTCCTCAGTGCATGCCTTTTTTTGCCTTCAATAATAAAAGAGGAGGTAAAGCATAGAAGGATAGTTGAGGAGATCATCGATTTCCTCGAGATGCAACCTATAAGGAAAAAACTCGTGGGCTCTCTGCCATATGGATTGAGAAAGAGGGTGGAGCTTGGGCGTGCCCTTGCACTTCAGCCTAAACTTCTTATACTTGATGAGCCATTTGCGGGGATGACACTGGAGGAGAAAGAGGATATGGTTAGGTTTTTAAGGGAGATAAATACGAGGTGGGGTCAAACCATTATCCTTGTTGAGCACGATATGGCAATTGTTATGAGTATATCCGAGAGGATAATTGCCCTCAATTTTGGCGAGAAAATTGCAGATGGGCCGCCTGATCTTATAAAGAGCCATCCTGAGGTAATAAAGGCGTATCTCGGAGAGGAGGCCCAGGGGTCTTTTTCATGAAACTTCACAGGGATTACCTTTATCAGCTCAGAGAATTCACAATCCCTCAGATCCTTTTTAAACAGGCAGAATTATTAAAGGATAAGGTTGCCATAAGGAAAAAGTCCCTTGGTATCTGGAAGACAGTCAGTTGGACAGAATATTTGAGATTTGTAAAGCATGTCAGCCTGGGCCTTATCTTTTTAGGTTTACGAAGAGGTGAACATGTGTCCATAATTATGGACAATGAGCCGGAGTGGCTTTTTGCAGAGCTCGGGGCACAGGCAATGGGTGCTGTTACTTTGAACCTCTTTACATCATCCATTGCAAAGGAACTATCTATTCTTATTAATCGATTTGGGGCAAAGGTAGTATTTGCGCAGGATCAGGAACAGGTTGATAAGCTTCTCGAGATAAGGGAAGAAATAAGGGATGTGAGAAGGGTCATATATGTGGACCCAACAGGTATGAGCTCCTACGATGATCCCTGGCTTTTAAGCTTTAAGGATCTTTTGGAACTGGGAAGGAAAATGGAAGAAAAGGAGCCGGAACTTTTTGAAAAGGAGTTGTGGAAAGGGAGGAAGGATGAGATAAACCTAATGATAATGACCTCAGGGACAACAGGGATTCCAAAGCTTGCTATGTTCAGACACCAGAACTTCACAGATATAGCACTGAAGTGGATAGAATCAGCTCTCTTAGAGGTTGGAGACAACTGGATCTCAATAACGCCACCTGCCTGGATCGTTGACCAGATGTGGGGGATCGGTGTTTCTATCGTCTCAGGAATGGTGATGAACTTTCCCGAGACCCACGAGACGCTTTCAGAGGATTACAGGGAGATAGGTCCATCCCTGACCATCACATCATCGCGATTCTGGGAGGATCTTGCATCAAAGATCAGGGTAAGGATCGAAGACAGCGGTTTTATAAAAAGGAAAATTTATGAAATGGGTTTAAAGATCGGTGGGATGGTGATTGAGAGGGAATTGAAGAGGGAAACCGTGCCTATTTATCTCAAAGTAATGAGAAACCTTTTCAAATATATTCTTTACAGACCCTTACTCGATAGGATCGGATGCCTGCATATTAGGGCGGCAATTACAGGGGGTCATCCCATAAGCCCCGAAGTTATAAAATTTTTCAGATCAATCGGACTCAATCTAAAACATGCCTATGGTCTAACAGAGGGCTGCGGTGTTTTTCAGATTCAACCCGATGGGGAGGTTAAGCCTGAGACTGTTGGAAAACCCCTTCCAAGGACGGAGATAAGGATTTCTGAGGATGGTGAGGTGCTTGTTAAATCACCCTCCCTCTTTGCAGGATACTACAAGGATGAGGAAGCTACAAAAAAGGTGCTTGAGGATGGATGGTTACATACAGGTGATGCAGGATACATCGATGAGGATGGTCATCTCATAATCATCGGAAGGAAAGAGGAAATAATGAGACTTCAAGGGGGGGAGGTCTTCTCACCGGATTTTATAGAGACAAGGCTCAAGTTCAGCCCCTATATAAAGGAGGCAGTTGTGTTCGGTGAGGGAAGACCGTATGTAACAGGGCTTATATGTATTGATTTCGAAAATGTGGGAAGCTGGGCGGAATCAAGGATGATAGCTTACACAACTTATGCTGACCTTTCGCGGCACGGAGCAGTTGAGGAGCTCATTCTTTCTGAGGTAAGAAGGATAAATAATGAACTTCCAAAACCCATGAGGCTTAAGAAAATCATACTCCTTTATAAGATGCTCGATCCTGATGATGAAGAACTCACAAGGACGGGGAAGGTAAGGAGGAAATTCGTATATCAGAGATACATAGATCTCGTTGAAAGCATGTATGATGGAAAAGATGAGATAGAGATTACAGGAAGGGTCCAGTATAGGGACGGCCATGTGGGAACAATAACAACAAGGTTAAGGATCCTTAATGTAGAATAGGTTGTGCCATGGAATTCTTTTTCCAGTTACTGATTCAGGGGCTTTCAATCGGATGTCTTTACGCCATTTCAGCACTCGGTTTTGTGATGATCTTCAAGTCCTCGAGCGTGCTCAATTTTGCCCATGGTGAGTTACTTGCCATTGGTGCCTATATCTTCCTTGTTGTTTCTGTATGGCTTAATCTTCCTGTATATCTCGCATTTATTATTACCTTTATAGGGAGCTTTGCACTTGGATTTCTCATAGAAAGGCTTTTCTTAAGACCAATGATAGGAGAGGCCCTTATTGAGGTAATAATGCTCACAGTGGGACTTTCTGCCATGTTCAAGGGTCTGCTCCTTTTCATATTTTCGGGAAATACCTATGTATACCCGGACTTCTTACCGGCAAACTTAACTGTAAAGCTGGGTACTGTTTCCATCTCTCCAGTCTATACAGCAACATTCCTTATAACGATTATCTTTCTTCTGATATTTGGCTTTTTCTTCAAATATTCATCACTGGGGATATACATGAGGAGCGTTGCTGATTCACAAAAGGCAGCCCTTTCTCTGGGTGTCAATGTTAGAAGGGTCTTTGCACTATCATGGGCGATAGCCTCCCTTGTATGCGCTATTAGCGGTGTCATACTGGGGATAATAAATGGTATAAACGTCCACGATCTTTCAAAGATGGGTCTTAAGGTTTTCCCTGTTGTAATCCTTGGAGGTCTTGAAAGCATTGGAGGAGCGATCATCGGGGGTCTGATCATTGGGCTTATAGAGACCTTTGTAAGTGGTTATCTTTCAACCTCCCTTATGGATGTAATTGCATATGTAATACTGGTCATAATACTTATGATCAGGCCATATGGTATTTTAGGCATTGTTGAGATTGAGAGGGTTTAAAAATGAGGCTGAGACTTAGACCATGCGGAAATTATAGGGAGCGTTATGAAGAGGAAGTTGCTATATTCGAGACGGATTTTGGAAGGCTCTGGACGATCATCGGAATACTGACCCTCTTTTTAGTCACCCCCTTTGTCTTTGGTAACTACAGCCTTTATATAATGAATCATGTCGGTATATACACTATAGGAGCAATCGGTCTTAATATCCTCATCGGTTTTACAGGCCAGATATCACTTGGCCATGGTGCTTTTTTTGGTGTTGGTGCATATACTGCCTCCATCCTGATGAAAAGCCTTAATGTTCCATTTCCCCTTGCCATCTTTGCTGGTGGGATTATGACTTCCCTTGTTGGTCTCGTATTTGGAATCCCTTCTTCAAGGCTGAAGCACCTCTATCTTACCATCTCTACCCTTGCAGGGCAGTTTATCCTTGAGTATCTCTTTATCCACTGGCAGGGTCTTACAGGTGGAACAGAGGGGATTATTCTTCCAGAACCCACCATCTTTGGATTTACAGTGAGAAGTGATCGGGCATTTTTCTATGTGATATTCGTTTTCTTTGTCCTTTTTCTCTGGCTCGCAAAGAATATAGTGAGGACAAGGTATGGCAGGGCCTTTATCGCCATAAGGGATAACGATCAGGCAGCACAGGGTATGGGTATTCCCATCTTCAGATACAAACTTCTTTCCTTTGCCATAAGTTCCTTCTATGCGGGATTTGCAGGCGGACTCTGGGCAACATATATGGGGAGTATAACACCAGAGCCTTTTGGCTTTGATCTTTCCATAGGTTTCATAGCAATGATCATAATTGGTGGACTTGGGAGTATCACCGGGAGTGTGTTGGGCGCAGGATTCATAACCCTTCTAAATGAACTGCTTTCACAGGCGGCATCTTATCTTATCAACATTAAGGGTTTCGGTGGAGTTGCCATGACAGTGGCGCCCCTCAGGGAGTTCTTTTTCGGTCTTATTATTGTCCTTTTTCTTATCTTTGAACCAAAAGGGATTGCAGAAGTCTGGAGGATCATAAAAAGTAGCTTCAAACTGTGGCCATTTTCCTATTAGGGTGTTTATGGATAAGGATACATGTCTTCTTATAAACAACATTACTGTTGTGTATCACGATGTTATCCAGGTACTCAAGGGTGTCTCATTAGAAGTAAAGAAGGGTGAGATCGTATGCCTTCTTGGAAGCAATGGAGCCGGTAAGACAACAACATTGAGGGCGATCTCGGGTCTTCTGAAACCCGAAAATGGTAAGGTCACAGAGGGTTCCATAATCTTTGAAGGGATACCCATACACAATGAGCCACCCGAATATATAACGAGGCTCGGGATAATACAGGTTCTTGAGGGGCGTATATCCTTTAAATATCTAACTGTGGAGGAAAATCTGAGGGTGGGAACTGCAACAAGATGGGGGAAGCCCTATAAGGATGATCTTGAGCTTGTCTATTATTATTTTCCCCGGCTTAAAGAGTTAAGGAACAGGCTTGCAGGATACCTGAGCGGAGGGGAGATGCAGATGCTCGTCATAGGAAGGGCCCTTATGGCCCATCCAAGGCTTTTGCTTCTCGATGAGCCTTCCCTGGGTCTTGCACCTTTCTTGGTGAGGGAGATATTTGAGATTGTAAAGAGGATAAATGAGGAGCAGGGAACAACGATACTTCTTGTTGAGCAGAATGCAAATATGGCCCTGAATATTGCAACCTATGGATATGTTATGGAGAATGGAAGGATTGTGATGGAGGGAAGGGCAAAGGACCTGAAAGAAAATCCTGATGTGAGGGAATTCTACCTTGGCATAACAGCAAAAGGGCTGATAAAATCCTACAGGGATGTGAAGGCCTACAAAAGAAGAAAGCGATGGCTATAGGAGGAGAGATGCAAAGGGATCGTTATTTTGATGAACTTGAGGGAATGGAAAGGGGTGAAAGGGAGAGATACCAGCTTGAAAAATTGAAGGAGGCGGTAGAAAGGGCATACAGGAATGCCAGGGCAATTAAGGAGATCTTTGATAAGGCGGGTATCAGACCGGGTGATATAAGGGATTTTAATGATCTCGAAAGGATCCCTGTTATAAGGAAGGCTGATATTATCGAGCTTCAGAAGAGATACCCCCCTTTCGGGGGACTTCTTAATGTGCCAGAAGAAAAGGTCCAGAGAATATTCATCACACCGGGTCCCATCTATCTTCCCCATCAAATAGAGGAGATCTCCTGGTTTGGAAAGAGCTTTTTTGCAGCGGGATTCACAGAGGGTGACATCGTCATAAATACACCAACATATCATATGTCACCTGCGGGGATGCTGTTTCACGAAGGGATCAGGGCAGTGAGGGCAACAGTGGTTCCAACCGGTGTTGGAAATACCGACATGCAGATAAGGATCATGCTCGATCTTAAGGTTACTGGATTTGCAGGTATGCCGAGCTTCCTCATGACGATTATAAAGAGGGCTGAGGAGCTCGGATACAATTTCAGAAAGGATTTCAATCTTAAGAAGGCGTGGTTTACAGGTGAGATGCTTCCTGCCTCCATGAGGAAGACCTTTGAGGAGTACGGTATAGATACGTATCAGTGTTATTCCGTAACAGAGCTTGGGGGATGTGTTGCCTACGAATGCAGGGAGAAGAACGGGATGCACTTTATGGACGAGTATGTAATAGAGATTATAGATCCTGAAACAAAAAGAAGACTTCCTGAAGGGCAGCTGGGTGAACTGGTTGCAACACCTATCCATAACCCAGTTTGGGGTCTCATAAGATTTGGAACAGGTGATATGACATCATACATTTCTGAGCCCTGTCCCTGCGGGAGGACATCCTTCAGAATAACAGGAATTATGGGAAGGAGTGAAGATGCAGTAAAGGTAAGGGGAATGTTTGTTATAAAGAAGCAGGTCGAGAGCTTTTTCTCCACCTTTGAAGAGATCCACCGATTTCAGCTTTCTGTTGGAAGAAGGGCAGATCGGGATGAGCTTCTCTTAAGGGTTGAGCTTAAGAATGAATCTTTGGACAGGGATGCCCTCAGAAGGAAAATTGAGGAAGGTTTTCCATCTGTCCTAAGGGTGAGGATCGATAGGGTAGAATTCCTCCCCAAAGGTTCACTCCCTGAAGGAAAGACAGTTGTTGATGAGAGAAGGTGGGATTGAGGGGATGCATTAAAAGGCAATGAAAAACTCAACTGCCCCACCATTTTTTAGAGGAATCATCATAAAAGTGCGTTTGTTATCCATAGGAAGGCCGAGAAATATATCGTGCATGAAGTTGCATATGAAATTTGAAAGGGCTGCAGCAGCAAGCACATCAGAGGGGTAGTGTTTATCTGCCTCAATCCTTGCCCATGCAACACCTCCTGCCAGGAGAATGTTTGCAACCTGCAGGGTGATTCTTATATTTTCCGGTAGTGAGACATGATCAAGGTTTCTGTTAGCAAGGGTTGCAAAGGAGAAGGCCTCTGTTGCATGCCCCGATGGAAAGCTTTTATCATCACTTTGATCTGGACGGGTTCTGTTGGTTACATCCTTTAAAATGTTCGTTGTTTTCCTGGCTCCAAGAAATGCGGCATACTCAACACCTATCCCCTTTATCTTCCAGTATACCCAGTTTTTTATATCTTCACCGCTTGGGGTAGCAATAGCGGAAAGGAGAAACCCCACGCGGAGGGGAATCAGAAGGAGGTCACTGGCATCATCTGCCTTAATTCTGGACCCGTATATGGGGTTATGTTCATTTGCCCAGTTTGAGACCTTTTTATCAAGTTTGCCTCCATAGAAAACCAGTGCTCCTGCTGCAGGGATTAAGGTTTTTGGATCCTTGAGTGCATTATAGGAGGCTTGAGGTATCATTTTGATGTTTCCTGGAGTCATTGCGTCCTGTCCCCACCCCCTTCCATTCTGCAGTGTTCCACAGCCTGTGAGGATAAAGCAGATAAATGCAACTGAAAGAGTCCCGCGACTATGGAAAAATCTGTGCATATTTGAGATCCACTTTTCTGTAAGGATATATTCAAGATTATATAAAAGGAAATGTTAATTTTACATGATAATGTTCATCACTTTCTGTGATAATCTATTTTCCTTTCACAAAAAGGCTTTAACACCATAAAAAACAGAATGGTGGAATTATTTTCGCCGTAATGTATCTGTAAAGGACCGATTCCCATACCCCTATAACAGCTTTGGACACAAGCTCAAGAAAGGTATCTTGTCTATTATGGGATCATTTTTTATGATAAAATACTTAGCAATTATGCGTTACAGGAGGCTTTCCATAAATGATGTGGATGCATGTGTGGGATGTCAGATGTGTATGTCCGCATGTTCAATGAGGTTTGGTGAAGGAGGATTCTCGAGATCCGCAATTCTTGTCAGGAGTGCAGGAGGATTTGAGAGAGGGTTTATTATCATTGTTTGCAGGGGTTGCACGGATCCCGCCTGTAGAAGGGCATGCCCCACCGGTGCATTGGTAGATAGAAAGGGTGGGGGTGTTTTCCTTAATTCATCGAAGTGCACGGGTTGTGGCCATTGTGTCAGTGCATGCACGATAAGGGCTGTTATGTGGGATGATGATTCAAATAAGCCTATAATATGCACGCATTGTGGATATTGCGTGCCTTACTGTCCATATAAAATATTTGCAATGGAAGAATAGGTAAAAAATGAGGGACGTTCTCTATATTGATCTCACAAAAAAGATATCCTACATCAGGGATAGAGGAGATCTGTTTGAGAAGTGGATGGGAGGAACAGGGGTTGCTGTTAAACTCCTTGAAGAGGAACTGAAAAAGGGATGTGATCCTCTTGGTCCTGATAATGTTATTGTCTTTGCTGTTGGTCCTTTGAATGGACTTTATCCCATGGCATCAAAAGTTGTGGCTGTTTTCAAAAGTCCACTTACTGGAAATTATGGAGAGTCTCATTGCGGAGGAAGGACAGCAGCAGCTCTCAAGCAAACAGGTTTCGGTGCAATTGTTATAAAAGGGAAGAGTGACATACCTGTGTATATTTCAATTAACGGAAAGAAATGTTATTTCAGAGAAGCATCCGTTATATGGGGTCTCAGAAGCACAGCAACAGTCGGCAGGATATTGAGGGATGTTGAACATGGTGCTGGATTAAGAAGTATTTTGAGAATTGGAAGAGCGGGGGAAAAGCTTGTAAGATTTGCGTGTGTTGTTTCTGAAACATACAGACATTTTGGACGGCTCGGTCTTGGTGCTGTATTTGGATCAAAAAATCTCAAGGCAATCGTAATTTCAGGAAGGAACAGGATACCTGTCGAAGACAGGAGAAGATTCAGGGAAATTTACGATGAAATTTATAAGAAAGCTATATTTTCCGAAGCAACAAAAAAATATCATGAGCTTGGAACCTCAGCAAATGTCAAGCCGCTTAACTTCATAAATGCACTTCCTACGATGAATCTTAAAGATGGAAAATTTGACGGGGCTGAAGACATAAGCGGTGAAGCAATTGCATCATCCAGGCTTGCAAGGAGGATTTCATGCAGTCTTTGCCCTGTTGCATGCATACATATAGCTGCAATAAGGGAACCTTATCCTGAGGAACCCTATTTTTACAAAACAACATTTGTTTCATACGATTATGAACCCATTTATGCACTTGGAAGTATGCTTGGAATTAGAGATATCGATGGACTACTCAGCCTTCTTCATGAGGTTGATAACCTTGGTGTTGATTCTATTTCAACTGGTGTAGCGCTTGCATGGGCGACCGAAGCTTTTGAAAGAGGAATTTTGAGGAAGGATGATACAATCGTTGAACTTAAATGGGGTGATTATAAATCATATATACTATCTGTGAGATATCTTGTTGAGAGAAAGAACCCATTCTACGATGCACTTGCAAATGGCCTTGAATATGCATCTTCTATCTATGGGGGAAGGAAATTTGCACTTTCATTCGGTGGTGTAGAGATGTCAGGATATCACACTGGTCCTGGCATTCATCTCACACACTTAACAGGTGCGAGACACCATCATTGCGATTCAGCGGGTTATTCATTTGATCAGTTGTATCTAAAAGAAAAGGGCCTTCCTTCTCCAGAATCCCTTGTTGATTCACTGATAAAAGAGGAGAGTTTCAGACAGATCCTTTCAAGTTCAGTTTTATGTTATTTTGGAAGGGAGATATACAAACTCGATACAGTATCAAGGGCACTTTCTGCATTAGGGGTAAATTATACTCCAGGTGAGCTTGAGGAGCTCGGAAGGAAGATATACATGAAGAAGATGAGATTAAAGATGAGGGAGGGATTCGACATAAAGAAGGCAAGAATTCCTGAGAGGATATACGAAGTCCCAACCCCACACGGATACATAAACAGTGATTATATGGAAAGGGCAATAAACTATTTTGTAAGGAAGATTGCCGAAGGGCATTAGAAGTGGAACATGGAGGATATTCGGGCCAATCTGATGGGGATTGTGAGGTATCTTTCGGAGGATATAGGGGAAAGAAGCCTTCTTAATTTCCATAAACTCTCAAAGGCAGCAGATTATATAGAAGATGTTATGGTCTCTTTCGGATGTGATGTTAGCAGACAGTATTTTGAATATGAGGGGAGGATTTATTCCAATATAGTTGCAGAGCTGAAAGGTGTTTCTCAATCGGAGAGAGGTATTGTTGTAATGGGTGCACACTACGATACAGTTGCCGGAACACCCGGTGCAGATGATAATGCAAGCGGGATTTCCGTTCTGATTGAGCTTTTAAGGCTTGCTTCAAAAAACCCTTTCAGAAGAACAGTTCACTTTGTGGCCTTTTGCCTGGAGGAACCTCCGGTATTCTATACCCCCTATATGGGAAGCTATCATTACGCAAAGAAGCTAAAGCGTGAAGGCAGGGATCTTCTCGGGATGATATCCCTCGAAATGGTTGGATATTACAGGGATGATCCTGACTCACAGGGATACCCTCTCCCCTTCTTCAGGCTCATGTTTCCTGATAGGGGAAATTTTGTTGCATTTGTTGGGAATCTCCGCTCAAAAGGCTTTACCCAGATGATAAAGGAGATATTCAGAAACGTTTCCACACTTTCCGTTGAATCACTAAATGTGCCACCCCTCATCCATGGCATTGATCTTTCCGATCACAGAAGCTTCTGGAAGTTCGGTTATCAGGCATTCATGGTGACGGATACAGCATTTTACAGAAATCCCAATTATCATACAGAATGTGACAGGTGGGATACCCTTGATTATGCGAGGATGGAGGAGCTTGTGGTGGGGCTTTACAGGACGCTTTCCGAGCTTTAATTCAGCAGAAGATCTCCTTGATTCTTTTTAAAATGGGGATATCTGCAGGTGCAAATTCAAAGCTATCAAGCTCATGCGGGGCAACCCACCTTATGTCATCGTGATCAGTAGGATTGAATTCTCCTGATACATGGTAAGCCCTGTAGGTAAGAAGGATCACAGTTCCATGGCTGTATGTGTAGCTGCTTGTACACAGAAGCTCACCGATCCTTGTTTCAATACCAAATTCTTCAAAAAGCTCCCTTTTCAGACATTCCTCAGGTGTTTCTCCGGATTCGACCTTTCCTCCGGGGAATTCCCATTTCCCTTCCACATCAATACCACCCTTCCTTTTGCCTATGAGGATTTTCCCATCATTTTCAATAACGGCTGCAGTAACTATAATGCTTTTTTCCTTTTTCATGGATAGAGGAAATATGGGATTCTTCGATACGGATATGGCCAGTACCAATAGGGATACCAGAGGGGCTCATAATATATGTAGTAACGCTCGACCTTCTTTTCCCAGAGATGTAATTCCTTGGGTTCGATAACTGTATATGTATATTCAATCTCACCAAGGGGGAGTGTTTTCTTTCCCTTAACTATTCCCGCCGCAGTGATACTTCTCCCCCTGCTGTAGATGGCGGTGTCAAGATATCCTGGATGCAGTATCAAGAATCTTCCTTCAGAGATATCCGCCTCTGTTGGTCTTCCAGTTCGATCAAGAGGTTTCTGAAGGACTTCGATCTCTGTTCCCTCTTTGAGGTTTCTTGAAGCTATTATCTCTCCACCAACTATGATCAGCTTTCCCTTAAAGCGTTCCGGATCTTTTGCAATTTCCAGAAAGGAGACCCCTTTCAGGGCTTCTTCCCTTAAAGGTTCGCTTATCACATGGGCACAGGAAGGAATAATAAGAAGGATAAGGAAAAGTAGCGATATAGTTTTGACGATCCTCATATTATTAATAAATATATTACTTACGGCAGATTTTATGCAAGGAATCAGTATTCAGGATTAAACCCTGAGCATGCTCAAAGAGAGCTTATTTATAAAATCCATTGCCCCGGATAGCTCATCTGGCCCCTCTATTCCCTTCATGATAGAGGAGGCTTTAAGTGTAAATTTTAATTCATGCTGAGGGAGTATCACATCATCGGCAGAGATCGCATCTAAGGCATGCCAGCAGGCATAAGTCAGGCAGTGGTATAGGCGGATCGAGTGGCTCATGTTATAGAGTTCAAAAGGTGCCATCATCCTTCTTATTTCAATAATGAGTTTTGCATTTGCCTCATAAACGGATCTGTATTTCTGAGGCATCATGAACTTCTCAATGTAGTAGTCCTCCACATTGGAGACTATATGGGGATTCGCAGCAGGAGGATTATAAAACTTTCTCAAAAGCAGGTGATTCTTCTCATGCAATCCCATCCATTCACAGCATTCATGCCATGTCAGTCCATGGTATCTCTCTGCATAGGCAATAAACAGCATTGCATTCTCCATGCCGAAGTAAACAATCCCCCTTTTCACATCTGTTGCCGTTATATTATGAAGTGCGGTTTTATAAGGTCTTACGATCTCAGTGAAATATCCGTAAATTTCTTCTCCGCTAACAGACAGATGTATCCTTACGTGGTTATCTATAGATGTAGACACATCTTCCCTGCATATAATGCACTTCATAGACTCCGTTCAATTCATTATATCAGAAGGTATTATCTTTTTTGATCTTTCCCTGACCCCTGACAGTGTGATAAGGCCTGCAAGGAATAGTACAGCAACAGCAGCAACAGCCATTCTCTGGTTTCCTGTGCGAGATGATATATAGCCGAATATCAGGGGGCCTGCTATTGCTGAGGATTTACCAACAAGGCAGTAGATCCCGAAGTATTCCGACTCAAAGCCCTGAGGGATGAAGCTTGCAAAGAGTGCCCTTGATGCAGCTTGAACAGTTCCAAGTCCGAGACCTGCAATGGATGCAACTACAAAGAACTGAAGGGGATCATATACAAAATAGGTTGCAATACATACAGAAATCCAGAGGATCAGCGAAAGAATAACAACCCTCTTTGGTCCCCATATATCAGTGGGTTTTGCCATTATGAATGAACCAGTAAGGGCAGTGAACTGAACGATGAGATATACCAGAAATAGCTGATTGTAATTGAGATGAAGTGTTGTTGCAGCAAATATACTTGAAAAGACGATAACTGTATTGACTGCATCTTCATATATAAGATATGCGATAAGGAATCTTCTCAAATTTCTTTCCGAAACGACAGTCTTCAGTGTTTTAATGGTCCGGATTAATCCCGCTCCTGCTGCCTCCTTTAATCCTGATTGCGTTTTTCTGTCAGGCGGAAGAAAGAGAAATGCAGGGATGGAGAAGAGGAGGAAGAACAGCGCTGTTAGTGGCCATGTGAGTTTCAGATATCCGTTCGATATGAGAATGAGTGCTATAAGGAGCGAGACGATGGAGCCTGCATAGCCGGTTGCAAATCCCCAGGAGGAAACCCTTCCCTGATACGATGGGTGTGCAATCTCGGGTAAGAATGCATTGTAAAAAACAGTGCCCCCCTCAAGTCCTATATTTGCAAGCACAATAAGTATAAAGCCCATAGGGGCCATCCCCTTTTCAAGAAAGTAGAGGAGCGATACGGAGATGACGCATAACATGGTATAGCTGAAAAGCATCCCTTTTCTTATCCTTTTAACATCCGCAATGCCTCCAAGAAATGGTGAGCTCAGGGCGACAATTCCCATACTGAGTGATATTGCCCTTCCCCACCAGAGATCACCCTCCCCATGCACGTTACCAACGATATGGATCGCATAGTAGACAGGAAAAACAACAGAGGCTATCACTGCTGAATAGCTTGAATTTGCAAAATCAAAAAGACACCAGGAAAGGATGATTTTATTCATAACTGGCTCTTATATTATCAGGGGGAGGGAAAAAGGGAAATTGAATTCTTTTAAAGGTTGATGTATAAATTATTTATTTCCTGTCACAAAATAGAGATTCAAGAATTTAGAGATTCAAGACTTATGGATAATAGTAAATACCTGAACGTAAATCTAAGTGCAGCAAAAATAACTATTTTATATCTGGTTGCTGGATTTCTATGGATCTTAACAACGGACAGCATCCTTTTATATTTTACAAACAATCCCATATTAATAACACGTTTCCAGACATATAAGGGAATTATCTTTATTATTTTAACAGGGATAATCTTATATCTTGGGCTTTTATATTATTTAAGGATAATAGAAAAAGTTTTAAATCTCCTCGGTGAGAAGAAAGGCGAGCTGGAGCTTATACTCTCAAATATTCAGGGTATCATATACAGATTAAAAATAGAGGAAGGAAACATCAGGCTTTACTGGATAAGCGAAGGGGTGAAGGAGATACTGGGTTACGAAAAGGAGGAGGTATCATCATTTGAGTGGTGGATGAAAAATATGGAGGGCGATAAAGGAATGGAGCAGTGGATTGATGAGCTTCTTGAGAAAGGTGAGGTTAGTGCAAGGTATTATCTTAAACGTAAGGATGGAAGGAGATGCTGCTTTCTTAACAGGGCAAAGGTCGTAAGGGGTGGGGATGGCAAACCTCTTGAGATTGTGGGATTTATGACCGATATAACGGATCTCAAGAGTATGGAAGATGAGCTTCGTGAATTGACAGGTAGACTCAGTGCTATCTTTGATGCATCACCTGCGGCAATCATTACATTAGACACAGATGGTGTTGTTACTTCATGGAACAGGGCAGCTACAAGGATCTTTGGATGGAGTAAGGAGGAGGTATTAGGTAAGCCTAACCCCCTTATTCATGATGGTAGGGGGGAGTTAAGGATCCTCGGTCAGAGATTGCTTACTGGAGAATCCATCTCTGATATGCGCCTCCAGCTTCCGAGAAAAGATGGAACATCTGTTGATATAAGCCTTTCAACAGCATCCATTATAGGAGGAGATGGAAAGCTGAGGGCAATAGTGTTAACGATTATCGATATAACAGAACATGTAAAACTTGAAGAACAGCTCCGTCATGCGCAGAAGATGGAGGCAATAGGTCAGCTTGCAGCAGGTATTGCCCACGAATTCAACAACCTGATAACAGCGATAATGGGATATGCAAGACTTCTTGAGGAGAGGCTCGGAGAAAAGGAGGATTTAAAAAACTACCTGAAGGTAATCATTGACTCATCAAAAAGAGCGTCAGAGCTTACAAAGGGGCTTCTCACATTTAGCAGAAAGCAGATCAGCGCACAGAGGGTTTTGAATCTCAATGATATTGTGAGAGATGCTGTTCAGATGCTAACAAGGCTCATAGGAGAGGATATAGAAATCAGGTTAAATCTCTTCGATGAAAAACTCATTGTGAAAGCCGATTATACACAGATTGAACAGGTCTTTATCAACTTTGCGACGAATGCAAGGGATGCGATGCCAGGTGGAGGTATCGTAACAATAGAAACAAAAATTGTGGAAATGGACGAACAGTTCATAAGGTCTCATGGATATGGAAGAATCGGGAAATATGCATCCATTGTTTTTTCTGATACTGGAACCGGTATGGATGAGCATATAAGAAAGAGGGTTTTTGAGCCCTTCTTCACAACAAAGGAGCCGGGCAAAGGAACAGGTCTTGGGCTTGCCCTTGTTTATGGTATTGTAAAACAGCACAGTGGCTATATAGATGTTTACAGTGAACCTGGTAAGGGATCAACATTCATTTTTTATCTTCCTCTTCTTGAAAAGGCTGAGGAACAGGAAGTGAAGTATAAAGGGGTGAAGGTGGAAGGGATTAAGGCTGAAGGGGTTGTGCTTGTTGCAGAGGATGATCTACCTGTGAGAAGACTTATTAAAAGGATTCTTGAGGATGCGGGATACAGTGTGATAGAGGCTGAAGATGGTGAGGATGCCATAAGGAAGTTTACCGAAAACAGTAAGGATATTAAGTTTATCATCCTTGATGTTGTGATGCCGAAAAAGAGTGGAAGGAGGGTATATGAAGAGATAATGAAAATAAATCCTGATATTAAAGCTATCTTCATGAGTGGTTATCCAAGGGATATAATCTACAGTAAAGGGGTAATCGATGAAGAAATAAAGCTTATCATGAAGCCCTTTTTGCCGGAGGAACTTTTTGAGAAGATAAGGGAATTGTTTTCAGGGTAAAGGACATTAGCTTTAACACTTGATCGAGGATTGAGGAGAAAGCCATATATGGGATTGGTAAATATTGAGGATTTGAAGGATATGGCATTTCGTTTGGGCTGCCCTATATTTGGCGTATGCTCAACATCATCACTTCCTGCTAACATGGAGGAAATTGAGAAGATACTTCCCGGAGCAAGATCTGTTATTGTTTTGGGCAGACCACATTCGAGAAGCGCGATTGGGTCGAGAAATATACAGGTTGCCCAGTTTGACACCATATACACATACAGTGAGATAGCAAGGGCATCACATACAATAGCCCTTTTTATTGAATCGATGAAATACAGGGCTGTTGCTGTTCCCAGTTTTATCCCTATTGATATGTCGCCGCCAAAATTCGGAATGGTTGGTGCAATAAACTGGAGGGAAGCTGCAGTAGCATCGGGCATAGGATCCTACGGGGAGTCCGGACTTCTTTTGACCGAAGGGTATGGACCAGCTGTGAGGCTTGGTGGTGTGATTACGGATGCTGATATTCCTGCCGGGGAAAGGACGGAAAGGGATCTGTGCACTCACTGCATGAGATGCGTGGAAGAATGTCCTGCCGGGGCACTTTCAGGTGGAGGTAAGGTAGATAAGAGGCGGTGCGGGGATGTGATATTTTATGGAGGTTTTCGCGCCTGGAGAAGATTTTTGAGTGATCTTCTTGAAGGGGATTCGGAAAAAAGAAGGACGCTGCTCTCAAGTCAGATGAGCCTTGAGCTCTGGCAAAATTTCATGACGGGAAATTACTATTATTGCTTTCACTGTCAGTCTGTCTGTCCTGTTGGAAGGAGTAAAAACTGATGAATAGAAGGATGCTTGGGAAAAATGGTCCCATGTTGAGCGAGATTGGATTTGGTGCATGGGCAATTGGTGGTTCATGGGGGTATGGATGGGGTCCTGTGGACGACAATGAATCCATAAGGGCAATTCAAAAGGCTATTGATCTTGGGATAAACTGGATTGACACTGCAGCTGTTTACGGATTGGGACATTCAGAGGAGGTCGTTGGAAGGGCAGTGAAGGGGAAGAGGGAAAAGGTCTTTATTGCAACCAAATGCGGACTTGTATGGGATAAAAGAGGGGTTGTCAGAAACAATCTGAAGCCGGAGAGCATAAGACGCGAGTGTGAGGCAAGCCTGAGAAGACTCCAGACTGATTACATAGACCTGTACCAGATACACTGGCCGGATCCATCAACACCTGTTGAAGATGCATGGGAAACACTTGTGAGACTTAGAGAGGGAGGAAAGGTAAGATACATCGGGGTTTCAAATTTCGATGTGGATCTTCTTAAAAGGTGTATGAGGATATCGCACGTGCAGTCTCTTCAGCCGCCATACAGCATGATTATGAGAAAGGTGGAGAAAGAGATCCTTCCATTCTGCAGGGAAAATGGGATAGGTGTGGTTGTATACAGCCCCCTTCAATCTGGGCTTCTTACGGGAAAATTCGATATAAGGAGGCTTGCCCCTGATGACTGGAGGAGGAAGAGTCCCTTGTTCAGGGAGCCATTTCTCTCAAGGGCGCTGGGATTCGTAGAAAGAATAAGACCCATCTCTGAGAGGTATGGAAGGAGCGTGCTCCAGTTTGCCATTTCCTGGACTCTCATGCGTCCATCTGTCACCTCTGCTATTGTGGGGGCAAGGGATGTTGAGCAGATAGAAGAGATTGCCGGAGGCTCTGGATTCACTATTAGTGAAGAGGATATGGAGCTGATAGATCGGATCTACAGAGAAACATTTGGATCCCCTGCATCAATACCTGACCCTTACTAATAGATAAACCCTATGTCCTTTCTGTATCTCATCCCCTCAAAATGGATCTTTTTTATCTCTTCATAGGCAGCGTCCCTTGCTTCTGCCAGTGTCTGCCCTTTTCCAACAACATGTAGCACTCTCCCCCCGCTCGTAACAAGTCCTTTTTCAGGATGGTAAGAAACACCGGCAAAAAATATCTTGCATTTCTCAGGGGTTATATTATCAAGTCCTACTATTGGATATCCAATACCATATCTTCCCGGATATCCTGGATACCACCCCTTGCTCTTCCCCTCCTTGCTGATCTGTTTTGTTCTCCCTGCTGCAGCAACCACATCACAAAAATATTCCGTGCTCCAGTGGACATCCAACCCTCCGAGTTTTCCTTCCACTATGGCAATGGATATTTCCGATATGGGTGTTTTAAGCCTTGGAAGTATAACCTCAGCCTCAGGGTCTCCGTGGCGGACATTCACCTCGAGCACATGGGGGATTCCATCCACGATCATAAGGCCAAGGTATAAAATACCCTTATAGAGTATCCCCCTTCTTTCCCTGAAGCCATTAATAAGCGGTTTTGCAACTATTGATGTTACCTTTTCTGTAAGTTCAGGCCCCTCCATGGGGTGGGGTGAGTATGCCCCCATCCCTCCTGTATTGGGGCCCTGGTCACCATCATATGCCCTTTTGAAATCCTGGGCCACAGGCATAGGAACGAGATGATAACCATCAGTGAAGTAGAAGAAAGAAAGCTCCCTGCCATAAAGCCTTTTTTCTATGACCACCCTGTCACCGCCCCAGTTACCAAGGGCCTGCTGTTCAAAAACGGTATCTATTGCGTTTAAGGCATCATCCACATCTGAACAGACAATAGATCCCTTCCCCTGCGCAAGCCCATCAGCCTTTACAACAACCTGATATCCAACGCTTCTTACATAATCCTTTGCATCCTCAGGGTCGTCAAATATTTCAAACTCCGCAACTGGTATGCCGAGTTCCCTGCAGAGTAACTTTGTGTATGCCTTGCTCGACTCCAGTATGCTTGCCTCTTTTGTCGGTCCAACAATAGGGATCTTTTCTTCATTAAATAGATTAACGGTTCCCTCCGAAAGATAGCTTTCCGGTCCCACAAAGGCGAGATCAACCCTCTCCTCCTTTGCAAATTGAAGGATCTCCACTGGGGATTTAATGGAAACACACCTTATTCCGTCCCTCTTTATCCCCTCATTTCCAGGGATGCATATAACCTCCCTGACATTGGGATCATTCATGAAGGACCATGCAATTGCATGACCCCTTCCTCCACTATCAATAATGAGAACCTTCATGGAATCCCCCCTGTATTAGGACTATTTAGGGATTTTATGGATGATAGAAGAATTATGCAATACCTTAAAGCAGCGATCCCTTGTTGAAGTCGGTAAGGATTTACCTTATCATTTTATAAAAAAATTATGGAGGAAGATTTAACATGGCCTTTGAGGAGTGGTATGATCTTTTCGATTTCAGGTTCGGCCCATTGAGGATGGGATTTGGGGCACCTTTTCGCCCATTCAGGATAAGCTATTCACGCACGAGGGACACTCACATTATAAGGTTAAAGCTCGATCCCGAACCAAAGAAGGAGGATATAAGGGTGAGGTTTCTGAAAGGGGGTATTCTTGAAATAGAATGGCCGAGGATTACAGAGGGTGAAGAGATCGAGATAGAATAACATGACAATAGCGATTGGTCCCATCTCATATCATTCGTTGATCCTTTTGAAGCTTTCTCCTTTCCTCCTCCCTTATTTCCCTTCTGAGAAGCTTTCCGACCTTTGATTTCGGAAGCATATCCCTGAATTCAATGTAGTGCGGCACCTTATAGGGTGCAAGCCTCTCCCTGCACCATCTGATAAGATCAATACTTCCAACACCCCTTGCATCCTCCTTAAGAACAACTATTGCCTTTATCCTTTCACCCACATTGCTGTCAGGAACACCAACAACACACGCACCTATCACGGTTGGATGGTCCTGAAGAACTGCCTCAATCTCAGATGCAGATATCCTGTATCCTTTATATTTGATGATATCTGCTACCCTTTCGATAAACTTGATTTCACCATCGGGTGTAAATCTTACAAAATCTCCCATTCTGTAATAGATTTCTCCACCTATGTTTATATAAGAACTGGCTGTTTCATCAGGTCTTCTCCAGTATTGCTTAACAGTATATTTTGAGGTAACAAGAAGTTCACCTGTTTCTCCGGTCTGGAGAATCTTAAGTGAATCGTAATCGGCAACAATACACTTCCTTGAGCTAAGAGGAACTCCAACTGTATCGGGACCTGGCTCTCTGTGAAGCGGACTGTACGAAACATGTCCAACTTCGGTTGATCCATATACTTGGTAAATGGGAATACCAAACCTCCTCTTCCAGCTGTTAAATACCTCGGATGGTAGCACATCACCACCACAGTAACAGTATTTCAGCGAGCTTAAATCATAGTGATTAAGTCGATCATTCTCCAGTATCATCCTGTAGAGTGCAGGTACACCGAGCATCCATCCAACTCTATATTTCTGTATCGCATGAAGGAATGGATCAATTTCCGGAACAGGCATGAGAACGACCGTATTTCCAAAATTGAGTCCGAAAGCGATGAGATAGCCCTTTGCCATTATATGGAAGAGGGGGTTAATAACTATTACTGTTTCCTTCCCTTCCCGCATATGGCCTGCAAGGATCTCTTCCATTATATCCCTGATATATGAGACCTCCGCCATGTGATTTCCTGGAACCCCCTTTGGAAAACCTGTTGTTCCACCTGTATACATGATATAGGCAAGATCCTTCCATGCATCCACTTTTATAGTTGGAAGGGATGGTCTGGCTTCCTCAATAAGATGTCTGAATTGATATATATTGCTCCCCCCTTTTAGCTTTCCACTCGGTATTTTATCAAGTAGATATCCAATCGATCTCTTCCAGAAGGGAAGCATATCCACAAAATTCGTGACTATAATCCTTTTGAGAGGCGTTCTTTCCATGATATCCTTTATGTAAACAAAATTTGTATCCATACAGATAACAGTCTCTATTTCTGAGTCCCTTACAATGTATTCAATCTCATAGGATGTATATATTGGAGAAATGGGAACGACTGTTGCACCAATTTTGTTTATTGCAAAGTTTGCGATAATCCACTGTGGTGTGTTATAGAGATAAAGGAGAATCTTATCACCAGGGTTCACCCCGTGTTTAAGAAGCGCTGATGCAAACCTGTTGGTAAATTCCCTGAGGGTTCCATAGCTGTATCTCTTACCAAGATAGATGATCGCTGTCTTATCAGGATATTTGATGGAAATTTCTTCAAATTGTGTATAGCAAAGCTCTTCACTGTAAGTTCTCATCTTCCCTTTCCCTAAACACCAAAATATGCAGACTTAACATCAGGATTATCAAGAAGCTCATCCCTTTTTCCTTCGAGAACCTTTGAGCCATTCTCCAGTATATAGCCGTAATCTATAACAGGCATAACAGGGCGTGCATACTGCTCTGTTACTATTATTGTTATTCCTTTTGTGTTCCTTATTTCCTTAATTGCATTTACAACAACCTTCTGATATGCAGGACTCAGTCCAAGAAGTGGTTCATCGAGAAGGAGGAGCCTTGGTTTTGCCATCAGTGCCCTTCCTATGGCAAGCATCTGCTGCTCCCCTCCGCTCAGAAATCCTGCACGCCTTCCTATATGCTCCTTGAGTCTTGGGAAGATATGAAACACATAATCGAGTGTCTCCTTAGCCTTTTTACTGGTTGAAAGATAGGCCCCGATCTTGAGATTCTCAAGGACCGTGCTTTCAGGAAAGACCCTCCTTCTCTCAGGACAGAGCACGATCCCCATCCTTGCCCTTTCATGTGGTTTGAGATGCATTATGTCTTTTCCTTCGAAATATATGGCTCCTGCTGTGCATATCCTTTCTCCTCCCTTCATCTCTTCCTTCTTTGCGATATCCATTATTATTCCAGAAATTGTATACATCAGTGTGCTTTTTCCTGCACTGTTTGAGCCGAATATTCCCACGATCTGCTTTTCCTCGCATTTTATGGAAACATTGTTAAGAGCCAGCATATTCTCGTAGAATACCATCAGTTCTTTTACTTCAAGCATGCTAATCCTCTGTCCCGAGATATGCCTCCTTTACCCTTCTGTCCTCAATCACTATATGAGGGAGTCCTTCTGCTATCTTCTCACCGAAATTGAGGGCCATGATTCTATCGGCAACCCTGAAGAGTTCCCTCAATCTGTGCTCAACCATCACAATCGTGATCCCATCCATGCACATCTTCTCGATAAGGGGGATCATGCTTGCAATTTCACTCATACTCAACCCCGAGAATATCTCATCACAGATAATTACCTCCGGCTTCATGGCGATGCATCTTGCAAGCTCCAGCCTCTTCTGATAACCGGATGGGAGCGTAGCAGCAAGTTTGAAAGGAACCCTTGAGTTCCTTTCAAAGCCAACCTCTTCAAGGATATCGACAGCTACAGTATCCCTGTTTCCATACCTCCCTCCTCCCCTCCATCCACCGATACTCCTTGCCCTCGAGGAGAAGAGCGGTATGATGAGATTTTTAAAAGCGGGAAGTGTAAAAAATGGTCTTGTTATCTGGAATGTTCTTGCAATGCCCAGGTGAGAGATTCTGTGTGGAGGAAGTCCTGTAATATCCCTCTCTCTAAAAAAGATCCTTCCGGAATCGGGTTTTATGAACCCTGTAATGCAGTTTATCAGTGTTGTTTTTCCAGAACCATTTGGACCAATGATACCGAATATCTCCCCTCTTTTTACATCAAAACTCACATCGGAAAGCACCTTTAGGCCACCAAAGGATTTGCTTAAGGATTGAACAGAAAGTATGATCTCCCCATTCATATCTCAACCCATCTTTCAAACTGGTGATATTTTCTCTGAAGATAAACAACTATGCCTTCGCTCTTTAAGACTATGAATGCGGTAAGGATAATGCTGTAAATTACGATTCTAAATGTTCCAAAGAACCTCAAGAACTCTGAGAGTGGAACCAGGATGAAACTACCAATCACCGATCCAGTAAAGATACCACCACCTCCGATTACTGTTGCAGCAATAGGGATGATGGAAAAATCAAGGGCAAAGAGTGAAATACCTGCCCACATATAGAGATGTGCAATATATGCACCTGAAAAACATCCTATAAGGGAAGCAATGAATACAGAAAGAAGCTTCATTAGAGTAACATTTATACCGGATGCCCTTACGGACTGATCGTTGTCCTTTATGCCTTTGAGCACAAGCCCTATGTCTTCCCTCATGAATCTTCTCATGAAGAAGAGAACAAGGAGCGTGATGATGATGATTGTGTATTGCTCCGTCCAGGGGTCAGGAAAACTCTGAAGGCCTGTGATCCCATTTGTTCCACCAAGGATGTCCAGTGCCTCTATGATCCTGGTAAAGAGGAGCGGATACATCAGTGTTACTATTGCAAAATAAACACCCTTCAGGGGAAGGCATGGGAATATAAGTAGTGTCGAGAATACTGCACCCGTTATCGATGCAAAAGGAATGGAAATATAGAAGGGGAGGGAGAAGTATACGTTGAAGATTGCTGAAAGATAACCACCTGTTCCTACAAAAAATGAGCCACCCAGACATACAAGACCAACACAGTTTGCAAGGAAATCGAAAGAGATGGAAAGGAGTGCATAGACGCACATTATATTTACAACCCTCTTCCAGTAAGGGGCAAACTCAAGGAGGATGGGAAGGAAAAGGAGCAGAAGGATAATTGTAAGTGGAGGACCTATTAAATAAAGCATATCGGATAAGCTGGAGATCGCATAGATCCCCTCTGTTCTTACCTTTACGCCCCTGTCTATCCTCTCCCTTCTCATCGCACCCATTGTATAAACCTCACACCCTCTCCTCAAGCTCCTTCTGTTTTCCAAAAAGCCCGGAGGGTTTTAATATAAGGGTTATAATGATTCCAAAGAGGGCAACGACCATCTGGAAATGCGATGAGAGGAATCTTTCGGTCAGGATCTGGGCATATCCAATAATAAAGGAAGCAATCAATGTTCCAGCCCAGCTTCCAAGGCCTCCCACAATACATACAGCAATTGAGGAGATGAGGACGTTGTACCCGGCCTCAACAACTATATTTCCAAGGGGGAGAATAAGAACAGCAGAAAATCCCGCAAGGGCAGAGCCAAGGGCCAGGGATAGGGAGGCAACAAGGTCTGAATCGATACCCAGCATCATTGAAGCCCTCTCATCCTGTGCAATCCCCCTCAGTGCAAGTCCAAGCTTTGTATATTTCGTAAAGATGTAGAGCGAAAGATACGTCATCAATGCGATGGCACAGATCATGAGCCTCTGATAATCAACAGGGACATCAAAGATCATCAGAGAGCCACTGACAAAAGGTGGAAGGGAATGCACTGCGCCTCTTAAACCTCCCCATCTGAGTGCCTCAATAATTGCAAGGGCGATTGCATATGTTGCAATTATTTCTGATATCTCCATCCCCCTTATCCTTTTAAGGATAAGGTTGTAGATCAGCAGACCTGCAATTGCTGTGATGAGGATACTAAGAAGTATGGAGGGCAGATATCCAAGTAGCAATCTGTTCATAAAAAGCCAGGTTACATATCCGGTAAGGATGTATAGCGAGCCGTGGGCAAAGTTGGGAAGCCTGCTGATGCTGTATGTAAGGGCAAATCCCAGCGAGAGAAGGGAAAGTATGATACTATTTATCGTTCCATAGATAATTATTTCCAACCTTCCCCCTCACTTCATCCATGGCGGAAGCATGAGTTTGCCCGATGCCACCTTTGGTGGAAATATCTGAACCCTTTTTCCCTTCTGCCACTGTATTATACAGGTGACAGCGCCTTCCTTTGGATCAAGGGATGGAATCACCTGATGTGATTTTTTATCAAATCTTATCCTTCCATAAACACCTTCAATATCGATATTTTCGAGTGCCTTTATTACAGCATCGGGATCTGTGCTTCCAGCCTTTTCTATGGCCTCTTTAAGTGCATAAACTCCCATGTAACTTGATGATGTTCCATAACCCTCGGGTTCTATCCCCCATCTCTTTTTATATGCATTAACAAATTTCACAGTCATTGGGGTTATTTTTGCAGGTGCATTTCCACCATTTACAAGATTAACAATAAGATACTCCCCCTTCCCTTCTGTTGCCTTCCAGAAACCAGGCTGCTCAGCTGCATTGACAAATCCCATGGGCAAACACTTGAGCTTCATTTCGTTCCACTGTTTGAGAAGGATTGCTGATTCAGGCATATCCATCCATAGGAAAAGTATCTGGACCCCTGCCTTTCCCGCCTCAATAAGACCAACGGAGAAGTCCGTTGTGCCGGTGGGATAGATCTTCATTCCCGCAACCTCCCATCCAGTCTCAGTCATAACCTTTTTCATAGCATCTCCACCTTTTCTTGCATGCTCCACATCCTGAACCATGATATAGGCCTTTTTAAATCCGTATTTCTTTTTTATTTCATCAAGGAGTGTCTTGAATTCATTAACCATAACACCGACATGGCTTGTGATCCTGAAGCAGTATTTGTACCTATCATAGTTTTCCTCAACCCTTTTGTGATAAAGGGGTGTAAGCACACCTGTTGTGAGTATGCTTACCTTCTTATATTTACTGAGTAGATCCATTGCAGCAAGTGCAGCCTCTGATCTGACAGGACCTCCAACGATGAAATCTGCATTTTTTTCAAGGATGAGTTTTTCCACTGCAAGAAGTGCCTCACTTACAGGGACACCAGGCTCCAGGTCTCTTGTGTCTATAACCTCAACCTTAAAAGGCCTTTTAACACCACCGACATTAACACCACCCTTGGCATTGATCTCCTCCACAGCAAGCCTTATCCCCCTTTCTGCATCCCATCCATAGAGGAAGGCAGTTGAAAGTGGTGAACCGATAATAATGGGTTTTTGCTGCGCTTCATTTATTGATGGCATTACGAAGGTGATGATTAATGAAATGATAAGGATGGATAATTTTCCGATAGATTGACGTTTCATAATAACCCCCTTAAAAAAATGGTCAATTAATTAATAAAAATAAGAATTAGGTTTGTCAAGGCATTTATTAAAAAATGTTTTAAAAATCGATGAAAAATTTTAGTTTGTTTAAATTGGCATAAGTATTTTTTGAAAAAATTTTTACTACTTGACAGATATTTTGATTTGATTATAATCATTATTAAATTGGAAAAATATTAATTTCAAAATGATTAAAAACAAAATAAGGTCCGCAGGATTGAGGATGACGCCACAGCGCATGGCGATTATGGAGTTCCTTGAGGGGAATACAGATCACCCATCGGCCGAGGATATATTCAGGGCTGTTTCAAAGAAATTCCCGGGAATTTCCATCGCAACCATTTACAATACCCTTGATATCTTAAAAAAGAGGGGACTTATAGAGATCCTGGAGATTGATCCCGAAAGGAAAAGATGCGATCCAAATATACAGCCTCACCGCCACTTTATCTGTGAGAGGTGCAAAAGGATCCACGATATATTCAGGGATATAAGAATAGATATGCCGGAGGAAGAGTTCAGGGGGTTCAGGATTTATGGATGCAGGATCGAGTTTTTTGGTCTGTGTAAGAAATGCCAGAGGTATACTAAGGAGCCCAAATAGTGGGGCTTATAAAATAACAGGGAGGTAAGGGTATGCGTCCAATGACAAGGGAGAATCTTAAGTCAGCATTTGCAGGCGAAAGTCAGGCACACATGAGGTATCTGATCTTTGCGGATAAGGCGGAGGAGGAGGGTATGAAGAATGTTGCGAGGCTTTTCCGTGCAATTGCCTATGCGGAGAGGGTCCATGCAGCAAATCATCTGCGCGCTCTTAACGGTTGCGGATCAACTGTTGAGAATCTGGGAGTGGCTATTGATGGTGAAACATTCGAGGTGGATGAAATGTATCCCGCATACAAAAGTGTTGCAGAGCTTCAGGAGGAGCATAAGGCAGTAAAATCGATGAACTATGCACTGGAAGCTGAAAAGATCCACGCAGCACTCTACACGGAGGCAAGGGAGGTTGTAAAGGCAGGAAAGGATATGGATATAGGTGAGATTAATATTTGTGAGATCTGTGGTTACACAGTTATTGGTGAAGCGCCTGATAGATGCCCCATATGTGGTGTTAAAAGGGATAAATTTAAAAAATTTTAAAAAAGGAGGTAAAAATGGCAGATGAAATAAAAGTTGGACAGATTGTTCCTGACTTTAAACTCGATACATTTGAGCCTGTTAAGGGTGATTTCGGGGAATTTACGCTTGATTCGATAAAAAGACAGGGGAGGTGGACGGTTCTTTTCTTTTATCCAGCTGATTTCACATTTGTCTGAGCAACGGAACTTGCTGATCTGGCAGATCAGTATGAAAAGATAAAGGAACTTGGTGCAGAGCTTATCTCCATAAGCACGGATACAAAATTCACGCATCTTGCATGGCAGAGGGAAGAGAAATTACTGGAGAAGGTAAGGTTTCCTATGGGTGCTGATCCAACTGGTAGGGTATGCAGATTATTTGGTGTTTACGATGAGTCAACAGGCCTTTCCCTCAGGGGAACATTTATAATCAATCCTGATGGGAAACTTGTTTGCGCGGAGGTCAACTTCTATCCTGTTGGAAGAAATTCAGAGGAATTGCTGAGGCTTCTCTCAGCGCATATCCATGTGAGCAAAAACCCCAATGAGGCGTGTCCTGCTGGGTGGAGGCAGGGAGGGAAGACACTCAAGCCATCAGCAAAACTCGTTGGAAAGGTCTACGAGGCGCTGAAGAAATGATCATGGGGGATGGATGATACAGGATAGGAGTGGATCTGTGCGTATTGCCTTTAATTAATCCCCGGAATAGAATGGAAAAAATTTTCCGGGGAGAAATAATATGAGAAGGGTTCTTGCTATCCTTGCCTCACCAAGGTCAGGAGGGAATTGCGAGATCATCTGCAATTATATTGCGCATCATATCCCTGGTGGTGTCGATCTTTCATTTGTGAGGTTACCGTCGAAGAATATCAAGCCCTGCCGCGCATGTTACAGATGCCTTACTGATAGATGTCCGCAGGAGGACGATTTCGAAAGTATACTTCAGGCAATCCTTGAGTCCGATGGGCTTATTGTTGCTGTTCCATCATATATCTTTGGAGAGAATGCAACCCTCAAGCTTTTTCTTGACAGGGGGCTCCATTTCTATTCCATCTATCCCAGGCTTGTTAATAAACCTGCAATAGGTATTGGTATAGCGGGTATGAAGTATGGGCAGGGCTACACAATGCTTGCGCTGCGGAACTTTCTTCTTCGTTTAGGAGCAGATATAAAAGGTATGGGTCTTTTCTATGCGGCTCTTCCAGGTGAGGTGCTTCTTGATGAGGAAAATCTCAAGAAGGCAAGATCCCTTGCAGCCGCAATCTTCGGTAAGCCTCTTGAGGAGAAAGGGTGGGCAAGATGTACTGTTTGTGGGGGAACGGGTTTTGATTTTTTTGAGCCGGGTATCCTTTCGTGTTTGATATGTGGAACAAGGTTTAAGGCAATACATAAAAATAGTAGCTTTTTGATAGAGAAAATAGATGATACAGGAATTGATCTCTTCTCCGTTGAGAAGATGGAAGAGCACAGAGAGTGGCTTATTTCAATGAAGGATAGATTTGTGAAGAAAAGGCATGAGTTAAAAGAGATAGCGGCAAAATACAGGGGTGGAAATTTTATTTAATACATATTATTCCTTTTCAGCAGTGATAAGGGATGTTGCAGGTGTTATGAAGGGATGGCGCTTTATCCCTTTAAACCCTATCCGGCTTAATAACTCCTCAATTTGATAAAATCTGTATGTTTTACCCTTACCGTTAACCGCGATCATATGCAATCCAAAGATAACAGCTTCCTCCGGATGAAGTCCATCGTCACTTAGAAAAAAATCATGTATGATTATCTTTCCTCGGTGATTAAGTGCATTGTAAACCTTTTCAAAAACGAGCGAGCACTCTTTCTCTGTAAGCATATGGATGACCTGCGATATCCAGACAACATCATAGGATGAGCCGATGGTTCCCGTTAGAAAATCACCTCTGATGGTTTTGATCAATCCTGAGTACCCCCCTTTTTTAAGGTATTCCTCCGTAATATCTATAACCTCGGACAGATCAAATATAATCACATCAAGTTCTGGATAATTTTTCTTAAATTCCATAGCATATGTGCCCGGCCCACCACCCAGATCAAGAAGTCTGCTCCTTTCAGGAAGATTCAGTTTATCAATAATCAATGGTACCCTCTTTTTTGAAATTACATCCATCGCATCTATGAAATATCTCCTTTCATCATCACTCATACGGCTCTGCCTGAAATCTCCATAAAGTGTATCAAGCAGATCCGTCCACCCCCTCCAGCATCTGATGTTGTGGAGGATGATACTGCCTGCAAACATCTCTGAACTGCATGAGAGGTATTTTTCTGATACTTCTGTATTGTAGTAGTATGATCCATCTTTGCGAAGAAGACCCAGTACCACAAGGGCATTAAGCAGGATCTCGAGTCTATCCGGACTGATCCCTGTAATTGATGATAGGGTTATCAAATCCCTTTTTCCAGAATGGATATGATCAAATATTCGAAGGCGGATTGAGGTAATGATTATCATGGATTGACGGTATGCAGAGACAGAGGCAATCAGGTCCTCAAATGTCCTTATTGGATTCATAGAACCTCCTTAAATGTTATTTACTAATAAAATTCTACCTCTGCTTGATAGAAATTTGAATTTTTAAAAGGGAGAATTGATTCACTGTAATTGATAGGATCTGCTATATTTGATAATATTCAATTATGTCGCCTTCCCGATCGGATAAGAGGTTTCAGTGGGGGGATTTTTGCGGCGCATTCGGTGATCTGGGGACACTGCTTCCATTGAGCCTTGGAGCGATCCTATTTTGCGGATTGAGCCCCTTCAGCGTATTCTTTACCTTTGGTATCATCTATATTGCTACAGGATTTTATTTCGGGATTCCTGTTCCTGTCCAGCCCCTTAAGGCAGCAACAGCCATAGCAATCGCATCAGGTTTAGGTCCTGATTATATAAGGGCCGCATCCCTTATCATGGCCCTTCTCATTCTGCTATTAGCAATATCAGGCAGAGGTCGGAGTCTGTATAGAATATTTCCACATCCAGTTGTAAGGGGTCTTCAAACGGCTGTTGGTCTTTTGTTGATAAAAACAGGCTATGAGGTATTAACAAAAGGTGAAATATTTACAGGAAGGGCAATCAGCTTTTCAACACTTAAGGAGGGTTCATCACTTCATTTTCTGATTAATAATTTACAGATGCCATCTTCTGCCGTGGTTCTCAGTGCCGCTTTGCTCCTTGTAATACCTCAGATTC
The DNA here is from genome assembly GCA_964505185.1 of uncultured Thermodesulfobacteriota bacterium. Lineage (GTDB taxonomy): Bacteria > Desulfobacterota > JBBIRW01 > JBBIRW01 > JBBIRW01 > JBBIRW01. The sequence goes on from CAZDGM010000001.1 coordinate 466,781, forward strand.
CACTTACCCTTGGAAATGCAATTGTTGCAACAGAGGATGTGGCAATCTGTTATTTTGGAGAGAAGGGTAAAAAGCTTAGCATAAGAAATCTCTCATTCAGTATTTCAATGGGAAACTTTCTTTCTTTCATTTTTGGTGGGATTCCTGTATGTCATGGAAGTGGCGGGATGACAGCGCATTACAGGATGGGCGCAAGAACAGGATTAGCAACAGTAATAACCGGACTCACAATGATTGTTATCTCACTCTTTTCATGGGAGCTGAAGAAGTTGTTGCTTACCACCCCTTTTGTTGTTTTCCTCGGTATATCCCTCATGTACACAGGATTGAATCACTGTTTACTTTCAAAGGATATAAATAAATCAGGAATAATCATTGTCTCCTTGATGGCAGCCACTGGATATTTTACATCAAATCTCACATACAGTCTCATTCCCGGATATCTCGTTTTCTTTATACTAAACAGATGGAATCAGAGCAGGCATGATAAGACCATTTTTCCGAAAAGAAGGAATCGGTCAAAGGAATACCTCCTTGATGCCTATGGGAGAAGGGTTACATATCTCAGAATATCCGTTACGGATTTCTGTAATTTAAGCTGTATTTATTGTAAAAGGGGGAAGGAGCTGTTTTTTAACAGGAATGAGAGGATCCTGGAAGCTGACGCGATAATAAAGATTGCAACTGTCGCTTCATCGCTCGGGATAGAGAAAATAAGAATAACTGGTGGCGAACCCCTTATAAGAAAGGACATACTGGAAATCGTAAGGGGTATCTCTTCAATAGATGGCATAAGGGATCTTTCACTTACAACAAATGGTGTGTTTCTTGATGAGCTTGCACATGATTTAAAGAAGGCAGGACTGATGAGGATAAATGTTAGCCTTGACACCCTGAGAAAGTCAAGATTTCAGAAGATTTCCGGATGCGCGCTTTTTGAGAAGGTTTTGAATGGCGTGAGGGAGGCAAAAAAGGCTGGTATAGAGCCTGTTAAGTTAAATGTTGTTGTTATGAGGGGTGTCAATGATGATGAAATAGAGGATTTTGTTGACTTTTCCATAAGGGAGGACGTGATAATCCGATTCATAGAACTTATACCTGTCGGCTGGAATGACGAGGAATGGAGAAGCAGATATGTGTCGAGGGAGGAGATAATAGAGAGGATAAAGCATAGACTGGAGGATGGGATAACACCATTTTCCCGAAAGGGTGATCCTGCCAGATATTATCACCTCAGGGAAGGTGGGGAGATAGGGATAATCAGCCCTGTAAGCCACTCATTCTGTAATGAATGCAACAGGCTCAGGGTTACATCAGATGGGCATCTGAGATCATGCATGGTAATGGGAAGGGAGATAGATTTAAAGGGATCACTTAACAGCAATAACTGGGAGAAATCGTTGAGGGATGCCTTCAGGGATGCAGTTTTGATGAAACCTGGAAGGGGCTTTTATGTCGAAAGGGCCCTTAATGTTTCAAAGGGTATGTTTGAGATTGGAGGTTAAAAGGGGCAATGCGGTAGATTTTATCATCACCAGGTCTCGGAAAACCCCTGCCATCCCTGTTGTTTGTCATGAAATAAAGAAACCCATCAGGCCCAGCAACAACATCCCTTAATCTTCCAAATCTCCCCCTTCCGTAATTTTCAGAAAACCACCTCTCTATTCTTTCCACTTTATAACTTTTGTTTACCCTTTGCAGTATTATTCTTATAAGGGCTTCACTCCTCAGGGTAGCAACGAAAAGGTCCCCTTTATAAAAGGCTATGCCCGAAGGAGGTGTTGTGCTTTTCCACAAAATAAAAGGATCCACAAACCCATTTTTCCCACCGATTCCTATTATCTTCGGCCATCCGTAATTTCCGCCTTTAAAGATTATATTTATCTCATCATGACCGAAGATACCAAACTCACCTGAAGGACCATGTTCTGATTCAAAAAGGGTTTTTGTTCCAGGATCCCATGCAATCCCCTGGGGGTTTCTGTGTCCGTAGGAGTAAACAGGAGATTTAGGAAAAGGGTTATCCTCTGGAATCCCTCCCTCAGGTGTTAACCTGAGGATCTTTCCTGCAAGGGAATTAATATCCTGTGAGAGGTCTGGCTGAAATGTTTCACCAGTTGTTATATAAAGCATTCCATCAGGTCCAAATGCAATCCTTCCCCCATTGTGGTATCTTCCACCAGGTATACTGTCAATGATAATTCTATCAGGCGAACCCCTTTCCCCGAGATCTTTGATTCTTATTACCCTGTTGTAGAGCCTGGAGTTTTTTCTATAGGTATGTATCGCGTATATGTATGGTTTTTTCGGAAAATCAGGATGAATGGCAAGTCCCATGAGACCTCCCTCTCCAGTATGTGCAACATCTATCTTCATGTATGGCTCTTCCTGAAGCTTTCCATTTTTAATCAATCTTATCCTTCCAGGTCTTTCACTCACCAGTGCCCTTCCATCAGGAAGAAAAACCAGTGACCAGGGGATTTCAAGACCTTCAACCCATGGCTCAACCTTAATAACATTGTAGGCATCTGGAAGGAAGATCTCCAGCGGGTCTTCTGAGGGATTATTTCCGCAGCCTGTAACTGCCAGCAAAATCAAAAAAAGGCAAAAAGGGAGATTTCCCATTGGATTAAAATTTCACTCTGGGTGGTTCCTTTTCGTGTTCAGGTATTTCGAAATACTTTGCCCTGTCAACTCCTGCAAGCGAAGCGAAGAATCTTCCGAAGACTGTTCTCCTGTAGGTGTTGAGTTCTCTCACATATTCATTGTAACGCCTTCTTTCAACGGAAATCCTGTTTTCAGTGCCTTCCAGGCTATCGTGTAACTTTAGAAAGGATTCGTTTGCCTTCAATTCAGGATATTTCTCAACAAGAAGTAATAATCTTGAGAGTGCTCCTTCAAGTGCCTCAGAGGCCTCGAGCTTCTCCTTTATATCCCGTGCCTGAAAGTATCTTGTTCTTGCCTCTGCAAGGGATATAAAAATCTCCCTCTCATGCTTTGCATACCCTTTCACTGTTTCAACGAGATTGGGTATGAGGTCGTATCTCCTTTTGAGCTGATTTTCCACCTGCTGCCACTGTGCCTTCACCCTTTCATCCATGGCAACAACCCTGTTGTATTCCCTTATTCCCCAGAGTACTGTGCCAGAGATAAGGAGGAAAAGGATTAAAATTGTGGCAAGCGCAGCCTTTAATGTGTTATGCATAGGTTAAAACCTCCTTTTAAATTATAAATCACCACCCTCCTGATGCACCACCTCCGCCGAATCCACCTCCACCCCCGCCTCCAAAGGTTCCGCCAAATCCTCCAAAACCGCCAAATCCTCCCCATGGAAGACCTACTCCCCCTGCATACCAGTAGGGTGGCGATCCCCTCCCCCTTTTTAATCGCGGAAGTAGTGTGAAAAGCAGACTTATGAGGATAAGGTTAAAGACGACAAATATAATTATAAAATCCCTCAGATTACTTTTCACTGATGGTTCCCTAATAATAATTCCCTGGCCGCTTTTTATCTCAACACCTTCATGTTTTGCAATTATGTTTCCAATGAGAATTGTTGCATTCATTATACCTGTTGAAAAATCCCCATCTCGGAAGAAAGGGACCATATAATGTCTTCCTATGGTTCCAAGGAGGCTGTCGGGAAGGATCCCCTCAAGCCCGTACCCCGTCTCAAAACGGTATTTCTTATCAAGCAGTGATACTGTGATCAAAAGACCATTGTCCTTTTCCCTTTTGCCGAGCTTCCACTTCTCTGCCATCCTCAGGGAAAAGTCCTCTATGCTTTCCCCATTGAGGCTTTTTACGGTTAAGATAACAATTTGTGCAGTTGTTTTCTTCTCAAGCTCCATCAGATAAAGATTAAGTTTCCTCCTTACATCCTCCTTGATGATACCTGCAAGATCAACAACATAGTCAGATGGTCTATCAGGGGGCTCGGGCGTTGCCGCCAGTATCAAGCAGGGCTCAACAAGAAGAAAGAACAGGCAAAGGAGCCTATACAGTAAGCTCATCGATCGTTTTTTCCAGCCTTTCTGTTTCTTCGTAGAGTTTAACAAAAATATCATGGAGTTCACTGCCAGCTGGCTTGATAACGCCTGATCTCATTAAGATAAGTTTTTCAAAAATAGCGGAATTTATACCTGAAAGTTCTCCAAGTTGCCTGAGCACGTCCTTCCTTAAAATGGGAGGCTCCCCTTTTAAAAGAAGGATAATTGCCCTCATAAGCGGGATTATACCTGTTATGAATCTTATCATGAGGTCTCTTAAGAGTTCGTCCCTCCCCGTTGAAGAGATATATCCCTGACGGAGTGCAATAAGTCTTACCTTTATCTCCCTCTCGCACTGGATCCTTAAATGGGGTCGGGATATGTATATGTCCCTCAGAATATCATCACCGAATACAGTCTTGTGCATGATTTTGAAGTTGAGGAATTCAACGGGAAAGGTATCAAGCGAGTGAGAGATATAATCAGGCGTCATAAGGAGGGGTGCTGCAACCCTTTTTTTCCTGAATCTCTCGCCAAGGGGTGCGATGAATCTCAGAAAATCCATTTTCATTTCCCTCAGGACCACTATGGAATTTATATCTGAGGTTTTTTGATCGAAATCTTCACTTACAGCACTTCCAACAAGATATATGGAATGAACATAATCTCCACGATAATTGAGTATCTCACTGATGAAAGGTCTGAATCTTTCCTGTATAAAGGGATGAACACCACTGAGATCTATATTTCCTTCCATAGATGGACCCTCCGGATAATATCTTCTGATAACATGTTCCCGTTAATAAGTCAAAGAGGAAAGGGGATGTTATTGATTTAATCCCTTGCTTCGATTATTTTTGATTATGAAATTCAGGGAAATGTTTAAGCGATCAACAGGAAAGGAAAAACTGGCAAGACTTCTTATACTTGATGAATTTTTTGATCTGCTTCTCTACAAATCTCTCCTTGAACTTGCATCAGATGATTTAAAGAAGATGCTTGAGGAACTTGTTGAGATAGAGATGAAACATTTCAGTTTCTGGCAGGAATTCTTTGGTATAAGGATAAAGAAACTTGACCTGTGGAGAAAAACAAAACTATTTCTCATTACGCTTATATGCAGATTTTTTGGTGATAAGGCGATAAATCTTATGCTTGAGGCAATTGAAATTTACGGAATAAGGAAGTACCTGAAAATATGGGAAATTTACAGGGAAACACCAATCGCAGATGCAATAAGAGAAACACTTGACGATGAATTTAGGCACGAGGATAGAATTGTTGGCGAGCTTGTAAGGAGACAGATCAACCCGGAGAAGATAAGGAATATCTTTCTTGGGTTCAATGATGGTCTTGTGGAGATTCTTGGAGCTGTAAGCGGATTTTTCGCAGCATTCAGCGACACTACATCAGTGCTCATTGCGGGATTTACCGTGGCTGTTGCAGGAGCAATTTCAATGGGTGCAGGGGTTTTTGTTGCATCGGGATCTGAAGAGGAGGTGAAAAAGGTTGAGGCAGGGAAGAGGATGTTCTACGGAATATCAGAAGAAGGTAATACCGATGAGAATAATCCCACAGGTTCTGCCTTTATTGTGGGAATATCATACTTCTTTGGCGCAATGGTCCCTGTCCTTCCTGTACTTATAGGTGCAAGGAGTATCTTCATGTCGCTCTTAGGTGGTGGAATTATGATGATTGTGGTCTCCTATGTTATAGCATTCCTTTCAGGAATGGATGCAAGAAAGAGAATAATTACGAATTTTGTCATCATGGCAGCTGCTGTTGGGATTACATATGGGATCGGAAGTCTTACAAAAACCCTCTTTGGAATAACAGTAAGTTGAGAGACAGTAACAGCCATTCTTTTAGATTGGTGAAGGACCCTGTTTACGGAATCCTTATAAAACGCACAGGGAGATTCACATGCCTTGTAAATATAGAAGGTGTTCAAAAAGAGGCCTACCTTCCTAACAGTGGAAGACTTGAGGAACTGCTTACCCCTGGCACTCGTATAATTATGGAAAAGAGAAGACAGAAAGGGGAGCGTCTTTACGATCTCCTTCTAACCGAGACAGGATGCTATCCATCAGGAAGACCCATATGGGTTTGTGTTGATAGCAGATTGCCAAAGGATCTCCTGATCTGGTGTATTGAAAGGGGGATTATAGAGGAATTCAGAGGGGTGCATCCAGTAAAGGAGGAAGTGGAGGTGGGAAGACTCAGGCTTGATCTTCTTTTAAAGGGTAAGGTGGGCGATATCTATGTAGAAACCAAATCTGTAAATCTTGTTGACTTATCTGGCATTGCCAGATTTCCTGATGCCCCCACAAAAAGGGGATCTGAGCATCTGAGGGTGCTTGCGGAATTAAGGAAAAAGGGGGCAGGGGCATATATCGTTTTTGTCATAATGCGGGAGGATGCAAGAGGATTTAGTCCATTAGCTGAAAGAGACCCACTCTTTACAGAGAGGCTCTCAGAGGCAATAGGGCAAGGGGTTAGGCTCATAGCGATAAAGTTTTCTTCAGGGATTAATATGAGATATGCAGGAAGGGTTGATCTCATCCTTCCTCCTCCACCATTCATAGGTGCTTTTCCTACTGGTTAGTCTTGTAGCATCCAGTTTTGTTTAATAAAAAATAATTTTGAAAAATCCTTGACATTCTGGGTAACTTAAATATCATTTTTTGATATCAAATAGTTGTTTAAAAATAGAACAAATGGAGGTGTGAGATGAGAAAGCAGGGGATGTTTGCACTATTTTTTATAACAATTTTTCTGACACTTCTGATCTTATGTGTATGGAATGTTCAATCATCAAAAGTTGAGCCGATTATAATAGGATGCCCGACTTCCCTTTTTACACCTGAAGGCAGGGATAATGTAAATTCATTAAAGCTTGCAGCAGAAGAAATAAATGCAAGGGGTGGGATAAAGGTCGGAAAGGTTAAGAGGCCGGTTAAGATTGTTGTTGCAGACACAAGGGATGGGGAACCGGGTGTTCCTGTGAATGATGCACTTATGGCTTATGAAAAGATGATCCTTAGGGAAAAGCCCCATGCCATTATTGTGGGTGCATTTCGCTCAGAGGTTCTGATGGGTATTATGGATCTTGTAGCGAAATACAAGATTATCCATCTCGGAGGGATTGCCCAGACACCACTTTTCAATGAGAGGTTCAAACAGGATCCGGAGAAATACAAATATATGTTCAGGATTACTACAAATTCAAAGATTGTTGGCTCATACACAGGGAAGGCATTTGAGCTTATAAGAAAGGAATATGGTCTATCAAGGATCTTTCTCGTAGCACAGGATACCCTCTGGGCAAGGGCTGTTTCCGATGGTGTTAAGAAGATATGTCAGGCTTCGGGATGGACAGTAGTGGGACAGGTTTTCTACCCCTTGGGGACAAATGACTTTTCTCCTGCACTTATCCAGGCAAGGAATGGAAAAGCAGAGGTCATACACTTCGTTTATGATGCACCCGAAGCCCCCATATTCTTCAAACAGTTCAAGGCAATGAAGATCCCTGCTCTCCTTTACTCCGATATAGCCCCGACAGGTATCCCAAAGGCATGGAAGGTCTACGGGGAGGATCTGAATTACGTCATGGGTCTGGAGTTTCCCGCAGGGATCACCCTTCCAATAAAAAAGCTTCCAAAATCTGTACATTTTACTGATGCATATCTTAAAAAATTTGGTGAACCGGAAACAGCGCGCGTAATCGGCTCTGGATACGATGGACTTTATATATTTGCCAATGCTGTTGAACGTGCTGGAACACTTGATCCTGGCAAACTTGTTAAGGCAATCGAGGAAACAGATATGGATGGGATCTCGGGAAGGATAAGGATTTCAAAAGAAGACCATAACCTGATCTTTGATGAGGATCCCAGAAGGGGTTATATTTGCAATGTTTTTCAATGGCAGAATGGGAAAAGGGTTCCTGTATATCCACCTGTAATCGCTGAGGGTAAGATCCTCCTCCCGTCGTGGATGAAAAAGTAGATTCAGGAACAGATAACCCATAATAATCTCTGTTTTTGATGGGATGATATGGCTGCTGTAATTATATATGGCATAATCAACAGCGCCACTTTTTTACTGCTTTCCATCGGGTTTAATTTAACCTTTGGTTACGGTGGTGTTGCCAATTTTGCCTATGGTGCACTTTTCCTGCTGGGAGGATTTTTATGCTGGACACTAATCAAAGTTATTGGTCTTCCCTATATAGTATCTGCGCTCTTTTCTATTGTTATAACAGGTCTTCTTGGTTTTGCCCTTTACTGGGGTCTAATATACAGGATCCGCGGGATGCTCCTCAGTGAGGTAATTGCAAGCTTTGCAGGAGGGATAGCGATACTTGAGTTTTTGAAATGGAAGGGTCTTTACGGATACGAATACTCTCTTGATCCACTTGTAAAGGGAAGTGTTGAGATATATGGTGTTTTTATTGATTATCAGCGTCTGATCATATTAGGAGTTGCCGTACTTCTTACAATTGCCATTCATATATTTACCCGGTATACGAAGACAGGACTCTCATTCAGGGCAATTGCCCAGAATGAGCAGAGTGCAATTGCAATGGGGATAGAATCGGATTGGGTTTCTGCATTGAGTCTCTCATTTGGCTCTGCACTTGCCGCTGCTGCTGCTATTATAGTGCTTCCACTCGGGATTATTCATATCTCCCAGGGTTACGATACACTTATATATGCCCTCGCTGTGGGTATTTTGGGAGGACTGGGAACTACTGCAGGGATTATCGTTGCGAGCTGTATTCTTGGATTTGGCCAGATTATAGTGGGTACATATTTCAAGCCAGAATGGATGATGGTTGTGGTTCTTCTTGCGATTATATTTATACTCCTTGTTAAGCCATCAGGTATATTCGGCAAACAGAAGGAACTTGAGGAGAGGGTATAGATGGTGGATGTCCAGCAAAAATTAAGGAAAGAGAGGATTGATAGAGGCATAAAGGCAAGATCTGATACCATCTACGCCCTCTCATCTTACAGGGAATTGGGTTACCTGATACTTCCCCGCATAATTCCTGTTTCAGCATTTCTCTTGCTTCCCTTGATATTCGGTGAAACTTATTGGGGAAAGGTCCTTTTTTTCGTTTGCGTCTATGGGCTCCTTGCCCTTAGCTGGGATTTTCTTGCATGCGTGGGGATGTTTTCACTGGGTCAATCGCTGTTTTTTGGAACAGGTGGTTACCTTTCTGGTTTTTTGAATCACTCATTAAAAGTACCTGTTGCCTTATCCATTCCGATTTCAACGGTGGCTGCAGCGCTTATTTGCACATTGCTCTTTCTTCCTGTTTTGAGGCTAAGGGGTGTATATTTTTCCATGGTGACACTCCTCCTTCCCATGCTCTCCTTCAGGGTTATAGAGGTTACAGGGATTCTGGGAGGAACACATGGATTTACGGATATTTCGCCGCTGCCCGGTTACTGGATTTCCATCTATCTGGCTGTATTTGCACTACTTGTCGGACTTTTCGGTATGAGAAGATTGATGGGTGAGGACTATGGTCTAATACTTCAGGCGATAAGGGATAATGATCGAGCTGTTATGAGTTCAGCGATAAATATCTACTTTTACAAGGCGCAGGCACTCTTCATAGCGAGTGCAACAGGTGCCTTTGCAGGAGCAATCTCCGCACACTACTGGCAATTTGTGGGGATATCGAGTTTTTCCCTGGACTATTCTATTGTTCCCCTTGCAAGCGTGATCCTTGGAGGACAGGGATCATTTGCAGGGGCTGTTTTAGGAACATGCATCCTTGTTCCCCTCTCCGAAACCCTTCGTGACCTCGGTGCATTGAGAACCGTGCTTTATAGCATTATATTGATTGCATGCACAGTGGCACTTCCTGAAGGGATCTTCCACTACATGGAAAGGAAATACCATCAATTCGAAAGGGTTGTTAGGGTTGAGGAGTGAGGGGGAAGGAGATGGGTGGCGATGTTATCCTCAGAGCAGAAAATCTTTATAAGAAATTTGGGGGCGTTGTTGCAGTTGATGGTGTGAGCTTTGAGCTAAAGCAGGGGGAGTTTCTCGGAATAATAGGTCCCAATGGTTCTGGGAAAACAACCCTGATCAATCTTATTACAGGATTCGTAAAACCCACCTCAGGGAAGGTCATATACAAGGGGATGGATATAACGGGGAAAATGCCTTATAAGATTGCTTCTCTCGGTATTGCAAGGGGCTTCCAGATGGTAAAGCCATTTTACAAACTGCCCGCTTATTGCAATCTTATAATCCCGCTCTATTCATCAAGGGTGAGAAATTTTAAATGGGGAAGGTATGGTGAGAGGGATGAAATTGCGATTGATCTGCTTCACGATCTGGGCTTTGAAAGGGACTCTTTTGTTCCATATAAGATTGCAGGCGCCCTTCCCCACGGATATCTGAAACGACTCGACCTTGCAAGATGTCTTGCATTGAGGCCTGATCTTCTCATACTTGATGAACTGTTTTCAGGGATGAGTATGTCAGAAGTTGCTGCGACACTTCCCATAATTGAAAGACTCAATGAGGAGGGATTAACCATCATAATGGTCGAGCACAGACTCAAGGAACTTTTCCGTGTTGCAAGAAGGGTGATTGTGCTCAATTTTGGGAGAAAAATAGCAGAAGGAACACCAGAGGAGATTTTAAATAACGATGAGGTGAAAAAGGCATATATGGGTATGGAGGTATAGTAAGAGCAGTGGGAAAGGTGTTACTTGAGGTAAAAAATCTCATGGTTTTCTATGAAAATGCCCTTGCTATAAATGACCTGAGTATCAGTGTTAAGGAAGGAGAGATTGTTGGGGTGCTTGGTTCTAACAGTGCTGGAAAGACCACACTCCTTAATACCATATCAGGGCTCATCATGGATATGAAGAGAAAAGAGGATAGGATCGGTGGTGTAAGAATCACCATTATGGGGGAGATTATATTTGATGGAAAAAATATAAAGGACACAAAACCCTTAGAGAGGGTTAGGATGGGTATTGTGCTCTGCAGGGAGAGGCATCCTGTTTTTGCTGATTGTAGCGTAATTGAAAATCTGAAAATAGCAACATATCTCAGAAGGGACAGGGAGATAAAGGACACAATGGATTTTGTCTTCAGTATATTTCCGAATTTAAAGACACTGAGAAACAGAAAAGCGGGCTTCTTAAGTGGTGGAGAACAACAGATGCTCTTCATAGGGATGGCCATTATGGCCCGTCCACGGCTGATCCTCATGGATGAGCCTTTTTTGGGATTGAGTCCCCGGATGCAAATAACAGTCAGTGATGCAATAAAAAAGATAAATCAAGAAGGTATTACAATTCTTGTTACTGAACAGTTTGCGAGATCACTCCTTCCCATTGTTGACAGAGGATATGTTATAGAAAATGGTATGCTAACATTGACTGGGGAAGGGAAGGAGCTTATGGAAAATCCGGAAATTCAATCAGCATTTCTTGGGGCGTGATATCATGATTGATTCACTTAAAGGTTTACCATCAGATAGTATATACGGTTGCTTTGAGGAAACAGTAAAAAGGGCTGGAAGGAAACCTGCGGTTGTCTTTCTTTCAAAGATATTCACGTTCAGTGATTTAGAGCAGGTGGTTTTGATGTTTGCATCATCGCTTCTTCGAATTGGTATAAAGGAAGGCGATATGGTAATGCTTTACATATACAACCTTCCCCAGACCGTCATTTCATGGCTTGCCCTTCAAAGAATCGGGGCGATACCTGTTCCTGTTGCTCCGATATATACAGCTTACGATATCGAATACCTGATAAAGGATAGTGAAAGCGAAACAATAATCTGCATGGATACGAACCTTGCCTATGTTATAGAGGTGCTTCCTCGAACACCATTAAAGAGGGTTATAGTGACAGGTATGGCAGATCTCATACCATGGCATATGAGGCTTTTTGGGAGGGTTTTTGACAGAATCCCTCATGGAAGAATCCCTCCAGGAAAGGGGTTTTACCTGTTCAGGGATCTTTTAAAAAAGGGAAGTCCAGGATCACTTCCAATATACAGGCAGAGAAGAAAGGATGAGATAGCTCTCATGCTTTACACCGGAGGGACAACAGGATTCCCCAAGGGTGTTCCCATACCGGAAGGTCTCTTTCTATATAAGGCACTTGAATGGAGAAGGGCATCAGAAAGCGTGATTCCTCTCGGAGATGATATTAATCTCCTTGCAGCCCCTCTATTCCATATCATAGGTCAGATGTCCATGGCAGGATCATTGCTTATCGGGGGTGAACTCCTTGTGATATTTCCAAGGGTCGTCCTTGATGCATATTTTGATTATATACAGCGATTCAGGATAAAGAGCATGTTTGCTGTGCCCTCACTTTACAGGATGATTCTTGAACATGATAGATTTGATTACTATGATTTAAGCTCACTGATTTACTGTGGTGTTGGTGGGGATGTTCTTCCCATTGAGGTTTCAAGAAGGTGGTTCAAAAAGTTTGGAAAACCCCTCTATCAGGGATACGGTGCAACGGAACTATGCGGTGCAATATCGCTTTCATATACAAAGGATGGAACTCCGCCAGAGGGGAGTGCGGGAAGGATAGTTCCTGGATGTAAAGTAAAAATTGTTGACCCCGAAACAATGGAACCACTCCCACCGGAAGCGGCGGGGGAGCTCCTTGGCACATCCCCTTTTCCAGTCAGGGAATACTGGAAAAAACCGGAAGAGACCTCGAAATGTTTCTTTGAAATAGAGGGAGAAACATGGTACAGGACAAAGGATATTGTTCGTATAGACAGGGGTGGCTGGCTTTATTTCATCGATAGATCGGCTGATATAATAAAACATAAGGGATTCAGGGTTGCTGCAGCGGAGATAGAAAGAGTGCTTCAGGATCATCCTGCTGTGCTTGCAGCATGCGCTGTTGGTGTCCCTGACCCTGCTGTTGGAGAAAGGGTAAAGGCATTTGTTGTTCTTAAAGAGGATGTAAAGGGTGTGAGCAGCTATGATCTGATAAAATGGTGTCGCGAAAGACTTGCAGAATATAAAGTCCCATCCTATATAGAATTCCGCGATATGCTTCCCAAATCAAGGGTTGGAAAGCTTTTGAGAAGGGAGCTCAGGACACAGGAAGAGAAAAAGCTGGAAAAAAGTTAGACTCAGCTTATACTGTTTTTTGCCTGACACTCATAAGATAATGTTATTGGATTATAAATTCTGTAGCCCATTCAATGGGAGAGGGTGTTTTTGCGACAATCGCATCAATGATAGGGGTCAGGATATCTCAGGTTCACACCGCGATTGGAGATTTCGCAAGGCTAAAGGATCTTGAAGAATCTTAGCAGTCTTTCCAAATCCTTTAGTCTCCAGACAAAAAGACCAGCAATGGTTAATGCAACTGCGGCGAGCATCAGTCCATGAAATCCATAGCTACTTGCAATGCCGCCGAAAATGGGTCCTGTGATACCAGCGAGTCCAGCTATGGAATTGAATGTTCCAATTGCGGTTGATCTCTCTTCGTTATTACGAAGAAGATGTTTGAGCTCCCCAACATAGAGACATGACCAGGAGAGGGCAAGGATGGCCTGTATAGGAAGGATTTGATAGTGATTGCTGCATAATGAATAGAGAAGAAAGGTAATTGATGTTAGTATGAGGCCTGCTGATATAAGATCGGTTATTTTTATCCTTTCAACTATCTGCATAAAGATCGACTGAAAAAGCGGATTTACACAATAGATAATGCCAATCCAGAATTTATCAGCTCCAAGGGATTTGAGAAAAAGTGGGAAGATCGTCCATATACCCATTGCTCCTGTGTGTCTTAGAAAAAATGAAAGATACGAATGGAGATTTTCCTTAAGAACAGAGAATGATATTACGGGAGATGGTATGCGGACTGATGAATCTTTTATCCGGAGTGATAACAAAAATGAAATGAAAAGAGAAGCCGAAGAAAGTAGGAACAGTATGTTATATTCTTTGATAATGCCTGCAATTATGGCACCGGCTGCCCATCCCAGTGAGCCGTATGCTGCAAAAAGACCAACAGCACCTCCTGACTCAAACATCAGTGATGCAAGCGCAGCTGGAAAGATTCCTGCTGCAAGCCCTGCAGCGATTCTTATTATAAACATCTTTTTTATGCTATCGATGAAGAGGTGAAGCAGGAAGACAAGGGAGGATAAAAATAGCCCTGCATTTATTACCCTCTTTTTTCCATAAATATCGGAAACCCTTCCGAAAAGGAAGGATGCGATAAGGAGGCTTGTGTTATATGATGAGACGATGATACCAATCTGAAATCTATCCGCACCGATCTCATTAGCAAGGAGGGGGATGAAAAGGAAGGAGATGATAAGGCCGAAATTCGAAAAAAATTGTATAATAAAAAATTGATTCACAGCAATTTAGGATAATCGAGCTGAGGATATTGTCAAGGTCTGATCATTGATAGCTCATTAAGAGGAAATTATGAAACCATTTGATTTTAAAGGAAAAATTTAAATAATAGATATGTCTTGACAAGGATTAAAATATAGTTAGAATAAATAATTGCCACAAAAGCTTTGCTCTTTCTCAATTGCATAGCAGGCGATTGGCAAGATTTAATCGGAGAGTTTGATCCTGGCTCAGAACGAACGCTGGCGGCGTGCCTAACACATGCAAGTCGAACGCCAAAGCAGGGGCAACCCTGTGAGTAGCGTGGCGAACGGGTGAGTAACGCGTGGGTAACCTACCCTCGGGCGGGGGATAACCCCTCGAAAGGGGGGATAACACCGCATAAAGCCTGAGGCCGCATGGTTTTCAGGTTAAAGGTTACCTGAATTTCAGGTAATCGCCCGAGGATGGGCTCGCGTCCTATCAGCTAGTTGGTGGGGTAATGGCCTACCAAGGCGAAGACGGGTAGCTGGTCTGAGAGGATGGCCAGCCACACTGGAACTGGAACACGGTCCAGACTCCTACGGGAGGCAGCAGTGGGGAATATTGGGCAATGGGGGAAACCCTGACCCAGCGACGCCGCGTGGGGGAAGAAGGTCTTCGGATCGTAAACCCCTGTCAGAGGGGAAGAAGTCCCCGCAAGGGGATTGACGGTACCCTCAGAGGAAGGGCCGGCTAACTACGTGCCAGCAGCCGCGGTAAAACGTAGGGCCCAAGCGTTGTTCGGAATTACTGGGCGTAAAGGGCGCGTAGGCGGCTGGAAAAGTCGGGTGTGAAATCCCTGGGCTCAACCCAGGAATTGCACTCGAAACTCTCCAGCTAGAGGATGGGAGAGGAAGGCGGAATTCCCGGTGTAGCGGTGAAATGCGTAGATATCGGGAGGAACACC
>CAZDGM010000002.1:0-271399 GCA_964505185.1 uncultured Thermodesulfobacteriota bacterium
AGCAGACTCATTGCGGGAATGAAACTCAAAACAGGGCTTTTGCCTGTTTGATATAAAACTGTTGCATACTAAGTTAAAACAAGGGATAGGTCTGTCATGAGAAGGCATAAATCCGCCTTCTGAGGGCTTAAAGCCGTATGATGCGAGGTGTTTATGTTTTGTAAATGTCATATCCATTGTCCCGTCTGTTCCGTTTAATCTCTCCTAATCTCTTTCCTTGAAAATTATCGCCGTTATTGAACAGCCTTATTTCAAATTCCAAGAACAACAACGGCACCTGTTGTTGTAGGAATACCCCTCCAGGATTGAACAACAGCAGTTTCTGCCTTTTCAACCTGTCTTCTTCCTGCTTCCCTCCTCAACTGACCCACTGCCTCCACGATCCTCATTAAGCCTGTGGCATCCAGTAGATTCCCCACACCAAGGGACCCACCGGATGGATTTACCGGGATACGGCCATCAATAGCTGTCTCACCCTCCATCACCAGATACCCTGCCTCTCCCTTTCTGCATAAACCCATGGCCTCCATATGCTGCAGTTCCTTGTATGAGAATGAGTCATCCACTTCAGCAAAATCTATCTCCTTTGCAGGGTTTTTTATCCCTGCCATGCGATATGCCATCTTTGCAGCTGCCTCTGCATATACAGCATTAACCCAATCCTTTGTTTCAAGCGATGGAGTTTCAGTGCACCATCCAACACCCCTTATCCAGACAGGCTTCCCTTTAAGTCTCTTTGCTGCTTCCTCGGATGCAACGACAACTACAAATGCACCATCAGCATATAAGGCTTTATCCCAGCTGCTCAATGGGTCAAAACATCTTTCTGCAGCAAGGATTTCATCTGCATCCACATATGCAGGGTAAGCAGCGGATGGATTCTTAAGTGCATTTAACTTATTTTTAACAACAACCTTAGCTAAGACCTCCAATGATATCTTTCTTTCATACATGTATCTTCTCATTTCCATTGCCGCTATAGAATTTACATTTTTCAAAACCGGCCTGTTGAATATCGGATCAAGCGCCAGAGAAGTTATATGCTCAGGAAACATCATATTCGAAGCCTTGCTATGTGCCTCAACAACAACAATATCCATCAATCCCGTTTGAATTTTGAGAAAAGCAGCAATCAAACCCTGTATACCATCACCAGCGATGGTATGAACAGGCTTCATATATGCCCCGATCTGATCTGGAACATATTCGTCAAATATGCTTGTCCCCTCGTGAAAGTCTTCTGATACACAAACAAATCCATCAGCATCTTTTCTCGGATCAATTCCAGCATCAGCATATGCCTTGCTGGCGGCTTCGAACATCATCTCCTTGTAAGAAAGACTCGGGGATGTTGGAAAACAACCGATATATCCCGTCCCTACTATTGCAACCTTTCTTATCATATTTCACCTCGAATGTTTTTACTTTCTGGAACTAATATTTTCCCTTACGAATCTGATGATCTCTTCTGTGGATGTTCCTGGTGTGAAAATTTCTTTGACACCTATCTCCTTTAAACCTTTGATATCATCCCTGGGGATGATTCCTCCGCCAAAGACGATGATATCCTCAGCACCCTTTTCCTTAAGCAATTCTATAACTCTGCTAAAGAGATAGTTATGTGCCCCTGATAGTATACTTAACCCGATAGCATCCACATCCTCCTGAATTGCTGTATTAACGATCATTTCAGGTGTTTGATGAAGACCTGTATAGATTATTTCAAATCCTGCATCCCTCAAGGCCCTTGCTACAACCTTTGCCCCCCTATCGTGTCCATCAAGACCTGCCTTGGCAATTAAAATTCTCACTTTCCTTTCAGATCTCATAAATCACCTCCCGGAGCATTATGAATTTTATAGCTTAAGGCAGGATTATAAATATCATCCCGTATTATCCTCCCTCTCGTTTATCAGAGATAGGCCGGGTCCCTGTATTCACCAAATACTTCCCTCAAACAATCACAAATTTCACCGATAGAGGCATATGCCTTAACTGCATCGAGAATGTAAGGCATGAGATTTTCGCTTCCCTGAGCAGCCCTTTTAAGTCTTCTAAGGGCATCCATCAATCTTTTATTATGCCTCGTCCTTTTTACCTCCTTCAGTCTCTCTATCTGTTTCCTCTCAACCTCTTCAGGGATCTTGAGTATAGGAATCGGGATATCCTCCTCCATTACATACTTGTTTACGCCTACGAGCACCTTCTCCCCTCTATCAAGCTGTTTCTGGTAATGATAAGCTGCCTCTGATATCTCTCTTTGGGGATATCCCTGCTCGATTGCTGCAACCATGCCGCCCATTTCATCAATCTTCTTTATGTATTTCCATGCTTCATCTTCCATCCTGTTTGTCAAATATTCAATAAAATATGATCCTCCCAATGGATCGATCGTGTTTGCAACCCCGCTTTCTTCTGCAATTATCTGCTGTGTTCTCAAAGCAACAGTAACAGCAAGTTCTGTCGGGAGTGCGTATGTTTCATCCATTGAGTTTGTATGAAGAGATTGTGTACCTCCCAGAACGGCTGCAAGTGCTTGAAGTGTAACCCTGACTATATTGTTAAGAGGTTGCTGGGCTGTAAGTGAACAACCTGCGGTCTGGGTGTGGAATCTCATTAAATAGGATCTTGGATTTTTTGCTTTAAATCGATCCCTCATAATCCTTGCCCACATCCTCCGCGCTGCACGAAATTTTGCTATCTCTTCAAAAAAGTCTATATGGGCATTGAAGAAAAATGAAAGGCGTGGTGAGAATTCATCCACATCAAGCCCCACCTCAATCCCCGCCTGAACATAGGCGATACCATCAGCTAATGTAAAGGCGAGTTCCTGAACAGCTGTTGAGCCCGCTTCCCTTATATGATATCCACTTATACTTATGGTATTCCATCGAGGTACATATTTTGAGCAATATTCCATAATATCCGTTATAATCCTCATCGATGGCTTCGGAGGAAAAATCCAGGACTTCTGTGCTATATATTCTTTCAGAATATCATTCTGAATCGTTCCTCCAATTTCATAAGAACTCACCCCCTGCTTTTCAGCGACAGCAATATACATTGCAAGGAGAATAGCTGCAGGTGCATTTATTGTCATTGATGTTGTTACTTTATCAAGAGGAATACCATCAAAAAGTATTTCCATATCCCTCAGTGTATCAACAGCAACACCACACTTTCCAATCTCACCTCTTGAGCGAGGGTGATCGGAATCATATCCCATCAATGTTGGATAATGAAATGCAACACTCAATCCTGTTTGACCCTGGGAAAGAAGATATTTGTATCTTCGGTTTGTTTCCTCAGCTGTTCCAAAACCCGAGAACTGACGCATCGTCCAGAGCCTTCCTCTGTACATGGTTGAATGGATTCCCCGTGTATATGGGAAGCACCCGGGAAATCCAAGATCCTCCAGATAATCAAAAGACTTAATATCAAGTGGTGTGTAAATATCCTTGATATCAAGATCCGAGATTGTGGAGAAGCGTTTCTGTCTTTCGGGCTGCTTTGAAAGAGCAATTCTCTTGTCCTCTTTCTCCCACTCCTCCCATTTTTTGTAGATCTCTTCAATCTTTTCTTCTTTATACATAAAAGACCATCTCCCCTTAAAAAATATTAAATTTCTATACCTTCTCTTGACTTTATTCCCCTCGAGAAATAATGCTTCACCTCTCTCATTTCTGTTACAAGATCAGCAGCTTCGATTATCTTTTCGTGTGCATATCTTCCCGTCAATATGAGCTCTACATGTTCAGGTTTTTTATTTATTAATTCAATAAGCTCCTCAACAGGTATAAGTTTGAAATAAACAGCAACATTTATCTCATCAAGAATGACAATGTCAAATCTTCCCTCGCTTACAATTTTCTTTGCTAACACAAATCCTTCTTTTGCAAGTCTTATGTCCTCTGGATCAGGATTTTCGAAATCAACAAATGTTTCTCTTCCCGCTTGTCTTATGTAAAATCGAGGGGAAAGACGCCTTGCACTCTTCAGCTCGCCATAGTTGATATTACCTTTCATAAATTGAATCATATAGACACGCAGATTATGTCCGGTTGCTCTAAGTGCGAGACCGAGCGCAGCGGTTGTTTTTCCCTTTCCATTGCCTGTATAAACATGAACCATTCCCTTCCTGAGCCTCATCACAAGAACCTATTTGATTCCAAGTATGTTACTTGCAATAATAAGCCTCTGGATTTCCGATGTTCCTTCATATATCTCGGTTATCTTTGCATCTCGGAAATATCTCTCAACATTGTATTCTTTCATATAACCATATCCTCCGTGAATCTGAACCGCCTTTGTTGCAGCCCACATTGCAGTCTCTGAAGCAAAAAGTTTCGCCATCGATGCCTCTTTGGAATATCTTACCCCTTTATCCTTCAGATAAGCAGCTCTGTATGTAAGGAGTCTTGCTGCATCTATCCTTGTTGCCATATCAGCGATCATCCACTGAATAGCCTGGAATTCCGCAATAGGACGGCCGAATTGGACCCTTTCCTTTGCATAATTCACTGCATCCTCATATGCTGCCCTTGCAATACCTAACGCCTGACCAGCAATTCCTATTCTCCCCCCATCCAGTGTTGTAAGTGCAATCTTAAAACCATCTCCCTCTTTGCCAAGGAGATTCTCCTTCGCAATTCGGCAGTTATCAAGGATGATACTTGCTGTTCCCGATGCATTTAACCCAAGCTTTTTCTCATTTTTTCCCACAATAAATCCCTCTGTACCTTTTTCAACAATAAATGCACTTATACCTCTATGGCCCTTGGTCCTGTCTGTGCTCGCAAAGACAATTGCAATATCAGCCTGCGGGGCATTTGTTATAAAATTCTTTGTGCCATTAAGTACATATTGATTTCCTTCAAGCCTTGCAGTTGTTTGCTGATTCGCCGCATCACTTCCAGCATTCGGTTCTGTTAAGCAGAAACATCCCAGCTTCTCCCCCCTCGCAAGGGGAACAAGGTATTTCAGCTTCTGCTCCTCAGTTCCAAATCTTTCCAGAGGATCACATACAAGGGAGTTATTAACCGTTGCGATAACAGCAGTGCTTGCACATGCAGCGGCAAGTTCCTCCATAGCAATAACATAGGAAATCGTATCCATACCAGATCCACCATAGGTATCCGAAACCATCATCCCCATAAGCCCGAGCTCACCCATCCTCTTAACAAGCTCCCATGGGAATCTTCCCATCTCATCAAGCTCCTTTGCAAGGGGTTTTACTTCCTTTTGCGCAAAACTCCTTACCATCTCCTGAATCATCTTCTGTTCATCAGTTAATTCAAAATCCATTATGGCCCCCTTATGTAATCTCCTTAAGGATAAACCCTATCTGTTTTTCTGTATATTCCTCACATGTATAATATTTTTTAAGAAGCCATCTTCTAAATGCCCACATATGACCGAGCACCACAATATTGTTTGCCATTAGCTTGACGAAATTCTTCTCTATTCTGAATACCCCTTCCTTTACACCCCTTTCCAGTATCTCTTCAAATATTCTCGTAATACCCTCTTCCCTCTTAAGCACATATTTCATTGCCTCTTTATCAAGGGATTTCGTTTCCTGATATATTAATAAAAGGGAATCCTGTATCTGATCAATCGCCCTAAAATATCCCTTTATCGCAGCAATAAGCACATTTCGTGGATCTCCGTGTTCCTCTACTGCCTTTCTTAACTCCGTCTCTATTCCGTTATGAATTGCATCACACACAAGATACAGGATGTCCTCTTTCGATTTTATGTAAACATAAAGAGTTCCTATGCTGAGACCAAATTTCTTTGCGATCTCCCTAACAGTTGTCTGATGGAATCCTTTTTTAATGAATAGATCCACTGCTGCATCTACAATCTGCTTTCTTCTTAGCTCTATAAGCTCCTGGTCCTTTATCTCAGTGGGCAGCGGCTTTTTATCTCTGTTGAAATTCTCCATTTTGATTGAACGTTTGCTCACCAAACATTTAATTTTATAATCAGCATTTTGTCAAGGTCTTTTCTTATACAGGACAGTTGCTTTTTAGGTATATGTATAGAAACCCCTGCCAGTCTTTCTTCCAAGATAACCCGCTTCCACATATTTCCTGAGAAGTGGACATGGTCTGTATTTTGGGTCTCCCAGGCCTCGATACAGAACCTCAAGGATGGAAAGACAGGTATCAAGACCTATGAGATCTGCAAGCTCCAGTGGACCCATGGGGTGATTTGCTCCGAGCTTCATTATTCTGTCTATTGCCTCTTTACTACCTATTCCTTCATAAAGGGCATATATAGCCTCATTTATCATGGGCATAAGAACCCTGTTGATAAGAAATCCGGGATAATCTGCTGCCTGAATAGGTATTTTTCCAAGTCTTTCACAGAGATAAATCGTCTGGTCAAAGGTCTCATCGGATGTCCTCAACCCCCTTATAACCTCAACAAGGCTCATTACCGGAACAGGATTCATAAAATGCATCCCTATTACCTTTTCTGGCCTTTTTGTCCAGGATGCAATCTTTGTAATGGAGATTGAGGAGGTATTGGATGCAAGGATAGTACCCTTTTCCGCAATATCATCGATTTTTTTAAAAACATGGAACTTTATATCCTCATTCTCTGTGACTGCTTCAATTATAAAATCCGCCCTCTTTAACCCTTCGATGTCATCAACCATCGCCAGCCTTTTCATTGCAGCAATGCTTTCCTCTTCCGATATATCACCCTTCTTCACAGCCCTACCGAGCCCAGTAGTAATCTTTTGAAGTGCTGTGTCCAGTGCGTCCCTCTTAATGTCCATTAAAATTACATAAAATCCCTTTTGCAAAGCGACCTGAGCGATTCCATGACCCATCTGACCCGCACCTGCAATACCAATTGTTTTAATCTCCATTGAACCTTCCCCTTTTAAATTTTATATAACGATAGATTTATTCAATCCTGTCCTTTCAAAAAAGAAATCGGGTATCTTCACAACCCTTCCTTCATCATTAGTGCATGCATGGAGCGTGTAGCTTTCAGCAATCTTCTCTCCGTCCTCTTTTCTAAAAAGTATATATTCAAATTTAATACTTGCCCTTTTTATAAAGCCAATCCGCGTTTCAAGCTCAAGGAGGTCATCATAATAAGCAGGCTTTAAATATTTGCAATATGTTTCTATAACAGGAAGTCTGTAACCCCTTCCCTCAAACTCCCTATATGAAAGTCCCATCTTCCTCATTAGCTCTGTCCTTCCCATCTCAAAATACCTGAAATAGTTGGAATGATGAACATATCCCATAGCATCCGTTTCTGAGTATCTTACCCTGAAGATTATGGAATTGATCATCTTAATCTAATCCCCCTTATAAATAACTCCATAAGCATATGCCCATTCTCAATGAATATGCCACTCTTTCTTGCATTATCCTCTGAGAATCTTCTAAATTCAGAAAAGCCCTTTTCATGTGATCTAAAAATTAGGAATGGCACCGGTTCCCTCACATGCGTTTTAATAGAAACAGGCGTTGGATGATCCGGGAGAAGCAAAATTGAAAATCCATCGAATTTTCTCAATCCATCAAGAAGCGTGCCAAGAAGTCTCCTGTCGAAATCCTCTATTGCCTTTATCTTCTTTTCCCACGAACCCTCATGTCCTGCCTCATCTGGTGCTTCAATATGCATTAAAATAAAATCTCCCTTTTCCAGCCATTTCAACGCATACTCTGCCTTACCCTCATAATTGGTATCGAGATAACCGGTTGCTCCAGGGACATCAATAACATGAAGACCTGCACAAACACCTATCCCTTTTATTAAATCAACAGCAGATATAACAGCTCCATTAACTCCGAACCTTTCTCCAAATAGTGAAAGATTTGGTCTTCTACCCTGCCCCCATAACCATATGCAGGTCGCGGGATTCAGACCCTTCTTTATTCGATCCTTGTTTATAGAATGTTCTTTCAGAATCTGCATCGACCTTTCCATAAGTGAGATAACAACATCCGCCCCTTTTCCATCTGGTAAGTAGTTTTTGATATCACAACTCGTTATATCGTGAGGAGGTGTAGTCCTCATCGAATCCTCGCCTGATCTCCATATCATGAGATGACGATAACTAACGCCTGGATGAAAACTAAACTCATCCCCTCCAAGGACCCTGTTTAAATCCTCAATGAGCCGTGATGCCTCTTCTGTTGAGATGTGGCCACTGCTGTAATCCTTCATAAAGATTGAACCATTGCGTTCCTCAAGTGTTACAAGATTGCACCTGAATGCAACATCTGCCTCACTCATGGGAATTCTCCGACTTGCTGCTTCAAGGGGGGCCCTTCCCGAATAATACCTTTCAGGGTTATAACCGAAGATGGAAAGAATCGCTATATCACTTCCTGGAGGGAAATTCTCTGGAATATTTTGAACAAGACCCAAAATACCTTCCGAAGCTAAGGTATTCATATTGTGTATTCTTGCAGCTTCCAGAGGCGTTCTATTACCAAGCTCCGCTATAGGATAATCGCTCATTCCATCAGGAATAAGTACTATATATTTCAAGACCTTAACCTCCCTAAATACCAAACATCTTAATAACCATATCAAGCTCTGCAGGACATGTGTCTGGAACATGGGCAATCCTCATAGAGGCATCTGGGTCCTTCAGGCCATGGCCTGTGAGTGTGCACACAACAACTTCATCCTTTTTAAAGAAACCCATCTTTGCCATTTTAAAAATGCCTGCAATCCCTGCGGCGGATGCAGGTTCACAGAATATACCCTCCTTGCACGCAATTATTCTGTATGCATCCATTATTTCGTCATCTGTTACAGTATCAATAATGCCCTTTGATTCATCCCTTGCCTGAATAGCACCCTTCCAGTTTGCAGGATTACCAATCCTTATAGCTGTTGCTATTGTTTCAGGATTCTCTATCACCCTGTTCTTTACAATTGGTGCAGCACCTTCTGCCTGAAACCCAATCATTTTTGGAAGTGAATCTACAATACGATTATCATAATACTCCCTGTAACCCTTCCAGTATGCGGTTATATTGCCTGCATTGCCAACAGGCATAACATGATAGTCTGGTGCAAAACCTAACTGATCGCACACTTCAAAGGCTGCTGTTTTTTGTCCCTCTATCCTGTAAGGATTTATTGAATTAACCAGGGTAATTGGATATCTCTTGCCTATTTCCTTCACAATATTCAATGCATCATCAAAATTTCCCTTGATCTGGACCACCTTTGTTCCATGAACTATAGATTGTGATAGTTTTCCCAGTGCCGTTTTTCCTTCAGGGATTAATATAAATGCCTTTATTCCAGCCTTTGCTGCATATGCAGCAGCTGATGCAGCAGTATTTCCCGTTGATGCACATATAACTGCCCTGCTCCCCTCTTCAAGGGCCTTGCTCACAGCAACTGTCATCCCCCTGTCTTTAAAAGAACCGGTGGGATTGAAACCCTCGCATTTAAGAAAAATCTTGAACCCTCCACCTATCATCCTCTCAAGCGAAAATGCCCTTATCAGGGGTGTATTGCCTTCCTTAAGGCTTACGATAAATTCAGGCTTTTGAATTGGTAGGAAATCCCAATATTCTTTTATTATACCTTCCCATTCCATCATGACCCGCCTTTCTATTTAATATCATAAATTTCTATCCTCAATTCTTATCAGGATTGTCTTCTCAAGTACAACTGGAAGATTGTTTATAAGCTCCAGGGCCTTTCTTATATTCCGCTCCTTTGCTTCATGGGTTATCATAACAACCGGAACAGCACCCTCAATCTGCCTTCCTTTTTGTATAACAGAGGCTATGCTTATATTATTATCGCCCAGGATACCAGAAATCTTGGATAAAACTCCTGGTCTATCAATAACAGAAAATCGGAGATAATACCTTACCTCTAACTCTTCTATGGGCTTTATCTTTATATCTTTTATCCTGTTCCACTGGTATCCAAGGGGTGGAAGGCGTTGTTGTGACTTATGAATTATATTTCTTGAAATATCAATAATATCACTCATCACCGCACTTCCCGTTGGCATCATCCCTGCACCCCTTCCATAAAAGATCGTGGGACCTACAGCATCTCCATGGATCGCTATAGCATTGAATACTCCATCCACAGCCGAAAGTGGATGATTCTGCGGTAGCATCGTGGGATGAACCCTTGCAGATATAGAATTTCCCTCCGTCTTTGCTATAGCAAGCAGCTTTATCGAATAGCCGAATTCCTTTGCAAATTTTATATCAAGTGGACTTATATGGCTTATACCCTCCGTATAAATATCTTCGAGAAAAATTTTTGTCCCGAAACACAATGAAACAAGGATTGCAAGCTTATGTGCACTATCAATCCCCTCAACATCAAGCGTTGGATCTGCTTCAGCGTATCCCTTCTCCTGTGCCTTTCTCAATACATCCTTAAATTTACCCCCTTCATGGGCCATTTTGCTTAATATATAGTTGGCAGTCCCATTTATAATGCCGTATATTGAAAGAATATTGTTAGCAACAAGACCCTCCTTAACTGCCCTTATTATCGGAATCCCTCCACCCACACTTCCCTCGAATCCTATATCAACACCTTTTTTGTATGCAAGATTGAAAATCTCCAGACCCTTTGTTGCCAGAAGTGCCTTGTTTGCTGTAACAACATTTTTTCCTCTTGAAATGGACTCAATTATATATGTCCTTGCTGGTTCATATCCTCCTATCAGTTCAACAACGATATCTATTTCGGGATCATCTATTACCTCCATACAATCGGTTGTAAGTATTTCCTGAGGAATATTTATTCCTCTATCCCTTTTTATATCAATGTCAGCAATCTTTTTGATAACAATCCGGGCACCAAGTTTTTCCTCAATGCTTGTCTGATTTTGAAAAAGAATCTTGATAAGTCCTGTTCCAACCGTTCCAAATCCAAGGATTCCGATTTTTATCTCCCTCATTTCCACTCCTCTCTTATAAATACTCCCTGAATGCCTTCTTCATACCCTTCAATGCCTGTCTTATTCTATGATCATTTTCAACCAGTGCAAACCTTACATAAGAATCACCATAAATACCAAATCCTATACCTGGTGAAACAGCCACTTTTGCTTCCTTTATAAGGAATTTTGAGAATTCAAGAGAGCCCATTGATCTGAATGGTTCCGGTATCTCTGCCCATACAAACATTGTTCCGGAAGGCTTTTCCACATTCCATCCTATCCTGTTTAAACCTTCAACAAGAACATCCCTTCTGATCCTGTAAGTTTCAACAATCTCTTTGACAATTTCATTCGGGCTGTTAAGTGCAATTATTGCAGCAATCTGTATGGGCTGAAACATTCCGTAATCAAGATAGCTCTTTATTCTTGCAAGGGCATTGACCATTTGTGGATTACCAACACAGAATCCAACCCTCCATCCAGGCATACTGTAGCTTTTTGATAGTGAAAAGAACTCCACACCCACCTCCTTTGCACCAGGGACCTGAAGAAAACTTGGAGCCACATATCCATCAAAAACAAGATCTGCATATGCAAAATCATGGATAACCATGAGATGGTTCTCCTTTGCAAGAGCCACAATTTTTTCAAAAAATTCAATATCCACAACTTCTGTTGTTGGATTATGAGGAAAACTGATTATGAGCATTTTAGGTTTTGGCCATGTTTGACGTATGGCAGCCTGAAGATTATCAAGGAAGCTTACATTTTTTAATAGAGGAACGTGATGGACATCTGCGCCAGCAATTATGACAGAATAAGCATGGATCGGATAAGTGGGATTCGGAACAAGTGCAAGGTCACCAGGACCCATTGTTGCAAGAACAAGATGTGATATACCCTCTTTTGCTCCGATTGTCGCAATTGCTTCTGTTTCAGGATCTATGTCCACATCGAAATTTCTCTTATACCATTCGCTTATTGCAACTCTGAGCTTATATATACCCTTTGACGCTGAATATCTATGATTTTTACCATTGCGACTTGCCTCGATGAGCTTCTCCACAATATGTGGTGGTGTGGGTATATCGGGATTTCCCATCCCGAGATCAATGATGTCCTCACCCCTCCTTCTTAACTCCATTTTGAGTTCATTTACAATTGCGAAGACATAAGGTGGAAGCCTTTTAATTCTTGGAAAATCGAAATTTATCACGGCTAAACCTCCATTCTATAATCTTTCACCATTTCCTCTGCGTTAAAGGAACTCCTTACAAAAGGAGCAGATGCAACATAGCGGAAACCTTTCTTAATGGCAATCTTCTCAAGCTCCATAAACCTATCCATCGTTACATATTCCCTGACCTCCAGCTTATCCTTTGATGCCTGAAGATACTGACCAATTGTAATTATATCGCATCCAACGCACCTGAGTGCATCCATTACATCCACTATTTCTTCAAATCTTTCACCCAGACCAATCATCAAACCCGATTTAGTTAAGATACCGGGTTTCATTCTCTTAACCAGCTCAAGCACCATTAGTGATCTTTCGAATTTGGCCTGGGGTCTCACAATGGGATATAGTCTCGGAACGGTTTCCACATTATGATTGAATATATCAAAATCCTCCATGCATAACTCCTCAATGAGAGAATGGATACCTCCAAAATCAGGCGTCAGTATCTCGATCACAATTTTGTCATTCCTTTTTCTTATCTCCCTTATCGTTTTTATAAATTGACCGGCTCCCTTATCGGGTAGATCATCCCTTGTAACAGAAGTAATAACAACATGTTTCAATCCAAGTGCAGCCACGCAATAAGAGATTCTTTCCGGTTCAGAGGGGTCAGGAGGATCCGGAGGACCACTTTCTACACAACAGAAATTACAATTCCTTGTGCATCTTTTCCCGAGTATCATGAATGTGGCCCTCGATTTTGAAAAACATTCCCCTATATTCGGACACCTTGCCTCCTCACATACGGTATTTAGCCCGTATGATCTTAACCTCTTTTTCATGAGATATAACTCTCCCCCAAGAGGAACTTTCTTACGCATACCTGAGGGTAATCGCCCTTTCTCAATCATTGGAATAAAAAAATAATATTTCATTTTACCCAATCCGTCAAACATTCGCACACCCTGCTTTTTATCATGATATTAGAAGATCAAGCTTTCCTTTCCAGTACCTCTGAAGATATTCTTTAAGGAAGCCTTGAGATGAGAGGGTTGGATCCTTTTCGACTAAATCAAAGGCCTCCTTTCTCGATATGGCTAGAATCCTTGCGTCCCTAACAGGATCTGCAACCCTGAAGTCAGGAATACCTGATTGTTTTGTTCCAAAGAACTCTCCAGGACCTCTGATTTTTAAATCCTCCTCTGCAATGGAAAATCCATCAGCCTTCTCAACGATTGCGCTAAGCCTCCTTTTGGCCTCATCTGTTGAACTATCCTTTGCAATAAGAATACATTGTGAAAGATAGGGGCTTCTTCCAACCCTTCCTCTTAATTGGTGCAATTGTGAAAGTCCAAATCGCTCCGCATGCTCTATTATCATAACTGTGGCATTTGGAACATCAATACCAACCTCAACAACAGTTGTTGAGACAAGAATGTGAATGTATCCTCTTCTAAAGTCATCCATGATTTTTTCCCTGCTCGATCGATCCATTTTTCCATGGATAAGACCAACATTGTATTTCGGAAAAACTTCCGAAGCAAGCTTTTTTGCCATCCTCGTGGCATCCCTTAGATCAAGCTTTTCCGATTCCTGAACAATTGGATAAATTACAAATGCCTGATGCCCCTTATTAATCTCTTCATCAATAATCTTGTATACCTTTTGACGTTCCCTTTCCGAAAAGATTTTTGTCACAACAGGTATCCTTCCGGGAGGCATTTCATCAATAACAGATATGTCAAGATCTCCGTAAACTGTCATAGCGAGTGTCCTTGGAATCGGTGTTGCTGTCATGACAAGCAGATGGGGATTATATCCTTTGCTCCTTAATGCTGCCCTCTGAAGAACCCCGAACCTGTGCTGTTCATCAATAACAGCAAAACCCAGATTGTAAAATGTAACATTCTCCTGGATTAATGCATGGGTTCCAATAAGAATATCGATCTTCCCGCTGCTTACACCTTCAAGGATATCTTCCCTTTCCTTCCTTTTTACATTTCCCGTAAGAAGCTCCACCGCGATCCCTAAATTTTCTGAATATTTTTTGAAATTCCTGTAGTGTTGTTCAGCAAGGATTTCTGTTGGGGCCATTATTGCCACCTGATATCCATTATCAACAGCAAATAGTGATGCAATAAAGGCAACCACAGTTTTTCCACTTCCAACGTCCCCTTGAAGTAATCTGTTCATTGGCTTACCGCTCCTCATATCAGCTATAATCTCATTAATAACCCTCCTCTGTGCCAATGTTAGTTCAAAATCAAGGGATTCAATAAATCTTTTCAAGAGCTCCGAGTCTCTGTTAAAGACAAAACCGCTTTCTCTTGCAAAGCTTCTTTTCCTTATGGCAAACCCAAGCTGGAGAAAGAAGAAATCATCAAAAATAAGTCTTAGATAACCGGGGCTTCTCCTCTCCATCAAGGATGCAAAGGAAATGTTATCATCTGGAAAGTGAACCTCCCTAAGTGCATCATGAATATGAGGAAGTTTATACTTCTCTTTTATTTGATCCGGAAGTGGATCAATGACAAGATGTGCATACCCATCAACTATTTCCTTCATTATTCTTCTTATTCTTTTCTGGTAAATCCCTTCCATTTCGGAATAAACGGGAACTATCCTTCCATAGTGTATGCTTTCATAAAAATCTTCATCCTCAATTACCTCGATATCAGGATGGATCATCTCCTTTTTAAAATTAAAAATTTTAACTTCGCCGGTGAATATAACCCTCTGACCCTTCCTGAACCTTGATTTCATTAATTTCTCATTAAAAACAAACCATTTTGCCGTAATAAAGCCTGTTCCATCGCCGATGATCATCTCGAAAACCTTTCTTGATCTGTAATTGACAACATCCATCAGAACAATATTTCCCATAGAGGTTTCAAGATCACCTATTTTCAATTGGGAGATTTTCTTGATATTTCTTCTGTCTTCATACCTGTAAGGAATAAAATAAAGAGCATCCTCAACAATAGTCATACCCCTTTTCTCAAAGACAGATGCTATTTTTGGACCAACACCCCGGACATATCTTAGAGAGTCTTTTATTGATGGCTTTTTTCTTAAGGATTCAACCATTTTTTAACATGGGGAAATATCATTGATATTCTGTTTATGATATTGCTGAATCGATTTCACGGTAAGCTGTGATTTCTTGAGCGTTTCAATTGCCAAACAAGCAGCACGGGCTGCAGAAATTGTTGTGAAATATGGAACATTATGAACAAGTGCACTTCTCCTTATTGAATATGAGTCCGCTATTGATTGTTTCCCAAAAGTCGTATTTATTACAAGGGATATGGATCCATTTTTTATAAAATCAACAATATGCGGCCTTCCTTCTTTAACTTTGTTTACAATTTCAACATCAATACCATGATCCATTAAATATTTTGCTGTTCCCCTTGTTGCAACAATTTTAAATCCGCAATCCCTCAGCTTTTTTGAAATATCAATTATGTTCTTCTTGTCCTGATCTTTTACGCTTATAAATACGGTCCCACCAAGTGGTAATGGATTTCCTGCAGAAATCTGTGATTTTGCGAAAGCTCTTCCGAAGTCCTGATCAATTCCCATAACCTCACCGGTGGATTTCATTTCTGGACCAAGAATGGTGTCTACCCCGGGGAATTTCACAAATGGAAATACCGCCTCCTTAACAGCAACATAGGGGAATACAGCTCTTTCTTTGATATTTATATCCTTTAACTTTCTACCAACAATAATTTTAGATGCAATTTTTGCGAGAGGAATTCCACTTGCCTTACTTATAAATGGAACAGTCCTTGATGATCTGGGGTTAACCTCAAGTATATATATATCCCCATTTTTTATTGCAAATTGTATATTTATGAGACCGATTACATTAAGTTCGAGTGATATAGCCTTTGTTTGCCTTATAACTTCATCAATGGTGTTTTTTCCAAGATGAAATGGTGGCATTATACAGGCACTATCGCCTGAATGAACGCCAGCCTCCTCAATATGTTCAAGAATTCCCCCAATAATTACGTTTTCCCCATCGCATATTGCATCAACATCAAGTTCCATTGCGTCCTCAAGAAACTTATCGATTAGAATTGGATGCTCGGGAGAAGCTCTCACAGCCTCGTTCATATAATTCTCAAGTGATTCATCATCATATACAATCTCCATCGCTCTTCCCCCGAGAACATAGGAGGGCCTGACCATAACAGGATAGCCCAATCTCCTTGCAACAGAAAATGCCTCTTCAACAGACCGGGCTATCCCACTTTCTGGTTGTTTAAGATTCAGCTTCTTAAGTAACTTCCTGAATCTATCCCTGTCCTCCGCAACATCGATACTATCTGAAGATGTTCCGAGGATCCTCACACCCTCCCTTTCCAGTGGAACTGCAAGCTTAAGAGGTGTTTGACCTCCAAATTGGACAATCACACCTTCGGGTTGTTCTTTTTCAATGATATTAAGCACATGCTCTTTTGTTAAAGGTTCAAAATACAATCTGTCTGATGTATCATAATCGGTACTTACAGTTTCAGGATTGCAGTTAATCATTATCGTTTCATAACCTTCCTCCTTTAAAGCAAATAGAGCATGAACACAACAATAATCAAATTCTATCCCTTGACCTATACGATTTGGACCACTTCCTAGGATAACAATCTTTTTGCGATTGCTTGGTGGTGCTTCGTCTTCCATCTCGTAAGTTGAGTAAAGATATGGAGTGTATGCCTCAAATTCAGCAGCACATGTATCAACAAGCTTAAAGGTAGCTTTAATGCCCATTGATTTTCTCAATTTCCTTACATCATCCTCATTCATTCCCAGAAGTTCTCCAATCCTTCTGTCAGAAAAACCCATTCTTTTGGCAGAATAAAGCAGCTCTTTGAAGAAATCATTTTCCATAATTCCTTTATCATTTTTATTGCAATTCTTGTAATTTATGATCTCCTTTTCTGTTTCAATAATCTCTCTGATATTATCAATGAACCATTTATCAATTTTTGTTAACTCGTTTATCATTTCATTAGAGAAACCCCATCTTATCGCATCGGCAATATACCATATCCTCTCCCAATTTGCTATCCTCAGTTTCTCTACTATTTTCTCCCTGATTCTCTCCCTCTCTCTTTCATTAAATACGCACTCAGGAAGTGGAACCTTATTTTCAAAACCATAGGAATTTATCTCCAATGAGCAAATTGCCTTCTGGAGGGCCTCCTTAAAAGTCCTCCCGATTGCCATAACCTCGCCAACAGATTTCATCTGTGTTGTAAGCACGCGATCCGCACTTGGAAATTTCTCAAAGTTGAATCTTGGTATTTTTACGACCACATAGTCTATCGTGGGTTCAAAGCATACCGGTGTTTCTCTCGTTATATCATTTAATATCTCATCCAGTGTATAACCAACAGCAAGCTTAGCGGCTATTTTCGCTATTGGAAAACCTGTTGCCTTTGATGCAAGGGCTGATGATCTTGATACCCTGGGATTCATTTCAATTATAACCATCCTTCCATTTTCAGGATTTATGGCAAATTGGATATTTGAACCACCCGTATCAATTCCAATTTCACGCATTACCTTTATAGCTGCATCCCTCATTCTTTGATATTCTTTATCAGTCAGTGTTTGAACAGGAGCTACAGTTATACTATCACCTGTATGAATCCCCATAGGATCAAAATTCTCAATTGAACATACAATAACAACATTGTCTTTCAGATCCCTCATAACTTCCAGTTCAAATTCTTTCCATCCAATTAAAGACTCTTCTATGAGAACTCTTCTTGCAGGACTAACAGATAATCCCCATTCCACATACTGCTCGAATTCCTCATAATTATATGCAATATTTCCTCCCGTTCCTCCCAGTGTGAACGAAGGTCTTATAATTACAGGAAATCCTATTTCCTCCTGTATCCTTTTTGCTTCATATAAATTTTGAGCATAACCACTTTTTGGAAGATCAACACCTATCTTCCTCATTGCCTTTTTAAATTCATTACGATCCTCGGCTTTCCTAATTGATTCAATATTTGCACCTATCAACCCCACCCTGTGCTTTTGAAGCACACCCTTTTCATAAAGCTCAACAGCAAGATTAAGTGCTGTTTGACCACCAAGTGTTGGAAGCAAAACATCCGGTTTTTCCCTTTCGATTATTTTTTCTATGATTTCGCATGTTAATGGTTCTATATATGTTCGATCCGAGAAATCGGGATCTGTCATTATTGTTGCAGGATTACTATTAACAAGAATTACCTTAAACCCTTCCTCCTTTAAAGCTTTGCACGCTTGTGTACCTGAATAATCAAATTCGCATGCCTGTCCTATTACTATCGGCCCTGAACCAATAATCAGGATTTTTTTGATATCTTCTCTCTTCGGCATCTCTTCCCTTATCAGTTCTTTTCCATCAGATCAATAAAATCTTTAAAGATATACAATGCATCATGAGGACCCGGAGAGGATTCCGGATGAAATTGAACAGAAACAAGAGGATATCTTTTATGTCTTATCCCTTCCACTGTATGATCATTCAGGTTGAGATGGGTTAATATTACTTCACCAAATTCTGTCCTGCTGGTATCTAATACCCTTTTGGAATAATCCTTACCTTCGCCAAGAAAACTGTATATATCTACAGCAAACCCATGATTTTGACATGTTATATTTATTTTTCCCCTTTCAAGATCCATTACAGGGTGATTCCCTCCATGGTGGCCGAACTTAAGTTTATATGTTCTGCCACCGAGGGCGAGTGCGATTATCTGATGACCAAGACAGATTCCAAATATGGGTATTTTTCCAATGAGTTTTTCAACATTTTCTATTGCATAGGGAACACCCTCTGGATCACCAGGCCCATTTGATAACAATACTCCGTCAGGTCTTAAGGATAAAACCTCTTCTGCTGCTGTATTTGCAGGAACAACAGTAACATTACAGTTCATTGTTCTAAGAATCCGAAGGATATTATATTTCACTCCATAATCATAAACTACAACATTGTATGTTTTTCTCATAAATTTAACATCTGAAAAGATATCCTGCTTCCATTCTCTAAGATCACTCTCCCAGTTATAGGCTTTCTTACATGTTACTTCACAAACAAGATCCCTTCCGACAAGACCTGGTGCATTCTTTACTTTTTTGATAAGATTTAAAGGATCGAAATCCTCAGTTGAGATGATACCCTGCATAGCACCAAAATCTCTTATATGACGAGTCAATGCCCTTGTGTCGATTCCTTCAATTCCAACAATTCCATTCTCAACAAGATAATCATGAAGTGTCTTTTTACTTCTCCAATTGCTTGATATTCTGCTCCCTTCCCTTATTATAAGTCCTTCAACAAAAGGCCTGAAAGACTCAATATCATCTTCATTTATTCCGTAATTTCCAATCTGGGTATAGGTTAATGTTACAATCTGACCTTTGTAGGATGGATCGGTAAGAATCTCCTGATATCCCGTTATACTTGTATTGAAAACAACTTCACCAATTGCTTCCCCTTTTGCACCAATTGATTTTCCCTCGAAAATCTTTCCATCTTCAAGAACAAGTAGCGCTTTATCCTTTCTTATCCTCATATATGATCCTTCCTTTAACTATTGTGTATAATGCTTTCCCTCTTACCTTCCATCCATGAAATGGAGTATTTTTTCCGAGCGACTTAAATTTATCCCGATCAATTGTCCATTCGATTTCGGGATCAAATATTACTATGTTTGCAACAGAACCAGGAGAAAGGGAGCCTTCCGGTATTCTTAGAATCCTTGCAGGGTTTGTTGTAAACTTTTCTATCAATTCCCTGATCGTCAGATATCCTTCTCTAACAAGTGTAAGCGAAAGTGAAAGGGCCGTTTCAAGACCTGAAATACCTGATGCAGCGGCTTCAAACTCAACATCCTTTTCCTGTAAGCTGTGAGGCGCGTGATCAGTGGCAATAACATCTATTGTTCCATCCCTGAGCGCCTCCTTTATAGCATCAACATCTTCATTTGTTCTCAATGGCGGATTAACCTTTGCATAAGTGTTGTACTCAATTACAGCCCCTTCAATGAGACAGAAATAATGGGGTGCCGTTTCGGCGGTAACGGGCAGACCCCTTGATTTTGCATAACGTATCAATTCCACCGATTCCTGAGTGCTTACATGGGCAATATGCAGATGACAGCCGGTGAGTTCGGATATACATATATCTCTGAATACCATTATTGATTCTGATATTTTTGGAATCCCCTGCAAACCAAGCTTTGTTGAAAGATATCCTTCATTCATCAAACCACCATTTGAGAGATTTGTATCCTCGCAATGAGATATAACAGGGAGTCCAAATGTTCTAGCATACTCCATGGCCCTCCTCATGAATCTGCTATTTATAATTGCCTTTCCATCGTCAGAGAGAGCCACGCATCCAGCTTCTTTCAGTTCCCCATATTCTGCAAGTTCTTCTCCTTTTAATCCCTTACTAAGAGCTCCAACAGGATAAACATTGCAGTATGCCTTCTCCCTGCTCTTATCAAGTATATACTTTGTAACTGAAGCATTATCATTAACAGGGTTTGTATTGGCCATACAGACAACAGATGTGAATCCACCATTAACGGCTGAAAGAGTTCCCGTCTCAACTGTCTCTTTATATTCAAAACCTGGTTCCCTCAGATGAACATGCATATCTATGAAGCCGGGACAAACAATCATCCCCCTCGCATCTATCGAATCTGTGTCTGTATCTTTTATCAATCCCTTAGGCTTTATTTCTTTTACCAATCCATCTTCAATAAGAAGATCATAGAGACCATCAAGGTTATTCGAAGGATCGATAAGCCTTCCGTTTTTAATCAGTAACTTCAAACTTGCCTCCTGTACAGAGAAGATAGAGGACTGCCATCCTTATAGCAACACCGTTTGTTACCTGATCAAGAATCACTGAATAGGGACCATCCGCGACTTCTGTTGAAATTTCAACCCCTCTGTTTATCGGTCCAGGATGCATTATAATGACATCCTCCTTTGCCTCATTCAATAATGATGGGTTCAGACCAAAAAACCTTGAATATTCCCTAAGAGTGGAAAAAAACAAACCCCTCTGTCTTTCAAGCTGGAGCCTGAGCATTATTATGACATCGGCTCCCTTTACAGCTTCTTTTACATTATAAAATACCTTTGCGCCCATCCTTTCAATTCCTGGCGGAATCATTGTCATTGGACCAGCCACGCGCACTTCGGATCCCATCTTTGTAAATGCAAAAATATCTGATCTTGCAACTCTACTATGAGTGATATCTCCTATTATTGTTACAGTCAATCCATCAATTCTTCCCTTTTTTTCTTTGACAGTAAGAAGATCAAGTAATGCCTGAGTTGGATGTTCATGGGCTCCATCGCCAGCATTAATAATAGGTGCTCTCACCTTCTTTGAGATAAAATGAGGGAAGCCTGATACAGAATGTCTCACAACTATTACATCTGGCTTCATCGCCTCGATATTTTTTGCTGTGTCAAGGAATGTTTCACCCTTTGCAACACTGCTTCCCGAACTTGTTAAAGAAATAGTATCTGCGCTCATCCATTTTGCAGCAATTTCAAATGATACCCTTGTCCTTGTACTCGGTTCAAAAAAGAGAAGTGCTATTGTCTTTCCCCTCAGTGTTGGAACCTTCTTTATATCCCTCTGTGTAATCTCTTTTAATGCTTCTGCTGTTTCAATTATGCTCATTATTTCTTCTGATGTTAAGTCCTCTATTCCAAGTAGATGTTTTTTTGTAAACTTAAGAGACTTCATTTTTTTCATCCTCGATAAATTCTTGAATTATAACCCTGTCTTCTCCCTGAGGATAATTAATAATGACATTTACAATCTCCCTTTTCGATGTGGGAACATTTCTTCCAACATAATCTGCTCTAATTGGAAGCTCTCTGTGACCTCTATCGATTAAAACAGCGAGTTGTATTGCAGAAGGTCTTCCAAGATCCATAAGCGCATCCATCGCTGCCCTTATAGTCCTTCCGGTATATAAAACGTCATCAACGAGAATAACCTTTTTATCATCAATGTTGAAAGGGATATCTGTTTTTCTAACAGTAACATATGTCCCTTTTTTAGAAAGGTCATCACGATAAAGGGTTATATCTATAATCCCAACAGGGATTCTTAGATTTTCAATCTGATATATCTTATCCGAAAGCTTCCTTGCAATATTTACCCCTCCCTCCATAATTCCAACCATCACAACATCCTCAACACCTTTATTTCTTTCGATAATTTCATGCGCTATCCGTGTAATTGCCCTTTCGATTGCCTGTCTGTCCATTATTACGCTCTTATCCCTTATCTTCATCTTCACCTGTTTAAAAAAAAACCTTCACACCGCTCGGTGGAAGGTTTTTGATTTTATTGTCTCCATCCCCTCTCCCTTGTTAGCCTCTCAGGGCTAACTTAAAAGGAGTTAAAATACCCTCTTTATATCCTTCTTTACATTAAAAGAAAATTTGAAATCAAGTCTGTAACGATTAAACAGAATAACATCGTCAACATAACCAATATTTATCGTGATTTCCTTCTCGTCTCTCTTAATTTCTATATCCTCATCTCTCAGATTTATCTTCAAATTCCTTGCCTTCTCAAGAAGATTTTTTCTTATCTGTTCATCATTATTGATATGAGCCCTCCCTGCCTCCACATCCGCTGCATATTTAATCTGATAATAAGATATATAAACAGGAACAATTTTGATAACAATATAAACTGTTCCAGCTGCCAAGAGAAGGTATATAAGCGAACCAAATCGAATAGCTCCTTTTTCCTTCTCCATTTTTATTAAATTATCACTGGTGAT
Source organism: uncultured Thermodesulfobacteriota bacterium (assembly GCA_964505185.1). Lineage (GTDB taxonomy): Bacteria > Desulfobacterota > JBBIRW01 > JBBIRW01 > JBBIRW01 > JBBIRW01. The sequence continues at coordinate 22,931 of CAZDGM010000002.1, forward strand.
ACCCACAAGTCAAGAGAAGTACCTATTTTATAATCTTACCTATCCTCCACCATCTAATCTTAAAACCATTATCCCATGACCAGTAAATTAAAAATGCCCTCCCTTTTATTTTATCCATCTCAACAGGCCCCCAGAATCTGCTATCATAGCTTCTATCCCTGTTGTCACCCATAACAAAAACATGATCCCTTGGAACTATATATGGCCCAAAATTATCCCTACTGTCATAGCTTCGAGGTCTTACCTCTGGATCCTCATAGCTTCCCCATGGATCATTAAAAAGCTTCCCATTTATGTAAATTTTCTTATCAATTATCTCAATCCTATCTCCCTCAACAGCAATTACCCTTTTTATAAAATCCTTTGATTTATCCACTGGATAAGTAAATACAATAACATCCCCCCTCTGTGGTTTATTAAAAACAAGAACCTTTTTGTTCAGAAAGGGGATCTTTACACCATAGATGAATTTATTAACCAGTATCTGATCTCCAACAAGAAGCGTGGGCTCCATTGAGCCTGAAGGGATTTTAAATGCCTGAACAATGAATGCCCTTATAATGAGTGCGAGGATAACTGCCGTAACGATGGTCTGAACGTATTCAAGTACCTTTTCCCTCCAGGAGATTTCAGCCTTTTTTAAATCCCCATTCAATGTCTCCACCTCTTTTCCTTCAACTGTCTTATTCCCTATTTTTCTCATATTTCTTCTCAGTCCTTTATTTTCAAAATTGCAAGAAATGCCTCCTGCGGAATTTCAACCCTTCCAAGCCTCTTCATCCTCTTTTTTCCCTCCTTCTGCTTTTCAAGGAGCTTTCTCTTTCTCGTTATATCACCCCCATAACATTTTGCAGTCACATTCTTACGGAGGGGCTTTATGGACTCTCTGGCAATGACCCTGCTTCCTATGGCAGCCTGTATGACAACCTCAAACAGCTGCCTTGGTATAACCCCGCTCAGCCTCGTGACCACCGCTTTTCCCCTTGTATATGCCTTTTCCATGGGGGAAATAAAGCACAGTGAGTCTATCCTCTCACCATTAATAAGAATGTCAACCTTCACAAGATCGCCCTCCCTATAGTCAAGCAGTTCATAGTCCACGGATGAATATCCACGGGAAAGTGATTTCAATCTATCGTAGAAGTCGAAGATGACTTCACTCAACGGTAAATCATAAATGAGGACTGCCCTCTGTTGCGAAAGATACTTTATCTCCACATGATCCCCTCTTCTCTCCTCACATAGACGCATTATATCACCAATATATTCGCCAGGGGTGTGGATTGTTGCCCTTATGTATGGCTCCTCTATCTTCATTATATTGGTAGGATCTGGCATCTTATTTGGATTATCAATAAATAGTATCTCACCATCCTTCTTTATTATCCTGTAAAGCACTGTTGGAGCAGTTGCTATCAGTTTCAAAGCAAACTCCCTCTCAAGTCTTTCACGCACAATCTCCATATGCAGTGATCCCAGGAATCCACATCTGAAACCGAAGCCCAGTGCCTGCGAAACCTCATATTCATATGTAAAGGATGAATCATTGAGTCTCAGCTTTTCCAAAGCATCCCTCAGTAGCCCGTACTGTGCGGGCTCAACAGAGTAAAGACCGCAAAAAACCATGGGCTTTATCATCTTGAAACCGGGAAAGGGAACCTTCGTTGGTCTGTCCAATTCTGTAATGGTATCGCCGATCTTGGTATCCCTCACCTCTTTTATTCCTGCTATTATGAATCCAACTTCACCTGCTGATAACTCCTGGACCTCGGAGGGCTCTGGAGAAAAAACGCCCAGTTTCTGAACCTCAAAGGCCTTACCACTTGACATCATCAGGATCTTCATCCCCTTTTTTATGCATCCTTCAAAAACCCTTACCAGGGTGATGACACCTGAATAGTTATTAAACCATGAATCAAAAATAATCGCCTTAAGGGGTCCATCTGGATCCCCCTTCGGCGGAGGGATTTTCATTACTACAGCCTTAAGGATCTCTCTGATTCCGATACCTTTTTTTGCACTTGCCAGAAGTATTTCCGATTCATGAATACCGAGCAGATCAACTATCTCAGCCTTCACTTTCTCGGGATTAGCAGACGGCAAATCAATCTTATTTATAACAGGAATGATATGCAGATCAAGTTCCAATGCCAGATAAAGGTTCGCAATAGTCTGTGCTTCAACTCCCTGTGATGCATCTACGACCAGTATTGCTCCTTCGCATGCAGCAAGACTTCTCGAAACTTCATATGTAAAATCAACATGGCCGGGTGTATCAATAAGATTAAGCACATAATCCCTTCCGTCCCTGGATTTATAGTTCAGCCTGACTGTTTGCGCCTTTATTGTTATCCCTCTCTCCCTCTCAATATCCATCCTGTCAAGATATTGCTCCAGAACCATGCCTTCGGGAACTGCACCTGTCAGTTCAAGTATACGATCAGCGAGTGTTGATTTCCCATGATCCACATGCGCAATTATTGAAAAGTTCCTTATGTATTCAATTTCCCTCACCTTCTTGCTCCATGAAAACAAGATATGCCGCACCAAGCAGGGATGCATCCTCGCCAAGCTCACTCTTTCTGATGTCAACAGGACTTTCTCTGAATACGAACGATCTCTTCTTAAGCTCCTCAACAAGTGATTCTATGAAAAGCTCCCATGCATTACTTACCCCTCCTCCGATAACTATTGCATCCACATTGAGGATATTTATTAGATTGGAAATACCTATTCCAAGGTATCTTCCCATTCGGATAAAAATTTCTATGAATGCCGGGTCACCCTCCTTTGCCCACCTGTATGCATTCTCTGGCACTATCTCCTCTGAAATTTCTGCTATGGATGCCCCTTCTCTCTTAATAAACTTTACTGAACCATAGAGCTCAAGACACCCTTTACCCCCGCACTCGCAATCAAGTCCATCAGGCTCCACAACTATGTGACCAACCTCGCCTGCCATTCCGATCCTACCCCTCCAGAGTTTTCTTTCAATAATTACACCACCTCCAATACCAGTCCCGAGGGTTAAAAGGACAAAGCTGCTGAGATCCCTCCCTGCACCTGCTATCATTTCTCCGTATGCATAAGCATTTGCATCATTGTCGAGAAAGACCGGGATCCCTGTCCTTTCCGCAAGAATGCTTCTTAACGCTATATCCTTCCAGCCTTTAAGATTTGGAGAATATTTAACAATTCCATCCCTGTAATTTATAATCCCTGGGAAACCTATCCCAACCCCCTTTATAACGCCATCATATGATGCCAGCTTACCCATTACATCTATCTCGAAACTCAGTTTATCAATAAGGGATCCCACTCCCTGAAAATCCCTGGTAAAAAACTTTCTTTTTTCAAGAATAAGTCCATCCCTACTTATTATTGCCAACCTGATATGAGTTCCACCAAGATCAATCCCTATTGCATATTCCCTTTTATTGCCTTCCATTTTGATTCATTCATCCCCAAGATGGGATATTTTTAGGATTATTAAAAAATTCAATTGTCTTCCTTATCCCATCCTCAACAGAAACCTTAGGACACCATCCCATCTTCTCCCTGGCCTTCCTTATATCCAAGCATGACCTCCTCTGTTCACCAGGCTTTGCGGGAGCATAGGTCCAGTGAATGGTGCGCCCGAGATTTTTCTGAATAATATTCAGGATATCGATAACCGAGTGTTCTTTTCCTGTTCCTATATTAAATGTTCCCTCGATATCCTCCCTCAATGCTATAAGATTTGCATCGACAACATCCTCAACAAAAACAAAATCCCTTGTCTGCATCCCATCCCCATTGACCACTGGTGTTTGTCCGCTTAATACTTTCATTATGAATATTGCGATAACACCTGCCTCGCCATAGGGATCCTGCCTGGGACCATATACATTCCCATATCTCAGATTGACTGCCTTGATTCCATGCATTATTGAAAAATTATTAATATAAACTTCGCAGGATGCCTTTGATGCACCGTAAGGGCTGATCGGTCTTAAAGGGTGATTTTCATCAGCAGGAAAATAATCCTGTTCACCATAAACAGCACCTCCTGAAGATGCAAATATGATCTTTTTTACACCATAAGAGGCGCTGTATTGAAGTATTTTGATGGTACCCAGCACATTTATGAGTGCATCTTTAAAAGGATCAGCAACAGATTTTCTTACATCTACCTGGGCGGCATGGTGGTTAATTATTTGGGGCCTCTCCTTTTTAATTATCTCCTCCAGTTCTGGGGCGAGAATGGAAATTCTATAAAACTCGGCTCCTTCTGGTAAATTTTCTCTCTTTCCCGTTGATAGGTCATCAACGATTACAACCCTAAATCCCTTTCTCAGATATGCATCAGCAATATGGGAACCAATAAATCCCGCCCCGCCAGTGATCAATATATTCAATTAAAGCCCAAGCCTCCTTTTAAAATAATGGATCGTTCTCTCAATCCCTTCCTCAATCTTCACCTTTGGTTCCCAGCCAAGAAGTCTTTTTGCGAGCGAAATCTCAGGTCTCCTCACTTTTGGATCACCTTCAGGTAATTCACGGAAAACAATCCTGCTTTTCGACTTTGTCATCTTTAAGATAATCCTTGCAAGGTCTATAATCCTCATTTCTTCCGGATTTCCCACGTTTAATGGACCATGATAATCGCATTTTGTGACTCTAATTATAGCTTCAACCATATCATCTATATAACAAAAACTCCTAGTCTGATTCCCATCTCCGTAAATTGTTATATCCTCCCCCTTAAGTGCCTGGGTGATGAAATTGGGTATTGCCCTTCCATCGTCAATTCTCATATTCGGACCATATGTGTTAAATATCCTAACGATTCTTGTGTCAAGACCATGATATCTATGATAAGCCATTGTTAAGGCTTCTGCAAAACGCTTTGCCTCATCATAAACACCTCTCTTACTTACAGGATCTACATTTCCGCAATATCCTTCATGTTGAGGATTTATATGTGGGTCCCCATAAACCTCTGATGTTGAAGCAAGCAGAAATTTAGCTTTTTTCTCTTTTGATAATCCCAGGGCCTTATGTGTGCCAAGGGAGCCAACCTTCAATGTTTGAATGGGATACTTTAAATAATCAGCTGGGCTTGCCGGAGAGGCAAAGTGCAAAACCATTTCAACAGGGCCAGGAACATGAATATAATTGGTAATATCCATCTTTATAAAAGTAAATCTTCCTGTTTCAAAAAGAGATGATACATTTTCAATGTTCCCTGTCAGCAAATTATCAATACATATAACTTCAAATCCTTCCTCGATGAATCTCTTACAGAGATGAGATCCTATAAAACCCGCACCACCTGTTATGATAACCCTTTTCATTTTATATCTCTCCCCTTTATTGGCCTTCCAACGCAGTGATAATTGAAACCGAGTTCAATCATTTTTTCAGGTTCATAAATATTTCTCAAATCAACAATGGTGTTTCCCCTCATCAACTTTTTGACCTTATCCCAGTCAAGGTTTCTGAATTGATTCCATTCAGTTATTATAACCATTGCATCACAATCCTTTATCGCAGTGTATGTGTCCTTTTCGTATGAAATCTTATCCTTAAAAATCTTTTTCGCCTCTTCGAGTCCTGCAGGATCATATGCTTTAATCTTTGCACCCTTCTTCAGCAAATGATTTATGATTGTAATTGAAGGGGCCTCACGCATATCACTTGTATTGGGCTTGAATGTCAATCCGAGCACACCTATTAATTTATTCTTAAGATTCCCTGTAGCCTTCTCAATTTTCTCAACCATTAGAAGCTTCTGCCTCTCATTCACTTTAATAACTGCCTTTACGATTTCAAAATCATACCCGTGATCCTTAGCAATCTTTACTATTGCCTTTGTATCTTTGGGAAAGCAGGAACCGCCAAATCCAGGGCCGGGGTGGAGAAATTTGGGAGCAATTCTATTGTCAAGACCCATACCTTTTGCAACAAGATGAACATCTGCACCAACCTTTTCGCATATATTAGCCATCTCATTTATGAATGATATCTTTGTCCCAAGAAAAGAATTTGAGGCATATTTGATCATTTCAGCTGTATTTATATCCGTTATAATAAATGGTGTCTCTATAAGGTAAAGCGGCCTGTAAAGATCCTTCAGTATCGCTTTTGCCTGTTCCGATTCTGCCCCTATAACAACACGATTTGGTCTCATGAAATCCTCAATGGCAGATCCTTCTCTCAGGAATTCTGGATTTGATGCTATATCAAATGAAACCTTAACTTTTTGATGCTCCTTGATTATCTTTTCTATAAGTTTACCTGTTCCCACAGGAACTGTACTTTTTGTTACAATCACCTTGTATCCATCCATAACTTCCGCTATTTCCTTTGCAACATTCTCAATATATGATAGATCCACACTACCATCATTCTTAGAAGGAGTCCCGACCGCAATAAATATAACAAGCGCATTTTGAACACCTTTCTTGATTTCCGTTGTAAAACTTATTCTTCCTTCTCTTAGTGCTTTTTTCGTCATCTCTTCAAGACCTGGCTCATAAAAGGGAATAATTCCTTGCTGTAACATTTTTATTTTCTCCGCATCATTATCAACACATGTAACATTCAGTCCGAATTCAGCAAAACAAACACCGGTTACTAATCCTACATATCCTGTTCCAATAATGCATATATTCATTTTCTCATCCCTCAAATCTTCTTATAAAATTCATATATCTTTTCAACAATATATATCTGCTGTTCAAAAGTTAGTTCGGGGTATATTGGGATAGCGATTACCTCTTTACTTGCCTTTTCTGCCTCAGGAAAATCCCCTTCCTTGTATCCAAGGAATTTGTAACATTTCTGAAGGTGGATCGGCAATGGATAATAGATTTCAACCCCCACTCCATTCTCTCGCAGGAAAGAAAAAAGTTTGTCTCTCTCTTTCACCTTTATTACATACTGATTATATACATGGTAATTATATTCTTTTTCGAAAGGAATAACAACAAAACCATTGTCAACTAATCCTGTTTCCTTAAACAACTTTTTATATCTATTAGCATTCTCTCTCCTCATTTCAGTCCATTTGTCCAGGTATTTTAATTTTACCTCAAGAACTGCCGCCTGTAATGCATCGAGCCTGCTATTACAACCAATATATTCATGGTAATATTTTGACCTGCTTCCATGTACCCTCAATAATCTAAGTTTTTTTGCAATCTCCTCACTGGATGTTATTATAACACCTCCATCACCATAACAGCCAAGATTCTTGCTGGGAAAAAAACTGAAACAACCGGTATCTCCCATATTACCTGCCCTTTTGTCCTTGTATCTTGCCCCAATGGATTGCGCTGCATCCTCTATCACATAAAGGTTTCTCTCTTTTGCTATCTCCAGGATAGGATCCATATCGGCCATCTGTCCGAAAAGATGAACCGGTATTATTGCCTTTGTTCTCCTTGTTATTTTTTCCTCTATAAGATCAGGGTTTATATTAAATGTCATTGGCTCTATATCAACGAACACAGGCTTTGATCCCCCCCTTGATATAGAACCTGCTGTTGCAAAAAAAGTAAATGGTGTTGTTATCACCTCATGATTAGCGTTCACATCTAATGCCATCAGAGAAAGTAAAATTGCATCTGATCCAGAAGCAACCCCCACAGCAAACCTTCCACCACAATAATCAGCAATTAACCCCTCAAATCTTTCAACGCTTTCTCCGAGTATAAATTGTTGCGACTCGAGGATATTATCAATCGCTTTCTTTATCTCATCCTTTATCAATGAATACTGGAGTTTGAGATCAATAAATGGAACTTTCATTATAAATCCCCTTCATGTTCCATTAGAGATATTCTTCGAGGCCTTCTTCCTTTAGCCTTTCAACAAGTTTTTTCACATCCTGTGCTCTCTCCTTATTGCATAAAAGCAGGGCATCCTCTGTTTCCACAAGTATTAAATCTCTCACCCCTATTGTAGCTATGAGCTTTCTCGGGCTGTAAATTATACAACCTTCCGTTTCAATTGAAATATGTTTCGCCTTTATGATATTTCCCTTTTCCCGCTTTTCAATAATACCATCAAGAGCAGCCCAGCTTCCGACATCACTCCATCCAAAATCAACAGGCATTACAAGCAAATTTCCTGTTTTCTCCATTAAAGCTTTATCGATACTTATTTCAGGCCAGGATTCATAAATTTCATTAATGATCCTTTCTTCATCATCAATTTCTGTAATGCTTTCTATTTTAACGATTCCCGAGTGAAGTTCCTTACAATATCTTTCTATTTCAGATAGAAAGGTTTGTACTTTACCGATAAATATACCAGAGTTCCAGAAATATAACTTTTCCTTTACTAATTTATCTGCCTCCTGCTTTGTGGGCTTCTCAATAAATCTATCTACTTTAAATACATCCCATTTCCCATCTTCAATAAATCTTTCACCAATTTTTATATAACCGTATCCTGTTTCAGGGGTTGTGGCCGCTATACCAAAAGTAACTATGCAATTATAGGATTTCGCAGCAGCTTCTGCTTTTTCAAGGGCTCTGATAAATTTTTCTTCATCCCTTATATAATGATCAGAGGGAAAAATAAACAAAACAGCATCAGGATTTATTTTCTTAAGTCTTATACATGAGAAAGCTATGCAGGGTCCTGTATTCTTTCCTACAGGTTCAAGTATTATATTCTCCTGGGGAATCTCAGAAACACTTTCTGCAATTTCTTGATAATAATCTTTTGAAGTTATAATAAATATATTCTCTTCGGCTATAAAAGGCAAAATTCGCTTTACTGTATACCTTATCATTGGTTCACTACCAACTATGTCAAGGAGTTGTTTCGGCTTTTTCCTTCTGCTTCTTGGCCAGAATCGTGTTCCCTGGCCTCCTGCAAGGACCAGGGCTAGTCTTTCCCTTTTCACTCTTCCATAGTAGTCATGTATCCTGATGACATCCTGCATATGAGGAGTGGAGACCTCGAAGATTTCACAATCCTCAATAGCCTTCATCCTGTGTATCTGTTTTGGTAAAATTCTGAAACTGCTGCCAGGATGCATGGTCAGGATTTTAATAAGTCCTGGATGCTCCTGTATCTCGAGCTCAAGGACTCCCTTTTTTACAAATATTGTCTCATCCTTGTATCTATGATATTGAAGACTGAGTCCTTCCCCCTTTTTTATAAAAAGGATCTTACCAAGATAGTTTTCACTGCAAGCAAAAATGATCTCGAAACCCCATGGCTTCTCAATTTTTAATGGTTCACCCCTTTTAGATTCATCGCCCTCCATTATTATCTCCCCTTAAAGCTTGGGTGGCATTATTATCCCGATATTATATACATTTTAAAAATTTTATCCAGCCATAATCGTTATGGAAAACGAATCACCTCTGGAAATATGTTCGATCATAATATAAAAAGCTCCGCTTAAATCCCTATGGACCCAATGCCCGTAAAATTGAAGAGTAAAATCGCCCTTGTTTCATGTGGTCTCCTTCTATTCTCAATGCTCATTGTTACACTCCAGCATTTTTGATCCGATGTATATCCTATTGTATATATGGATTCAAGCATCTGATCAATCAAAAAACTATATCTTGTTTTCAAATCAATTGTTATCCTTTTACTAATTCTGAATCCAGCACCAAATATTATGTTATTCATCCTTTCCCTCTCAATATCAAATGCTGAATAATCTGTTATTTCGATAAGTGATTTTGTATCTATTTTGAATGGTTTTGAGAATTGATAATCCAAATAAAGATTTACATCATCATTGAACTTTAAATCAAAATTTGTATTTAATCGCCTCATTCTTCCATTGTATGGATCAAAATAAAGGTTTGTATTCACATAAAAGTCCTCAAATGGAGAAATTCTGAATTCTCCGGCCAGATCCGAAAAAGGCTTTTCTCCAGCATCCAGATCGTAATTAAAATATATTCTTCCGAGTAAAAACTCGCCTCTTGGCAAATGTCCACCCTTCTTCTCAGGAATATAAAGGAAATTTGTAAGGGAAAAGTTAATTAAATTTCTTTTTCTTATTCTGTCAATATTATCAAAAATAGGGAATATTTCCCTGTCTTCCTTGAAGCTAACTGATGAAGATTCAATTTTTATATCTGGAGATATAACATGCCTTATCTCATAATCCTTCCATGCCGGAACTCTAAAATATCTCTCAAGCTCAAACGAACCCTCAAAAGATGTCCAAAAAATCTCTCTCCTCAAATTCCTGTCTGTATTTCCGTTCAAAAAATAGTATGTTTCTCTTAAACCTGCAGATTGTGTTATATTGATAAAATTTATTCTCAATGGGAGAAAAATCTGAGGATTTAGATCTAGCCTCTGCCCCCTCACCCCCTCTTTCCTGTAGAAATTTGTAATCTCACCCTGCCCCGTAAGTGAAAGTTGAGTGTTAAATAGATAATCCTCATGTATGAAGAAAGTAAGAGTTGGATATCTCTGGAATATGAAATCATCATTTCCGTCGACAACAGAGTTATAGTTTGTTGTTCTCAGAATGACAAAGTTATTTTTAAATTTCTTTGATAAGAAGGCAGAACTTATAAGCTCCCGCGATGTTCTTGCCTTCAGGTCCTCTCCGAAATCCTTTATGTAATCATCATCGCTTATGAGATTAATATCGGCTTTTACATCAATGTCATAATCGCTTATCTTCTGATCATGCTTCCATAGAAAATCCCATCTGTTCCTTTTTATTTCTATGTCTTTTATGAAATCGAAATTGATACCCCCCTTTCCACCAATAATTGCGTATCTATATTCAATACCAGGTTTTATTCCTCTCTTCGATCTGTATTCAAGATCAAAAGTCATATCTTGGGTTCTTGAAATGACCAGATAGAATGGAATTTTAGTTATAAATCCATATTTAGATGAGTTTGCAAATGTGGGTGTAAGAAACCCTGATTGTCTGATAATTTTAACAGGGAAAACACCATATGGAAGATAAAATATAGGCCTATTCCGTATATAAACCCATAACCCCTTTATCCATGCCATCCCATTTACAGAAAGATCGGCCCTCTCTATATAAAACACCCAGCCGGCATCTTTGATATCCTCACATTCACATGTAGTTAAATATCCATCCTCAATAATGAACGCTTCCTCTTCATATTTTTCGATCCTCTTTCCATGAACATAGTATTTTATCGGAGCCCTTTCCCTTTTTTTGATAAATCCGATCCCCTTTTCCTCATACTCCCTTTTCTTTTCCGGAAAAATACCCTTCCCATTATAGATTACGCCCCTTTTTTCATCTATTTGAAAAACAATTCTATCAGCATCAATGATGTTCTCCCCATCGGAAAAAAATACATTTCCTTGAGCCATAACTTCTCTTTTACTCTCGTTAAATACAACCTCCTCAGCCCTTATTAACACATCCCCCCTTGTGATTGTCACGCTGCCCTTTGCCCAATATATTCTATTCTTCGCATCATATATAATCTCATCAGCAACAACATTGATTTCCTCACCACCTAAATCTATTACCCTCATTGGAAATGTTTCAGAATAAATCTTTTTCTGAAAAATGACAAAAAAAATAAATATTATTACGATATATCTGCTAAAGGGATAGATCCTGTTCATCTCAGATATTCTGGCAAAATTTTTCTCGCTTCCCCGATTACATAAATTGAACCGGTTATAAATACAAGATCTTCACTATCTGCTTCCTTTACAGCCATTTCAATTGAATCCTTCACTGATTGTGTAATAACAATATTTTTATTAATATTCTTTGCGTAGTCTGCAAGTTCACCCGGCGACGCTGCCCTTGGGATGTCAACCTTCGTGAATATCATCTTATAACAGTGAGGGGCAACCATTTTAATCATCGTTGGATAGTCCTTATCCCTCATTACACCCATTATTAAAAATATCCTTCTGAATCTAAACCTTGAAAGTATATATTCAATTGCATACTTAATTCCATGCGGATTGTGTGCGCAGTCCATAATTATTCTTACATTACCTTCAATATATTCAAGCCTTCCCGGCCAGATTATCGATTCCAGCCCCCTTCTTATCGCGCTCTCAGGTGTATAGAAAATATCTGAAGCGCATTCAAGTGCACATATTGCTAATGAAGCATTAATATACTGATGATATCCCATTAATGAAATTTTCATATCGATTAAATCTTTCTCAATCCCAAAATAATTAAATCTCCTATCTGATATCTCCTCTGCTCTAAAATCTTTCCGCCATATATAATATCTATTTTTAGGCTTGAGCTCCTTTGTTATCAAATCGAGGACATCTTGATCGATTTCTCCAAGGACAACTGGTATATTATCCTTTATAATGCCTGATTTTTCCTTGGCTATTGCCTTAATGGTTGATCCAAGATAATCCATATGATCAAAGGATATGTTTGTTATTATCGATACTATGGGATTTACTAAGTTTGTTGCATCAAGTCTGCCTCCCATCCCAACCTCAATAACTGCAGCATCAATATTTCTCTCATGAAAGTAGAGAAATGCAACAGCTGTTAAAAATTCAAAAAATGTTAATTTTATCGAAAATTTTTCAATCCTCTCTCTTACCCTGCATGCATATTCTACTAAATCATCACGTGATATCACTTCACCATTTATCTGGAACCTCTCTTCGAGCACAGATAGATGGGGTGAAGTATAGAGTCCAACCCTGTAGCCTGCCTCCTTCAATATATTTGCAAGAATGGCAGAGGTAGAACCTTTACCATTGGTCCCACCGATATGAAATGCCTTCAGGAATAGATGAGGATTTCCGAAATATGATAGTAAAGTTGAAATCCTTTCAAGAGAAAAATCTATTCCGCGTCGCTCAAGCTTAAAAAGATAATCGATAATTTCTGGATAGGAATACATGAAGATTTTCAGCTCAAAAGAAGCCTCAGAATCTTGCTGACAACAGATTTCATCTGTCTCCTCTCAACAATCATATCTATGAATCCATGCTCAAGTAAAAATTCTGCTCTCTGAAAACCTTCAGGAAGTTTCTGTTTTATTGTTTGTTCTATAACCCTTGGACCTGCAAATCCGATCAATGCTTTTGGCTCAGCAATTATAATATCTCCAAGAAATGCAAAACTTGCTGCAACCCCTCCCGTTGTGGGGTCAGTCATAATTGAGATGTAAGGGATACCCCTTTTTTTCAACAGGGCTAAAGCAGCACTGGTTTTGGCCATCTGCATCAATGAGAGTATACTTTCCTGCATCCTTGCCCCACCTGAGGATGAAACAATAATAAGGGGTTTATTCAGCTCAAGGCTTCTCTCTATAACTCTTGTAATCTTTTCACCCACAACAGATCCCATGCTTCCACCCATAAAATCGAATTCAAGAATTCCAATAGAAACAGAAATGCCATCAATTTTCGCCTCTCCTGTTATCACAGCCTCATTCATTTTTAATTTTTCCTTCGCCTCCTTAAGCCTATCCTTATAATTCTTACTATCCCTGAAATTTAACGGATCTGCGGATTCAATATTCGCAAACAGCTCAACAAATGATCCAGCATCGCACAGGATCTCAATCCATGTTTTTGAGGGAATCCGAAAATGATAATTACACTTTGGACATACATTAAGATTTCTCTCTATTTCCTTTCTAATTATAATCTCATTACAATTATTACATTTAGCCCAGAATCCTTCTGGTATCCTTATCTTTCTCTCTTTAGTTTCATTCTTTTTAAACCATCCCATATTATTTCCTTTATTTATTATTAATTAATGCCATCTTCATTTCTCTTACAAATCTACCCACCTTAGCAAGCATATCCTTTTTTCCAAGATTCTCTTCTATTATCCCGACTATAGCACTTCCCACAACAATACCATCTACAATAGGGGATAGCTCCCTTGCATGATCAGGTTTTGATATACCAAATCCCATTGCTACAGGGATGGAGGAAATTTCCCTTATCCTTTTTACGATGGAGAAACTCATCCTGGAAAGACTCTCCCTCTGTCCTGTAACTCCGGTTAGAGAAACACAGTATAAAAATCCCCCTGTCACGGAGCATACCAGCCTTATCCTTTCTTCACTACTTGTGGGTGCAACAAGGAATATCATGTCCATGTCGTTCCTTAAAAGGTAACCCCTGAGAACTTCTGCCTCCTCTGGAGGTAGATCTGGAACAATTATACCATCAACACCGCACTGCTTCGCATCCCTTGCAAATAATTCCTCACCATATTTGAGAAAATTATTATAATATCCCATCAGAACGATAGGAATTGAGGATCTCTGTCTCAGTTCAGAGATCATACTGAGTATCTTTCCCGGATGTACACCGCGCGACAGCGCCCTCTGCGATGCCCTCTGTATTACTGGCCCATCTGCAATCGGATCTGAAAAGGGAATCCCAACCTCAACGATATCAGAACCCTCATCTTCCATTATAAGGATCAATTCTTTTGTCTTTTTTATCCCTGGATAACCACCTGTTATATAGGTGATGAGAACCCCTGTTCCTTTACCCCTGTTCTTCTCAAATATATCTCTTATTCTGCTCATCTTCTCTCCTTTAAGATCTGTTGCACAAGCTGAACATCTTTATCACCTCTACCGGATAGATTTATTATCACAATCTTATCTTCATTCCTCAGTTCTTTTACTGCATATGCAACAGCATGTGCGGATTCAAGAGCAGGAATAATTCCCTCTTTTTCGGAAAGATACATAAATCCATTCAGTGCCTCTTCATCGGTCACCGATGTAACGTTGACTCTTCCCATATCCTTTAGATAAGCAAGCTCAGGCCCTACCCCTGGATAATCAAGACCTGCAGCAACAGAATGTGTCGGCCATATCTGTCCATATCTATCTTGAAGAATATATGTTTTTGCTCCATGAAGGACTCCAACCTCTCCCCTGCATAATGAAGCCCCATGTTTTCCGGAATTAAGACCAAGACCTCCTGCTTCTACACCTATTAGTTCAACATTTTCACATTCTATGAATGGATAAAAAAGTCCCATAGAATTACTCCCCCCACCCACACACGCTATCAGACAGTCCGGATACCTTCCCTCCTCCATCAAAATCTGCTCCTTCACCTCTCTACCTATCACAGATTGAAACTCCCTGACAATCACAGGATAAGGATGAGGACCAACAATAGAGCCTATAACATAATATGTCGTTTCAACATTTGTGACCCAATCCCTCAATGTCTCATTTATTGCGTCTTTAAGTGTTCTTGATCCTGATTTAACGGATCTTACTTCAGCCCCCAGCAATCTCATTCGAAAAACATTCAGGGCCTGCCTGCGAACATCCTCCTCTCCCATATAAACAACACATTCCATACCGAATAATGCAGCTGCTGTTGCTGTTGCAACACCATGTTGACCGGCACCAGTTTCAGCTATTATTCTCTTCTTTCCCATCCTCCTTGCAAGAAGGACCTGGCCAATTGTATTGTTTATTTTATGAGAACCTGTATGGCATAGATCCTCTCTTTTAAGGTAGACCTTTGGCCCTGACAGATCATTGCTCATCTTTTCAGCAAAATATAAAGGGGTTGGCCTTCCTGCATATTTTCTCAGATAATATCTTAATTCCTCTTTGAATGTTTCATCGTTGATTGCTTTTTTAAAATGGAACTCAAGCTCTTCAAGGGCACACATCAATGTTTCAGGCACATACCTTCCTCCATAAATGCCAAAATGCCCCCTCTCATCAGGAAATCCCTTCATTTCAATCATCTCCTCTCTCGGCTATTTTTCGAAAAGCCTCCCTTGCCCTTTCAATAAAAATCTTCATCTTATCCCTATCTTTTACTCCAGGTTTAATCTCAACTCCGCTACAAACATCAACTCCATAAGGTCTAATTTTCAATATAGCCTCCTCTACATTATCAACCCTTAAACCACCAGCAAGGATCAGCCTCTGCCTCATCTCTATCTTTTTGATAAGAATTTCATTGAATCCTATGCCGGTGCCTCCATATTCCCCTTCTTTAAAGGAATCTACAAGGATACCATTAACCCTGTATAGGCTTATCTTTTCTATATCCTTTTCATCCCTCAGTCTGAATGCTTTTATTATCCTTTTCTCGAACTTCTCACAGTATTGTGGACTTTCATCACCATGAAATTGAATAATATCTATTCCGCAGTAACTGCAAATATGTTTTACTGTTTCAATTTCTTCATTAACAAAAACACCAACTATGGATATAAACGGTGGAATCTCATTTATTATTTTCCTTGCCTCTTCAGGAGAAATGTACCTTTTGCTTTTTCTATAAAAATTAAATCCAATCGCATTCGCACCAAATTTTACAGCATCAATTGCATCATCCATTCTTTTTATTCCACATATCTTTATTGCCGACATTTATTTAAATTCTCCAACCTTGCAATACTTTCCCTTATTTTTTCCTCCGGATAATTGAAATCTTCCAGGGTCCCTGAAAGATAGGCATCGTATGCTGATAGATCAAAGAGGCCATGCCCGCTAAGATTGAATAATATCACCATCTCCTTACCCTCCTCATCTGCGAGACGGCATTCATCGATAACTGCCTTAATCGCATGAGAACTCTCAGGGGCTGGAATGATTCCCTCGCTTCTTATAAATTTCATTGATGCGTCAAATATTTCTGTTTGTTGATAAGCAACAGCCTCTATAATACCTTCATTGTATAGTAAACTAATAAGGGGTGCATCACCATGATATCTCAAACCCCCAGCATATATTCCCGGTGGAATAAAGTCATGTCCAACAGTATACATCTTTAAAAGCGGTGTTAACTTTGATGTATCACCAAAATCATATGTGTAAACGCCCTTCGTGAGTGTTGGACATACTGTTGGTTCCGTTGCAATAATTCTCAGGTTCTTTCCTGCAATCTTGTCCAAAATAAATGGAAAGCTTATCCCAGCAAGATTGCTCCCTCCCCCACAACACCCAATTATTATATCCGGATACTCTCCAATCATCTCCATCTGTTTCTTCGCTTCAAGACCAATAATCGTTTGATGAAGGAGAACATGGTTGAGGACACTGCCAAGGCAATAATTTGTATCATCTCGAGATATTGCTTCTTCAATAGCCTCACTGATTGCTATTCCAAGACTACCGGGTGAATCAGGGTCAGACTCGAGTATCGCTCTACCTGATGCAGTATTTCTACTTGGACTTGGAATCACTTTTCCTCCCCATGTTTCCATGAGAAATCTTCTGTATGGCTTTTGATTATAACTTACCCGAACCATGTATACTGTTGCCTCGATACCAAAGAACATGGCACCAAAACAGAGAGCACTTCCCCACTGTCCTGCTCCTGTTTCTGTTGTTAATCTCTTTACACCAGCCTTTTTATTATAGTATGCTTGAGCAATTGCAGTATTTGGCTTATGACTTCCTGCAGGGCTTAATCCCTCGTATTTATAATATATCCTACATTTTGTATTAAGCAGTGTTTCAAAATTCACTGCCCTGATCAATGGGGTTGGCCTCCATGAAAGATATATTTTTAGAACCTCCTCCGGAATAGGAATCCATCTCTCCAGACTTACCTCCTGCTCAATAAGGAATGGAGGAAATATAGCAAGAAGCTTTTCTGCCTTTACAGGCTCTCCTGTTTCCGGATCAAGTGGTGGATCGGGAAGTTTCGGTAAATCGGCCTGAATGTTATACCACATCCTTGGTATCTCTGAATCTGGAAGTATCACTTTCGTTCTCACGAAAAACCTCCTGATATAAATTCCATTAGCTTTTTCTCAATATTATTCTCACGCATAAATGCTTCACCAATCAGAAATCCATCAACTCCCAGTGATTTCAATCTTATTAAATCTCCCCTGGAGTTAATTCCGCTTTCGCTTATTACGAGTTTATCATCAGGTATATATCTGATTAACCTCTCTGTAACTGATATATCAACCTTAAACGTGTTAAGATCCCTGTTATTAATACCTATAATTTCTGCTCCACAATCAAGACCTTTTTTCAGATCTTCTTCGGTGTGAACCTCAACAAGCGGCTCCATCCCGATCTTCCTTGCAATTTCTATGAATTCTTTCAATTTTTTTTCATCAAGAATATTACTTATGAGAAGGATCGTATCAGCACCATATGCACGTGATTGATAAATCTGATATTTATCGATTATGAAGTCCTTTCTTAAAATGGGGACTGTTACAATCTCACTTATCATTGAAAGGAACCCAAGACTACCGAGGAAAAAATCTTCCTCGGTGAGAACTGATATAGCGCAGGCACCGGCTTTTTGATATATTTTTGCTATCTCCTCCGGATAAAAATCCTTCCTTATAATCCCCCTGGAGGGTGAGGCCCTCTTTATCTCAGCGATTATTTTCATCTCAGCCTTTGATTCGCAGATAGCCTTCCTAAAATCCTTAGGACAACCAACTATTTCTATCCTCTTCAATAGATTATCGAGTGATTCCCTTTCCCTATCCCTTTCGAGGGATTTAATTTTTCTTCTAAGGATTTCATCAAGAAACATATTTATTTGTTAATTCTATAAGCTGATTTAATTTATTCAATGCAGCTCCTGAATCGATAATCTCTGCTGCAAGCTTTATCCCCTCCTCAATGGTCCTCACTTTTTCACCCACATAAAGAGCTGCGCCGGCATTGAGAAGTGTAATATCCCTTCTCGGCCCCTTTTCTCCCTTCAGTAAAGAAATCATTATCTGTGCATTAACAGATGGATCTCCTCCTTTCAGTTCATCAATAGAACACCTCCTGAAACCAAAGTCCTCTGGCCTTATTTTGAAAGCTTTTACCTCTCCATCAATATATTCGGAAACCTTTGTCTCTCCACAGAGGGTTATCTCATCAAGCCCATCACCGTGAACAACCATCGCTTTCCTGTTTCCGAGTTTTCCCAATACCTGAGCAATTGTCTCTGTGAGATCAGGACTGTATACTCCAACAACCTGTGCATTGGTAAATGCAGGGTTTGTTAATGGTCCAAGTATATTAAACACGGTTCTTATACCTATTTCTCTTCTTGGTCCAATAGCATATTTCATTGCTGTATGAAGATTTGGTGCGAACAAAAATGCAATGCCAATCTTTTCAAGACATTCCTCAATAACCGGAAGTGGAGCTTCTATATTAACACCGAGTTCTTTCAATACATCAGCACTCCCGCATCTGCTTGAAACCGATCTATTCCCATGCTTTGCAACTGTTAATCCAGCTCCAACTGAAATCAAAGCAGCAAGCGTTGATATATTAAATGTATGAGTTCCATCACCACCCGTTCCGCATGTATCTATAATAACAGGGGCACTGCATTTTACCCTAAGGGCCCTTTCTCTCATTATCCTTGCCGCACCCGTTATCTCTTCGACTGTCTCGCCCTTCATCCGCAGCGCGGTAATAAAGGAGGCTATCTGAGCGGGTGTAGCTTTTCCATCCATAATGATGCCCATGGCATAAGCCATTTCTGATTCGGTAAGGGATTGTTTGTCTGCTACCTTTGAAATAAATTCTTTTAACATTTCTATCACCTCATTTCGAGAAAATTCTTTAGTAATTTTTTCCCTGGTTTTGTTAATATGGATTCAGGATGAAACTGGACCCCCTCTACTGGATAATTTTTATGTCTGACGCCCATTATTTCATCATCCTCTGAGACCGCAGTTATCTCAAGACAGGATGGTATAGTATCTCTTTCTATCACAAGAGAATGATATCTGGTTGCTGCAAATGGGTTATCTATATACCGAAAAATCGTCTTTCCATCGTGAAATATCTGTGAGGTCTTTCCATGCATTATTCTCTTAGCACCAACGATCCTTCCACCAAAGGCCTCACCTATTGCCTGATGACCAAGACAAACACCGAGTATTGGCATCCTTCCTGCAAATCTTTTAATTACCCCGATTGATATTCCTGCTTTTGATGGTGTGCATGGCCCAGGCGAAATAACAATAGCTGAGGGTCTGATTTCCTCGATCTCATGCAGGGTTATCTTATCATTTCTAAAAGTAAGAATATCCTCCCCTAATTCACCAAGATATTGAACAAGATTATATGTAAATGAATCATAATTATCTATTACAACAACAGGGGCTTTCTTCATTCAATCTCCCTCAATGCCATTTCTACAGCTTTTATCATCCCTGCTGCTTTGTTTACGGTTTCTTCATACTCTCTCTCTGGATTAGAATCTGCAACAATACCTGCACCTGCTTGGATATAAATATTTTCACCCTTAATGATTATTGTTCTAATAGTAATACAGTGATCCATATTTCCTGAAAAGCTAAAATATCCAACCGATCCCGCATATATCCCCCTTTTTACATCTTCAAGTTCATCTATTATTTCCATTGCCCTTATCTTAGGAGCTCCCGTTACGGTGCCTGCAGGAAAACAGCACATCAACACATCAAAACAATCACTATCCCTTCTCATTAATCCTTTTATATGGGATACAAGATGCATTACATGAGAATATTTCTCTATGACCATGAGATCAGTAACCTTGACACTTCCTATTTCAGCAACCCTTCCAACATCGTTTCTTCCAAGGTCAACAAGCATAATATGTTCGGCAAGTTCTTTGGGATCTTTCCGAAGCTCTTCCATTAAATAAGAATCCTCCTCTTCATTCTTCCCTCTTGGCCTCGTTCCTGCTATAGGTCTTAACTCTATAATTCCATCTTCAACCCTTACAAGGATTTCAGGTGATGATCCTATTAAATAAAGATCATCAATTTTTAAAAAGAACATATAAGGAGAAGGATTGATTGTCCTCAAAGCCCTGTAGACATTAAATGGATCTACATTTTCTTTTATCTCAAACCTCTGTGAAAGAACCACCTGAATGATATCACCCTCAAAGATATATCTTTTTGCTTTCTCAACAATTTCAATAAATTTTTCTTTTTTCATATTTGATGAATACAGGATGGGCTTATCCACCAATTGCCTTTTTCTTAATATCCTTACAGGTTCCCTTAATTTTTTTATCAATTCTTCTATTTTAAGTACTGCTTTTTTATAAGAATCCTCTGGATCTTCACCCTCATCAATAAATGCATTTGAAACAACTTTTATCTTCTGCTTTAAATTATCAAATATAATAATCGTATCGGTAACGAGGAATACACTATCGTTGAATTGCAGATCATCAGGAGGGGGATTAGGCAACTTCTCGAAAAATCTTACCATATCATATCCCATGTAACCAACAGCACCACCAAAAAATCTCGGTAGATCAGGAATTATAACAGGTTTATACCTTTTCAGAATATTCCTTAATATATTAAGGGGGTTCTCCGAATATATTGTTTCAACCTTATCACCATCTGTTATCTCCGCCCTATTGCCATATGATTTGAATATCAATGAAGGATTTGAACCGAGAAAACTATACCTGGCCCACTTTTCACCGCCTATCAAACTTTCGAGAAGAAATGAATATCTCCCATCATTGATCTTCATAAATGCTGTAACAGGAGTGTCAAAATCAGCGAGTATCTCTCTATAAACGGGAATGAGATTACCCTTTTTTGATTTTTCAACAAATCCATTAAGATCGGGAATATACATGATTACTCCTCGATTGGAATAACTATAGCCTTTATCCTCAATTCTTTTTCAAGTTTTTTTGCTTCCTTGATGGCTTCGGTCTTACTTGAAAACCTTCCAAACCTCACCCTGTGCCAGATCTCCTTGCCTTTTATTTCAGCAGTTACAATATTCGCATCGTATCCCCTGGATCTGAGTTTATTCCTCACTATAACAGCCTGTTTTTTGTTCTTAAAAGATCCAGCCTGCAATGCATATTTATAACCGGCTTTTTCCCCTAAATTAACTGATAGTGATTTATCCTTTTCAAGTGTTTCATAAAAAGTAAACTGAGGGTTCTTAATGGAACCGCCTTCCTCCTTTTCAACACCCCCTTTTTCAGTAAGATCCTTCTTTATTTCAGAAATCTCCGTGCCTTCCGAAGGGATCTTAACCCTTACGCTCTGAACCTCAACCAGTTTCGCCGCGTATCTCTTTCCACTTATAAAACCCATAACAAAAATTAATAGACAAAATATAAGCCCAGCAGTAACTGAAAGAAGAATCTGCATCATTGTCAATCTAATCTCAAATTTCTCAGATATCTTTCTATAGTCTCGCATACCATTACATTTTTTCAGGAGCCGAAACACCAATCAACTCAAGTGCATTTTTTAGAACTACTTTGATTGAAGTAACGAGAATTAATCTTGCCATTGTAATATCTGGATCCTCATTAATTACTCTGTATCTGTTATAAAATGAGTGGAACAAACCGCTTAATTCGATAAGATAGGTTGTTATCCTATGAGGTTCAAGTGAGATAGCAGCTCCTTCGATGAGCTCTCTGTAAGAACAAACTTTTTTCAAAAGATTAATTTCCTCATCCTCCTTTAGCAGCTCAAGATTTGCATTCTCAAGAGCTATTGTTGAAATACCCCTTTCTTTTGCTTCTCTCAGTATGCTTGCAATACGTGCATGTGCATATTGTACATAATATACAGGATTATCCTCACTCTGCTTCTTGGCAAGTTCAATATCAAAATCAAGATGACTGTCAGATCTCCTCATCAAGAAGAAAAACCTTGTGGCATCCCTGCCAACCTCATCCATAACCTCCCTCAATGTAATAAATTTACCCGCCCTTGTTGACATCCCAACTGCCCTTCCTCCCCTTAACAACCTTACAAACTGCACAAGTACTATCCTTAAGACATCGTCACCTTTCCCAAGGGCCCTGCACAATGCCATAATTCTTGGAACATATCCATGATGGTCAGCTCCCCAGATATTTATAATAAGATTAAACCCCCTGTTAAACTTATTCATATGATATGCCATATCCGAGGCAAAATAGGTTTTTCTTCCATCCCTTCTGATCGCTACCCTGTCCTTCTCGTCTCCAAAACGGGTGCTCAAAAACCAGTGTGCACCCTCCCTGATTTCGATAAGCCCCTTTTTCCTCATAGTTTCTATTACCCTATCAACCTCACCACTTGAGTATAGATCACTCTCACTGAACCATATGTCAAATTTTATATTAAAATCTTCCAGATCCTTCTTGATATTCTCAAGAATGCGATTCTTTGCAAAATCGATAAATATTTGAAGATTATCATTTTCACCACCAGTTGAGTAAATATCTCCATAAATCCTGTAAAACTCATCTGCTATATTCTTAATGTATTCGCCACGGTAGTAATCCTCCGGGATCGAAACTTCCCTCCCTGTACTCTCGAGATAGCGCAGGAAAAGGGATTTTCCAAGCGTTTCCATCTGACTTCCCACATCGTTAATATAATATTCCCTCACCACACTTCCCCCAACAGCTTCAATTAGTCGTGCAATTGTATCACCAACAACAGCACATCTCCCATGGCCAACATGGAGGGGGCCTGTTGGGTTAGCACTGACAAATTCAATCTGAACCCTTTTGCCTGAATAAACGGATGATCTTCCAAACCCTTCAGGATTCTTTATTATCGAAGGAATGATAGATCTAAAATATTGATCTTTGATGAAGAAGTTTAAAAACCCTTTTTCGGCTACAACGATATCCTTGATTATTCCTTCTACGTCATCAAATTCGGACTTGATTGCATTCGCTAACACAACAGGTTCAATACCTGTTATGTGAGAAAGCAATATGGGAGCATTTGTGGCATAATCCCCATGCTGGGGTATCCTTGGAATCTCTATCTCAAAGGGTATATCCTCTTCAGGTAAACGAAATCTATTTCTTATATTCTTCAGACTTTTCTGAATCCCTTCCCTTATATAATTTTTCAGCATCATCATGATTAAAGATTATTTTAAAATAATATTCATTAATGAAAGCATAGTCAATAAATTAAGGAAGTTACATCGATATTAGCTCGTTTTATTGCTTAAAATATATTTATTTTTTATTCGGGAGGTCTTGACAAGGATATAATAAGTTTGATATATTAAAAATGCCCCAAGTGGTTGAAGGTGAAAACCTGAAGAACCCAAGGAACCCGAAAGGGAACTGAGGGGATTCCAAAGGGGATCGAAAGAGACCTGGAGGTTTCAGGAGGTAGCTGAAGGTCACTTGGGGCGTTATTTTATGTAATTAGAATAACTTTTCCGAAATGGTTTCTTTCCTCAAGGTAACGATGTCCATAAGGTGCCTCTTGGAGAGAAAAGGTCCGATCAACAATTGCTTTTAATATTCCTCTTTTATAAAATTCAAGAGATTCCATCAGATCCGCTTTTGTTCCCATATATGAACCCATTATGGACAACTGCCTGCTGAATAGATATCTTATATCCGTTTTACCTAAATGACCTGTTGTTGCTCCACAGGTAATCAGCCTTCCCTTCACGGCAAGACTCATTATGCATTTCTCCCACACAGCTTCTCCCGCATGCTCGAATATAATATCAACTCCCCTCTTGTTTGTTATCCTCTTTACTTCCTCATAAATATCCTGTTTTGAATGATTTATCAGATACTGTGCACCAAGGGATGCAGCCTTCTCGAGCTTCTCATCACTTCCTGCGGTTGCAATCACAATTCCTCCGAAGATTTTTGCAATCTGTATAGCTACACTTCCAACACCACTTCCTGCCCCTATTACGAGCACTAATTCCCCCGGCTTTATCTTCGCTTTTTTTACAAGCATATTCCATGCTGTTAACGAAACGAGAGGAATTGCTGCTGCCTCTTCATAGCTTATATTTTCTGGCTTATGAACAAGATTTCTTTCAGGCACACGAACATATTCAGCATAACCCCCGTCTATCATATAACCGAAAATTTTATAATCCCTGCATAGATTTTCTTCACCATTTGTGCAGAAATAACAGCATCCGCAACTTATGCCAGGAGATACAATAACAGGATCACCTTTTCTAAAATCCTTTACAAGATCACCAACCTCAGCGATCTCTCCAGAAATATCAGATCCCAGAATAATGGGCAAAGGTATGCGGACATTAGGCAAGCCCTTTCTTGTCCATATATCGAGATGATTGAGGGCACACGCCTTTACCTTCACAAGAACTTCTGTGGCATTGATTCTTGGCTCAGCAATCTCCTCAAGGATCAACTTTTCAGGACCTCCATGCTCATGGATTCTGATTGCCCTCATTTTGTGATCTCCTCCTTTCTGAAAGTTCTTCCATAAATTTTAGTAAATTCTCTGTTCCCTCAGTTGCCTTAAAGACAAGATTTTGTGAAAGTGGAGGATAGGGTCCTGTGGGACTTACCATTTCATAATAAAAGGGGTTCAGAAAAATAGCCAGATCTGTCCAGTCTCCGAAATCAGATTCTTTTTCTATACAAAGATTGAAAAGAAACTGGAGATCATGAATATCAGGACAGCCTTCCCCCATTGATGCAATAACATATTTCAATGCTTTCTCTACCGCCTGATGACAGAAAAAGCAACAGTAATCCCAGTACACCTCATCTGCTAAAAGATGCTTTGCAAGCTCAATGTCCTTTTTGGCCCTTTCGAATAATTCGATCATCTAAAATGTTGCCTTCCTGATAGAATAGCTTTTATAACTGGATCTCCTAATCTCACCCTTTCATTCAGTTCCTCCGGGGTAAGAACGATGATGCGCGCTGGAAAACATTTTTTTTCAACTATTCTGTAAACATCCCACATCCTTTCAATCCTGTTCTTTATCGTTCTCTTTATTATAAGGATTTGAACCTCTTCTTCCAACGGTCTTCCGCAGCCCTTTACATATATCTGTTCCGGTTCATATAGCTCCACTATTTTCCTTACAGCATCATCCAGATCCATGAGATTATTCCTCACCTTTAAGCCCATTCCTTAAGATATCCCTTATATGTATAACCCTGTTTCTTCCCTTATGCTTTGCCTGATACATTGCCTCATCTGCTTTCTCAAGAAGCTCTTCCCTTTTCCTCCCATCACCAGGGAACGTTGATATGCCAATACTTATAGTAACTTTGATCTTTGAATCATTAAATGTGAACATGGAGCTTGAAACTTTGCCTCTTACCCTCTCAGCCACTTTTCTTGCATTTTCCGCATCCGTATTTGGAAGTAAAAAGACAAATTCTTCACCCCCATATCTTGCACAAATATCCACGCTCCGCAGACTTTCAACAAGGATTTTTGAAATGTCTTTAAGTATTTCATCACCTACGAGATGCCCAAATGTGTCGTTTATCTTTTTGAAATTATCTATATCAACCATTCCTACAGAGAGATTTTCTCGATATCTCTCTGCCCTCGCTAACTCCTTTATAAATGTCTCCTGGAATTGTCTGTGATTCATGAGACCTGTTAGTCCATCGATCGTTGCAAGTTGCTCCATCCTTTCATAAAGCATAGAGTTGGAAATAAGAATAGATGCCTGATTACATAAAACCCAGAGTATCTTTATTTCATATGGACTGAAGGCATTTGTATTTCGTGATGTTATAACAACCCCTCCCAGGGTCTCTCCCTTTAAAACAAATGGAATGCAGAGGAATGAGCGGGCATATGGAATCGTTACATTTTTGGAAATCAATGGTTTTTTAAATTCCTTTAACATTACGTCAGGATAATATAAATACTGCTTATTTAAAAGTGACCACCCAACGAGACCCTCCCTTGAGGAAATCTCCATACCCAATACCTCACTGCTTATATCACCAAGAACGGACTTAATCGTAATTCTCTCACCTTCCTTTATTAGTATAACGACTGATGACGCATCTATAATCCTTGCAATCGCCTCTGAAAAAAAGTTTAGAAGATCAGCCAGTTGAAGCTTATCGCTCAGCTTTTTACTAACTTCAAAAAGACCCTGAAATTCCTTTGCGTCTTTCTGAATCTTCTGTATGGTTTTGATTGTTTCAATAATATCTATTATGTATTTTGATATAAGGGGAAGAAATTTCAGATCATTGGAATTGAAGAACCCCTCCTTTGGACTGTCAAGACAAAGGAGTCCTAAAACTTTATCCTCTTTGAGCAAGGGAAAGATAACTATGGATCCTTCCTTCAAACTATATTTGTAATAAAAAAGGGTCCTTCTATCCCTGGCACTCTTTGAGAGATAGAGAGGCTTCTTGTTTTTATATATCCAGTTAAATATACTTTCTTCAAGATTTATGGAACTGTGAAAATCAACAACGTCCTCATCACAGCAGGCTTCCCTCACCCTCAGTTTCCTCCCTTCGAAATCAGCCATTAATAGAACACAACTATATGAATTCAATATATTTTTTATCTCTTCAAGAATGGAATAAAGCGTATAATCAAAAGCCATTATCATCTTATACCTGATCCTCTCATGGGATTCCTCACTGAGATCCTCGGGTTCTCCAGCTGTGGATACTAACATTTTTGCATCTTCTTCAATTGTTTTTATCACATTTATTGCATGTTCTTTTTTCTGCCTCTCGAGACGAAGAATCGTACCTATACAAATAGAAAAAATAAATAGATAAGTTATATGCATTAATAGATTCGTTATATTTTCTGAATGAAGACCATTTTTTATAAAGGGAAGGGCCTCAAAAAATGCACTGATAAATATGAGTATGATACCCTCCATGAAGGAACCAAAAGATGAGAGGATTGATATCAGTGCGTAATTCAACGGGTAGAGAAAAGAATCAGAACCTCCAGTGATCTGAAGAATTATCCAGAATGTAGCGATGCTGATGAGGAAAAATTCCCAGCGGTCCTTAAAATCTGGCAGTTCCGTCTTTGTGAGGGATCTGAAAATTGCAGAAAATCTCCAATATGTTATCAGCAGGAGAAGCAATATAAAAAGAAGGTGGGCTAAGTCAAAATTATCCTTTTTATTCAAAAATTCGGAATAGTAAATTAATCCATAAGCTATAAAGATAAATACGAAAGAATACCTCTTCAGGAATACCCATTTCAATTTACACTATTTCTCCTCTTTAAACTGATATACTATCTCACCTTCCCTTATGAGGCCTAATTCTTTTCTGGCAATCTCTTCAATATACTTTTTATTGTTTTTCAAAAGGTATAACTCCCTTATAAGCCTTTTATTTTCTTCACGGATTCTTTCATTGACTTCCTTCATTTCACGAAGTTCAAGACCCATCCTGTGGAGAGAGAAAAAACCCTTCTCTCCGAAAATGATTATAAGCATCCATGCAAACGCTATAAAGATAAGAACTACGATGAGCTTTTTCTCTGATGAATTTAAAGGAGAAAGTAAAGACATCTTTTAAAAGAATATACAAAAGAAGATTTCTTGTAAAGACAAACCTTGGTTATTTTTTAGATATACCCCTCAGGCTATGATAAATTAGTTTGAAGATTAATTTAAGACTCATCGCATCATAAAGGATTTCCTTATATGGAGCATCCCCTGTAAACATATTCCATAATATTCTCGATAACCGTCGATCCGGATCGGAGCCCTTCTGCTCCTTTTTCACCATGCTAAGATACACCTGTGAAACAGCATCACTTGAGGAAGCTATATCATATAGACGAAATAATATCCTTCCGCAAAAATTATCAAATCCAAACATCCTCATGCATTCCCTGTAATAATACTTTTCAAAATCACTTGAGGATACTCCTCTCATTAATGCATTTTCTGCTGCAAACTTTGATGTATAAAAAGCACTCTCAATGCCATTTTTTAAAAATCTGGAAATACAGGCATCTCCAACAACTACAAATCTATCAGCATATGGCCTCTTTGCTGATGATATTGGCAACTGTGGGTGGCAGTGACATGTGATCTTCCAATCAGCAGGAAGGTACATTCTTATCTCCGGGTTTGTCCGCATCTCATTTTCCATATCCTTGATCTTCACATGCTCACCTATACTTGTTACTGTAAGGAATTCTCCCTTAGGTGTTATAGCAGAAAATTTAATTAGAGGGTTATTTGTAAGAAAAACATGGATAAATTTACTATGCTTGCGAGTATAAAAATCCCTGCCTACCCTGATCTCTCCCTGACAGGAATGCCATGTTCTCGGTGGAACATAACCATATTTGATTTTCTTTGCAATAGCGGTATTTACACCGAATGCACCAACAACGAGATCGGCTTCATAGTATTCGTGCTCACCCTTTATCTTCACCCTTATTTTTTCACCGCTCCCCGGCTCTGGAAAGAATATATCCTCAACAAGCTCGTTTTTGAATCTCGCGCCAAGATTGATAGCCGTATCAAGCAGATATTGATCAAAGGCATATTTTCTTACCTCTGAGGCACATGGTCCAGCCCCTCTGAACACCGTATAAATCTTCATCCCTGGCTCTGTCTTTATATATGAATAACCAATTCTGCCATGAAGCGAGTATCCATCAACCTCCTGACGCACAACCGATTCTGGAAGAGGTATATTCATTTCATTTAGCTTTTTTACAAGATTATAGCCAATAGCGCCTGCGCACATATTGCATCCAGGAGGACCATGCTCCGTAAAGAATTTTCTGTCAAACATAATAACATTTATCCTGATCCCCATTTTTTTCGCCAGCATCAAAAGGTGAATTGCAAAGAAACTCCCGGCTGGGCCTGCCCCTATTATTATTACGGTATCATTGTCCTTGAGGGTAAGGGGGTGACTCATCTTTTATCTTTTATACGAGTTGAGATGGCAACCCTTTTAAAACCTGCTTTTTTTATCTCATCCAGGATCTCCACAACAAAACCATGCTCTACCGCTGCATCAGCCCTGAGTATTATTATGGTATCACTATGGGGTGAGGCCTTTTTCAGGTGGGAGCCGATAGACTTGATGGAAACAGGTGTAGTGTCGACATAAATTTCCTTTAGATGAGTGACAGTCACTGTCACCTGATTAGGGGTCGAGCTTACTTCTTCTGATGATGATGCGGGAAGGTTGACCTTTATACCCGGCGTTACTATAAAGTTAAGAGATAGGGCAAAGAAAATCATGAGATTAAATACTGTATCAACAAGTGGTGTAATATCTAAGCTCACCCCTCGTCTCTTTCTCTTTCCAAAGCGCATCTTCTTACTCCCTATCTTTACTTAAAATTTCAAGGATGTGGTTTGAAAACTCCTCCATCTCCTTTATAAGAATATCCACTCTGCTTGTGAGAAATCTGTAACCAACAATCGTAGGAATTGCAACAGCGAGACCTGCAGCCGTTGTATACAGCGCTTCCGAAATACCGCCTGCGAGACTTGGAGGATTTACAGCTGCCTGATGGGATATTACGGAAAATATCTTTATCATTCCTGATATAGTCCCGAGTAATCCAAGAAGTGTACTCACACTTGCTATCGTTGACATTGTCTCTATATATTTTTCAAGCTGGAAAGATTCCCTCCTTCCAGCCTCCTCCATCGCCTCCTTCAAGGAATCCCTTTTTCTTGACGCACTTCTCAAGCCTGTCTCTATAATTCTTGCGATGGGTGAGTTGTTCCGCCTGCAGAGCAATATGGCATCATCAATCTTATCTTTTAATAAGAACTCCTCAAGCTGAATAAGAAATCTCCCAGGGATAACCCTCCCCCTCCTTAAAGACCACATCCTTTCAAGAAAAATAGCCAGTGACACCACAGAGCAAAGGATAATCGGATACATGAATATGCCGCCTTTGACTATAAATTCGATCATGATTAATCTCCTTTCACCGCTTTTAAGAGCATATTTAACATATCTTTTTTTTATTATACAAAATAATGCTCTGGCATTATAATTACTATAAAGATTTGAGCTATAATAATTACCATGATATCCTTTTCAAAACCTGTAGGGAAGATACTCGGTATTCTTGAAAAAACCCATCCTGATGCAAGACTTTTACTCAATTTCAACAATCCCCTTGAGCTACTGATAGCAACCATGCTTGCTGCCCAGTGCACAGATGAAAGGGTAAACGAGGTCACAAAAACCCTATTCACAAAGTACAGAAACGCCAGTGATTTTGCAAATGCTCGTCTTTCAGAACTCGAAAAGGATATCAAACCCACCGGATTTTACAAGAACAAGGCAAAAAATATAATTGCATGTTGCAGGGAAATAATCAGCAGATATAATGGAAATGTTCCTTCAAGTTTCGATGAGCTTATAAAATTACCTGGTGTTGGTAGGAAAACAGCAAATGTTATTATCAGCAATGTCTTTAAGATCCCAGCAATCGCAGTGGATACACATGTTGCCAGGGTTACAAAAAGAATAGGGCTTGTTTCATCTAATGATCCTGATAAGATAGAAGAGGAGTTAAAAAATATAATTCCGAGACAGAAATGGACAAGGGCAACGCATCTGATTGGCTTTCATGGAAGAAAGATTTGTGTGGCAAGAAAACCGAAATGCATTATATGCCCCATAGAAAAATATTGTGAAAAGAACCTTTGATCTATATATTAAAACTTTAAAGGAGGATTGTTATGTTCGTTGGTAAAAAAATGAGCAAAAATTTAATAACGATTGGACCTGATGATAGCCTTGAGAAGGCTATGGATCTCATGAAGAAACATAAAATCAGAAGACTCCCAGTTATGGATGGGGATAGGCTTGTAGGAATAGTAACTGATAGAGATGTAAGGGAGGCATGGGCATCGGATGCAACAACACTCTCTGTTTATGAGCTTAAGTATCTGCTCGATAGAGTAAAAATAAAGGAGATCATGACAAAGCAGGTAATAACAATTACCCCACGCCACACCATAGAAGAGGCTGCCAAGCTTATGTATGAGTGGAAGATAAGTGGGCTTCCAGTGCTTGAGAATGGTAAACTTGTAGGTATTATCACAGAATCAGATATTTTTAAAATCTTCCTTGAAGTTATGGGATGGGGTGAACAGGGCACAAGGATTGAAATCCTTGTTGATGACAAGCCGGGAGTCCTTGCAAAGATCTCCAGTATAATAAAGGAATTTAATGTTAACATAGTTAGTATTGTTACAGCGAAAGCTGAGGAGCCAGGAAAAAGAATACTTATTATGAGAATAAAAACGGAAAATCCTGAACCTGTAATTAACGAAATTCAGAGCAGGGGTTATCACGTACTTTCCGTAGTTAAGGGTTGAAAGAGAGGAGGCTTATCTATTAATCCTGAGAGAAATGTCTATTCTTTGTGGATCATCACATCCTTTAAGAGATGAGACCATAGCCTTTATAACTTTTGTAAAAAACGATCTGATAAAAGTATTCATCTCCACTGATCCACCATTAACATAAAGGGATATCTGGTCCTCTTTCTTAAAATCCTCTATCGATCTGATTATAAATTCAGCAACTCCATTAGCATCATCGTGAGAGAACTGTGGCACATCTATCTCAAGCTTTACATCTGTAACAATAGCAACAAGACCATCCTCCTTTAAGCAGAGTGGTGTTTTTGATACATCACTGCGGAAAATCTCGATCTTGGGAAAAGGGCTCCTTTTATATCCTTCGGTAATAACAAGGTCATATTCGGAAAGATATTTAGTCACAATGTCAGAAAGCAACATTTCCTTTTCCAGATCCTTTACCATTCCTATCTTTTGTGAAGATGCTACAATAACACAATCTGAACCTGCCTTTTTGTGTCTCCAGCTGTCCTTACCTTCCTTGTCCATTTCAAAACCGTGTACATCATGTTTAACAGTAGCAATCTTCACACCCCTTACTTTCAATAAAGGAATTAGTTTCTCTATAAATGTTGTCTTTCCAACATCACTCTTTCCAACAATACAATATATAGGTACCATATAGCCTCCAGTCATGTTAAAATTATAATTCAAAATCTTATGTAATAGCAGTGCATCCTTATCTCACATTATATGAAAGGAGATATGAAATATGGAATGGGATTTTTCGGATGACATATGGAAGGAGAGACTTGATGTTTATTCCCCCTATGCAAGCTATCTTGGTGCAAAAATAGTTTTAGTAAAAAAGGGGTATGCGCTCATTGAGCTTCCCTTTAATAGCAATTTTAAGCAACTTAAGGGTCTTATGCACGGTGGATGCATTGCATCCCTTGCTGATATTGCGATGAGCACCGCCATGGCAAGCTGCTTTAATGAGGCGGTGGATTTTGTCACCCTTGAATACAAGATAAACTATATCTTACCCATTGTTGAAGGAAAGGCTCTTGGGGAAGCTCGGGTAATCTTCCTCCGTAAGAGAATCGCCTTCCTTGAGTTTCGAATATTCAATGAAAAAAATGAGGTTTCTGCCTCCGGGATGGGCACATTTTTCATCAGGGTGAAGGAAAAGGAAGCGGCTAAAATTTTATGACTCCATGAGATATTTTTCTATTTCCTTCATTATTTCATCACTGGTCCAGTCTCTTGCCCCTATAATCTTCATCACAAGCTTACCCTTTTTATCTATGATAAAGGTCTCAGGAACACCAGTAATTCCATATAGATTGTAAGAAACCTTCCCATCTCTATCATGCAATATTATAAAATTTATTCCAAACTCTCGAGAGAAGTTCCTGATCTTCTCAGGTTCATCCCTGTCAATGCTGATCCCCATCATTATGAAGGAATCACCCTTCAGTCTCTCATTAAGCATGTTCAGGGATGGAATTTCACTCCTGCAAGGAGGGCACCATGTGGCCCAGAAATTAAGGAAAACTACCTTTCCCCTGAATTCGGAAAGCCTGTATTCCCTGCCATTAAGATCCTTCAATGTAAAGTCTGGTGCAGGCATACCAACCGTTGCTATCCTACCAGGCCTTGAAAAGTAGAAAAATATTAATAAAAAAATAAAAAAGACCAGTGCAATTGTAAACCATTTCCTCATCTATCTCGCCTCAAATATTGATTCTGGAATACCCGCCTTCTTTGCCCTCTCCCTGAGTTCAGAAAACTGTCTTTCCAGCTCCTCGATCCTCTTCTCTTCTTCCAGAACCTCCTTTTTATATTTTTCGTAAAGTGCTGCATCCTCATCTGAAACTATCCTGTTGGGGATATAAAAGGCCATATTCCTTCTCCTCTCAACTTCCCTCATGAATGCCTTCTTTCTCTCTATCTCTTCCCTTCCTGCCCTGATCTCCTGTGATAATCTTTCAAATGCCGATTTCCAGTCCTCTTCACTCATGGCGCGTGATTTCTGATTGATCCCTATCTTTTTCTCGAGGGGTTCAATTTCTGAGGGTTGATAATGCGCTCCTGCCTCCTTCTTCCCCTCGGGGATGATTTTTCTTTCCGCCTTTTTCCGGTATTCTAAGGGGATCTTGCTTATATCATCGGTAAAGTGTATTACACCCTCCTCATCAACCCATTTATAGATATCAGCCAATGATTTACACGGCATGAGAAGCATTATTAATATGATAAAAATGCTCAGGAAATAATATCGATTTTCCATAGCATACGCCCCTTAAAAATTTACTGTTACACTTCCCGTGGAGGTTGAAGATGAACTTCCTCCCCCACCTCCACCACCTCCTCCTGATAGTGCCATGGCTCCTGCTGCAATCACAATAATGCCAATAAGCGCAATAAACCAGACGCTTTTATAAAATGGCTTATGCTCCTCCACACCAGCAGGTTGATAAACCTCCTTCCGGGATAAACCATCTACAAGCTCTTTAATATATTTTACCCTTTCCTCCATCAAAAAACTAACATTTGCTTCTTTGAGTATCTTCTTATTAGAGCTATCAATCACGAGAACATCCACTCTGAAATTCTCCTCTTTCTTTCCAAGAACAGCGAGAAGGATTTTTTCAATTTTTAGTAACTGCGAGAGCCTTTCCATCGAGGATAGGGTAGCATTCATATCACCTTTTGTGATAGCATTTTTTATCTGGACAATCATACTTGAAATCTCATCGCCTGGCAGCTCTTTTATAACCCTTAATGTTTCACCTCCTACAAGGTATACGTACTCGCTCACCTGCCTGTATCCTCGTAGCATGAGGTTCACCTCATATCTCCCTGCACTCAAATCCCTGATTATGAGCGGGGTCTTTCCATAATATTTTCCATTTATTCTTACATCAGCAGCAACAGGCACTGTTTCCACAATTAGTGTTGATGAGGAGGGTCTTTCAAGGACCTCCCTTTGTCTCGCCAGCTCTTCCCTTATAAAAGGCGGATAGATGAGTGGATCAGGATTGAAATGCCTATCAATAAGGATAACCCTCCTTATGTAGTTCGTTGCCTCCTCTCTTTTCCCAAGCGCGATATATGCCATAGATAGATACATAAACAGATGCTTTAATAACTCCCTGCTTTCTTTAAGTTCAAAGGATCTTTCAAGAAAAGGGATAGCCCTTTTAAATTCTTCCGCTGCCTCTGTAAGCTCGATCCTTTCATAAAGCCTTTTTCCATTTTCAAAAAATGCCCTACCTTGTGAAAAGAGTTCTTCTCTCTCTTCCTCTTCCTTACCAGAAACTAAGATAAAATCACCTTTTTTAATAATTTCCTCCTCCATCAGTTTAAATATTTTCTGACCCTCATCTTCACTGATATCCTGTGAATATATCCTGATAAAAAACACCCTTTCCCCTATGGATGTATATCCGTAAGATATTCCAGTGGGGTAGAGTAGTTGACAGAATACCAGATATACGCATATCCAGTCAGTAATAGCCTTCCTCAAAGCCATATCCTTACTCCTCTATGATTTTCCAAGCAAAAATACCGCTTTTAAAATAATTATGTCAATAAATAAATAGCATTTTGTTACATATGTCGCTTACCCATGCTATGATTGAAACGAGCTAATCCATTGATTAAAATTTTAGATGATAATGGGTGGAGGTAATTCATGAAGATCAAAATTGATAAGAGCTGTGCCCTTGTTATTGTGGATGTACAGAGGGACTTCTGCCCTGGGGGTTCTCTTGCCGTTCCTGATGGGGACAAGATCATACCGGCCCTGAACAGGTATATTGAAGCTTTTAAAAGAAGATCAGCTCCTGTATTCCTATCAAGAGACTGGCATCCTGAAAATCACAAATCCTTCAAGGAGTTTGGAGGACAATGGCCTGTCCATTGTGTAAGAAATAGCGAGGGCTCCCAGTTCCATCCCGACCTTAAAATTCCGGAGGATGCCATTGTGATCTCAAAGGCAACAGAACCAGACAGAGAGGCATATTCTGCTTTCGAAGGAACTGATCTTAAAGAAATGCTTAAAGATAAGGGGATAAATACCCTATTTATTGGAGGACTTGCAACTGACTACTGCGTGAAAAGCACCATTCTGGACGCACTCAACGAAAGATTTAAGGTTTATTTCATGAAAGATGCATCAAAGGGTGTTGATCTGCATCCCGGTGATAGTGAAAGGGCAGTAGCAGAGATGATCAGCAGGGGTGCAATAGAAATCGAATTCGCACAGATTGAATAAAAGGCCTTTATCCTGACAGCAGTTTTACGATCTCCATTCCAAAGTCCCTTGCCACATGGGGTCCGCTCGCGCTAACAATCCTCCCATCTACTACTACATCCTTTTTCACATAGATTGAACCACCCTTTTCCATTTCTGAAAGGGACTCTTTTGTTGGGTAAACTGTTGCCCTTGCTCCTTTAAGAATACCTGCCTTTGCGAGGACAGCGCCGGAAAGACATATTGCACCGATAACCCTACTTTCCTCAAAAGATCTTTTAATCAATCTATGAAGCTCCTCATTATTCCATAGATATGTGGGTGAGCCCATTCCACCAACAATAACTACTGCATCAAAGGGCTCACTGGTGAGCTCATAAATTGTTGAAAAGACTTCTACCTTTCCACCAAGCATCCCTTTCGCAGTTCCCTTTTTTGTTGAAGCAACGACCACTGATGCCCCTTCCTTTTCAAAGATCTCCTTTGGCTGAAAGAGCTCCTCATCCCTGAACTGATCTGGCGCAATAACCATGAGGATTTTTTTACCCGATAACCTTCCCATTTTAACCCCCTTTCCTGAAACTGATAATCCGCGGGATGAACCGCGGGATATTTGTCATATAATCCCTGTATCTTTCTCCAAAATATCGAGACAGCAACATCTCCTCCTCCCTTGCCCTTAAATGGAGGGCAGGAAAGATTATAAAAAGGGTTAAAAGTAGATGAATAATATTTCTTAAACTCAATGCAATTCCTGCATTCATCATTATAAAGGATGAATACATGGGATGCCTGATATATCTGTAAGGCCCACCACAAACAAACTCCTGTCTTTCTCTAACTTCAACCTGGAAAGAAAAACTATACTTGAGCATAACCACACTCCATATCCAAAGAGCAATAGAAATAACATATAGTGAAAGGCCAAGAAATGAACAGGCAGCATTTCCCGTCATCCCTATGTCAATACTCCCCACCTCATTGATTGATAGATAAAGCGAGATCATCCATGGTAAACCTACTGCCACGGTCAGATATGGATGCTGGACCCATCGGCTCCCCCTTTCTATAATCTTTCCCCTTGCTCTGGTTTGAAGGTCGAGAAATTTAACAAACCCTACTATTCCCACTATAAGGATACCGGAAATTATAACTAAATGAGCAGGACCTTTAACTGGATGTTGCATGAATCACTAATGCCCTTTATGACCCATCCCACCCTCTCCGCATTCCATCTGCATCATGGAATGCATGCGGGTGCAATGGGAGATCATCTCCTTTAGTAGACTGCCCTGGATCTTGATGTGCTTTTTAATTTCGGAAATAAGGGCCTCTTTCTCGGTTGTGGACTCAATAAGTTTCTCATGCTCTTCCATCTCCTTTAGCAATGCTGATATCCTCTCATGATGCTCCTTCATCTCCTTCATCATACCACAATCATGCCCTTTGGTTTCCATCATCCCCTTCATTGGACATGCATATGCTTTTGAGCTGATTAAAATAATAATCACGGCTACAGGAACTATTGATAAAACAAGAGCAAATCTTCCTGCCATCACTGCAAATCTGGTGCGTAAATCCTGAATTTTCTTCATTTTTACCTCCTTAATAATTATTTTCTATTCGGAAGCAGCCTGTATTGACGGCATCACCTCCCATCTCCACTTCCATACAGTATAGATTGCAGGATATATTAACAACTCAAGAATTGCAGATGTTATTACCCCTCCTATCATTGGAGCAGCTATTCTCTTCATTACATCTGCACCCGTTCCATGGCTGAACATAATGGGAATCAAACCTGCCAGAATCACACTAACTGTCATAATCTTGGGACGAATTCTCTTAACAGCCCCATGCATAACAGCATCCTCCAGATCTGTGAGACTCCTCATCATACCCTTTGATTTCCATTCCTTATAGGCAAGATCAAGGTAAAGAAGCATGACAACTCCAGTTTCTGCATCAAGACCGGCAAGAGCAATTATACCAACCCATACTGCAATACTCATATTGTAGCCGAGTATATAAAGGAGCCAGAATGCACCGACCAGTGAAAACGGAACAGCGAGAAGAACAATTACTGTTTCTATAATGGATTTTGTATTTATGTATATCAGTACAAATATGATCATTGCTGTAAGGGGAATAACATACTTTAATTTTTCCTTAACCCTCTGCATAAACTCATACTGACCACTCCACTCAATAAAATATCCAGGTGTTATTTTAACCTTCTCAGATACCACCTTTTTTGCTTCGCTTACATATCCACCGATATCCCTTCCCCCAACGTCAACATAAACATATGCAACAAGCATCCCCTCCTCACTCTTTATCGAAGGCGGCCCCTTAACAACCTTCATCTCCACAAGTTGATCAAGTGGAATCTGGGCACCATCAGATGTTCCCACAAGTATCCTCTTTATCATTTCAGGTTCATCCCTGAGCTCCCTCATATATCGCACATTAACAGGATACCTTTCCCTTCCCTCAACAGTTGTTGTTAGTCTCATCCCCCCAAGGGCAGTTTGTATAACTTCATTAACATCCTCAACAGTCAATCCATATCTTGCAATTTCATCCCTTTTTATCACGAGATCATAAAAATAACCTCCTGTTACTCTCTCTGCATATATGTTTCTTGTTCCTTTTACATCCATGAGTGCCTTTTCTATATCAAGGCCTATCTTCTCGATTACGGAAAGATCCCTTCCGAATATCTTTATCCCAACGGGTGTCCTTATGCCTGTTGTTAACATATCAATGCGTGCTTTAACAGGCATTGTCCATGCATTGGAAACACCTGGAAACCTCATCGCATTATCGAGTTCTCCCACGAGTTTTTCTGGTGTCATTCCCGGTCTCCACTTGCTTTCCTCCTTGAGATTGATCACTGTTTCCATCATTTCAAGGGGTGCAGGATCGGTTGCACTCTCTGCCCTTCCCGCCTTACCGAATACCTGTTCTACCTCCGGAAATGATTTCAGAATCTTATCCTGTATCTGAAGAAGCTGTCCTGCCTGGGTTATAGATATTGAAGGAACTGTAACGGGCATATACAGAAGGGTTCCCTCATACAGAGGTGGCATGAATTCGCTCCCAAGCATAAGAAAAGCAGGTATAGTTAGGAGTATCACAGCAATAGCACCTATAATTACCGCCCACCTGAATTTTAACACCAGCAAACATACGGGCTGATAAATCCTCATAAGGAATCTTGAAACGGGATTCTTCTCCTCCGGTCTTATTTTTCCCCTTATAAAAATTGCCATTAGTACAGGTGTAAGAGTTATAGCGAGGAATGAGGCAAAAAACATGGAAAAGGTTTTTGTATAGGCAAGGGGCTTAAACAACCTTCCTTCCTGGGCTTCAAGTGCAAATATAGGAAGAAATCCGACCGTTATAACAAGCAGTGCAAAGAATAGGGATGGCCCAACCTCCTTTGCCGCATCTATAATTACATCGATCCTGCTTCCTGGCCTTCCCTCCTCCTCCCACTTCTCCAGCTTTTTATGCGCATTCTCGACCATTATTATGGAGGCATCAACCATTGCCCCGATGGCTATTGCTATACCGCCAAGAGACATGATATTTGATGTAATCTTGAGATAATACATGCATATAAAAGAGATAATGATTGCAACAGGCAGTGTAAGTATAATGACAAAAGCACTTGGAAGGTGATATAGGAAAACAATACAAACAATACTTACTGCAACTGAGAGTTTAATTATCTCATCCCTAAGTGTTTCTATTGATCTGTATATAAGGTCAGATCTATCATAGGTAACAACTATCTTAACCCCTTTGGGAAGAGATGGTTCTATCTCTTTTATCTTTTCCTTTACCCTGCTTATTACATTGAGAACATTTTCCCCAAATCTTATAACAACAATTCCTGCAACAACTTCTCCCCTTCCATCAAGTTCCGCAATTCCTCTTCTTATTTCAGGACCAAGCTGAACAGTGGCAATATCTTTGAGAAAGACAGGCGTTCCATGTTCATTTTTTGCAACAACAACATTTTCCAGGTCTGTCACATTTTTTATATATCCTCTTCCCCTCACCATGTATTCCCTTCCGCTGAACTCAAGTAATCTTCCCTCAACATCCCTGTTACTCCTCGATACGGCCTCTATCACCCTGTTAATTGGGATTTTGTAACTAAGAAGCTTCACCGGATCTATGTTTACCTGATACTGTTTTACAAATCCACCCAGGCTTGCTACCTCTGCAACACCCGGAACACTCTCGATGGCATATTTGAGAAACCAATCCTGAATGCTTCTTAATTCCTGAAGATCATGTTTTCCACTCTCATCAACAACAGCATAGGAAAAACCCCATCCAACGCCTGTTGCATCAGGTCCAAGCTTTGGTGTTACACCGGGTGGTAGTTTACCGAGGACCTGCTGGAGGTATTCAAGGACCCTGCTCCTTGCCCAGTATATGTCAGTGCCATCTTCGAAAATTATATAGATGAATGAATAGCCAAAAAAGGAAAAACCTCTAACAGTCTGAACCTTTGGAGCTGAAAGCATTGTTGTAACAATGGGATAGGTTATTTGATCCTCAACAAGATCCGGACTCCTTCCCGGCCATTCAGTAAAAACAATAACCTGAACATCTGAAAGGTCTGGAATCGCATCAAGAGGAGTCTTCTTAATAGCCCATATACCCCAGGAGATGAGAAAAATAGTAAGAAGAAAAATGAGAAATTTATTTTTTATTGAAAACTCAATTATCCTCGCAATCATTTGCTACCTCCGTGTTCATGCATCATCCCACCCATTGCCTCTTTCAGTCGACTTTCGGAATCTATCAGGAAGTTTGCAGAACTAACGACCCTCTCCCCCTCTTTCAGGCCCGAAGTTATTTCATAGTAATCCTTTGCCTTTATCCCTGT
Organism: uncultured Thermodesulfobacteriota bacterium; assembly: GCA_964505185.1. Taxonomy (GTDB): domain Bacteria; phylum Desulfobacterota; class JBBIRW01; order JBBIRW01; family JBBIRW01; genus JBBIRW01. The sequence goes on from CAZDGM010000002.1 coordinate 64,092, forward strand.
TTTTACCTCCCTCGGTTCAAAGTGCCCATTTCCCAGATCAACAAAAACTATTTTCCGTTCACCCGAATCGAGAACAGCTGTTTCACTAACAGAAAGTCTTTTTCCAAGATCAATCCTTATTTCAATATTTGCATACATCTGTGGCTTTAATCTCAGATCCTTATTGGGAAACTCAAATCTCACCTTAACCGTTCTTGTTTTCTCATCAAGGTATGGATATACGTAAATAACCCTCCCTCTAAATGTGTCCTGTGGATAATAGGAAAGATTAATGATTGCCTCCTGTCCTGTTCGTATCAATGGCATTTCGTATTCATAGATATCCGCATATACCCATACAGTCGAAAGATCTGCAACAGTATAGAGTTTTGTTTCCTGAGTAACATACATACCTTCATATCCATTTCGCTCCAGAACAAATCCATTTATTGGAGAGTAAAGTGTCAGTGACTTCTGAACAACCCCTTTTTCCTCAAGTCTCTTTATCTGATCCTCAGAGATATCCCATAGAAGGAGTCTTTTTCTTGTGGCCTCAATTAAAGAATCAGCACTCGATGAGATTTCAGAGTACGGGGCTCCAGAAATATATTTTTTAGCCTTAAGGGCAAGAAGATATTCCTCCTGCGTTGATACAAGCTCGGGACTATATATTGATATAAGGGGCTGGCCTCTGGCTACAAGTTTTCCTGTAAAGTCAACAAAAACTTTTTCTATCCATCCGGGTATCTTTGTATGTATTTTTGCAATCCTTCTTTCGTCATAATCAACTATTCCAACAGTTCTTATGATTCGGTGCAATCTTCTCGTCTGGACAACTTCAGTCTTTATACCTATAAGTTGCTGTTTTTCCGGACTAATCATAACAGTTCCCGGCTTCATTGGAATTTCGACAGTCTTCACTTCCTTCATCTCATGCCCTTCATGCTTCATCTCAGCGTGCCCTTCATGTTTCATTTCTTCATGTCTGTGCTCTTCATGTTTCATCTCTTCATGTGATACAGCCTTTATCTTTTCATCAATCCCCCTCTGACATCCGTAAAGAATAGTAGATATTGAAAATATTATGAAAAGGACAAGATTTTTCCTCATAATTACTCTCCCTTAAGCTTTTACCCTTTTCTTATTTTATAATCTCCCTGTCCGTTATCTCCTCTATACGGGCAAGGTTCTGTTGATAATTCACAATTTCACGATAATACGAAAGCTCATCATTTAAAAGCCTCATAAGCGTTTCCAGTGGGGTCAGAAAATCAACTCTCCCAACTTCATATGCCTTTATTGCCGATTCAAGCGAGATCTCTGCCTGTGGAATAATTGCTTTTTCATACAGGGTTATTACTTTTTGTGATGTAATGGCATTTACATAAAAATCCTTCAAGCGGAATGCAATGGATTGTTTTAATGACTCCTCCTTTTTCAGCACCTCTGAGAGGAAATTCGTTTTCTCCTCTACCCCCTTCCTCTGTTTCCAGTAAAAATAGATTGGAATACTCATCCCAAGCATTGCATCATAACCTGTAATGCTTCCATCCATCTGCCTCATCGCTACCTTTGCAGTAAAATCAGGAAAATACTCCCTTCTTGCAAGTTCAAGATCTGTTCTGTTTTTTTCCACATCCATCCTTACTGAAGAAAGCTCGGGTGACTGCTTTAATGCAATTTCAAGGAGTTGATCGAAATTGAATTCCAGAGGGCTTTTCTTTATTTCCTCAGGAACTCCAACTGGAGCCTCTGGAGGCCTGTTAAGTATACTTCTTATCAAAGCTTTAATGCTCTCTTTTCTACCATTGAGTATTTCCAGTGTTTCATATAATCGTGAAATTTCAACCTGCGCCCTTACAACATCCTGCTGAATCCCCTTCCCAACAATGTATCTTGCCTGGGCTGTTTTCTCCAGCTTCTTGAGTATATCGATATTCTTATTTGTTATCTCTATGGATTTATTGATAAAGTAAAGGTCATAGTAAGCAATTTTCAAATCGGTTAAAACCTTAAGCACTGTCGCCCTGTACTCCGCTGTAAATTTTTCAACATCCCACTGTGCCATCTTCCCCTTAAGACCAAGCTTTCCAGGAAATGGAAAACTCTGTGAAATACTGTATATCTTCTCCGCTTCACCTATACTTATATTGTCCTCCGGTATCTTCTCTAATGAAACGGCAAGTTCAGGATCAGGCCAGGAGCTTACCTGAGGTGGAACAGCCTTCATCGCCTCAAGTGTATATCTCGCTGCGATTATTCTCGGATTATTCTCCAGAGCTTCCTTAACGAGTTCTCTCAATGATACCGCCTTTTCTTCTACCTGCTGGGCATAACCAGGACTATAGATGAAGGTCAGAGAACAGAAAAGGAACGCCAGGAATATATAATTTTTAGTGAGCATAATTATCCTTTACCTCTGAGTTTTGTCCTTTTATTGGTTCAACTATCTTATAAAAATCTTTATTTTTTCTTCTTTTTGGAAAATGTTTTTATATAGTTAACAAGATGCCATCTATCCTCTTCCTTTAAATCCTTAAATGAGCTCATACCTGTATTTTTTACACCTCCAGTTATAACCATAAATATCTCCCCATCGCTTGAACCATGCTTCCATACATCATCGGTAAAATCAGCAGCCGGTGGGTTCAAGGCTTTACCTGCTGGTCCATCACCCTTTCCACTAACTCCATGACATATAGCGCACCTCTCCTCATAAATCTTCTTCCCCCTTGCTATAGATTTTGCATCAGCTTTCACCGGATTCTTCATCTTGCTATGATCCGGATGGGTATGGATTGCCTGTCCATGACCTTCATGAGTCTTATCAGCAGCTGTTATCTTCATTGCCGGAAAAACGAGAAGGATCCCTAAAACAACAATAAAAATCCCTCCCCTTTTCATGGAACACCCCCTTAATAGTTTTTAACCATTTCTTTGAATCAGTTTAAAAAAAAACATATATCAATATTGCAAGAATTACAAGAATAATGAATGCCATTACTACCCCTGCATCAATTCTTAACAAGCATAACTTGTGCCAGGGTGGCATGATATCCTAATAATGGAATAGCGAAAAGGAAATCAGGACTTAGGGGGATTTAGGGGAGGAATTACTGAAGATTCTGTATAATATTCTTCACCAGCCTGTGTAATATTATTCGCCCCTCCATACTGGCTTCCTCTTCTCAATGAACGCAGCGAGACCCTCATTGGCATCATGAGTGTTCATGAGTTCATTTAAATATAGTTCCTCAATAGGCGGGATTGCAGAAAGAAAATCTTTCCCCGCTCCAACAGAAACAGCCTTTTTTGTAAATTTTAATCCAACAGCACTTAGATGCTTCAGTGTCTCGATAAATTTTTTAAACTCATCATCATAACTTGCAAGGGGATAGACCCTGTTTACAAGTCCGAGGTTCTTTGCCTCATCAGCGTGAATAATCTCACCGGTAAGTAAAATTTCCATTGCCCTCTTCGGCGATATAATTCTTGGAAGGAGTATGCATGCAACCGGAGGGAAAAGTGATAATTTTATTTCGGGCTGACCAAATTTTGCATTATCTGCGGCAATTATCATGTCACAGAACATAACAAGTTCAAAACCCCCACCAAGCGCATAACCCTTAACAGATGCGACAGTTACTGCATCAAGCTCAAACATATTCCGAAATATATTGTGAAATACATTTATCATTTTATGCATTTTTTCCCTGGTATGATCGGCAATATCAACTCCTGTTGAAAATGCCTTCTCTCCCGATCCATTAAAAATTACTATTGCCGCATTATTCTTCCTTGCATCAATTAAAGCCCCATTTATCTCTTCCATCGTCTCGATGTTTAGAATGTTATTTGGTGGTCTGTTTATTGTTATAGTTGCGATATTATTAGAAACCTCCAGGATTATATTTTTATATGCTGACATTTCCATACCCCCTTATTCATATCGATCAAAAAACAATGATCGATCTCAGGGCCTCACCTTTTCTTAATGTATCAAAAGCCCTGTTTATCTCCTCAAGCTTGAACCTGTGGGTTATAAGAGGCCCTATCTTTATCTTTCCTGTCCTCACCATCTCTATAAGGGGTGGATAATCCACAGGTCTGCAGCCGAGAGATCCCAATATTTCGATTTCCCTGTACATAAGTCTCCCGGCATTTATGGATACGTTTTCATGTGTATAACCAATCTGAACAAGTCTTCCCCCTGGTCTTAGACAATTATATGCAAGCTCGATCGTTTTTGGATTACCTATCGCCTCAAAGGCAATATCAGGAAGCATTCCAAATGTATTTCTTATAGCCCTGATTATCTCCTTATCCCCCATTCCTGAGGTATTAAGCGTTGCTACTGCTCCCATCTTTTTCGAAAAATCAAGCTTGTGATCGACAATATCTATTGCGAGAACCGAAGCACCCACAGCAGCTGCAATCTGAACAACATTAATTCCGACTCCTCCACATCCAAATACCACAACATAATCACCTGGCTTCACCTGAGCCCTGTTTTTTACGGCATGATATGGTGTTGAAACAGCATCAGCAATTATACTTGCGGCATCTATTGGTATTTCATCTGGAAGATGGCTGCAATCCTTTGCTGGAACCTTTACGTATTCAGCATATGCCCCATCAATATTATTCCCCAACATCTGCATCTCATCACATATGTTTTCCCTTCCAGCCCTGCAATTTCTGCACGATCCGCATGTAAAAACAGCAGGAATAAGTACCCTGTCTCCTTCCCTGAATTTTTTTACACTTTTTCCCAATCCAGCAACAAATCCTGATGCCTCGTGTCCAAGAATAAGGGGTGGCTTCTTAAATGTAGGAACGCCATGATCAATATAATGTAAATCTGTATGGCATACACCGCATGCTGCAACTCTGACAAGTATTTCACCATCAGTTATTTCCGGAATCGGTAAATCCTCTATCCTTAATTCCTGACCTCCGCCATAGAAAACTGCAGCCCTCATTGTTGATCCCATTGTTACACCTCCTTGCCACTCTATTATTTTATACAATTCACTCTAATTTCTTTCCACATACTCCACAGTATGTAAATTCCTCCGGTATCCCCTTTGCTCCGCAGGTGTTGCACTTCTTTGAAGGAGGACCCCATATAAATTCGCTTGACTTACCCTCCGCTGCCTTCCTTCTGATAAATTCATAATCCACTTTACGTTTCTCCACAAAAGCTGTCATACCCTCCCAGGGCTCCCAGGATGAAAAATGGATGCTCAACCAGTCTCTTGCATGTCCCACTGTGAGATGCCAGACAAGATCCTTCCAGAAATTAAGCTGCTGTCTTGTATACCTTGTACACTCGGGAAACTTCTCCCTGAATTTATCACACCATCTTCTTACCTCCTCATCCAGGAGTGAGAGATCGATCGAATAACCATCAACACCCTTTATTGCCTTTTCCGCTTCAGCCCATGTATGATCCTCGAGAAACTTTCCATCTTTTTTAACTGAAGGAACAACCCTATTTACAAGCCCCCAATGAAGCGCTGTCTTTGCATCAATCCAGTCGTTTGTAAGGAGAATCTCCCTTGCCCTTCTATCTCCAACCATTATGGGGAGTATCTGGGTGGAACCACCTGCTGCTACACTTCCCACGCTTGTTCCCACCTGGCGGATCCTCACATGTGATGCTGCGATTGCAATATCAGCCTCTATATTCCACTCATTCCCTCCCCCTACTGTCATACCGTTGAGTCTCGCTATCGTTGGCTTTCCTATGTTTCTGAAAAGCTCATGGGCCATATTAAAAAGACCCATCCACTTCCAGAAATCCCTTGGTCTTTTTGTATAATTTTCCTGATACTCCTTTACATCACCACCTGTGCAAAATGCGATATATCCTGCTCCTGTGAGAACAACAGCATGTATTCCATCATCCCATGATGCATCCCTGAAAGTAACAATCATCTCCTCAAGAGCGAGTGTTGAGTATGCGTTGTATACCTCCGGTCTATTAATTGTGATTGTAGCTACACCATCTTTTTTTTCATATATTATGTCTCTGAACGAAAAGTTTTCGACAGGCTTCCCTCTAAAGTAGTTAAAATAATCCCTCTCCATCATAAACCTCCCTCTCCAAAAATTTTAAAGGATTCCCTGTTTTTCTCGTGTATATTATTCTGTATTTCTTTAATTCATCCGGTTTTTCAAAGCAGACCAGGCACTTTATCTCTGGATCGTCGGGATCAACCTCAGCCAGATATACTTCATAACCCGCTGCCTCATAAACTTCCACTGCCTCCTCCAGTCTCGGACTGCACGCAATAAACCTCTTCTCCCACCCTTCTGCTTCGAGTGTTGCACTGTCCTTTCTGTCGCGCATATAAGCAGAATTATTTTCTCTCAGAATAAATCCTCAAGCTCTTCATCCGCACCAGGAATTTTACCATGTTTCTGGATATACCACTGGATCAGCTCGCTTTCTCTTTGGGTGAACATTTTATATTCTTCATATGAGAAGTATCTTCCATTCTTCAAACTGAGTTCTCTGAGAAATTTCCTCATATCCGCTGATCCCTTAATATAGATGATTTCACCATCTGCATTGTATATTATAACAACACCTTCGCTTTCAGGAACAGATAATATATTTCTTTCATTTAGTTCAAGATACTTTTTCAGAGGAGGATATTTGATTGGGGAAAGAGAATATCTCACATCGCATCTGAGGCATCTTGCTGCCTCCGCCAATGCCTTTTCATAACTGTAGCCCCGTTTCACCTCACTGAAATTGCTTATTCTATCCTCCAGAGCTATAATTTCTTCTTCATGTCTCTCATTGCGTGCAAAACCTATTATCTGTCTTCCATAAGGCTCCGTTCTCGGACCGTCATATATTATCTCGATTACGTTTCCATCCCCTCCCAAGAATTTATCTATTGATGATGCGGCCTTTATCCCATCTGCAACGGCTTCGACAATAGATGAAGAGCCCCTCAAAAGATCACCACCGGCAAAAACCCCTCTTATGTTTGTTTCAAGTGTCTCAGGATCTATGCTCTTCAGTCCAAAAATTTCCATACCGTCGGGATCCTGCCCGATGGCGAATATAATATTATCAACAATCAGTGAAAAATCAGCCTCACCTGATGGAACAGGGACTCTTCTACCTGTTATATCAGGTTCACCCAGCTTCATGGGCGACAATATAATTCTCAATGACTCCCCTGATGCTTCAATTGCCTTTGGGGATGCAAGGAAGACAAACTTTATTCCTTCCTTTATACACTGATCTATCTCCTCTCTGAAAGCAGGCATCTCATTGATTGTCCTTCTGTATACAATTGTAACATCATCAGCACCAAGCCTTATGGCTGATCTCGCAACATCTATTGCAACATTTCCTCCTCCAATAACAACAATCCTTTTCCCCAGCTTTACATCTTCTCCAGAGTTTATCCTTCTCAGTAATTCAATCCCCTCATTAACTCCTGGAACATTCACTCCGGGAATTGATATCCTTCTTGCTCTATTTGCACCAGTTGCAATATAAATTGCACTGTATCCATCTGAAAAAATCGCAGAGATGTCGCCAATTTTCCTATTCGTGAAAATATTTACTCCCAGTCCTCTTAGTATCCCTATCTCCCTCTCCAGTACATCCTCAGGAAGTCTGAATTTAGGTATACCAAACCTCATCATCCCTCCAGGATAAGGAAGTGCCTCAAAAACATCCACGCTATAGCCTTTCCTGCAGAGATAGTATGCAGCTGTAAGCCCTGATGGCCCTGAACCGATCACCGCAACCCTGATACCTTTTGAAACAGGTTTCTTTAGCTTCATTATCCAATAGCCCGTGTCCCTGTCTGAGACAAACCTTTTAAGTGCCCTTATGGAAACAGGACTGTTCACAAATCTTCTCCTGCAGTCATCCTCGCAGGGACTGTAGCATACCCTCCCAAGTACACCGGGAAACGGTATCCTTTCTCTCACCACGGCAAGGGCCTCATCGAACTTTCCCTGGGAGATCAGTCTTATGTATACGGGTGCCTCGCATCCTGCAGGGCAGCAAACCACACAGGCAGGCTTCCTCATCCTTCTGATTCCATCTGATATCTCTTTATCGAGAAGTGCTCCAGTTGGACAGACCTCCACGCAGGCTGTGCAGAATTGACAGTGAGAGTCCATTAGTGATGACGCATACCTTGTTCCAACAACAACCCGCCCATCAACAACTGTAAATCCCAGCGCCTTTGCGCCTATTATTTCCTCACATACCTTCACACACCGCAGGCATCCAATACACAGGTTGTAATCCCTGATTATTAAAGGCTCATCTTTTATAATGGGGAGATTCAGTGGTTTATACTTTGGTGTATCCTCCCTTATTCCGATAAATTCAGATATCATCTGAAGTTCACAATTCCCAAATTTCGTGCAGCATCTTTCAGCAATATGCGCATTCAGAGTGCACAGTTCCCTTGTGCATCCCTCCCTCTGAGGACATGTCAGACATACATGAGGATGATCCGAGAGAATCCTGCTCAGTGATCTTTTTCTTACTTCTATCACATTTTGTGAATTTATTACAATCCTGATCCCTTCGGATGCATAAGTTTCACAGCTTTTCAGGATTTCTCCCGTTTCCTCATTCTCCACCACACAGAGCCCGCACCCTTCATATACCTCTCCTGCTTTTCCCTCTACCTTTCTTTCACCCTGATAAACAAATGCATCGGAGCGTATTTTTGATGACGGGGGAAGATCAGGATGTGTGCATAAATGAGGAATGTAAAAACCTTCCCTGAGCGCAGATTTCAGGATTGTTTCACCATCTGTTGAGCTTACCTTCCTTCCATTGATAAAAAAATTAACCCTCTCCATATTTTACCAGCTGTGGGTAATTGCCTTTGGATAACATGCCTCAATGCAGGGAAGGCTAATCCACCCTTTTGCAGGTTTACATGGTGCACACTCATATTTGAGCGATTTCCTGTATATCTCCTTTATTGCAACAACTTCATCATCATAATCATCGATGATCTTTTCAAACATACCTTTTGGACATGCTTGAATACACGGCTTATCTTTACATACTGCACACTTGTCTGTATCAATGGAGATAAAAAACTCTCCGGATCCATCCATATATCCATAATTTGCAATCATATATTCTCCTTTTTAAGCAGCACTTCTTTCCTTCTTCACTATTGCAGTTGCAAAGAGTGCCGCGCCTAATGCCCCTGCAATCTGACTATCATAATCAGTCTTCATCGCCTCAATTCCAAGCAGTTTCTCTATCCTCTTTACAACCCCTATATTTTTTGCAATTCCACCTGTTATAAAAAATTCCCTTTCAACTGTAACCCTTTCAAGGAGTGTAACAACCCTCTCAGCCATGGCCTGACAGTATGCAGCAAGGACCTTATTTTTACTCCACCCCTCCTTCATGAGAGCCATTGCTTCCGATTTCGCAAAAACCACGCACACATTGCTTACAGCAGGAACATCCTCATCAACTTCCAGTGATCTCTGTCCTATCTCCTCAATAGGAACAGCAAGGAGATCCGCTATAACCTCCATCCCCCTCCCTGTTCCGGCTGCACATTTGTCATTCATAAGGAAATTGATAACCTTGCCTTTTTCGTCGCATTTTATCGCCTTGCAATCCTGTCCACCCATATCCAGTATAGTCCTTACCTTTGGACCTCCCATGTAGTTTGCACCCCTTGCATGGCATGCAATCTCAGTGATTGCTCTGTTAGCAAAGGGAATATTTACCCTTCCATAACCGGTTCCCACAATGTAGTGTATCTTATCCATTGTAAGGCCTGTTCCCTCAATGGCGCGGTCCATCGCCTTCTTTGCACTATCAGGGCTATTTGATCCTGTTCTTATGTTGCTGTATGCATAGAGTTCTCCATCAAGCATAATAACTGCCTGTGAACTCACCGATCCCACATCAATTCCAGCAGCAATAATTTCCGCCTTTCTCCAGTCCATATCGGGATTTCTCCAGTTATACTCTTTCCATCTCCAGAATTCCCTATCACGCATCTCTTTTACTCCTCCCTGATTTTTCCCTCAGACCCTATTAATGCCGCACCTATTGCGCCAACAAAATCGGGCTCCTCGGGGATTATTATATTTTCTATTCCCAGCGATCTTTTCAGCGATTGAACAAAACCTGGATTCTTTGCAACCCCTCCAATAAAGGCAAGCTCCCTCTCCACACCAACCCTTCTAACCATTGCAGTAACCCTGCTTGCCATTGCATCGTGCACAGCCTTTGATATATCCTCCTTACTCGTTCCTGAATGGATAAGGGATACAACCTCCGATTCTGCAAAAACTGCACACTGGGCATTCATCGGTATTTCCTTATTAGATTTAAGTGATGCTGCAGCAAACTCATCCAGTTCCATCTCAACTGCCCTTGCCATTGCCTCAACAAAAGAACCCGCTCCTGCTGCACACTTCTCATTAACAGCGAAATCGATAACCCTTCCTGATGCATCACATCTTATGGCCCTCCCTTCCTCAGCTCCAACATCAATAACAGTTCTTACAGAGGGATATAAAAACACTGTGCCCTTAGCATCAGCTGTAACATCTGTTACACTGAATGTTGCTATATCAACAAGCTTTCTCCCCACACCTGTTGAAACCACAGCTCCAAGATCTTCAAATCCAACAGACAGCTGATCCAGTGCCTTTTTCAATGCCTCCCTTGCGCTTTCCTTTTCATCAAATCCACCGGTGATTTTGCTCTTTGCCACGATCTTTCCATCCTTTATCAGGATAACCTTTATCATCTTTGCTCCCATATCGATACCTGCAAAAATCATCCTTTCCTCCCTTGTTAAGCTATTTTTGAAAGCCCCAGTGTTTCCATAAAGGAGTCTATCCTTGCAATAACCCTTTTTTCGTCGAATTCGTTTTCATCGCCCATATTGCCCTCGTAGGTCATAACAGGAATACCATGCTTGATGATTCCGAGCCTGTTTTCCATAATTCCCATTGTAAGTCCTTCACACCCTCTGTTGAGATGAAGAATAACACCATCAACCTTCCATTCCCTTATGATTCTCAACATCATCTCTGTTTTTAATTTCGGATCATAGAAATGCTGCCATTCCGGCTTTGAAAGGTTCCAGTCTGCATAGTAGCGGAGTGCCTCATCCCTGTTTCTCAATTTAATGCCAAGCTGTTCAGGTGTCTTTCTCGGTCCCCATGAACCATCTTCCTGATCAGCAAAGATACCCTGAAGTCCAAATGTATACAGAGATCCCACTGAAACAGCACCAAAACTCTCAAGGTACCTGTAGATCCTGAGAAATCCCCAGGGAGGTTGTGTATCCGTTATCAGGCGGCACCTTTCCGTAGGAACAGCTGCTATACTCCTCTCAACCCTGTCCTTAACCTCGTCTCTGAGCTCTCTGTAAAAAGAAGCAACCTCCTTTGATGCCTTGTTAAGCGTTGCAAGGACATACAGTGAATACATGCTTTTTTCATCAAGTGGTGCTGGAATAGCCTTATTAAGTGTACATATTTCAGCCCAGAGTGATGTAACTTCAAATTCCGTATTTATTGCTTCGATGAGCTTTTCATCATCGAATTTTCTTCCCGTTACCTTCTCCAGCCATTCAATGGATTCATGCATCTGATTTACAACATACATCAATCTGTTTTCATCAAGCTCATTGTATGAACCAACGCTGACATCAAAGATAAAAAGGGGAACATTTTCATACTCTGCAATTGCCTGGTACCATTTTGAATGTGTGCAACATATCTGAATCTGAAAGCAAAAATCGGGTTTTGGAAACTCCCCTCCAAAAAGATACCTGTTAAGATACATGGAGCCCAGATAGCTCCTCATATAAGCACAGAGATCATGGGTCCATCCCCTTGCTTCCGCTGCTTGCTGGCATTCTTCGTTTAGCTTTCTTTCAAAGGCAACGGAGGCCCCATAAGGCTCACTTGTAAGCACATATACATCATCGCCAAGCCCGTACGGGATTGCGTGAAATGACCATGCAGAGCCTGAATATCGGATTCCTCCCCTCTCGTGTGCTGTTGCATAATCCCTGTATATCTTTGTCCTCAGCTCCTTTGCCTTGTTCCAGCATTTAAGGGGTTCTGATCTATATCTCCTAATTTCCATTTCCTCCTCCCTTTAAAATTAATTAAAACAATCCTTCATCAAACAGATCTATGCCCCCAAGCGTCTCAAGAAATGCCTCTACCCTTACCCTGAATGGTCCCAATGGATTTATTGAATCAAATTCAAGAAGGATGGATGGGATACCGTTTTCCTGAAGGAAATTTTTGAGCACTGGATTGTCCCCCTCGTGAGGATCGCAGAATTTCTGCTGGATTATTATAGCCCCCTGAACATTGTAATCCTTTGCAAGTTTCAGTATATGCTGAAACCTGTTCCTTGCCGGATAATCCTTTGTTGGACATGGGGGTCTATCGATATATCTGTCTGCAATTGATTGCATTATATCGTCTGAAATATCCACGGGGTTCCAGAAATACCTGCTCCCTGCACACTGCTCATCAATAACAATCGTCGCACCAAGGGATTCTATCATTTTAAGAAATTCGGCATCATCATTCTCGCTTCCAACAGTCATAAGCCTTATTCCCGTTTTTCTATCAATCCTCCTTTCCGGTAGAACCTTCAACACCTCCTCCAGGGCCCTGGTGTGCTCCTCTTTGTCGATAAACTGGCTTGTTATTGCCATAAACATACATTCAAGCCCTGTAACAGGTGGATGCTTCTCCTTTCTGAACTCATAGATCTTTCTTAAAAGATTGCGGTTTCTGTTCAAAAGCATGACGGCATCCCGAAGCCTATCCCTTTCTATTTTCCTCCCCACCTCTTCCTCGATAAATCTTTTAAACCGCTCGAGCTCTCCCTTTAAATAGACCCTTGAAAATGGGGATTGTACCTCATTGGGCATGGGAAGGTAGTAAGCATACTTTACAGGAATATGCGATCTCCATGTATTGAAGGTCTGCCGAAAATGCAGGCACGACTGGGCAATGACAATACCATCGAGATATTCATATCTCCCTTTAAGGCCCTGTGCAAGTGCATCCCTGCAAAAGGGACAGAACATTCCAAAAATGAATGGCTCTGTAACATCCTGAATCTCATGGCTTCCAAGGATGCGCACAGGAAGTATTCCGGCAGCATAAAGCATCTCTTCAGGTACATAAGTGCAAAAGGTTCCAAATATGGGCCTTCCTGTCCTCTCCTTCCACCTTTTCGCATATTCGTGCCGATTGTAATACCACTCATGGAATATATCCATCACATCTGAATGAAATATGCCCATTTAAGATCCTCCTTTAATTTTTATCCCTTCATTGGCAGAATGCAAATTCTATTCCAGAATGGAAAATTGTTTTATTTAATAAAATCTTGAAGAATATTGTATCCTATTAATTTTTCAAAATTTTCCGGATCCTTATCGATTCATAATCTCATGTCAAAGAATAGGTGATAAATTTTTATCATTTGAGGGATAAAAATTTTTCGCTCCTCAATCAATGCGCAGCCTCTTTATGTGGTAGCAAAGGTTGGCCCTGTTTATCCCTAGTATTCTTGCGGCAAGTGCCTTATTCCCATTAGCCATCCTGAGCGCTTTCCTTATCGCACGGGCCATAACCTCATCAAGCAAAGAATTAATGTTAATACCGCCTGTCAAATCTATCTCACTTATAAACATATCCTTACCCTTATGCTCCCCAAGCATCTCCTTCGGGAGGTTAGCAACACCTATATAATCTATATCCTCAAGAATCATTATCCTTTCTATAGTATTCCTCAGCTCCCTTACATTCCCCCTCCAGGGATACCGGAGAAAGACCTCCTCGGCTTCCTTGGTAAGACCCTTTACTTTTCTATTAAACCTTTCGTTGAAAACCCCTATGAAATGCCTCGCAAGCGGAAGGATGTCTTCTTTTCTTTCCCTAAGTGGAGGAATATATATCGATATGACTTTCAGCCTGTAATACAGATCCTCGCGGAAAAGCCCCTCTTTTATGAGCTTTTCTAAATCCTTATTCGTTGCAGCGATAATTCTAACATCAAATGGAATGCTCTTAACACCGCCCACCCTTCTGAAGCTCTTCTCTTCAATCGCCCTTAACAACTTTGCCTGAAGCACCATATCCATGTCGCCAATCTCGTCAAGGAATATGGTTCCACCATCAGCCTCCTCAAAAAGCCCTCTCTTTGTTGTCTTTGCATCAGTAAATGCCCCCTTCTCGTATCCAAACAGCTCACTCTCAAGAAGATCCCTCGGAATCGCCGCACAGTTAATGCTTACAAAGGATTTACCAGCCCTTGGGCTTTCATAATGCAGGGCTCTTGCTATTAATTCCTTTCCTGTGCCACTCTCTCCATAGATAAGAACCGTAACATCGGATTTAGGTGCAACCTTACGAATGATATCGAATATCTCTCTCATGGCTGGACTTTCGCCTATGATATTCGGAATCCCATATCTCTTACTCTGCTCCTCAACAATCTTTTTCATCTCCCTGTGAAGGGATCGGGTTTCAAGGGCAAGCTTAACAATTAATGATATTTCATTTGCCTTAAACGGTTTACTTATATAATCATATGCCCCGAGTTTTATCGCTTTAACTGCAGAACTTACCGTTCCATATGCCGTCATAATAATAATAAGAACATCAGATTGCATTTCTTTAAAATCTTTTAACAGCTCGAGCCCATTCCCATCAGGAAGCCTCAGATCAAGAAGCACAAGACCGGGTGAATGAAGACTGAACTTCTCTCTCGCTTCATCTGCACTCCCGGCGAGATGAACTTCGTATCCCTTCTTTTCAAGTAGCTGCTTTAGAGATGTTCTTATAAGCTCTTCATCATCAACAATAAGAATCCTTTCACCCATAATTAACTCTGTTAATTAACTGTTTGCTTTTTTATATGCCGGAAGATATATAGTAAATACGCTTCCCTTGCCTTCCTCACTTTCAACATCTATCCATCCCCCATGTTCCTTTATAATTGAATGCGCTATACTCAATCCAAGTCCTGTTCCACGCTGCTTGGTTGTGAAGAATGGATCGAATATCTGATCTCTGATAAATGGAGGAATCCCCTTTCCGGAATCCCTTATCTCAACAGCAATGAAATCGTCTTTCCTATAGGTCTTTATCTCAATTCTTGATCCAGGCTTACCTGCTTCCATTGCATTTATGCATAGATTAAATAGAACCTGTTTTATCCTATCAGCATCAACATAAACATTAGTATTGTCATCACTTTTTGTGATTATCATCATCTGCCCTTCCTTCTTTAACCTTTCCTCAAATATCTCGGCGAATTCTTCAATGATGGTATTAATATCGGCAGGCTTCCTCTCGGGCATGGAGGGTCTTGCAAAATCAAGGAGGGAATTGACTATCCCCTCGAGACGAATTATTTCATCAGATATCCTCTCTATTAATTTTGAAGACTCCTCATTCATTGGAATCTCATCCCTTATGATCTCGAGGGAAACACTTATCCCTGTAAGGGGATTTCTAATTTCATGAGCTATACCGGCTGCCAGATGACCCAGTGCTGCCAGGTGACTCATACGCCTTATCTGCTCATCCATTTTCATCTTTTCCGTGAGATCATGCAAAATAATAATAGCTCCTGAGGACTTATCATCCTTATCCTTCATGGGCGCCATGGAAATTGATAGATACATCTCTCCCTTTCCATGAACATTCATTCTTGTTTCAAAATAATTAACTATTTGTGAATTATTTATTACTTCTCTGAATTTTTCTGAAAGTTCATGATTATATTCAAAATACCTCAGAAACTGTTTTCCAGGATAATCTTTTCCATCAAAACAGAAATTATCTTCCCACGATTTATTTCCTAATATTATATTCCCTGATGTATCAACGGCGACGATGGCATTGGGTGATGATTGAAGGATTGTTTTAACAAGATTCCTTTCCCTCTTTACTGTTTCAAGGAGACGATTCATCTCTATTACAAGCCCCGCCTGATTTGCAAACATCTGCAGCAGCTCAATATCCTCGGCTGTGATATCTGTTTTGCTGAAACTTCTGTCAGCTGCTATGGTTCCTATGACCCTTTGTCTTGCAAGAACAGGAACATGGACACAACAACTTCTCTGTAAAGCAAGATTTCTCTTTTTATCAAGTTCTGTCAGCAAATCATCATACAATCCATCCTTTATAAAATAAACCTTCCCTGTTTTTATAACTTTTGTTTCAACGCAATCATCTTCAGGAATTCTGTATTTTATATTTTTGATACTCATTTTACATCCAATATTCATAACACCCTCAAGGGTTTTCCCATCTTCACTCAGCAGATACAGAGCAACCCTGTCATATTTAAGCCCATTTATAATACTTTCAAGGATACCGTTCAGAACCCCTTCTGGAGGCATTGGGCTTGCCATCAGGTTACTTATGCGGAGCAGGCTCGATAGGATTTCACGAACCCTCAAGAATTCTTTTCTTCCCACCTTCATAGCCCCCAGCAATTAACTCTTATCTATATGATATAATATCCAAAAAAAGACGATATTTGAACTGGATATTTTAGAAATCAAAAATCCATCACCGGAAGAATTCTCATTAATCTTAAAACAATTAGCAGAAGTTTACTTTTCTGCTTATCAGGAGGGAAAGAGGGAGTATTTCTGGCATACAAAGAAAAGGGTTCTTTCCTATTTGAAATGGTTATACAGGAAAGATTCATCGGGATTCTTTATAGCCTGGGAAGAAGGAGTAATCCAGGGCTTTGCATCCGTACATTATAACTGGATTGACCATGATGGAAGGGAAGTTGTTGAACTCCATGAGATCACTGTAAGGAAGGAGAGCCAGAGGAGAGGGATCGGGAGGGCACTCATGATGAGGATATTTGAAGAGACGGCAAAAAGGGGGAGGAATTCCATCGCCCTTTGGGTTGGTGAAGACAATATTAACGCAATAAAATTTTATGAAAAGCTGGGCTTTATTGCGGAAATGAAGCTGGGGGTATGGATGAAGATGGTAAAGAGGATGATCGGGATGAAAGAAGGGCCCTGATCTCCCAATCTTCAAGAAATCTCATCCCTCCGGGTTTCAGGTTTCTGAGAGTAACAGGTCCAAAAGCGATCCTTTTTAATGATTTAACAGCGTGACCGAGGGCATAACACAATCTCCTTATCTCCCTCTTTTTCCCTTCAGTCATTACAACTTCAAGGATTGACCAAGCCCTGCCCTTCTTCCTCACATAAACCTCTTTTACCCTTGCAAGACCATCATCCATCCTTATGCCCTTCCTCATTCTTTCGAGAACCTCCCTGGAAGGGCATCCTTCGACCTTAACAATGTATCTCTTTTCAATTCCAAACCGGGGATGTGTAATCCTTTCTGCAAGATTCCCGTCGTTGGTTAAAATTATTAACCCTTCAGAATCCTTATCCAGTCTTCCGGCATGAAAAAGACGCCATGGGAGATTTTTCACAAAATCACCTATGCATCTTCTCTTAAAAGGATCCTCCATGGCTGTTATCACACCACGAGGTTTGTAAAAGCCAATATAAATTTTTTCTTTATAAAGCCTTATGGGCTTTCCATCAATCTTTATTATGGAAGTCAGCGGATTTACCTTTAGCGTAAGATCTCTTACAACTTTTCCATCAACATCAACTCTTCCCTCAAGGATAAGCCTTTCCGCTTTTCTTCTTGATGCAATACCAGCCATTGCAATGATCTTATGAAGCCTTTCAAAAATAACCCTTTCTTTATTATCTTCTATAGTTATCATTGTTCTCATTCCTTTCCGGAACAACCTGTTCCCTCTCCTCAATAAGAATTTCTGACTCGCCGTTAATTTCATCGAGATCCTTTAACGTTGGAAGGTCCTTTATATTGCTGAGACCAAATAACTCAAGAAATTCTCTTGTTGTGCCATATAGCAGGGGCCTTCCCGGAACGTCCTTTTTTCCAACAATCCTTATAAGTTTTCTCTCAAGAAGCGCCCTTAGAATCCCTCCTGAATCAACACCTCTTATATATTCTATTTCACTTCTTGTTATAGGCTGTCTGTAGGCAATTATAGCAAGCGTCTCCATTGCCGGCCTGCTTAATCTTGCAGGCTTCATCTGTAAAAAATTTTTTATGTATTCACTGAAGTCACTTTTTGTTCTCATCTGATATCCACCGGCAACCTCAACAATCTCTATACCTTTAGTGCTTGATTGATATTCTTCAATCATCTCATATAGAGCATCCCTGATCTTTGATTTTTCTTCACCGATTACCTCTTTAAACTTATCGAGATCTATCGGTTTGTCCGAAACAAAAAGAAGTGCTTCAATTATTGCTTTCAGGGTATCCCTCTCCAATTTCATCCCCCATTTCAGAAATTATCTTTTTGCAACTTTCAGCACTAACGAGAAGAGTTATGTAAATAGGCCCGAACAGCTCAAACTGGTATATGTGAATGAGAGAAATTTTTGCAAGTTCAAGAATCGCAATGAAAGTTGCTATAATATGTTGCTTTGTATAGCTGCTATCAAAAAGCTCATCAAATTGTTTTTTACCATTCTCCAATTTCTGAACAATGGACAGCATTACCTCTTTTATGTTTATTTTTTCACTAACAAATTCATAAATCTCGGAGAACCTGGATCTCTCTATAATTCTTCTGAATGCGTCAAGCAGATCAAAAAGCGAAACGTCAACATGCACTTCATCCTTGATGGTATTATGGGAAATTTCCCTTACAAAGACATCCCTGTTTACTAATTTCCTCTTTTCCAGTACTTCTGCCAGATCCTTGAATTTTTTATATTCGAGCAATCGCTCCACAAGTTCCTTTCTTGGATCCTCGATCACTTCCTCATCATCCTCCCTTTCTTCAGGAAGTAGCATCCTTGATTTCAGGTATAAAAGGGTGGATGCCATAACCAGAAATTCACCCGCAATTTCAAGATTGAGAAATCTCATTAATTCAAGATACTCCATATACTGCTTTGTTATCATTGCCACGGGAATATCTCTGATATCAACTTCATTCTTTTTTATTAAATGGAGGAGAAGATCAAGGGGACCTTCAAATATTTCAAGTTTAATCTTCGGAACTGAATTCATCGTGTAGAACCGAAAACTGCTTCTCTGACTACTTCCATTGTTTTTTCTGCTACCTCTCTCGCCTTTCTGTTGCCTTCCTCAATAATCATGGGAATTTCATCAATGTGTTTTTCAATCTCCATTCTCCTCTCCCTTATCGGCTCGATAAATCTTATAACGTTGTTAATTAAAACAGATTTACAATCAACACAGCCTATGGAAGCTGTTCTACAACCACTGGCGAGATGTTGCCTTTTTTCATCATCTGTAAATATTTTATGCAGCCAGAAAACGGGGCAGACTTCCGGCTCACCCGGGTCAAATCTCCTTTTTCTATTTGGATCAGTAATCATATGCAGTATCTTCTTTTTTATCTCCTCGTCAGAATCTGTAAGGTATATTGCATTTCCATAGCTCTTGCTCATTTTTCTTCCATCCGTTCCCGGTACCTTTGGAACTTCTGTAAGAAGTGCATGGGGTTCTGTAAAAACATTGCCGTATAGATAATTAAATCTTCTCGCTATCTCCCTGGCAAGTTCTATATGTGGAACTTGATCAACACCAACGGGAACATAATCAGCATTGTATACTAATATATCAGCAGTCTGCAGAAGAGGATAACCAAGAAATCCATATGTGTTGAGATCTCTATCCTTCAGTTCCTGCTGGATTTCTTTGTAGCTTGGAACCCTTTCAAGCCATCCCAGTGGCGTTATCATTGAAAGTAAAATATGGAGTTCGGCATGCTGTTTTATTTCTGATTGTATAAAGATTACACTCTTTTCCGGATCTATCCCAGCACTAAACCAATCAATAAACATCTCAAAGGTATTTTTCTTTATTGTCTCAGGATTTGCATATTCGGTTGTCAGTGCATGCCAGTCTGCAGCAAAAAAGAAACATCTATAGCTTTCCTGTAGCTTGACCCAGTTATCGAGGGCACCGAAAAGATGACCAAGATGAAGCCTTCCTGTTGGTCTGTTTCCGCTGAGAACAACTTTCTTCATCTCTTTCCTCCTAAACCTATAAAATCTCCTAATACCGGAGGAGCAGTTTTTTAAATAGATCTATTGCTGGCCAGAATAATCTGTTCATAATCCCCAGTGGATTAAATATAAGGATTGAAGCGATTAATATTATACCTATAGGTTCAACCTGTTCCAGAAGACGTGAGTATCTTTCCGGAAGGAGACCAACAAGAACCCTTCCTCCATCTACAGGTGGAATTGGAATAAGGTTAAAGAATGCGAGCAGGATATTTATTTCTACAGAGACAACCATCATCAATAAAAGTGGAACAAGAAAGAGGTCGATCCATCCGCCCTTATAATAAAGCATTCCTGGATGATTAACGAAGTAAATAAGCTCAGGATATAAATATGTAATAATATGAAACAAAAATGCGCTTACCAGTGCAAGCATGATGTTCGTTGCAGGACCTGCTCCTGAGACCCATATCATATCTCTCTTTGGATTTCTGAGATTATAAAAATTAACAGGAACAGGCTTTGCATAACCAAAAACCACCCGGCCACCAGAAATGTAGTAAAGAAAAAATGGAAGAAGCACGGTGCCAAATATATCTATGTGATGTAATGGATTAAGTGTGAGTCTGCCCATCATCTTTGCTGTGGGATCACCAAGGATATAGGCAACATACCCGTGTGCCACTTCATGGAGCGTTATTGCAAGAAGAACAGGAACAATTGCTATTAATATTTCCTGAAGCATGCTTTGCATATTCCATTTTTTCTATCAGAGCTTATTTTAACTGTCAACCCCGTAATATCTCCTTACATAATTCTCCTCATCACTTCTTGATAGGATCTCCCCATTCAATCGGGCCTCGAGAAGCTCCCTTAATATCTTTCCAATAACTGGCCCCTCACTGAATCCCATCCTTACCAGGTCCTTTCCTGTAAGCTCCGTCTTCAAATCCTTTAATCTCGTAAAGAAGTAGGATATAGCCCTTCTCACCTTTTCCTCTTTTGTTTTAGCGAGAATGAACAGTTGCCCCTCGAGACTGAGTGGCATCATAGCATTATATATCTCACTTCCCCTGATTTCCCCCTTTCCTTCAAGCTGAATCCTTTTTTCCTCAGCAGCGAGTTTCTCATCAAAAAGATTCCTTCTGATACTACCCATGACCTCCAGCCGATCGAGCATCTCCCTCAGCTCATCTGCATTAAGAAAATTGGTCAGTGCATAGAAGCGAATCTCTGGTTTATTTACAACTTCCTTTCTGTAAAGAAGTTCATACCATGAAATTACATTATCTATTGATTCAAAAAGCCTTTCCATCTCTTCATTAAATATTAATTTTCTATGAAGGAAGTGAAGGGCATCGATCTGCTGCATTTTTTTTATGCATTCGACATATCCCTCTTCTTCAAGGATATGGAAGAGTTCCTGAAATATCCTTTTACCGGATACTTTCTCAAGGAGTTCAAGTTTTATGGCGTTTTTCATGAGATTCAGTGTATGTTTACTTATCTGGAAACCAAGCCTTTCCGAAAGCCTTACCGCTCTGAATATACGTGTGGGATCCTCAACAAAACTGAGATTATGTAATACTCTTATAACCCTTTCTTTCAGATCCTTTTGACCGCCAAAAAAATCTATTATATTTCCCCATCCCTCGGGGTTCAACTTGATTGCAAGTGTATTAATTGTGAAATCCCTTCTGTAAAGATCAAGCCTTATTGAACCCCTTTCGATTGTAGGAAGTGCACCTGGTGACTGATAATATTCAAGACGGGCTGTTGCAACATCCAGTGAAAAACCATCGGGCCAGATAACACGAGCCGTGCCGAATTTCATATGCGGCTTCATCCTTGCTCCGTAAGATTCTGCAAGATTTCTGGCAAAGGCAATCCCATCCCCCTCAACAACTATATCAATATCAAGGTTTTCAACCCCCAGTAAAAGATCTCTTACAAATCCACCAACAACATATGCAGTAAAAGACATGGATTCTGCAATTGATCCAGCTCTTTTTAAAAGCTCAAGAATTCGAGATGGTAAAACCTTTTCAAGGGTTTGTGAAAGATCCCTTTTTAACCCATGGGATTCAGCATCAACATTGTTAAGAATCTCCATTTCCCCGTAAAATCTTAAAAGATCTGTCCTTGTTATAGCACCAACAATCCTCTTATCTTTTAGTACAGGCAGGAAACGTTGATTATTTTTTATGATTATTCTTGTGATTTCCTCAATAGATGAGTCAGGGGATACAGTTTCAAATTCTGTAATCATATAATCCCTTACAGGAAGATTTTCCAACCCATGATGCCTTGCCCTTTCTATAATCTGTCTTGAAATAATCCCAACCACCTTATCGCCATCAACAACGGCAGTTGCATTTATATTGTATCTTGAAAGTATTTCGAATGCCTCATGCAGTGTTGCTTTGTAATCAACAGTCTTAACAGGAAAAAACATCATATCCCTTGCCTTTTTACCGGTCCCTGTAAATTCCCTTAAATATCCAAGCAACCTTTCCTTTATCTCTTCAACATGTGCTGATTTTATTGAAGCAGAACCTGCTGTTGGATGACCACCTCCGCCTACGGTGCTCATAAGCTCACCTATGTTTATCCCCTTTTCTCTGCTCCTTCCAACAACAACAACCCTGTCCCCCATTCTTGCAATTGCAAGAAGTACATTTAAGTCTTCCATTGCCATCATCTTCTGAACAATTACAGCAAAGTCAGGAATAAACTCGTCCGAGAAACATTCAGCAACAGTAACCTCTATACCTCCAAAATTATACTTCTCCATACTTTTAATCAATTGGTGCAATAGATCTATCTGCACCGATGTAATCTCTTTTGCTAACATGCTTGAGACCACCGATAAATTTGCACCTTTTGAGAGTAAGTATGCGGCAGCTGTAAAATCTTCCTCCGTTGTAGATGGAAATAGCAGTGAGCCTGTGTCTTCATATATACCAAGCATGAGTACTGTTGCCTCATCAGGTGTAATCTCAATCCCCTTCTCTTTAAGGATATGGGTGAGTATGGTTGTTGTTGAGCCAACAGGTTTTACCACTTCAAGATCACCTTTTATATCATCATCGTTTGATGGATGATGATCATAGATATGTATTTCAACATCCCCCCTATCCACAAGTTCTGAAAAAATGCCTATCCTGCTTTTCTGTCTCACATCCACAAGTATAAGTCTCCTAACTTTTTTAAGGTCTATGTTCTTTGCCTTTTCCAGATCTATCATATATCCAGCACTCTTTATTATGAAATCCCTTAGACTCCTGTCCTGTGATCCAGGAAATACAATCTTTGCATCAGGATAGAGCTTCTTCGCTGCAAGCATTGAGGCGAGGGTATCAAAGTCAGCATTTATATGCGTTGTGATAATCTGCATTGAGAACTCTATGATCTTGGATGATATCTTTTATGGATTTCCCTGAGTCTCTCCCTTGTAATATGTGTATAGATCTGGGTGGTTGATATATCAGTGTGACCGAGCATCATCTGTACAGATCTAAGATCCGCGCCTCCTTGCAGAAGGTGTGTGGCAAAGGAATGTCTTATCATATGGGGAGTAATTCTCCTGCTTATTCCAGCCCTCTTTGCATACATTTTCAATCTCATCCAGAAGGATTGTCTTGTTATTTTTCTCCCCCTCGATGTAATGAACAAGTAGGATGATTTCTTCCCGTTAAGGATTTTTCCCCTGAAATTTTGAATATAGTGTCTGATTTTCTCCAGCGCCTCATCCCCTATAGGAACTATCCTTTCCTTTGACCCCTTTCCCATAATCCTTATATACCCTAATTCCAAGTCTATCTGATTCATTGTAAGTGTTACAAGCTCAGTTACCCTTAGACCTGATGCATACATCAGCTCGATCATTGCTGCATCTCTCGATCCAAGTGGGGAGGATATATCAGGAGAATTAAGAATCCGTAAGACCTCGTCATAGGTAAGAACATCGGGAAGGTTCCTTTTAATCTTTGGCGAATCCACAACAACTGATGGATCTTTTTCCGAGAATCCCTCCTTTAACATGTACCTGTGGAAATTTCTTATTACCGCAAGCTTCCTTGCAATTGATCGTTGCTCGATGCCGCGTCTGTTAAGTTCCATAAGATAGGATCGGATAATAAAGTGGTCAATTTCGTCAGGTTCTACGATCCCTTTATCTTTCAAGAAACTGATGTACTGCCATATGTCGGATGAATATGCTATAATTGTATTTCTGGAAAGTCCCTTTTCAACAAGAAGATACTGGATATATTTTTCATATATCTCTTCAAATTCCATCAATTACCCGATACAACTCCTGCTTTATATCCTCTATCCTTCCCTGATCCATAATCTTCCATCCAAATTTATCCCTCACATAAAAAACATCTGCCACCTGATCAACCTTTGTAGAGATCTTTGCCACAAATATGTACAGTCCAAGTTTTGCCATAGTGCTCGTAATATCATATAACAAACCAACCCTGTCAACTGTATAAATATCAATTACCGTATATGCATCGGAGACGGTATTGTCTATCTCTATTCTGGTTGGCGTCTTCGGTGGCACCCTATCTTTAACAGATGAGGGTTTTCTTTTACGGGCAAGCAGTTCTTCAATTTTTATTCTTCCTTCAAGCGTGTCCAGAAGATCCTTTTCAAAAACCTTCCATTTCCTTTCATCTATAACTGCTTCCTTCAATGGACTGTTAACCTGAAAAACATCTATTACCCTTCCATCCTTCCCAGTATATATCTGTGCCCCAAGGATATTGATTGAATTGGCTGCCATACAACCAGTGATAATAGAAAAAAGCCCCATTCGGTCATCAGTTGAAATTATAACCTCTGAATATCCCTTATCAGGAAACGATTCTACTTCGGTAAGCAATGGATTGGAGCCTCTTTTTTTATCAGCAAGAAAATGTTTGCATATGGAGGAAGGAGTTGTTGAGATAAGATAAGAAGGAGACATGTTATCAAGAAATTCATCAATTTCTTCAATAGAGTAAGGAGGAGAAAGCAGTCTTTCAACCTCCCTTCTTGTCTCGAGACCTTTTTCTTCAAGCCTCTTCAATATATCCTCACCACTTTCGAGAATCTCATAAGCTTTAAGATACAGCTCCTGAAGCAGCATACCCTTCCACTCGTTCCATACCCTCGGCCCGACGGCTCTGAGATCTGAAAAGGTAAGGAGAAAGAGATATTTTAATCTTTCCACATCGCCTATAGCTTTTGAAAACTGAAGCACAAGTTTTGGATCGTGAAGGTCCCTTCTCTGCGCAATCTCAGACATGTAAAGATGATTTCTCACAAGGAATTCAAGAAGCTCCGCTTTTTCCTCCGGCATATTCCATCTCCTTGCAAGATTCCTGACTATCGTGGCCCCCCTTTCAGAATGATTGTTACCTTCACCTTTTCCTATATCATGCAACAGGCAGGAAAGAACAAGAACATCCTTCCATCTTATCTCCTTTCCTATCTGGGTTAACAGTGGAAATTCTGCCTCATATTCTCCATCAAGAACTTTTTTAATTTCACAAACAGTATAAATTGAATGTGTATCAATTGTATATACATGATAAAGATCATACTGCGCCTTGCAAAAAAGCTTTCCAAATTCCGGAATCATCGCCTGAAGTATACCAAGCTTATTCATCTCTGAGAGCGTCTTGCCTGGATTCTTACCATTGATTATTTTAAAGAAAATATCCCTCGCACGGCTTGAATTCATTATATCTTCATTAAAGAGATGGATCCTCTCTCTGATTATGTCAAGAGATTTACTTGATATCGGAATTCCATGAGAATCAGAGATATAGAAAGCATCAAGCATAATAAGTGGATCTTCATTAACATGTTCGTTAGAGATATGTATTTCATCATCAATCAAAAATATACCCCTACTTAAGGTCTTTTTGCTGGAGCAAGGGCGCTTTTTTTCCTTATGCTTATTTTCCTTCAGACATCTTTCTATAATTCTTCCTGTTATATAATGAATGTTGGATGCATGCCTGTAGTAATCACTTATGAATTTCTCCACAGCCTTTGTTTTCTCATCATCAAAGTAACCCAGATTCCTGGCGATCTTCTCCTGGAATTCAAATATAAGCTGGTCATTTTTCCTTCCACTGAGATAATGAATTTCGCATCGTAATTTCCTTACGAATTCCCATGCTTCCTCCAGTTCCCTCCTTTCCCTATCAAGCAGAAGGCCAGCCCTCTGAAGGTGCTGGGGCTTATCAGCACTATGTGTAAGTCTCGAGATCCAGATTGCGGCGTGTATATCCCTGAGACCGCCCTTTCCATCTTTTATATGAGGTTCGAGAATATAAACTGTGTCGCCATATTTTCTGTGGCGCATTTCCATTGCTTTTATCTTATCTTCGATGAAAGCCCTCAACCTCTTTCGATATACAGCACTCATTACATCATCCTCAAATTTCCTATAAAGATCCCTATCACCTGCTAGGTATCTTGAATCAAGTAAGCTTGTCCTCACGGTAAAATCGGTGCTGCATTGTTTTATGCAGTTGCTTATTGTTTTTATGCTATATCCAACATCAAGACCCGAATCCCAAAGGATATAAAGTATGTCTTTCGCAATCTTCTCCAAGGTAGTATTGATCTTTTTTCTATGGATAAAAAGCAGATCAATGTCCGAATGGGGGTAAAGCTCCCCCCTTCCATAGCCCCCTGTGGCTATTAGGGTAATCCCCTCTGCTGAAGATCCGGTTGATTCGCAACTATTCATACAGGATTTCTCGAAGATCTTTTTTATTGCACGATCAACAAGATAGGTGTGTGCCATTACAGTATCTGATCCGGATGCACCCAAACGATGGTGTTTATATATTAGTTCGTATCCCTTTTTCAGGTATTCTTTTACACTCGTAATGAGCGATCCCTCTTTTCCTCCAATAATTGAGATTAATCCATCTATATTTTTTCTTAGCTCGAAAGAATCATGCATTTCTAATTATTCCCGAGGATCTATCTAATTTTTATTATACGCCATTTTTGTATCCTCAATATAATTTTTGATCCCCTCTAATATCCCCTTTGCAATCTTCCTCCTGTATTCCCTGCTCTTCAATCTTTTCCCCTCATAAGGATTGCTTATAAATGAAACTTCAACAAGAACTGACGGCATCCTTGCCCCTATGAGAACATAAAAGGGTGCCTGCTTTACACCAAGGTCATTTACATCTGTGTATCTTCCATTGAGATTGAGAATTATTGATTTTTGAATATATGAAGCAAGCTTGCTGCTTTCCTTTATCTTTGAATTAAACATAAGATCATTCAGAATAAGCTGCAAATCATCAAGTTTCTTTAAAGAAATAGCATTCTCCCTTGCTGCAACACGCATAGCTTCTGGATCCTTTGTAAGGCTCAGAAAATATGTTTCAACACCCTTTGTGTTTCTCCTGCGGCTTGAATTGGCATGAATTGAAATGAAAATATCAGCCTTTTGAATATTTGCTATAGCTGTTCTCTCTTCAAGGGAAAGATATCTATCATCATTTCTTGTCAGGATAGCTGAAATGCCCAGTTCCCTTTCTATCATTTCTTTAAGCATTAATGATATATCAAGGACAAGATCTTTCTCCATCAATCCATCAACCCCTATTGCGCCTGAATCCTTACCACCATGCCCTGGATCGATAACAATTTTTTTGATAACCGCTGATAGATGATCTGCATTACCTTTTCCTTTTTCTTTGGTCTCTTTTCCTTCCTTCTCAATAATTTCTTTTATCTCTCCCCCCCTCTTTTCACTTCCATATACATCTATAACAATTCTTAAAGGTTCTTCGAGTGTAAATATTCTATAATTGTCTATGCTCTCAATATCCAGAACAATCCTCACAACTTCAGGTGTATGCTGTCCGGCCCTTATCCTCTTTAACAGATTATTTTCAATCAGGATCGGTTCCCTGATCGATGGGCTTATCCTTGCATTAATGAGATCAATATAAAGACGTGGTGGTAAATCAATATTTTTGTCTTTCTTTAGCAATCTGTATCTAAATTCCAATCTTCCATCAATATCAACAACAACCCTTGTATAATTCTTATCAGACCAGTATCTTATTCCCTTTACTAAACATCTCTCCTTTTTTGTTCTTACTGCGATGTTGTTTCCTTTCAGTTCTTTTTCCAGTTTGCTTCCCTGATAGGTTTTTGAATAAACATCCATGGCAGTCGTAATAATTATTAAAACTAAATAAACGAGGTTCCTAAGCTCTAAATTTAAGATCCGCTTCTTTTCCATAATGATTCATTTACCGCTTTGTGGTGTAACAATTAAATTCTAATTCGTTGTTCTCACTTTCTGTAACTCTTCTTCAAGCTCCTTTATCCTTCTGTCTTTCCTTCTTATTTCTATCCTGCCCTTTATCATAGCGGATAATGAATAGATGATTCCTGTTATGACTCCGATCAGAAAGGATGCAATGATTACAACATAAAGAGGAGTTTCTCTTGTTTCTATTCCGAAATAATATACTATCTTTACAAGCTGATTATTTTTTATGGAAAAGGTTATTATGAAAATGGCAGGGATAATAATCAGGATGTTTCTGAGGATTTTTAACATTTTAATTTATCAAAATGGGGCTTTAGTCTCTCATATGTAACCTCAAGGAATTCAGGCATCACCTTGACATCCGCTAATACAGGCATAAAATTTGTGTCTCCACTCCACCTTGGAACGATATGAAAGTGGAGATGATCTTCAACACCAGCACCGGCTACCCTTCCCAGATTCATCCCTATATTAAAACCATCTGGATAGAATTCCTTTTTTAAAATGATAACACACTCCCTTATCATCTCGAAAAGCTCCCTCATCTCCTCCGCCTCAAGTCTCTCAAGACTACCTTCGTGTCTAAGGGGTGATACCATAAGATGACCATTTGTGTATGGATATCTGTTCATAATAACAAAAACTTTATTCCCTCTATAGAGAATAAGACTTTTCCTGTCATCTCCTTCACCAGGAAGCAGACAGAAAATGCACTCCCTTTTTCTTTCATCAAGAATATATTCCATTCTCCATGGAGCCCAGAGAATCTGCATATTTATCACGCCATCTTTTCAAATATTATAGATCCAACAGGCGAAATTGCAAGAAGTTTGTATTGATAAATGATCGTTGCTAAAGTTACTAAATTTGTGATAAATTATCTATTAGTTAGAAAGGAGGGGCAATATGAAGGAAAAAATCCTAAAGAAGAAATTGACATCAGACTTTGGAAAAATCCTATTTGAGAGGAGGAAGGAGCTCGGTTTGACCCAGAAGGATGTTGCTGATAAGGTAGGTGTAAAGGCTAACTATATAAGCTACCTCGAGAAGAATCTCCGCAGACCCAGCCCCAAGATTATAAAATCGCTTGCTGAATGCCTTAAGGTTCATCCAGGCTACCTCTACATTGCAGCTTATCCATTTGTAAGGGAGATTCTGCCTATAAATGAAAAAGCACTCAAGAAACCAAAGGCGGTGAAAAAATAACTATACTTTCCTGAATGTTTTTACCTGAGGTATCTATCGCTGCCGTCGATAAAATCCTTTCGGGGTGGGCAGAATACATCAAGTGCTATAAGACCTTCATCCAGAACCTTTATCCCATGAGGCTTATTCAGTGGTATATAAACAATATCCCCCTCTTTCAGCTCCCTCTCAATCCCGTCGAGCTTGATCAAAGCCCTTCCCTTCAAAATCATGGTATACTGCTCACTCTCATGAGTATGTGTTCTGATCTCGACATGGGGGTCAATAATAAATCTGCATATCATTGCCTTCTCACCCCACAGCATCTGCCTTTCAATCCCCTGCGATAGTTTCTCCCTTGGAATTTCATGCCAGTTATAAAATTTCATAAATTTTTAACCATTCATCTTGCTTTTAATGTCTTGGATTCATAACTGAACGAAAACCAGACCCGAACTTTTGAAAGCCATTCATGTTAGGGAATCTCTTCCCGTTAGAAAATCCTGATCCTCGGGTAATCCAGTTTCCTGAAAAATTCTTTGATTCTATAAATCCTCCGAGGCTTTTGCCCTTTATAACCGGACTTTGCCAATTCCTTTTAGTATCATTTCCAAAATGATTACTGGGACTTATTGGATTTTTAATGCTTCTTTCAAATCTTCTATTTTCAATGTTTACTCTATGGAGATCCTGCCTTATGGGAAACCTATCTTTTGCTAAAGACTCACCCCTTTCCCTTGTTCCTACTATTCTTGATCCCTTCTGTCCTTCGGAATTCACTTCCACCCTCTTTAGTGAATTCTCCCTGAAATGACCCTGTCTGTGGACCTTAATCTCTTCATTTCTTATATCATTCTTATGGAGAGGTGGGGATTGAACGATCCTGCCCCTCTTCAATGGATCAAAGGTTAATCTTATCGGTTTGACTACAATCCTGTTTTTTATAACTGCATGTTTCTCCACCACTACTACTCCCCCTGGAAATCCATAGTTTATAGGCTTCACAACATTAATTCTATCGAATAAAAAAACCTCTCCTGGAGCAAGTGGCCCCCATGCTATCCATCCCGGCCCATATATCCAATATACTGCACCAGGTATCCATAAACCCCATTCAGTTCCAGGAACCCAGCACCACCCCCATGCGGGCATATAAACCCATCGTCCATAATGATATGGTAACCAACCCCATGGCTCATAGGAGATCCATATCCATCCTGCCCTTGAACGCCAGAGCCAGTATCCATTAACATATGGTGCCCACCCCCAGTAAGTATAGGGTCTCCAGATGTATCCATAAACAGGCACATATATCCATCTTCCATATGTTTCCAGCTCATATTGTCCAAATTGTCCTGGGGAATCTATATAATCTGTTGATCTAACCTCCCTTTCATTAAATTCAGTTATCCATCCACCATGAACAATCCCCGCCGCAATGCTTATTCTATTATCTCTTATTACTGCTGTCATTCCATCCTTAATTAACCTTATTCCCCAGTTGCCTTCAACACTGATATCGCCCCTTTTTACTGATATTTCTACAACTCCCTCCTCATCCCTCAAATGAAACAATACTGGTCCCTTTGATGTAACCCTGTAGTTTGGACCATCAATTATGAGTTGAAGATTGCCCATGGTTTTCATACCGATCCTTCCTGAATTAAACCGTATGAGGGGCAGGGAATACTCCTCCACTGGTGAATTCATGATGAATGAGGTTCTGGATGATGCCCTTATCCTTGTCCCATCAGCCATCTCAATCTCAACCCTGCTCATCTCTCCTATTGTAACAAGATCGCCAGGGAGAATCGGCATGTTAACCATTATCTTTACCCTTTCCTCAAGATCTTCTGCCTTTACTTCAACATTACCTTCAACATATGAAACCCTTCCAAGGCTATTTGTTGGCAGTGGCTTTGAAAACGCATATCTGATATTAAGGGGAATGGATAAAGCTAAGATTATGATTAATGGCAAGCGTTTTATACCTTCTTTAATCATCCCTAAACACTCCTTACCCATTAGACGATACAAGGAGGGATTAAATTTTAGCTATTTATTATCTCCCTTAATTCCTTGCCCACTTTGAAAAAGGGGATTCTCTTCTCGGGTATCTTTACAATTTCACCCGTCTTTGGATTCCTTCCCTCCTTTGCAGCCCTCCTCTTTATCTTGAAAGAGCCAAAGCCCCTTATTTCAATCTTTTCTCCCCTCATAAGTGCTTCCTTCATCGAATCGAAAATGAGGTTTACAATCATCTCGCTATCCTTTTTTTGAAGATTTGGCATCCTTTGGATCAGTCTTTCAATTAATTCACTTTTTGTCATATCCAACCCCCTTTAATGTATGCCAAATGGCCGGCTAAGATAATACACATTTATAAATCCTGCTATCCCTGAATCCTTTAAATAATCACTAAAAGATGATTTTCTGAAGAATAGATCCAGTATTGAAAATTTCCTTGATGGGTATATAACGTATGGCTCACCCTTTATTCCCGCAAGGGAGCTGGCGATCTTTATTGCATCATTAAGATCCCCCAGATCATCAATCAGCCCAATCTCTTTTGCCCTTCTGCCCGAAAAAAACCTTCCGTCAGCTATTTCCATAACCTTTTCAAGTTCAATTTTTCTCGATTCAGAAACTGCAGCCACAAACTGGGAGTGGATATCATCAATGACCTCCTGAACAAGCTTCCTTTCATCCTCGGACATATCTCTGAAAGGGGAACCAACATCCTTGTATCTTCCGCTTTTTATCACATAACCCTTGAGACCAAGTTTGTTAAGAAGTTCCTCAAAATTTATAAATTGTGCAATCACACCTATGCTTCCCGTTATAGTTCCAGGATTTGCAACAATTCTATCTGAAGCACATGCAATGTAATAACCCCCAGATGTTGCAACAGCGCCCATGGATGTAACGACCTTCTTATTTTTTTCCTTTAATTTAAGGATCGCATTATAAATCTCCTGAGCTGCCGCAACCCCTCCACCAGGAGACTCAATTCTCAATACGATTGCCTTAACATAAGGATCGGATCCATACCTCTCCAGTTCCTTCATAATCTCCCTTGATGAAGCGATAATACCACTTATCTCCACAACAGCAACCCTGTCACGAAAAGTCGATAATCCACCGATGGTGAAAAATGTTATTATGAAAACAATAATTAAGAATGAGAGTAGAACACCTAACATTATAAAAAATGCATTTTTAAGAAATTTATATCTTTCCTCAACCATTCTCATCAGCTTTTTCTTTTCTGCCTGGCCTTAATCAAATCACCAATAGTTATCTTTGGAAATTCCTGAGATCTCAAAAATTCCTCAATCTCTTCTCTTGTTATCTTTTCCTCAAGCGTCCTTATGCTTAAAGATATCTTCCTGTCCCGCTCATTAACAGATGTTACCACTGCTGCAATCTCCTCATCAACTTTTAAAACATTTTCCTTCTGTAAGCCCCTTACTTTTCCGAACTCGGAAACATGAACAAGACCTTCAACTCCTGGTTCCAATTCAACAAATGCACCAAATTCTGTTATACTCCTGACCCTTCCCCTAACAACAGAGTTTACAGGATACCTTTCCCTTATATTCTCCCAGGGATTTTTTTCAAGTTGCTTAATACCGAGCGATATCTTTTCATTTTCCCTTTCTATCTGGAGGACAACAGCCTCAACAACGTCTCCCTTTTTAAACATTTCTGATGGATGTTTGATCCTCTGTGTCCATGAAATATCCGATATATGAACAAGACCATCAATCCCATCCTCGATTTCGACAAATATACCAAAATCGGCAATCTTTCTGATCCTTCCTTTTATTTTTGAACCCGGCGGATATTTCTTCATTATTCTTATCCAGGGATCCGGTTGTGTTTGCTTTAATCCAAGGACCATTTTCCTTGACTCCCTGTTTATATCCATGATAACAGGATTAATAATTTCACCCATCGATACTATCTGGAACGGATATTTAACCTTTTTTGTCCATGTTAAATCACTGATATGAATTTTTCCCTCAATACCAGACTCAATCTCAACGATTGCTGCATCATCACTGAAACCGATAACCCTTGCCTTTACCTGCATACCAACCCTGTACTTACTGTCAACACTTTCCCACGGATCCTGCATAAGCTGTTTCATGCCCAGTGAAACCCTTCCTGATTTTCTATCATACTTTGTTACAATAACTTTAACACTATCCCCTATGGAAAGAATATCCGATGGATGGGAGATTCTACCCCATGAGATATCACTGATGTGGAGAAGGCCGTCTACTCCCCCTATATCAATAAATGCACCATAGTCCGTTATATTCTTTACAATTCCATCAACAATCAGCCCTTCCCTCAAGCTTTCAATTGTCCTTTTTCTTACTCTGTCTCTTTCTTCTTCAAGCAATGCCTTTCTTGAAACAATGATATTTGTTTTCTTTCTGTTTGCCTTAAGTATTTTGAATTGAAAACTTTTCCCAACAAGGGAATCAAAATCTTTAATCGGTCTGATATCTGCCTGTGAGCCTGGCAGAAATGCTCTCGCACCAATATCAACAATGAATCCGCCCTTAACACGTTCTACAATCTTCCCTTCTATTGAACCATTCTCTTTAATAACCTTTTCAATAGTTTCCCATATCTTATATTTGCTTGCTTTTTGCTTTGAGAGAAGAACAAATCCATCCTCTGTTTCCTTCCTTTCCACAAACACATCGATTCTATCGCCCTCTTTTATCTGAATCTTTCCATCTTGATCAATAAATTCAAAGATAGGTACCTGACCCTCAGATTTATATCCGATATCTACAACCACATACTCTGGATTTATCTTAATTACCGTTCCTTTTAGAACCTCACCTTCCTCAACCCTTTTTACACTCTTTGAAAAAAGCTCCTCAAAGGATTCCTCCTCAACCTCGCTATAAATATCATGTTTTTCCTCATTCTTTGATCTATCAACCATCACTCAACTCCTATTGAATTATTACTGTATCACCAAAACTTTTTATCCTTTCAACCACTTCGTTTATTACCCAATCAGGCGTTGATGCACCTGCAGTGATACCGACGCTCTTTGCATTATAAAACCACTCCATTCTTAATTCGTCCGCAATTTCAACATGATATGTCTTTGGATTAATTTCGTGGCACATTTGTGCGATTCTCTTTGTATTGGCGCTGTTATAACCACCAACAACAATCATACAGTCAACATTCGATGCAATCCTGCATGAATTCTGCTGATTAATTAATGTTGCATTGCAAAGCGTATTCATATATCTCAATTCTTTAACCTTACCAATTAATTTTAACACAACTTCTTTAACTCTCTCAGGGGATTGTGTTGTTTGTGCAACAATTCCCACTCTATCCTTTTTTGTAAATTTATTTAGAAGATTCTCATCTGCTATGGCAATTCTTCCAGGATAACCATAACTCATTATGCTTTTCACTTCGGGATGATCCTCATCACCAACCACAACGACGAAGTAACCTTCCCTTGAAAAAAGGGATGTATATTCTTGAACCCTTTTTACAAAAGGGCATGTTGCATCTATAATCTTTAAACCTTTATCCTGGGCCTTCTTAAGCTCGGGATAGGTTATACCATGTGATCTTATAATAACCCTGCCTTCATCTATCTCATCAACGGATGCGATGCTTTTGAGACCCATTTCTTCCATCCTCTTTACCATCTGCGGATTATGTATTATGTCACCAAGGCTGAAAATTGGTGAGAAATCCTCCTCGATGGCTTTATAGGCTATGCTGATTGCCCTTTTAACGCCAAAACAAAAACCAGCACTTGGAGCAATGTATATCTCCATTTATTATTTTCCTCCAGTATGGGAAAGGAGTGGTTTTATATATTGTAACATCAATTCCACAACCTCGTCTATACTCATGAAGGTGGAATCTATACGGATACTATCAGAAGGTGCACGAAGTGGCGAGATCTTTCTTGTGCTATCATAGGCATCCCTCTTCAATACCTCTCCCTCAACAACTTTCCTTTCAATCACCACCCCTTTTTCCTTGAGTTGCAACCACCTTCTTCGACCTCTTTCTTCGAGACTTGCATCAAGATAAAATTTTATTTCCGCATCAGGAACAACCTCGCTTCCCGTATCCCTCCCTTCCAGAACCACACCCCCTCTTTCTGAAAGCTTTCTTTGCAATTGTGTAAGAACAACTCTTACCTTTTTAAATCCGGACACCTTTGAAGTTATCATATCTATTTCTGGATCCCTTATCCTGTCAGTTACATCCTCACCATTACAGAGAACCCTTGTATCTTTCCCTTTTTGTATGAAATCTATCTCCACATGATCCATAAATCTCTCCACTTCTTTCTCGTCTTCGAGATTGATGCCGCTCTTATATATGGAGTAAGCCACTGCCCGATACATGGCACCCGTGTCTATGTAGTTATACCCTAACCTTTCTGCAAGGATTCTACCCGCAGAGCTTTTCCCTGCCCCTGAAGGGCCATCAATAGTAATCACAATACCATTTCCCCTCATGAATTCCCGAAAATAACAGTATTCCTCAGGAGTTCAAAGAAAGAAGGGAATGAGGTCCTAATACACTCAATCCCCCTTACCTCTGACTCGCCCTCAGCAATAAGGGAGGCTATTATAAGTGCCATTGCAACGCGGTGGTCACCGTGGCTCTCAAAAACTGCGCTATCTATTCTCCCCTTTCCCTCAATGATCATCCCATCCTCAAGCTCCTCAACCTTTACACCCATCTTCATTAATTCACTGCACATCGACTTAATTCTGTCGGACTCCTTTACCCTCAGCTCAGAGGCATCCCTTATCTCCGTCTCTCCCTCTGCCATTGCAGCTGCAATACATAATACAGGTATTTCATCTATGAGCCTTGGAATCAGGGGGCCTGATATTTTAATCCCTTTGAGTCTACTTGCTTTTACATATAGATCGGCAACATCTTCCTCACAGATTTTTCTTAGATTCATTATTTCAATATTTCCACCCATCTGTTTCAGCACATCGATTATTCCACTTCTTGTGTAATTCACTCCAACATTTTTAACCAGAAGTTCACTATTGTTCAGTAAAAGAGCTGCAACAATAAAAAATGATGCTGATGAAAGATCGCCTGGTATAAAAATCTCCCTCGCCTCTGGTTGCTGATGACCTTTTATACTTATCTTTAAATTATTTCTTGAGAGATTTACACCAAAATAGGAAAGCATCCTCTCGGTATGATCTCTTGATTGAATAGGTTCTTCTATTTCCGTGATTCCATCAGCATAAATTCCAGCAAAGAGGATGCATGACTTAACCTGAGCACTTGCAACGTTCATCTTGTATGATATTGCCTTTAGTCTTCCACCTTTTATCACAAGAGGTGCAAAGCCACCTTCTCGTGAAAGTACTTCTGCACCCATTAATCTCAATGGTTCCAATATTCTACCCATCGGTCTCCTTCTAAGAGATTCATCACCCGTAATCACAGAAAGGAAATCCTGTCCGCTGAGGATCCCTGATATCAGCCGCATGGTTGTTCCTGAATTTCCCGCATCAATTACATCTGAAGGCTCCTTAAGACCGAAAAGCTCTCTCCCTTTTATTATCAGATCAGCATTTCTTTGCTCCACATCCACCCCCATCATCTCGAATGCCTTCAATGTCCTGGTGTTATCTTCACCCTTTAAATAGCTGTAAATGCAGCTAACACCCCTTGCAACTGATGAGATCATTATTGCCCGGTGCGTTATGGATTTGTCACCAGGAGGAACAATCTCTCCCTCAATCCTCCTTGCTCTTCCAAGCCTTACACTCTCCATTTATTAAACCTCTAATAGTTGCATCTCTTGCCTTCTTTGAAGCCGCAAATGTTCTTCTCAGCAGTTCCCTATCACCCTCTCTGATAGCCCTTTTCATATTCTCTAATTCCTTTTCAAAAGATTCTATTGCATAAAGGATATTGTCCCTGTTAAGGATACATATATCTCTCCACATGATAGGATCGCTTGATGCGATCCTTGTAAAATCCCTGAAGCCTGCCCCTGTAAACCGGAAAAGTTCCCCGTAGTATTCCTCTGCATTGGCAACTGTATTTACTATCGTATATGCAAGAACATGTGGAAGATGGCTGACCATTGCAAATATCCTGTCATGTTCAACAGGATCCATCTCAACAACAGAACTTCCAAGCCTCTTCCACATCTCCTTTACTATATTCAATGCATCAGGATTAGTTTTTTCAGTTGGTGTAAGGACACAGATCTTTCCATCAAACAGTGTGGAGAAGGATGCATCAAAGCCTGAAAATTCTGTTCCCGCCAGCGGGTGCCCACCGATGAAACTTACATTGGATGAAATTTCGCATTCAACCTCCTCTACAATCTTTCTCTTTATGCTTCCAACATCGGTCAAAACAAATCCGGCGCTTGTTTTTCTTAAAACCTCCTTTGCAACCTTTGTTATCTGTTCAGGAGGTGTTGATAGAATCAGTAAATCGGTTTCATCAATTACGTCAAAAATATTATTTGTAACCTTTTCTGCAATTCCTGCCTCTTCTATCTTTCTTAATGTCTCTCCGCTTATATCAACTGCGAATATTCTTCTGAAAATCTTTCTTTCGCTTGCAGCCTTTGCAATTGAACCTCCTATCAAGCCAAGTCCAACGATCGTTGCTGTATCAAGAATAAATTTATCCATTAAAGACCCCTTCCAACAACCTTCGCAATCTTCTTAATGGCCTTCATGAGCTCCAGAAATCTATCAGGTTTAAGTGCCTGTGGTCCATCACATAAAGCCTTTTCAGGTTGATTATGAACCTCAACCATCACACCATCAGCACCTGCCGCAATTGCAGCCATAGCCATCGGTTCTATGAGGTCCCACCTTCCAACCCCATGGCTTGGATCTACAAATATTGGAAGGTGACTCAATTGTTTAACGACAGGGACAGCGCTTAGATCAAGTGTATTTCTTGTTGCTGTTTCAAAGGTTCTTATCCCCCTTTCACAGAGGATTACATTGTTATTTCCCTGAGAAACGATATACTCTGCAGACATAAGCCATTCTTGAATTGTTGCGCTCAATCCTCTCTTAAGCATTACTGGCATCTTCGTAAGACCGATCTCTTTCAAAAGCTTGAAGTTCTGCATATTTCTTGCTCCAATCTGAATTATATCTGCATATTC
This sequence comes from uncultured Thermodesulfobacteriota bacterium, assembly GCA_964505185.1. Classification (GTDB taxonomy): domain Bacteria; phylum Desulfobacterota; class JBBIRW01; order JBBIRW01; family JBBIRW01; genus JBBIRW01. The sequence goes on from CAZDGM010000002.1 coordinate 102,850, forward strand.
ACAGACATCTTCTATATCCCTTGGATCCATTACCTCTGTAATAACAGGGATACCTGTAACCTTCTTTGCCTCACGGAGATATTTGAGCCCTTCAACACCAAGCCCCTGGAAGCTGTAAGGCGATGTTCTTGGTTTAAAAGCACCACCCCTCAATATTGTTGCACCCGCTTTTTTGACAAACTTTGCAATCTCTACAATCATCTCTTTGTTCTCGACCGCGCAAGGACCTGCAATTACATGAACCTTTTTTGAACCGATTCTTAACCCATTGACCCTTATCACAGTGGACTCTGATTTAAACTCTCTGCTTACGAGTTTGAATGGCTTAAGGATGGGAAGAACCTTTTCTACACCAGGCATCACCTCAAGGGGCTCGCCCTGCAAAATAGCTTCGTCCCCGACAGCTCCAACTATTGTCCTGAATTTCCCCTTTGAAATATGAGCTTTTAAACCAAGGCTTTCCAGTCGCTCAACTATCCTTTTTAGATCATCTTTTGTTGCGTCAGGTTTTAAAACAATTATCATTTTATTATCCTCTGTTTTTGCTTTATGTTATTTGATCTCAGATAAAACTTTCTTCAGAGCCTTTATAAACTTCTCATTCTCCTGAGCCAATCCCACTGTAACCCTTATAAATTCCTTCAAACCAAACCCTCCCATGGGTCTTACTATAACTCCTTCCTTCTGGAGCATCTTATATACAAGATGACCATCTCCTTTAACATTTATCAGGAAAAAATTTGCCTGGGTCTTTATATATTCAAGACCCATCTTATCCAGTTCGGAATAAAGATATTCAAGTCCTTTTCTATTAATTTCCTGCGATAAATGAACATGCTCATCATCATCGAGTGCATAAAATGCACCTATCTGGGCAAGAGAATTAACATTAAAGGGTTGCCTTACCCTGTTCATATATTCAATTATCTCCGGTTTAGCAATCCCATAACCGATTCTTAATCCAGCGAGTCCGTAAATTTTTGAAAATGTTCTTAACGTAACAAGATTTCTCTTTCCATTCTGGTAATGCAAGGAATCAGGGAATCCTGAATCAGTTACATATTCAGCATATGCTTCATCGATAACAGTTATGATGTCTTCGGGAACTGCTGAAAGAAATCTTTCGAACTCCTTCTTTCTGAAGATGGTCCCTGTTGGATTGTTAGGATTTGCAAGGAATATAATCCTTGTTTTATCGGTTACTGCCCCAAGTATTCCATCAAGATCTATACAAAAGTTCTTTAAAGGAACAGGCACTGAAATGCCATTTGCCGCCTTAACAATGAGTTTATAAACAACAAATGAAGGATCAGCCATAATAACTTGATCGTCCTTCTTCATAAAGGTTCTAACAATTAGTTCTATTATTTCATTCGAACCATTTCCAAAGATTATATTCTCCTCCTTAAATCCCAGCTTGGCTGCAAGCTTCCTCTTAAGATAATAGCAACCCCCGTCAGGATATCTGTTCAATTTATGGAGCTCTTTGATTATGCCCTCAATTGCTTTCCTTGAGGGTCCAACAGGATTTTCATTTGAAGCCAGTTTAACAGTTCCACTTATTCCAAGCTCACGCTCCAGCTCCTCTATTGGTTTCCCAGGTTGATATGGAATCAGTTCCTCGATATTTCTTTCAACAAGTTTTTTCATTTAACCGCCTCCCTTAATCAGATTACATAACCCTTGGATATGAACCAAGTATTTTTAAAAATGTGCACCTTTCTTTCAGTTCATCAACTGCCCTTTTAACTGTATCATCTTCAATATGTCCCTCAAGATCCAGAAAGAAAACATAATCCCAGGCTTTTGTCTTGTTTGGCCTTGATTCTATCTTTGTAAGATTTATGTTATTCTTTGCAAATGGCTCGAGCATTCTGTAAAGTGCTCCCACTTCATCCTTAACAGAAAAAAGTATCGATGTTTTATCCTTTCCTGTTCTTTCAGGAATCTTTTTCCCAATCACTAGAAATCTTGTAAAATTGTTTATATTGTCTTCTATCTTCCTGTAAACAACACGTAGATCATATAAAAGAGCGGCAAATTCACTTGCTATTGCTGCACTCTTTAGGTCCTCAGATGCCATCTGTGCAGCTGCTGCAGTTGAAGCAACATCAATAACAGGTATATCAGGCATGTTGGTTTCAAGCCATTTCCTGCATTGAGCAATTGCATGTGGATGAGAATATATTCTTTTTATATCCTGTGGTCTGCCTGTTTTAGAAAGTAAATCATGAGAGACTTCAAGAAGAATCTCGCCACATATATTAATATTAGATTCAAGAAACATATCAAGCGTGTGGTTAACAACACCTTCCGTTGAATTCTCAACAGGAACAACACCAAAATCAGCACCACCCCTTTCCACAACATCAAATACTTCAGGAATCCCTCTTGCCATTATATATTCTGCAGAGAGGCCAAACCTATTTATGCAGGCAACATGTGTGAATGTAGCCTTTGGCCCCAGGAACGCAATTCTCAGCGGTTTCTCAAGTGAAAGTGATGCGGAAAGGATCTCTCTGTAAACGGATTTTATCGCCTCGCTTGGAAATGGACCTGTATTCCTATTCATAAGCCTTTCGTATATCTCCTGTTCCCTTGCCGGAACATAAAACTCCTGATTGTAATTTGTTTTTATCCTTCCGATCTCGATAACGATCTCAGCCCTTTTATTAAGAAAATCGAGAATTGAATCATCAATCTCATCAATTTTTTTTCTCAATCTTTTTATCTCCTCATCTATCTGTATTTCCTTCATAGAATGCCCCCATTGCTTTGTATTTTTTATATCTTAGAAGTGGAAGCTCATCAAAAGGAATTTCCATCAATTCGTTTAAATGTTTTTCTATTGCCTTCTTTAGATTCCTTGCAGCATCTTCAGGATTTGAATGCGCGCCGCCAAGTGGTTCCTTCACGATCTCATCAATAACACCAAGCTCCATGAGATCATGTGCTGTAATCTTCATTGCGCTTGCAGCCTCCGGTGCCTTGGCAGCATCCCTCCATAGAATTGATGCACATCCCTCAGGTGAAATAACAGAATAGATCGCATACTCCATCATAAGCATCCTGTCACCAACACCTATTGCAAGCGCACCCCCGCTGCCTCCCTCACCTATTACAGCTATAATGATAGGAACCTTGAGTGAAGCCATCTCCCTTAGATTAATCGCAATTGCCTCTGCTTGCCCCCTCTCCTCAGCCCCTATACCTGGATAAGCACCTGGGGTGTCGATAAATGAAATAATGGGTTTCCTAAAGCTTTCCGCCAGCTTCATCAATCTTAATGCCTTTCTATACCCCTCAGGATGAGCCATGCCGAAATTCCTATACAACTTTTCTTTTGTTGTTCTTCCCTTCTGATGACCTACCACCATAACTGTCTGGCCGTTAAACCTTGCAAGACCACCGACAATTGCAGGATCATCCCTAAAGAGTCTATCACCATGAAGCTCAACAAATTCCTCAAAGAGCATCGCTATATAATCCATTGTATAGGGCCTGTTTGGGTGCCTGGAAAGCAGGGTTTTCTGCCACGGAGTAAGATTGGAAAAGATCTCCTCCTGCAGCCTTACCATCTTCTTTCGAAGCTTTTCTATCTCCTTCCTTACCTGCTCTTCATCCTCTGAGGAAAACTGCCTCAATTCATCTATTTTTCTTTCAATTTCCTCAATAGGCTTCTCAAATTCAAGATAAACCCTCACACAAACCCCCTTTCATCAATGCCATAAGGCATCAATATTTTTTATAACTTCGTCTTTATCATTAGGATAGAAAAACCACCTTATTTCCGGATCCCTCCTGAACCAGGTAAGCTGTCTCTTTGCATACCTTTTTGTATCCCTTTTAATCAATCTTACCGCCTCACCCAAGCTCAACTTACCCATGAGATGAAGATAAAGATGCCTGTATCCTATTGCTCTCATAGAATTATATGAAAGATTAAGACCTCTCTGGACAAGACCCTTTACTTCTTCAAGAAACCCCATTTCCATCATCCTATCCACCCTCTCCTCAATCCTTTTGTAAAGAAGTGATCTCTCCATGAGAAGGCCAAATTTTACATATGGGAAAGGGAGTGGATCCTTTGATGGCATTAAAAATATCTCACTTGCAGGCAATCCGGCAATAAAGTAGATTTCTAAAGCCCTTATAATCCTCTGTTTATCATTTCTATGGATTCGCGAGGCTGAAACAGGATCAACCCTCGTTAGATCTTCATAGATGGAATCGGGGTTCTTTTTCCAGATATCGTTAAGTTCCATTCTCAATGCTGGTTTTCCCTGAGGGCATGGTGAAAGCCCTTCAAGGAGTGCCTTTATATACAATCCACATCCACAAACAACAATAACCCTTTTCCCTCTATCAACAATATCCCTTATAGCTGCCCTTGCCATTGATGCGAATTTACCTGCATTGAAATCCTCATCAGGAGAAACAACATCTATAAGATGATGCCTTACAACCTCCATCTCCCGTGGGGAGGGCTTTGCACTCCCTATGTCCATATACTTGTAAACCTGTTGAGAATCGCAATTAACAATTTCAGCATTAAACCTGATTGCAACCTCCATTGCAAGTTCCGATTTTCCAGTTGCAGTAGGGGCTATCAGGAAAATTATTGGGTGGCTGCTTCCATAAAATGGAAAAGCTTGATTTTTCTCCATATTCTGATTAATTATCTTATGAGATTATCAAAAAATCCTTCTGTTTTCAACTTATAGAATGCTCATGCACCCTTTCCACAGAATAATTCCAGTACTTATGTCGATCCTGTCCATACCTTTTTTAATACTCTGGGCAGCTGGATCAATCCTTTCCCGCATCTTCACAAATCCCTTCCCTCCCAAACTTATAGCTGTAAAGCACCCCATAGCTCCAAAAAGGTCAGAAAAAACAATGGACGAGGTGATAAGTCTGCTCGAAGATATACCTTTAAAACCCCTTCCCATCTCCGGGATATTAAGCACAGCATTAAAGCATCTGCCTGACCTTATTCCATTTCTGATTTCAACAAAAAGATCTGTCTCCACATTTCTATATCCTTATCCTAGGGAATTCAGGCATCTACTCCTTCAGGGTGAAGATGGATATCCATTTTCCTCGCTCTGCGCCCTCTATCCAGATAATATAAAAAGGCCTGCACTGTTAATACTCCATGGGCTTCTTTGCACAAAGAATTTTCAATATGTAAGGGATATAGCCCTGAGGGCATTCTATAAATGGGGATTTCATGTTATGGCTATCGATCTCAGGGATTTTGGCGATACCTTAAGGGTGAATATAAAACCGAGCAGTGTGGGATTGATGGAAAAAGGAGACATTGAGAGTGCTGCATCATTTCTCCTTAATACGGGCAAGGTAAGTTATGTGTGTCTTCTGGGCTTCAGTCTTGGCGGTCTTTATGTGTTAAATGCATCAAGAAACCCCGAACTTTTTAAGGGAGGGGCTATCGCCTTAAGCCCCCCGCTTGATGTAAGGAAATCCATTGAAAGAATCTCCACTAAACCCCCATGGTTTGATGGGTTTATATTTGCCTACTACCTTTACAGGATGGCCTTCAGATCAAAGATGAAAAGTGATGGAATATACCCGCCTTTTGATAATTTCAGGGACTACATCTTGAAACGAAGCTGTGTGCAATATTCCATATCCTTCGATGAACTTATCAAGAAGACGGATCCTTTCCATTTTATTGATGAGATAAAGGTACCTGTGCTTATTTTTCACAGCAAAGATGACCCTATAATCCCTGTTGAGCAGGCATTCACTTTCAGAAACAGTGTTGGGGGAAATCCCATGATAAGGGTCTGGATTACAGAGAGGGGAGGACACTGTGCATTTTCAGTGGTTGCTTGCAAGTGGTTCTATAATGTTCTACTTCAATTTTACAGCTACTGGACCTCCTGAATGGATACTAGGGTGTTTCAACTGTAAATTCAGGAATATCCATCCAGAATCCACTTTTTGTGATGCTATCAATTTCTGCCCTAATTAATCTGTAATGCCCATCCTCTATCTGTGCGAGCCTTTCAAAGGTATCCTTAAGATTCGGATCCATTGTCTTTTTTGACTCACCAAGATAGAATTCCCTTGCATTTTCTTCAAGCTTCAAAGCAAGATTTAATGCATCAAGATCCGTTATCTTTGACTTTTCACTCTTCGAAACTTCAGAGATTTTGGGGAAAAGCCTTTCTACAATTGATGACGATATCTCCGGCGATGAGAACTTCCCGTGCTCTGCATATTTCTCCCTCAGTCCTTTTAGCAACAAATAGTGATCCAGTTCATCATTTGCAAGTATAACAAACATATTTTTGCCGGAAATATTCTCAGTTTCTCTTGCAAATCGGAGATAATTTTTTAAACCTGTTACCTCGAGATTCATCGCTGTTTCAAAAAGATCGACCATTTTTTTATTAACCTCCTTTTTTCTTCTCATTCCCATCCTCTAACCTCCATAGAATATTCATATTGTAAATCCCATTACTGTCTCTCTGTTACTGTCTTCCAAATATATATATCGCTTCTACCGGAGAGAAACAAGCCTAAATCATCCTTAATCGATTCATATCCCTTTTTTCCGCATAATGCATAAGTGTAAGTTTTGATCTGTTCAACGGATGGCTGGTCGAAAGGATTTACATGGAGAAATTTTCCGGTAAGCATGGTTACAAATTCCATAAGATAGATCATCATCCCCATATTGAATGAACTGATTGATGAGAGCGTTATTGTGATATTTGGAACACCAGCTCTTGTTAAAGAAATCTCTGTTGCTTTCCTTTCATAATTGATCAGTTCACCAAGGCTTTTCCCCATGAGGTATTTTACCTCCTCATCATTAAAGGATTCGGGTAAATTTACATCGACTGGATAATTTTCAATTGCAAAGAAAAGAACCACCTTATCCTTAGGTCCTTCCAAATACAGCTGCAGCTGAGAATGTTGATCCACCGTTCCAACTGCACGGATGGGTGTTTGACCTGTCCTCACCTCATCTCCCTTCTCATCAAACCTTTTCCCCAGACTTTCTGCCCATAGTTGTCTGAACCAATCTACAAACCCAATCAGTGCCTCACTGTAAGTCATGCAGATAAGTATGTTTTTGTTTTTTCTGGTTCCCAGAAGGTAAAGAAGCATAGAAAGAAGAAGCGCTGGATTATCCATGAACTCTTTTTTCCAGCACAAATCATCCATAAAGGCAGAGCCTTCAAGCAACTCCTCAACAGGTATCCCCATCATCATCGCAGGCAGAAGCCCAACAGGGGTCAGCACAGAAAATCTTCCCCCAACATTCTTAGGTATTTCAAGCATCCGCAAATTTTCTTCAAATGCCTTCTTTCTCAGAAAACCCCTTTCTGGATGCGTTGTTATTATTACCCTCTGCCTCCATCCCTCCCCCAGATGTCTTTCAAGCAATTCCTTTATTATCATAAATTGGGCAAGTGTTTCCGTTGTTGCTCCAGATTTACTTATCACATTTACCGCAGCCTTTTCCCACCTGATCATTCTTAATCGGGAGGAAAATGTCCAGGGATCTATATTATCAAGGAAGTAGACCTTTTTACACTGACCAGATGATTCCGTAAAGGTTGAATATTCTCTCATGGCATTCCACAGTGCAATCCCTCCAAGAGCTGACCCTCCTGTTCCAAGAACAACAAAATCATCTATATCAGCCCAGAGAGAGAGGGCTATATCCCTTACTTCGTCAACAATTTCCCTGCTGAAGGGTAGTGACAAAAACCCTATGTTTCCCTTTTCCCTTTTTATCTCTTCAAGGAATGACAATGATTCATCTTTCAGTTGATAAAGCTCACTTTCTGTGATTCCATTTTCCTCGCCTAAAAATCTTGCCATCGCAAAATTATAATCGATGCTCAGTTCATTTCTCACCTTATTCACCCTTAATCCCTTTTACAGATCTCTTTACTTCATACATTAACTTAGGCAGGATTTCACCGGCCTTTCCTTTAAGAAAATAATCGGATATGGAATCGGTTAACCCTGTTTTTTCAGGATTTATCTCGATTATCCTTGCACCCTTTGCCTTTGCAGCATATGGTATAGTACATGCGGGAAGAACAGATGCCGAGGTTCCAATTACAAATAAAAGATCGCACTTCGATATCTCCATCTCAGCCATCTTCAATGCCTCATAAGGGATATTCTCACCAAAAAATATAACATCAGGTTTTAATATTCCACCGCAATGACATCGAGGTGGTATGTTATCAAGATCTATCTCATAGAGCGTAAATAATCTTTTACATGAAAAGCAAACAACCCTTCTACCATTTCCATGAAATTCAATAACATTTCTGCTTCCAGCGAGCTGATGAAGTCCATCCACGTTCTGTGTTATTATAAAGTGAAGAAAAACCATTTTCTCAAGTTCAGCAAGGCAATAATGGGCAGGGTTTGGTTTTGCCTCTATGAGCTGTTTACTCATGTCTCTAAGCATAGTCCACACTTTTCCGGGATTGAAAATAAAGGCATCGATTGTTGCATACTCATCAGGATTATATTTTTCCCATAAGCCCTGTGATCCCCTGAATGCAGGAATACCGCTTTCAACAGATATCCCTGCACCTGTTAAGGCACCGCACCTTTTTGAATTAATAACAAGTGATGCAACCCTTGCTATAATCTCATCAGAAAAATAATCCATAACCTTCAGACTATTATCCTTTTTTCTTTAAGTCGGGTGATTTCATTGCCACTGAACCCGAGTTCCATCATTATTGATTCCGTATCGGAGTAAGGACTGCAGGGTTTAAGTTGATCACCCTCCTCATGGGGAATAAATCTCAATGGAATCCCCAGAAATTTCTTCCCATCTGATTCCTCTATTATTTCAGCAAAATTTGCTTTTATAAATTTGTATGCCTCATCCATAGAAAAAACAGGCTCCATACATGCGTCCACATCACGGAATATCTCCTCCCATTCTTTCCTCGTTTTTGTTGAGATAATCCGAGAAATTATAGTTCTTAACCCTTGCTGATCCTCGCAGTACTGGGCATCAATCAGATCCTCCCTCCCTACTGCCCTGCAAAAGTTATCCCAGAATTTCCTCTCAAGGGATCCCATAGATATAAATTTACCATCTTTTGTTTTGTATATATTGTAACATGCAAGCCCACCTGACAGTGGAATCCCTTTCTCTGGAGACCATCCATAATTCAGAAATGCATAATAATAATTTTGCATGAGGGAGAGGATGGAGCCATACATGGAGAGATCTATATACCTTCCCTTTCCGGATATCCTGGATTCCAGAAGAGATGCAAGAATAGCTATTGATGCCCAGAATCCTGCCGCAAGGTCAGCCATCTGGACCGGAGGAGGCGTTTCTTTATCGAAGGTTGAAAGGAAGAGATGGAGCATTCCAGAAAGTGCCATATAGTTTATATCATGGTCACCCCTCATAGAGTAATTTCCACTCTGTCCGTATCCTGTAATGGAGCAGTAGACAAGGGCTAGATTCAAATCCTTCACCCTCTCATAATCAAACCCAAGTCTCTCCATAACACCTGGCCTGAATTGTTCAACAAGCACAGAGGCAGTTTTTATAAGCCTTATAAATATCTCCTTACCTTCCCTTTCCTTAAGATTGAGCCCGATGCTCCTCTTCCCCCTGTTCAGCGCACTGTAGAGTGTATCATCACCGTCATAAACCGGATTTATAAACTGCGAGATCTCTATCCCACCTATTTGCTCAACCCTTATAACATCAGCTCCAAGGTCTGAAAGAATCATTGTACAGAATGGACCAGGAATATATCTGGTGAGATCTATTACCTTTATTCCATGAAGAAGCTTTTCCTTCATGAACTCACCCCTTCATTGCAGAGATTATTTTTAATGCAAGAAGGATATCGCCCTCCACAATCAATTTCCCATTGAAAAATGCACTTTTATAGGAAAGCTCCCCTTTTAAGATCTTCTCAAAATCTCCTGAATCAATACTGATTGTTACATCAGCATCATCAGCCTTATTCTTATATATTGCTGTATCCTCTCCATCTATTGAGATGGTAAATGAATCCGCATTTTTACCTGTGATCATTATCTGGATCACTGCCTTGAGCTCTTTTATCAAATGGCCCTTTTCTTTGAATCTTTCCATCATCATTTTCTTTAATATATTGTATGTATTCCCTTCATCCATTATCCATTCCTTAAAAATTTTAAATTATCCCCGATATTACACCATAATATCTCGTGATTAGCAATTGAAAAAAATCGGCAAAATGATAAAATTAATTAAAATAAGCCTGTTTTATTTTAATGGCGAAGTTATTGCCCTTTCCTATAAAGAGCATAAGGTTCAAGGTCCTCTCTTCTGTAGTAATTGTGCTTACCATCGTAATGGGAATTATATTTTCCATACAGTACTACCAGTATCGCAAGGAACTTATAGAAAGGCTTGGCCTTTCATCCACACCACTTAGCGATGTTATAAAGGGAAGTCTCAAGCATGCAATGCAAACAAGAAATATGGAAGCCCTGGAGCAGATTATAAGAAATGTGAGTATGCAAAAAGGGGTTGAAAAGGTATTTATATTTGACAAAAAAGGCGTGATAAAGGTCTCTCCGGATGAGCAGGACATAGGGAAAAGGGTCGAGATTAATGATAGAACCTGCCAGATATGCCACAAGTATGAGCCGGATAATAGAAACAAGACTGTTATCTTTACGGTCTCAAAAAATAAAAGGATATTCAGAAATGTAAATCCTATCCTAAATGAACAGGAGTGTCATCGCTGCCACAATCCTCTTGACAAAATAAATGGCGTTCTTATCAGTGATTTCTCAATGGCTGAGGTGGACAGGGAACTTTCCAGCAAAATGAGGCAGATGATTATCTCCCTCATAATAACACTGACATTAACGATAATAACAATTACCTTTCTGATGAACAGAATGGTAATTAACAAGCTTGAGAAAGTTGCCTTAGCAACAAAATTACTCAGTAAAGGGAATCTTGAATTCAAGGTTGAGATGAAGAGTGAAGATGAGATAGGGGAACTTGCGGATTCATTCAATCAGATGGTTGAAAATCTTAAGAAGATGAAAGAACTCAGAGAGAGAAAAGAGTTACTCGAAAATGTTTTATCAAATATAAAGGAATCAATAATTATAATTGACCATGAAGGAAGGATTATTTCGATCAGCAAGACCGCTGAATCGATGTTTGGCTACAGATCAGATAACATACTTGGATCCCATTATACCGAACTTGGCGAGGAAAGGATGAGGGCATGGGCAAAGGCCTCAAGAAAAATAACAGTTTGCGAAGAGGTCCAGATGAAAGCGGGGGAAAGATTCTTTCCCGTATCCTTTACCCTTACACCACTAATGGATGAGCAAAACGAAATAGTGGGATTTATTGAAATAACCAGGGATCTCACGGAAGAAAAAACAAAAGAACTCCTTCAGAAACAGTTGATACACTCTGAGAGACTTGCTGCTATGGGAAGACTTGCCGCAGGTGTTGCTCATGAATTGAATAATCCACTTGGTAATGCACTTTTATATGCGAGAATCCTTCTTGAAGAAATCACACCTGAAAGTCCATATTACAGAAATGCCCAGAAGATTGTTGATAATATCATGAGATGTAAAAAGATAGTTTCAAACCTCCTTGATTACACACGTCAATCCGAAGTTCATATGGAATTGAACGATATAAACAGGATTATCAAAAAGGCTGTGAAGATGCTCTCCAATGAGCTTTCCATAAATAATATTGAATGTGAGCTTGTCCTTTCGGAAGATCTTCCTCCGGTGCTTTGTGATAGAAACCAGATTCAGCAGGTCTTCATAAATCTGATACAGAATGCAATTGAAGCCGTTGGAAATGATGGAAAAATAAAGATCTTTTCGGCAACCTCCGACAATGATAGTAAAACATTGCTATTTGGTGTATGGGACAATGGGCCAGGGATCGATCCCGATATTATTATAAGAATTTTTGAGCCTTTCTATACAACAAAAGAAAAGGGGACAGGACTTGGTCTATCCATATGTGAAGGAATAATCAAGAGGCATGGAGGAAAGATACGGGTTGAAAGTCCTCCCTCTAAAAACCCGTTCAAGAATGGGATTATTCCTTCAGAAGGAACACTTTTTGTTGTGGAGCTTCCTTATGTTAAACATAATATGGTTTGCTAAATATGGATTAGAATAAACAAGGAGGGAAAGATTGTCGGAGATCTTTCATGGAAGAAAAATTCTAATCGTTGATGATGAAGAGGATACACTCGAGGCATGTTCCCATATACTGGGAAAACTTGGGATTCACGTGCAGACCGCAAATAATGCCACTCAAGCACTACGACTGATTCGCGAAAATTCCTTTGACATTGTAATTGCTGACATAAAAATGCCCGGAATGGATGGTATTGAGCTTTTGAAGAATCTTAAAAAAATCGATCCATTAACAAGGGTCATAATGATAACTGGATATGCGACCATTGAAAGCGCAGTTGAATCAATGAAGGCAGGTGCATTTGATTATATTTCCAAACCATTTACAACAGATCAGCTAAGGGCTGCTGTAAAAAGGGCCCTAGAAAATCTGGATCTTATTACTGAGAACAGGGAGTTAAGGGAGAGACTCAGAGGGGTGGAAAGAGAGCTAACTTTTATTGCTTTCAGTGAATCCATGAAAAGGATTCAGGAGCTTATAAAAAAGGTTGCAGAAACAGATTCAACAGTTCTCATACTTGGAGAAACGGGAACAGGGAAAGATCTCGTTGCAAAGCAGATCCATCGAATGAGCAACCGGGCAAATGAACCATTCATTACTGTCAACTGTGCAGCAATCCCTGCAACACTTCTTGAAAGTGAGCTGTTCGGACATGAGAAGGGAGCTTTTACAGGCGCGAACAGAAAGAAAAAGGGGCTTTTTGAGCTTGCTGATGGCGGAACCATCTTTCTCGATGAGATAGGGGATCTCAGTATTGACCTTCAGGGAAAACTTCTCAGGGCTATTGAGGAAAAGGCCATCATGCCCCTTGGAAGCGAAAGAAAAATACATATTGATGTGAGGATAATTGCAGCAACAAACAGAAACCTTATTGATGCAATCAGGCAATCAAAATTCAGGGAAGATCTCTACTATCGACTCAATGTTTTTCCTATATATCTGCCTCCATTGAGAGAAAGAAGGGATGATATAATACCCCTGGCCTCACATTTCCTTGAGAGATATAACCGCAAGCATGGCAAGCAGATATATGGGTTTAAGAAGGAAGCCCAGGAGGCTCTACTCTCTTATAGCTGGCCAGGCAATGTAAGGGAGCTTGAGAATTTTATCGAAAGGGCGGTTATACTTGAAGAATCTGAAACAATAGGTCTCGATTCATTGGGTGGTGATCTTATAAGATATATATCTTCCTCAAATCCCCCGTATCCACTTTCATATAGGGAAAGGGATATGGAGGAATGGCCTTCCCTCGATCATCTTGAAAAAACCTATATATTGGAGGTCCTCAAGGCAACAAAATGGAACAGGAAGAAGGCTTCAAGGATCCTTGGTGTAAGCACTGTAACCCTCTGGAGAAAGATCAGGGATAAAAAATAATTTCATTTTGTAATCAATCCTTCTTAATGATCCCTTTCAAAATGTAATCTAAAGGGGATCAATCATTGAACCCATAAAGGCCCGCATAAAATTTTCCCTAATATTTCAACAGAATAACATTTCAATTCTCATAAAAACCCATGGCATGAAGATTGCGATTCTTTCTGGTAAAACCCCTTTTTAATGGATGCTTGTAAATATGAAAGTATTTGGAAGAAGGATAATGATAGTTGAGGATGTAGCGGAAAGAAGGGAATTAATCTGCAGATTCTTTACTTCCCACGGCTATGAGGTATACCCCACAGATAACGTTGTAAAAGCATTGATGGCATTCCTGGAGGAACCTTTTGACATCATTGTTATCAAGGGAGATCTTCCGCTTCTCTCTGGTCCGGAGGCTGCCTTAATTATGAGAAAACTCCATCCAATGGCAAAAATTTTTCTAACGATGGATGAGAATTCCGAAAAAGGTCTCATTGTTAAAAAGGAGGAAATCGAATACTTTCCATATGTCCCTGAACCCGTGGACATGAATTCTCTATCAAGCATTCTTGAGGAAATATAGGGGAAAAGAAAAGGAGAAATCTATGAAGAAAGGAAAAATGTTAGCAATGGCAATTATTCTTGCATCATTATATACTTCGTCATCTCATGCCGGTAATAATTCATCAACTATTCCTGAATTCACAAATAGTTTTGAATGCGGAAAATGCCATATCGATGTTTATAGAAACTGGACTGTTTCCATGCATGCACTATCTTTACAGAATCCTATCTTCAGGCTCGCTTATCAGGAAGCCTATACAAAAACATCGGGAAAAGCAAAATTCCTGTGCCTTGGGTGCCATTCACCAACAGTTTCTATAACCGGTGATTTTGAACTGGTGAAAGAGATAAGCAGAGAAGGAGTGACATGTGATTTCTGCCATTCAATAAAGAATTATATAGGTAAAAAGAAGAGATATATCGTCGAGCCAGGGCCTGTCAAAAAGGCTCCCGTGAGAAGATCGTCTTCTGTATCTCATAAAGTTGAGTTTTCTCCGCTTCACAGTTCGTCAGAAATATGTGCGGGATGTCATGATGGAAAAAATCTAAAAGGCCTCCCTGTTAGAACTACATATACTGAATGGCTTAAATCCAGATATTCTAAAGACGGAATAACATGTCAGCACTGCCACATGAAGCGAACAATAGTTAAGTACAGAACTGCTTCAGATAGTAGATCTGCTTCAAAGGCTGTAAGAAGTCATTATTTCCTAAGAACAATTGATGATATCAAGAAAGCTGCAATTGTCGAGATAAAAAACATAGAAAGGAAAGACAATAAGATGATTGTTTCAATTTCAATCGCAAACATCGGGGCCGGTCATTTCATTCCAACAGGAAGCCCTTCAAAAAAACTCATCCTGAGGGTCTCAGCAAAAAATCAGATGAATTATTATACCATCCAGGAAAAAACTTTTGGCATGAAGGTAATCGATGAAAAGGGAATAGAGCTCCATACGGAACCCGAGATTATGTTGAGAGGGTCAGCCATAAAAATTGATGAGAGAATACCTCCACAAGGAAAAGTTATTGAACTATTGGAATTCGATTTTCCAAAGGATCAATATGCTGTTGTCACTGCTCAGCTTATATATCTGTACAGACCACTGATTCTGGATGAAACTTCAATGAGGGTGGAAATCGCATCTGACCAAAAAATTTCTCCAGCAAGGTAACCAGATGAAAAAAGCAAAAAGATATGCAATGCTCATCGATCTCAGAAGATGTATTGGCTGCCACAGCTGCTCAGTTTCATGCAAGGCAGAAAATCAGGTTCCATTGGGCGTATGGAGAACATGGGTAAAACAGGTTGAAAAGGGAATTTATCCAAATGTAATCAGAATATTTCTTCCACTTCTATGTAATAATTGTGAACGTCCTGTTTGCAAAACTGTATGTCCTGTAAAGGCAACATATCAAAGGGAAGATGGCATTGTTATGATAGATCCCCATCGATGTATTGGGTGTAAATATTGTATGGCCGCATGCCCATATAATGTCAGATATGTTGATCCTATTAAGAAAATTGTCCAAAAGTGCACATGGTGCTATAGAAGGGTGGATGCTGGTGATCTTCCTGCATGCGTAAAAACATGCGTTGGAGGCGCGAGAATATTTGGTGACATAAACGATCCTGATAGCGAAATTTTCAGGCTTATCTCGATAAATTCGGTTCAGGTAATAAAACCCGAGAAGGGAACCTCACCGATGGTCTTCTACATAGATCTCGATATTACCGCAGTAGAGGCGAGGGAGAATGTATGAATGAAGCAGTAAGAGTTGTATACAATATTCATCATGAAATTCCACTTGGAGTATTGATAGCAAACTATTTTTATTTTACCGGGTTGAGTGCCGGATCCTTTATTCTCTCAACCCTTGCATACGTATTCGGCATAAATAAATACAAGCCTATAGCAAAAACAAGTGTAATACTTGCAACTTTACTTCTTATTCTTGCACCAATAAATCTCCTTATTGACCTTGAACAGCCATACAGGTTCTGGACACTCTTTTATTACATAAATCCGACATCGGCAATATCATGGGGCTCATTTTTACTAACCCTTTATCCATTGAATTGTATCATTTATGGATTTTTCATGTTCAAGGGAAATGAAAAGATGACAAAATTATTTGGTATCCTGGGAATACCCCTTGCTATCTCTGTTCACGGATATACAGGATTTATACTTGCCCTTGCCAGAGCAAGAGATCTCTGGCATACACCCCTGATGCCAGTTCTTTTTCTCGTTTCAGCTATGGTATCAGGAATAGCGCTTACTATCCTCGTTATCTATGTTAAGGACAGATTCTTTAGCCCATTAATGAAAGCCAATGAAGAGTTAATCATAGATCTTGGAAAGATACTCGCTTTTTCAATAATCCTTGATCTTTCTCTTGTGTTTGCAGACATTATTGTTATGTTTAATTCAAATCCAGAGGCATTACAAATTGTTGATAGGGTTCTTTTCGGTAAATTTAAAAATCTATTTCTCGGCATCGAAATTACTCTTGGATCACTGATACCACTTCTCATACTTCTTTCACCATTAAGAAAAAATATAACGCTTGTAATAATTTCTTCACTTCTCGTTATGATTGGAATATTTGCCATGAGATATGTTGTTGTTGTTGGAGGACAGATCATTCCACAGATATAAAGGAGGTAAAATATGAATGGATCAAAAAATATTTTTTATGACTTTCAACTTAAAAAAACAAATCTCGGAACATTTCGAGGAAACCCCATTTCCATAGTTATTTTAATTGTCTGCATCAGTTTGAGTATTTTAACAGCTTTAAATTATAAATTCATACTTTCATCAGCTATTATAGTCATTGGTATACTTTCTCTTCTAAGTATCAAAATAGCAGCACACTGGGAAAGGGCTGTTGTTTTAAGGCTCGGCAGATTTATTGGATTCAGGGGGCCAGGTATCTTCTTCCTCATCCCCTTCATCGATACCATTCCATACTGGATTGATCTGAGGATTATAGCAACACCCTTTAAAGCAGAACAAACTTTAACCAAGGATAATGTTCCTGTTGATGTTGATGCCGTATGTTTCTGGAAGGTTGTGAATCCTGAAAAAGCAGCGCTCGAGGTTGCAGACTACCATGAAGTTATAAGCTGGGCTTCTCAAACTGCATTGAGGGATGTCATAGGTAAAAGTCTTCTTTCGGAAATGCTTGTTGGGAGGGAAATGATCGATCTACAGCTAAAAGAATTGATAAAGGAGAGAACAGAAATGTGGGGAATTTATGTTGATTCTGTTGAAATAAGGGATGTGAATATCCCAGTACCTCTTCAGGATGCCATGTCCATACAGGCGCAGGCTGAAAGGGAAAGGCAGGCAAGACTTATCCTTGGTGAATCTGAAACACAGATTGCTCAGAAATTCGCAGAGGCTGCAAAGGCTTATATAAATAATCCCACAGCGTTGCATCTCAGGGCAATGAACATGCTTTACGAAGGTTTCAAAGATAAAGGAACACTTGTTATCGTTCCAAGCACAGCCGTTGAAACAATGGGATTGGGTGCGATCCTTGGCGCCTCATCACTTACGAAAATATCGATACCATCTTCGGACACAGAACCTGTCTCAAAGGGTTCTCAGTAATAAAGGGAGTGTAATAACATGGCTGATATTACTCGAAGGGATTTCATCAAAGCTGGTTTGATATTCCTCTCCACATCAGCCCTAATTCCTCCCGTCTTTGCTCGTGCAACTGATAGTAAAAATTTAGACACTAACAAAGACAGTGGGACCTTGTTTGACACAGCAATACCGACAACCTGCCTTATTTGCGGAGCAGGCTGCGGAATCATAGCATATAAAAGGCATGGGAGGGTGGTAAAAATAGATGGAAACCCCTTGCACCCCACGAATAGAGGAAAGATATGTGGTAAGGGACATGCGGGGCTTAATATACTTTATGATCCTGAAAGGGTTCTTTCCCCGCTCATGAGAAAGGGACCAAGGGGATCTGGTAACTGGAGGGTCTGTACATGGAGCGAAATAATGGATGGGATATGTGAAAGGATTCAATCAGCGCTCAAAAATGGTGATGAGATTCTCTTTCTTCAAGGATCTGACAGAATGGGAAACCTTGTGGAAGATATATCCAGGAAGCTCGGTAGAATTAAATTCCTCGCATCGAAAGAACAAAGGGGTATTAACAAAAGGATGGCATATCTGACGACTTTTGATACAGATATTGTTATACCTGATATTGAGCAGAGTACCTTTATCTTAAACTTTGGCGCAAATCCATTTGAGGCAAATTATATGACTCCTCTGGCACAAAGAATTATCAATGCAAAAATAGAAAGAGGTGCAAGATTAATAACAATTGATCCGAGACTCTCAAACACAGCGGCGAAAAGTGATCTCTGGATTCCCATAAAACCCGGCACTGATGGAATTGTTTCTCTCTCAATGTCATTTATGATCATGAATAATGATCTTCATGACCGTGAATTTATAAGGAATTGCACTAATTGCGATGAAAAGCATTTGCTGGCACATCTTTCCAAATACACACCAGAATTAGCTGAAAGGGTTTCCGGTGTTGATAGAAATCTAATCAGAAAAATTGCATTTCAATTTGCAACTTCTGAATCACCAATTGCTATTTCAGGAAGGGGAGTTTATCAGCATCTAAATGGTATCGAAGCGGAGAGATCAGTCCTTCTTCTCAACATAATCTGTGGAAGAATAAATAAAAAAGGAGGATTGTTTATTTTTGAAAGGAGCAGGAATAATAGAGAAACGATTTTTAGTAAAAAAGGTTCTTCCGGAAATGAATCATTTCTCGATATTATAGAGGATGCCAGAAGAAAAGGAAAAAAATATCCTGTTATTATAATCCATCACTCAAATCCAGTTTATTCCCAAAATGAAATAAATTTAATTTCGGAAACACTCAGGGATGAGAAACTCTTCCCTTTCATCATTGTATCCGACACCCATATAACGGAAACAGCCATGTTTGCCGATGTAGTATTGCCCGATACATCATATCTTGAATGCTGGGGCATAACGGAGCGTCCGGTATTTGGTAAAGATCCATATATCTCATTATCACAGCCAGTTTCTGATCCTCCTGGAGAGGCTATTCCATTTGAGGATGTTTTCATTCAGATTGCAAACAGGGTTGGTATCAGCACAGATTTTAAAGACTCAAGGGAATTTATCAATAGAAAAATAGGGATGCTACTTAGAAATGAAAAGGCAAAGTCTGAATTGTATGAAAATGGATTTCTTTACTTAGCGAATAGGGAAAACCTGCTGAGAGTTTCAACTGTTTCGAAAAAAATAGAGATCCATTCAGAGAAAATGAAGGAGTTTGGTCTTGAACCATTTCCTTCATTTAAGTCACCTTCTGAAAAAAAACCGGGATGGTTTTATCTTATTACATATAAGATAAACACACATTCACACTCAAGAACACAAAACTGTAAATGGCTATCTGAGATATTTCATACAAATCCGCTGCTTATTAATCCATTGACCGCTGAAAAACTCGGAATAAAAGAGGGAGATACGGTTAAATTGAAAACAGAATTGGGCTCTGTATCGGTAAAAGTACAGTTTACAGAGGGCATCCATCCTGATGCCCTTGCTATTGCAATGCATGCAGGTCATTGGGCTTATGGAAGGGTCGCAAGGGCAATACCCTTCAAAAGCAACGACCCGGATACCATGTTGATTTGGTGGACAGCAAAAGGAAATGGGATAAATCCCAATAGAATACTGCATTCAACGCATCCCTCAGGTGGTGAACATCCTTTCCTCGATGCGCTTGTTTACCTGGATGTATCCAGCGGAGGATAAAATGAGAAGGATCTTAGCCATACCCATCGAGATACTCCTTATGATATTTGTAGCCGGAATAGTAGTAGGATTTTACCCTTTTCTTGGGTTGATAAAATATTCAACATCCTCTTCCTCACAGTGTATGAAATGCCACAAAAGCGGATACCTCAGCATCCCCTCTCAATCAAATGCCCATTCTAATTCGGCAGATTGCATTTCATGTCATGCAACGAAAAATTCCATTATACCACTTGATTTTCCGAAGGCCTTTTCCGCTGACAAAAATATTGTTAGCAAAAATTGCACGAAATGCCACAGAAATTCTCCAGCTCTTATTGAGAAAAAAGAGAATGGAATACTTCTGAAAATACCTCATAAAAAACATATCGAGTTCAGTGATGGACAATGCACACTTTGCCACCGCAGGATTGCACATAAATGGTCAGAAAAGCAAACCCATCGTCCAGATATGGGAGACTGTTTTTCCTGTCATTCGCGAAATGAAGACTGCACAACCTGCCATCCCAATGGATAATAGATTAAGCTCCTCTTATCTTAAATCGCTGATCAAGCTTTTTTAACTTCTCCACTATACCTCCATATTCCAGCTCGCTGAATGGAAGCATTGATGGTCCTGAAAAGCCCTGTCTTCTCATCTCGATCGCTTTTTCAGCAACCTTTATTCTTATATAATCCCAGAAAGGCTGATCGAAACAATCAGCAGGCTCGGAGAGCTTACCATTATGAACACAGAATGCAAGACAACTTACCACAGGCGGACCATCAAAATATGAAACAGAGCTTTCTATTTTAACAGGCATAAGAGGTCCTGTATGACTCCCCCTCATAAATCCCGCAACATAATGACCTATTGCAAAGGGTGAAAGGACTTCACCTGTTGCTGGAAAAATACCTTGTGTCCTTACAATCATAACAGGGTCATCCTTGCCAACATATTTACCAGCAATGTTCCTCAGCCTCGTTGTGCTGACTGCAACAGCTGGCTCCTTTCCATCTTTTGTATATATCGCTTCAATAACATATCTCTCATTATCCCTTATAAGGGCAGCAATATCATAGAGCTCTTCAGGTGCATAGAGTTCTATTATTCTATCACCTTCCGTATGTTCAACATCCATTATTACGAATTTATAGCCATCTGTTTTCGGATTTAGAATCAATCCAGAGCTAAACATGGGATCTGCAAATCCAAGATACAGTGGAAGATTGTATGCGCCCGGATCAGTTTTGTCCGCAGCAAACAATAGAAAAGGCTCGCTCGGTCTTTCCACAAATTCCATTTCGGCAACTGCCGGCCCCATCCCTTTTATATTCCCTGAAAAGGCATCCTTCAGTAAATCCTGACCCGCACCATAAAGTCCTTCCTCTTTCGCAGTCTCTGTTGCCTCACGAAATGCAAACCATGCGAGTTCATGAACTCTTTCACTACCTGTGCCATTGGTATGGGAAAAAAGGATGCAGATATCATCACCTGTAAAGGTAACAAAATAGTCTATGATTATCCCGCGCGATGCTGATTGTATGTAATTTTCCACCCTCTTTAAAACCTTCTTGCTCGGTTTTATATGACCTCCTATACTTCCTATATCAGCCTTGATAACACTTAATGTTGTCTTCATATGCACCTCCTCTTCCTTAAGAATGATATATTTCATTATACCACTTAATGAACCTCTTTAAACCTTCTTCAATTGAAACTCTGGGTTTAAAGCCTATAAGTCTTTCGGCCTTCCTTATATCTGCATAGGTTATCTTCACATCCCCTCTCTGTTCAGGGTAATTAATTACCTTTGCCTTTTTTCCCAGTGCCTTCTCTATATATTTTATAAGATCAATTAATTTAACAGGATGTGAATTCCCGATATTTAATATATTAACACCACCCCCTATCTTATCAATACATGATAGAACTCCTTCAACAACATCATCAATGTATGTATAGTCTCTCATGCTATTACCATCACCATATACAGGAACATCCTCCCCTTCATCTATGAGACGGGTAAATTTATGAATGGCCATTTCCGGTCTCTGCCTTGGTCCATAAACAGTGAAGAACCTCAGGATGATAATGTCAAGTCCATATAATTTATTATAAAGTGAGCATATTATCTCTCCCGATAGTTTTGTACATCCATATGGAGATACAGGAAGAAGATTTTTTTCTTCCTCAGAAAATGGAAGCGCCGCATTCTCACCGTATACGGAGGATGAGGATGCAAATATGAATTTCTCAATGTTACTTTTTCTCGCAATCTCAAGTAAGTTTATCGTTCCTCCTATATTTACATCAGCATAAAGTGATGGGTTTTCAATAGAGGGTCTAACACCAGCCTTTGCTGCCATATGTATGACGTGCCTTATAGGGTATGTTTTAAATACCTCCTGAAGTATCTTTTGATCCCTTATATCTGCCTCTATAAAAAGGAAGTTTCTATTTGAAATTGCGCCCCGAATATTTTCAAGTTTCATATGCTTTGGGTAATAGGGATCGAGGTTATCAATACATATAACCTTTTCCCCTCTGTCCAGCAGTGCATCCACTATCTTTGATCCAATGAATCCGGCACCACCTGTAACTAAAAACATCCCGTACCCCCTGGAGTTATAATTCCTGGCTATTATATAAAATTCGTTATCCGATGAAAAGGAAATAGAAGATATAAGGGACTGGAATAATATTTATCTTTGACAAAATCTTTTAAATTTTTTAATATTAAAAATCAGGCGGGAGTAGTTCAGGGGTAGAACACCACCTTGCCAAGGTGGGAGTCGCGGGTTCAAATCCCGTCTCCCGCTCTATT
Organism: uncultured Thermodesulfobacteriota bacterium; assembly: GCA_964505185.1. Lineage (GTDB taxonomy): Bacteria > Desulfobacterota > JBBIRW01 > JBBIRW01 > JBBIRW01 > JBBIRW01. The sequence goes on from CAZDGM010000002.1 coordinate 125,640, forward strand.
TTTTTACCCCTCCAGATCATGGCGGCATAGCCAAGCGGAAAGGCAGAGGTCTGCAAAACCTCCATTCCCCGGTTCGAATCCGGGTGCCGCCTTTTCCACTAAAAATTTACTTAATGCTTGTGAATCTGGATCAGGCTTTCTCATTGACGCACAATCCAGAGACCCTCTATCATATACTATGCTTCAAAAGAAATTTCCAGCTCCGATTAATAACCGTTTGTTGAATGGAGGGGTATATGGCAAAACTGCAATTTCGCATAAAGCATACAAAGGATAGCAGGAAATCATCAATAGCATTCATAGGAACACTGATATTAATCATCATAATTTTATTTAACAAGGGTAGCCTTGCTGAAGAAAGCCTCCTTTTCCCTCCGCTCTCCATCTCTCTCAAGGAATGCATCATATATGCGATGGAAAACAATTTTGATCTCAAAGCCTTCTCACTTGACCCTAAAATTGCAAGGCATGAGATAAGAAAATCCCTGGGTATCTTCGATCCCCTATTTTTTTCAGATTTATCAACAAATAGGTCGGTGCTTCCCAATGCATTTTCACTTTCCGGTGTTATGGAGACAATTGATGAGTCAAGAAAACTTAATTCAGGATTTAGAAAAAGATTTATAACGGGAACAGATGCAGAGCTCAGTATTTCAATTAACAGACTTGAAACGAATTCACGTATTCAAATTTTCTCAAGCCAATATACTGATAACATCAGTTTTATCTTAAAACAGAACCTTCTTCGTAATGCAGGCCTCGAAATAAATAAGATTCCGGAGCTTCTTGCACGAAATAACTACCAGATTTCAAAATTCGAATTTGAAAGAAAGCTCATGGATCTGATGATCGAGATTCAGAAAACATACTGGGAGCTTGTAAAAAGTATAAAATCACTGCAGGTTAATAAGGAATCACTTAAACTTGCTGAGGATCTTCTACATCAAATTGAAATCCAGGTGAGGGTTGGAACACTACCTCCTATTGAGCTTATTCAGGCGGAAGCAGAAGTAGCATCAAGAAAGGAGGCTATTATTTCAGCAGAAGCACAGGTTAAAAATCTTGAAGACCAATTAAAAAGACTGATAAATATTGATGATCCCATATTCTGGGAGAGGACGATAATTCCCTCTGATGAACCATCTATTACGGAATTCAGGGTAGCTGAAGATGAAAGCATAGCTATCGCATTACAGAGGAGACCTGAGTATTTAACTGCAAAGATGGATGCGGAATCGAAGGGACTTATTCTCAAGCTATCAAAAAACAGTAGATATCCCCTTGTTGATCTCAAAGGCACATTCTCCCTTAATGGTCTTTCTGGAAAGATAAACCCGGGTCTTGTTACAATATCCGGGCCCTTTACATCCCCATTTGAAGGGGATCTTTATGACTCCATCGATACCCTCTCTTCAGGAAATTACTATAGCTGGCAGATTGGGATCTACTTTGAATATCCCATTGGAAATAGACAGGCAGATGCAGCATACAGGCAAAGTATCCTTGAAAGGGAAAAAGCGCTCATAAATATAAAAAATTCAGAACAGAAAATATTTGTTGAGGTCAGGCAGACCATAAGGGATATAAATACAAATATGGAAAGGATCGAGGCTGCAAGAAAATCAAGGATACTTGCTGAGGAGAGATTAAGGGCTGAAGAGAAGAAATTTGCCGTTGGTCTTTCAACATCATACAATATTTTTCAGATGCAGAGGGATCTTATAGCGGCCAAGACTGAGGAAATAAAAGCAATAATTGATTATAATCTTTCTATATCAAGATGGAAGAGGGCAACAGGGTTAATCATTGACGAATTAAATTCCTTAAATTTTCTCAATTAAAAACTTCCAGTAATCATTCAGACGAAAGCATCTCCAGCGGCCATTCATTCTTTTACATAATTGGGGGAGTGTATGCTTTGCGGAAACCTCATCATCTGTAATTACTGCAAGTATCATTCTACTCTCCAACCCCTTAATCTCATCTATAACTTTCTTTTCAAGAAGTGGGCTAAAACTCCCCCTGAGATCCAGCGTTTTGTCCCCTCCCCTGAGTGCTGTTTTCTCTATCATTATCCTCCATAATCCCCATCCTTCATTTATTACCTCATATTTTAGACCCCTTCCTTCGCACAGACGGGGGAGGGTTTTATTTACGGATACCTGGTCATCAGTGAGAATCTCGAGAATCTCCCAATCCTTCATTATTTTAAGATATCTCTTCACTTCCAGTTCCACTTCAGGGCTATATTTTCCCATCATATTCAGGAACTTATCGGATTTTTCAAAATCATCCATCTTTATGGAACCGCCCTCTCCAAAATTGTGGAAATGTTTATCAAAAAAAATTATAATAAAAAATAACTAACTTGTCATTATATTTCTGCCTGGGTGGCGGAATAGGCAGACGCAAGGGACTTAAAATCCCTTGGAGGTTCCCTCCGTGCGGGTTCGATTCCCGCCCCAGGCATTAAAAATATTAAAACTGTTTACATTTAATTACCCCTCCGGGGTTACTGGATGTTCATCTTCCGCTTTCGCCCTCCTGATGAATACCAAAAGGGGAAGAGTAAGAATCATAAATACACTTAACATATAAAAGGCATCATTGAATGCCAGCATAGATCCCTGCCTCAATAATTCCCTATAAATAGCACTGAGACCCGCATAACCTGAACTGAAATTATCCCACCCTCTAAGAAATAGATACTGTGCAGCCTGTGATGCCGCTTGCTGGTACTCATGATCAAATGGAGACATATGTTCAACCAGGTGAAGATGGTGCATCTGTGCACGCCTTGAGATCATTGTTGTAGCGATTGCTACTCCGAAACTACCTCCAAGATTCCTTAATGTATTAAATATGGCTGTTGCATTACCCATCTCTTCCTTTCTTATGTTTGAAAGGGTTAATGTCATCAATGGAATAACAGTGAAACCCATACCGAATCCAAGAACTATTCTTGGCCATGCAATAGAAACAAAATCTGCCTGAAGATTGAAACCCGACATAAGATATGTTGAATAGGAACATATCAATATCCCGATGGCGAGGATCAATTTTGGATTAACAATGTTAATAAATCTTCCAACCGCAGGCATTGTAATCATTGTTGCTATACCGCCCGGTGCAAGAACAAGTCCTGCAAGGGTTGCAGTATACCCCATCAGTGTTTGCACATAAATCGGAAGAAGGGTAATGCTTCCAAAGAGATTAAAAAAAGTAAAGAACATTACAATATTTCCCATTGTGAATGAGATTTTCTTAAAAAGTGTCAGATTAACAACAGGATGTTCCGCAAAAAGCAATTCAACAACAACAAAAAATGTTAGAGCTGTTAAGCTAACAATTGCGAGCCAGAAAATCAGATCAGATGCAAACCAGTCATGCCTTTCTCCCCTATCGAGAATAAACTGAAGACAACCGATACCCACAGCAAGCAGAAGAATCCCCATAAAATCTATCTTCATCCTCACGGCCCTCATATAGCCGGGATCAACAATGAAAAATATTGCCATAATTATTGATACTATCCCGATCGGTATATTTATATAAAAGATCCATGGCCATGACCAGTTATCCGTGATCCAGCCTCCAAGAAGTGGTCCTATTATGGGTCCGAACATTATACCTATCCCGTAGATAGCCATTGCAATCCCATGCTGTTCAACAGGGAAGGTTTCCAGAAGTATTGCCTGAGCAAGAGGTTGCAGACCTCCTCCTGCGATACCCTGGAGAATTCTAAAAAAGATGAGTATATTCAGGGTTCTTGATGAGCCACACATAAAAGAACTTATTGTAAATAGAGCTACCGATGAAATAAGGTATCTTTTTCTTCCTATCAACCTGCTTAACCATCCGGACATCGGTATTATTACTGCATTTGACACAAGATATGATGTTATTATCCATGTTGATTCATCAACCCCTGCTGATAGACTCCCTCTTATATGCCCGAGAGATACAATAACAATGGACATATCAATGATTTCAATAAGTGTCGGTAACATTACAGTAATTGCAACAAGCCATTTATTGACAGGCATTTCGTCAATCCTCAACAATAATTGTTGGAATAACAGACATGCCTATCCTCAGAATGTATTTCTGGTCCGGCTCCTCATCAAATACGATCTTTACCGGGATTCTCTGAACAACCTTTACATATGTCCCGGTGGCATTTTCGGGGGGAAATAAGGAGAAAACAGAGCCTGTTCCTGCCATAATACTATCAACCCTTCCACTGAATACTTTCCCCGGATATGTATCAACCCTTATCTGAACTCTCTGATCCGGTCTTACCCTCCCAAGTTGAGTTTCCTTGTAGTTAGCAACAACCCATATTTCATCAAGAGGTACTATTGCCATAATAGGCTGTCCTGCATGAACATAATTTCCTTTCTCAACTGCTTTGCGCGTTATATATCCATTTGATGGGGCATAAATGTTTGTATAGCTTCTGTTTAACTCAGCCTCCTTAAGAAAAGCCTCTTTAAATTTTATTAACGCCTTCTGCGATTCAACGGCAACTTCTGCCTGCTTTGTATTTACAATCTGTGTGCTTATGGATGCCTCTATTTGCTTTATCTGTTCCTCTGTAGCCTTTACCTGGGCAACTGCTATGTCATAGGCGGTCTTCGCCCTGTCATATTTCTCCTTTGGAATTACTTCCTCCCTGAGAAGTCCCTCCGCTCTTTCCAGATCTATCCTCGCCTGCCTCATATTTGCTTCTTGAAGTTCAAGATTAGCCTTCGCTGCCCTGAGTGCTGCCCTGAACTCTTCCAGCTTCTTCCAGGATGATTCGAGATTATAATTTAATTCCAATAACTTCTTCCTCTCTGCTTCCAGCCCGGCCATGGCTTTTTTTACCTCCACATCAAAATCCTCCCGCTCTATTTCAACCAATAGATCCCCTTTCTTTACGAATTGATTATCCTCTACATGGACCGCCATAACCGTACCCGATATCTTTGGGCTGATCCTGTAGATTCGACCCTCTATGAAGGCATCATCCGTTGTAATATGAGTAGCCCTGTATCTAAGATAGAAGAAAATGCTTATAAACCCTATAAGGAGTAAAAAGCCGAGCGTTGATACTACAACTATCTTCCTTTTTTTATTTTTCTGAATCTCCATATAATCTCACCCCTCTTATCAACCGTGTATTCATCAATAAAATGTTATTTTAATTGAATCGACAGATTCAAGCAAAGATCATGTTCAATTACAAATCAGAAAACAGAGGTTTCAAAGAGGATCGTCAGGTTGATGGTATTTTCGGATAATCTGCAAAAATTTCACTATTTCCCTCTGGCTTTTAATATAGTAATCTGCAAATGTTTGTTTTGATCTTCCCACGCAAACAGTTATCCCTCTGTCGCGAAGCGCACTGAAGGCACCCTCATCTGTTATATCATCACCTATATATATGGGGAAAAACTCACCATTTAATTTAGAAAGAAGCCAGAGGGCTGCTCTACCCTTATTCCATGAAGTGGACGGAAATATTTCCAGAACACTTTTCCCTTTTATTATATCCAATCCATATTCCTTGATCAGTTCACCAGTTGTCTTATAAAATAAACTCAATATGGACGAAACTTTCTCCCTTCCTGCAGCTCTGTAATGTAGGGTTAGCGAATATTTTTTATCTTCAATAAACACGCCATCGATATCTCTGAATTTTGTATTAAGTTGTCTTTTAATACGCCTTAGAATCCCTCTTGCCCTTTCAGCATCAGGATGTATGAATCTTATATCTGGTCCGCAGATATCAACACCATGATTTCCTCCGTAATAAATATTTTTGATCCCAACCCTTCTTTTGATATCAGAAAGCGATCTTCCCGTTAAAATTATGATTCGAATGCTGGGGAAACAAAGCAGTGCCTTTAGCTCTCTTTTGACATCATCAGTTAGATAACATAAGTCAGGTTCTTTTTTTATTGGAACAAGGGTACCGTCAAAATCCAGGAATAGTGCTATCTTTCGAATCCTATCAATTCTTGGCGGGCAGTTTTGATGAAAGAAATACAATGCCATTTCCTACTATTGATTCCCTTGCAAAAAATAATCATGAAATACGCAACCTTACCAGTGTTTCTATCAGTTTACCTGCCCAACGGTAAATATTATGCTCTCGGAGAACCATCCTCATCCTCCTCATCCTTTCCCGCCTCTCTTCAACCTCCATTGTAAGGGCAATCTTAATAGCATCTGCCATCTCCTCGATATTATATGGATTAACAATAAGAGCATCCCTCAACTCCCGCGCAGCACCGGTAAACTGACTCAAAATCAGCACACCATCCTCATCAACACGTGTTGCCACAAACTCCTTTGCAACAAGATTCATCCCATCATGAAGCGATGTCACCATGCATAGATCTGCTATTCTATAAAATTTGTAGATTTCCTCATGACTGTGATGTCCCTTAAGAAATATTATGGGTTTCCATACCTTCGATTGAAAGCGCCAGTTGATCCTGTCTACCATCTCCTCAACCTCTGTGATAAGTTCACGGTAACGCCTTATGTGTATGCGGCTTGGTGCACCGAGCTCTATGAATGTAAAGTTCCCTATATATTCCGGATATTTCTCAAAAAACGCTCAATGGTGCGGAATCTTTCAGGGATCCCCTTTGTATAGTCAATTCGATCAACGCCGACACCGATATATTTTGAATGAACATTCATCTCTTTAAGTAGCATTTCCCTGAGCTCCTTTATATCAGAGAACGTTCCCATATCCCTCGATAAATCTTCAAAACTAACACTTATGGGAAATGGCCTTATCAGCGTGGAATGTCCTCCCCTCTCTATAAGAAAATGCTCCCAATCAATACGCGATTCAAGAAATCTATTAATAGTATCCATAAAATTGTTGCAGAAGAACTGTATGTGAAATCCAATAAGGTCAGCTCCAAGCATTCCTATAAGGATCTCCTCCCTCCACGGACATATTCCGAATGATTCAGGGTTTGGCCATGGTATATGCCAGAAGAGCGCAATCCTCGCATCTGGTCGTCTTTTTTTGATCAAAAAAGGAAGAAGTGCAAAATGATAATCCTGAATAAGAACAATGGGTGATTCCTCATTGGCAACTTCCTTAAGTACTGCCTCCGCAAACTTCTCATTTACCTTCTGATACTGGATCCAATCCTCCAGTCGAAATATGGGGCGTGTATGGGTAATATGACATAAAGGCCATAGCCCCTCATTGGAAAATCCATAGTAGTAGCCGTCCTCTTCCTCCTTTGTAAGCCATATCCTCTTCAATGTGTAGGATTCTTCATTGGGTGGAACCCTTATCTTATCATCTCCATCAACTATTTCTCGATCAGCATCTCCGCTTCCGTGCGCTATCCATACTCCATTGCAAACGCGCATAACTGGATCCAGAGCTGTTACAAGCCCACCCGCAGGGGTGATGCATCTGATCGTCCTTCCATCCCTCACATGCATATAAGGTTCTTTGTTTGATATAAGATAGAGTTTCTTATCGCCAAGCTGGGCTTTCATATATTCCTTCAGTCGTGAGGCTGTCCAAAGGGTTTCCGCCTGCAGACGCAGCATAGCCTCCTCTTCCGCTCTTGCCCGTGCTATAGAAAGACTTTTTGCGAGATGTGTTACCTCCGATATAAGGGGTGACAGGACATTGCCCCTCAGATTTTCAGGCTCCATTATGCTCCTCTTACCCATGCGGAGCTCCCTTATCCATTCTGCTATCTGCGCAATAGGACCTGTGATACTCCACCGGATTACAAATACTGTTGCGACCATGATAAGCACCGATAAGAGAAGGAAACGGATGAAGTTGTATTTCCATATACTGAGAAGCCTTACATCGATATATGAGGCATCTTGAAAGAGTGCAATAGTCCCTATGAACTCCTCCTCTCTTCTGATGGGAAGTATATATATGTAGAGCTTTTTATCATCAAAATTCACAAATTCACCCTTTGGTTTTTTCTCGGTGATGGAATCCACAATATGGGGATAGATTTTATCGATCCTTGTCCTGAGCTCTGATGTTGCAGCTATTATATTTCCATTTCTATCATAAACAGCTATTCCCTTTAGCCTTTCACGATTTCCAAATTTTTCAACAAATCTGGTCAACCGCTAAATCGAACTAGAACTTATCAGTGTAACAACAGACTCCTGAAGACTTTCACCAAGTATTATACTTCTGCGTTCGAGTTCACCGATAAGATGGGCTTTCTCCTCTCTTACTCCATAGAGTGAAAATGCGAGGGCAGAAAGACCAACGATAAGAATAAGTGATACGACTAGATGCAGGGTTATCTTCATCTTTTAAACCGCAAAATCTATTAGCTTCAGAAACAGTCAATGAAAAAAGGTATTAGAAAGTAAAATAATTCCGACAAAGATAAGAGGATTTTTTGATATTATAGCAAAGATTAAAGAAAAATTTCATCAGAATTGTGGTAGAGGAATATAAACAGCAGCAGATAGTCTCTCAAATGTCGAGTAATTAAGAAGTTCTGACGAACATGCTCTTTTCCATTCTCACCAAGAAATAGGGCATACTCAGGATTCCCAAGGAGAAGTTTTATTGCATAGGCTGCACCCTCAATACTGTGACACAGCAGACCCGTAATCCTATTCTTTACCTGAAGAGGGATACCACCTACAGCAGATGCAACAATAGGTTTCCCCTTCCAGAGTGCCTCAGTTACTGTAAGACCAAACCCCTCCCTTATTGATTTCTGCACAATAATGGTGGATGCCCTTTGAAGGGCGTTAATCTCTGTGTCGCTATCCGGTGGAAGAAGCAGCACATGTATATCGGGATTAGAAGATGCCTTCTCTCTGACCTCCTTGAGAACCTTTTCAGATTCTGGATCATCTGCAGCAGGCCCTCCCGCAAGGACAAGCTGGCAGTTTACGCTCTTCCTCACCATCTCAAATGCCTTAATAACCCCTATCGGGTCCTTAAGGTAGTCAAAACGTGATATTTGCGTAATTATTGGTCTTTCCCTATCTATACCAAATCTTTTTAACACCGAATCGATGATCTCATCAGGAAGCTCCATGTTTTTCCTGCTTAATGGGTCAATAGATGGTGAAATCATGAACTGCCTTATTGGAAGCTCCTGAGCAAAATTCGGTGCTGAAAAAACAGCAGCATCATATTCAACAACAAATCTTCTCAAAAATTCCCATACCCTCCTGTCGGGATTTGATACATCTATGTGGCATCTCCAGATCCACTTTTTACCAATCTCCTTCTTTTTTTCTACAAGTGCAGCTGGCTGAGGATCATGAATAAAAAAGATATCGCCCTGAAAGTTGATCTCTTCCATATTCCTTTTGTTCACCTCGAGGAATAGATCAAACTCCTCAGGGGCAATCTCCTCCTTCCTACCATGTAAGGCGTTGTGAAATCTTTTTGTTAAATTGAAAAACTCCTCACTCCCAGTAATTGTAGTCCACCTCGCATCAACCCCAAGCTGCCTCAACAGAGGAATCATTCGTCTTAATATCTCAGCAACACCCCCTCCTATGTATGTGGAATTTATATTCTGAACCACCTTTCCGGATAACTTCTCAGCAAGCATCATTAACTCCTCGATGGTGCTTCTCCCAACAATAGGTATATAGTCCTGGATTCTTGGCGATGATTGATAATAAAACTCCTTCCCCATGGTTTCCTCACGCAATGTAAGGCTCTATAATCTTAATTATGACCGACCTCAATCCCTCAAGCGTGTAGCTGTAGGGATCAAGATAGGCAATCTTTTCTGCAAGTTCCTTCTCATCAAGAGAATCCTCGATCCAGATGGAAAAATCATTAACTAGTCTGTGAAGCCTTAATCTTGACTCAAAGATGTGAAAATAGAGCGAATGAACACTGATCTTCTTCAGACACTCTACAAACTCCCTCAGATCGTGAGCAACATAGGGAGTGGGCATAATAACACTCACAGATTTTATAAAGCGGAATTCTCTCCCGGGAGGTGCACCTCTCCCATCCCCGCGGGTTGATAATTCCTCATTTAAAACAGCTATAATCCGTTCCCTTAATTCACCAATTGTGGAAAATTCGAAAGTATCTATGCTGGAAAGCCTTTCCGCAAGAACCTCATTCCCGAGCACATCACCAATCCAGAGGGTAAAATCGTTGGGAGGTTGGGGTGTTAGATAGTGATGTTCTTCCACAAACCTGTGGGTATGGTAATATATTACTGATTCAGGAGCCTCCTTCAAGATATTCACAAGTTCCGATAAGTTTTTTGCCCTCAATCCCGTGAGCTCTTTTAGATGAAGCCTTGTGCAGAAACGGAAAGGTTGCTCTGCCTTTTTAAGTGATTTCCTGTAAATTGTAACAGTTGATCTGCAAAATTTGCTATTAGGCACAATGAGTATCATACCATCAGGAGACTTGATCTCGGTCCTCCTCAGCATGATGCGGGTAACATATCCTTCTTCACCCGATTCAAGCTTTATATAATCACCTGTTCTTATCGAGCGGGTTCGGGCAATATCAAAACCTGAAAAAACACTCTGAAGTTTTTCACGAAAAATAAGAATAATAGCAACAAAGCCCGCCCCAAGGAAAAAATAAGGGGAGTTATTGAAATCCCCAGAACGCTGAGTAAGAAAAGAGCCCCTATAGCGCCGATAACTATTTTGAGGGCATTCGTGATAACGTATGGTGAAAATAAGGGAGGAAATTTGAGCCCTTCTCTGTAGATATTGAGCAATCTTTCAGAAAGTGCTATGGATGTCCATGTAAGCGATATGATAAAAAGGCCCAAAACGACCCTTCCCGCCATTAGCTTAGTTTCCGGTGGAAAATTTATAAATTGAATAGCTATATAGACGCCAAATATCAATGACCAGTGAAAAATCGGCTCACGTATGCTCTCAGAAATTATGCGCCATCCTTCCCATCCACCATTGGAAAAGAGGGCTTCAAAATATACAGGCAACTTCTTCCTTGCCCACAGGCCAATAATAAAAAAAGAGAAAAATAATGAAGCGGGAACAATGACATGGAACCAGTTTTGTATATGCCATTCGACCATCTCGGTTTAAGCCTCTAAATTCCCTCAGAAAATATTAAAGCTCCTTTTATTTGGACCAAATCCCTTTTTCCTTATATTATTAAACATAAAATTACCATCAATGGTAATTCAGATGTATATTATTGAACCATTTATAGAAATCGGATGGGAAAGACGATTGAGGTTGCTTAAAAGGCCGTGGCGTATTGGAAAAAGGATTGTGATCCTCCTACAAAACTCCACCTACAAACCGCATTCTTTTGATATCCTGATAAAAATAGATCCCGGAAGCATATTTGGAACAGGGGGGCATGCAACAACAATAGGATGCCTCATATACCTTGAGGGAGCCATTAAGGGAGGGGAGAGGGTTCTCGATCTGGGAACAGGAACAGGGATTCTCGGGATCGCTGCATGCAGGCTCGGTGCAGCAAAAGTCTTAGGTATAGACATAGACTACAGGGCATCAGCTGTTGCCTTAACCAATGCGAAAAGAAATGGTGTTGATGAGAAGATGAAGGTTATCTGCGGGGATATCGAGTGTGTAAGAGGGACATTTGACATAATAGTGGCAAATATACGTACTGAAGTCCTTGCTGGAATAATGGGAAAAATCACACCACTTCTTTCCCCATCAGGAGTCCTGATCCTTTCAGGGATTCTGGAAGGGGAAGCACCTGGATTCACCCTGCTCCTGAAAAATCACCCTCTTTCAATCTTGAATATTATGGCTAAAGAGGGATGGGTCACACTTCTCTGTTCCAGGGGTCTTGACACCTGAACAGTGTTCAGTATAATAAGTATAGATGAAGGATCTTACTATTAGACAGAGGGCAATCCTGGAGTTCATTGTGGAAAAAATCAGCAAGGAAGGTACTGCACCCACATTCAGGGAGATAGGAAGGAGATTTGGTATAAGCTCCACCAACGGCGTAAAGGTGCATCTTGAGGCACTCGAAAGAAAAGGCTATATAAAGGTCTCTTTCAGAAGGGGTATTGAGCTTGGAGAGGGGTATATGAAAAGGATGAGAGGTATTCCTATCCTGGGAAAGGTCCCTGCAGGCATCCCCATCATGGAAGAGGAATGCATCGAAGGGTATCTTGACCTGAAGGAGTTTTTTGGAGAAAAAGGGGTTTTTGCCCTCAGGGTAAAGGGAGAAAGCATGAAAGGGGCAGGCATTGAGGATGGAGATTATGTGATTGTCCGGCACCAGGAAATACTTGCGCCTGGAGAAATAGGTGTATTCTTTATTAATGAAGAGACAACCATAAAAAGGTTTTTCATAAAGGGAGAAAAGGCTGTCCTTCTCCCGGAAAATCCGTCAATGGAGCCTTTATCAATAGAAAAAAACCATCCGTCCTTTCGAATAGGGGGGAAAGTAGTTGGTGTTATCAAAAAACTTTCTGAATGAGCTGACTTACCCGAGGGAAAGGGGGTTATACCATCTCTATATACTTAAAGCATCCCTTATGTATAGCCCTCCGGTGATAATTATTGATGGGGGAGGCTATTTCGATCCCTATACCCTTTCTCTCCTGTGCAGAAAAGCAGGGCTTGGGCCTCAAGGTGTGCTTGAATCCCTTATGGTATCCAGGGCATTTACATGCCATCAGATGCATACCCTTATCAAGGAAGAGCTACCGGTGATAATAGAAAAAACCGGCGCAGGAATAGTATTTATCCTTGGACTTCTAAACACCTTCTATGATGAGGCGATCAGTGAAAAAGAGGCCCTAGAGCTTTTGAATGATACTGTTGCTGCTATGAAAAAAACGCTAAAAAGAAGGATCAGGATCCATATTATCGAGGAGACGCACTCGGGAAAAAGGTCCTACTTCTTCCACATCCTGAGAAAAACCAGATGCGGGTTCATAAAACTCCATAGAGAACAGGGTTCTCAACACACCACCGATCTTTAATTTCTTTACATTAGCAGGGAGGGGAGTATGGGAAGAACTGTTGCCACCTTTACACAGCTTATATATGAGGAGATAGAAAGATGGAAGAAGTTCAGAAGGGCTCTCCGGAAGGAAGACCAGGAGGTGCTGGATGAGCTCTTTTCCTGTGCAAGATACCACTCTCAGGCAGGATCATATATGAGCGGGGCCATCCCTTTTGAATCCATTGTAATTTCCATTCTCATTGAGGAACACAAAAGACTAAAGGAGCTGGAGAAGAGAATAGAAGAGATGGAGAAGAGAATAGAAGAGATGGAGAAGAGGGATGAGAAAGGAGAAACTGAAGGGATGGCTTTTTGACCACTACCCTTTCAAAGAAGGAATGGTGCTCTGGATTTTAACCCGTGAGGGAACCATCCACAGACTGCTACACCAGTGGAGCCCCTCCTTCTATGTCCATGGAAAAAGGGAGGCCCTTGAAAAGGTTTCTTCATTCGTGGAAAGGCTTCCCATCCCTTCAAAAATCCGCATCACGGAAAAGCAGGAATACTTCACAAACAGATCCCTTGAGGTCCTTGAAATCACCCCTCTTTCTCCTATGGATCTTCCCCGCATTTTCCGCAATCTCATCTCCACATTCAGGGACCTTACCTTTTTCAATACTGACATCTCACCTATCCAGCTTTACTGTTTTGAGAAAGGCCTCTTTCCCATGGGTCTGTGCTCTGTGGAGTGGGAGGATGAGTGGATAAGGAGTATCTGTCCTGAGGAAAGTACCCTTGCCATCGATTACGAACTCCCACCCATGAAAAGCATCTTTTTAAGACTTGAGGGGTGTAACTGGAATCCATCCCATGGAAAAAGGGGGAGACTGGAGATAACTATTGAAGAAGAAACTCATATTCTCGAAGGAACCGATAGAGCTATCATAAAAAGGCTGGCAGACATTCTTAGAAACTATGATCCGGATATAATCTTCACTCAGTGGGGAGATACAGCGATTCTCCCTGAACTGGAAAAACTCTCCTTGAGATCCGGGATACCTTTCCCCCTTAACAGGGAGAAGGGATCACACATGGAGAAGAGCTCCTCACGCTCCTATTTTTCCTACGGAAGGATTATCTATGCACCTGGCTCCATCATACTTAAGGGAAGATGGCACATTGATGTGGAAAATTCGTTCATATTTTCAGAAAGTGGACTGGATGGACTCGTTGAACTTGCAAGGCTGTCCAGAATACCTGTCCAGAGACTTGCACGGCAGAGTCCTGGAACTGCAATAAGTTCCATGCAGCTCCTCGCTGCCTGCAGAAGGGGTTACCTCATACCCTGGAGAAAAACAAAGCCAGAGAACTTCAAAACCGCCAGTACACTCCTACTTACGGATAAAGGGGGCCTTACCTACATCCCTCCTGTGGGATTCTTTGAAAATGTGGCTGAGCTGGACTTCTCTTCCATGTATCCTGCCATAATGTTTAAATACAACATATCTCCGGAAACAGTAAACTGCACATGCTGTGAGCACAACAGGATTCCGGAAATTGGGTATCACGTCTGCACTGTAAGAAAAGGAATTGTCCCTGAGGTGCTTTCTGATGTGCTCAAAAAAAGGGAGATCTACAAGAAAAAGAGGGATAGAGCGGAGGGAAAAGAAAAGGAGGTCTATGAGAGCAAACAGAGGGCCTTAAAATGGATTCTTGTTACATGCTTTGGTTATCTTGGATACAAAAATGCACGGTTTGGAAGGATAGAGGCACATGAGACAGTTACTGCAATAAGCAGGGAGATTCTGCTTAAGGCAAAGGAGATCGCTGAGGAAAGGGGTTTTCACCTGCTCCATGCGATTGTGGATTCGATGTGGCTTAAAAAGGATGGGGCAGAAAGGGATGATTACATCAATCTCTGCAGGGAGATTTCTGAAAAGACCGGTCTTACAATAGCACTTGAGGGGATCTATAGGTGGATATGCTTTCTTCCGTCCCGCACAAATCCATCCGTTTCTGTTCACAATAGATTCTACGGTGTATTCACAGATGGTAAACTGAAGATAAGGGGTATCGAAATGAGAAGGCACGATACCCCTCCCCTCATCGCCGCATGCCAGAGGGAGATAATGGAGATAATGAAAAGGGCATGCACCGTTGAAGAACTGAAAAAACTTATACCTCAGATAACCGAGATTGTAAGAAGTTACCTTATCTACCTCAGAGAAGGAAGGGCAAAGCCTGAGGAGCTGGTCATAAGGAAAAGACTTTCGCTGGATCCAGAAAACTACAAGGTCTCAAATCTGAATGCCATTGTATCCAGAAAGCTCATCTCAGGTGGTGTCAGACTTCATCCGGGAGAGGAAATAGAATATATAATAACTAAAAGTGATTCAAGGGTTAAGGAAGAGAGAGCACAACCCTTTGGCTTTTTTAACGAACCATTTACCTATGATACGGAAAAATACTCTGAAATGCTGGAAAAGTCTGTTGAAAACCTCCTCGGACAACTGATATCTCCCCCCATCTATTTATAACCAAACGCCCTGTAGTATGCTTCTCCTCCAATATGACCGGTAATTCCATCCGAATCGTCAGAAGAAAGAAAAACAAGCAGTTTTGCTATCCTTTCTGGACTCTTAAGCAATCCTTTCTCTTTTAACTCAACAAATTTCGTGTGCAGTTCATCGCCAAGCACATCCGGGCCGAGGTTCCTCAATTGCTCTTGCATGGATGTATCCATAACACCAGGATCAACTGCATTCACCTGGATATTATAATTTTTTAGTTCCTCTGCCATTATTCTTGTTAGATGTGAAACAGCTGCCTTTGATACAGAATAAACACCAAATCTTGGCATAACGATATTTCCCAATCCTGATGTGATGTTTATTATCTTTCCCCTCTTATTTTTAATCATAACTGGTATAACATTTTTCGAAAAAAGAAATACTCCTTTAAGGTTTATATCCATTACACAATCCCAATCATTTTCCCCTAAATGAAATAATTCCGTAACAGGACCTACAATTGCAGCATTGTTAACCAGGATATCAATATGGCCGAACTCTGATGTGGCTCTCTCAACAATAATTCTTACATCTTTTTCAAACGATACATCAACCCTTTCAGAAATAACCCTTCTTCCCATTCCCTTTACCCTTTCAGCAACAGCCTTAACTTCATCATAACTTCTGCTGAGAATAACAACATCAGCTCCCTCCTTTGCCATCTCAAGTGCAACTGCCTTTCCAAGCCCCCTTCCCGATCCTGTCACTATTGCTACCCTTCCGGCAAGTTTCATCTTCTATTCTCCAATAATCTTTACAAGGACCCTCTTTCTCCGTCTTCCATCGAATTCTCCATAGAAGATCTGCTCCCACGGACCAAAATCCAGCTTGCCTCCTGTTATTGCAACAACCACCTCTCTTCCCATAATTGTCCTTTTAAGGTGCGCATCCGCATTGTCCTCCCCATTATTATGATCATACTGGGAAACAGGCTCATGAGGAGCAAGCTTCTCAAGCCACCTCTCAAAATCACGATGAAGTCCCGGGTCATCATCATTAATAAAAACCGAGGCAGTGATATGCATCGCATTGACGAGAACAAGACCCTCCCTTATTCCGCTCTCCCTCACACACTCCTCAATGAGAGGCGTGATATTTATAAATGCCATGCGTGTGGGAACCTCAAAGTAAAGTTCCTTTCTGTAGCTCTTCATAGACACCTCCCTGAATTCAGTAAGGATTCTTCGCAATTGCAATTCCTAATATTAGCATGATAATATATTTAAAAACAGAAGGGAGGCATTATGACATTTATAACACTTGCAAAAGTAACTCCACAAGGCTGGAAGGAATTAGAAAAGGGACTCCCACAGGAATGCTATAAAGCTATAAAGAGCGCATATGTTGTTTATGGTAGATTCGATCTTGTTATTATCTGGGATGCACCAAGCATTGAGGAAGCAAACAGGATAATAAAGCATTTTGTAAAGGTTGGTGCATTCACATCAGAGACACTTATTGTTGCATCTTCGCTGGAGGATTTCAAGAAGTATTGATTAAGAGTTAATCCTACTCGCTGTCGAATATGCTTCCCTGCGCTATAAAGTCTGATCTGGGAAATTCAACAGGATAATCACCTCTGAAGCAGGCATAACAGAACTCATTATCAACATCCTTTACAGCCTGACGCAATCCTTCTATGCTGAGATAACCAAGTGAGTCAGCCGTAAGATATTTACATATCTCATCAATGGTATGGGATGACGCGATAAGTTCCCTGCGTGTGGGTGTATCTATTCCATAATAGCATGGATAATGGATAGGCGGAGAACTTATGCGCACATGCACCTCTTTTGCGCCCGCATTTCTCACCATCTTGACTATCTTTCTCCCTGTCGTTCCTCTCACAATGGAATCATCAATTAGCACGATCCTCTTGCCACCTATTATTTCTTTCACAGCATTCAGTTTAACTTTAACGCCGAAGTGCCTTATTGATTGCTCCGGTTCAATGAATGTTCTTCCCACATAGTGGTTTCTAATTATGCCCATCTGGAATGGTATACCCGATTCCTCACAATAACCTATTGCAGCAGGGACGCCGGAGTCTGGAACAGGAACAACAATATCAGCTTCAGCTGGTTGTTCCCTCGCAAGTTGTTTACCCAGTTCCTTTCTAACAAGATATATATTTTTACCGAATACAACACTATCAGGTCTTGAGAAATATATGTATTCAAATATGCACTGTGTTTTCTTGATAACTTTGAAAGGTTTGTAAAATTGGATTCCATTTTTATCCAACACCACTATCTCCCCTGGATCCACTTCTCTTATGAATGATGCTTCAATCAGATCAAATGCACATGTTTCTGACGCTATCACATAAGCGTTTCTCAGTTTTCCAATGGCAAGGGGTCTGAATCCATGGGGATCCCTGACAGCAATAAGTTTATTCTCCGTAAGGAAAAGGAGGGAATATGCACCCTTTATGTGAAGAAGGGCGTCAACGATTCTGTTAATAAAACCCTTGGCTCTTGACGTAGCAAAAAGGTGAACTATAACCTCTGTATCCATTGTTGATTGAAAAATGGATCCCCTTGATTCCAGCCTGACCCTTAACTCGTGTGCGTTAACAAGATTTCCATTATGAGCAATCGCCATTGAACCCCTTGTGTAATTAACGAGAAGCGGTTGCGCATTCTCCAGTGTGCTGGTTCCTGTTGTTGAGTATCTGACATGCCCTATTGCGTTTGTTCCTGGAAGACCTTCGAGTATATGTTTGTTAAACACATCGGCAACAAGACCCATCTGCTTGTGTATATAAAGTTGTTTTCCATCCGATGAAACAATCCCTGCGCTCTCCTGACCCCTGTGCTGGAGTGCATATAGCCCAAGATATGTTATTTTTGATGCCTCAGGATGACCGTATATACCAAATATGCCGCAAGCTTCCCTTAATCTATCTTTCATAGATCCCCTTAAGGCTATCTTCAAGCGACCTTTCCCATACCTTCTTAAGCGGGCTTATTTCCATCTCAAGATATCCCTTTATCCTGAGAAATCCTCTTATAACCCTGCCAATGGGTGTTATCGGACATCTGTTTTTCTCTGCAATCCGCTTTATCATATGATAGTTCACATCCCTTACAGAAATAATGATCCGGGATGAACCTTCCCCAAAAAGTAGCATATCCCCCCTTCCTTCATAATTCAACTCCACTTGGGCACCCATCTCCTCCTCTCCAAAACAGCACTCTGCAAGTGCCACAGCGAGCCCTCCCTCAGAGCAATCGTGCGCAGATTCAATAAGGCCCTTTCTTATTCCCTCAAGGCATGTTCTCTGGACGGCCTTCTCCATCCTGTAATCTATCTCTGGAACAGACCCCCTTTCTATTGAATGAATTAAAAAAAGATATTCGCTTCCACCAATCTCTCCACTCATGGGACCAAGCAGAAGGATAAGATCCCCCTCCCTCCTGAAAAACTGGTTCATGCATGTACCTACATCCTCAATCAAACCGACCATCCCGATTGCTGGTGAAGGATAGATGGAAACCCCCGATGTTTCATTATAGAAGCTTACATTTCCGCTCACGACAGGCACTTTCAATGCAATGCACGCCTCTCTAATTCCTTCAATACACTCCCTGAACTCCCACATGACTTCAGGATCCTCTGGATTCCCAAAGTTGAGGCAATCAGTTATTGCAAGGGGTTTTCCACCGGAACATACTATATTCCTTGATGCCTCACATACAATATGGGCAGCTCCCCTTCTTGGATTGAGATAACAGTATCTTGAATTCGAATCCACAGTAAGTGCAATCCCTTTCTTTGTTCCCTTTATCCTCAAAAAAGCGGCATCTGATCCAGGTAGAATCACAGTATTTGTTCCTACCATGTGGTCATATTGCGTATAGATCCATCTTTTGCTTGAAAGATTCGGAGAGGTAATTAATCTATAAAGGATATCTCCGTAATCCTTTATTTCTGGTATCCCAGAGATATCGACATCCTGCAATTCCTCCAATCTCTGGGGTTTCTTCATTGGTCTTCTATATGTTGGTGCATCTTTTGTAAGTGCATCAATAGGAATTGTAGCAATATTCTCACCATAAAGTTTCACCCTCAACATCTTATCAGATGTTATTCTCCCAATTGCAACGGCATCAAGATCCCACTTCTTAAATACCTCTTTAACCCTCTCTTCCTCCCCTTCCTCCACTATGAAAAGCATCCTCTCCTGGGATTCAGAAAGCATAATCTCATAGGGTGTCATACCCTCCTCTCTGCATGGAACAAGGGATAACTCCAGCTCCACACCACATCCACCCCTTCCCGCCATTTCACAGCTGGAACTCGTTAATCCAGCTGCTCCCATGTCCTGCACGGCAAGGATTGCACCTGTCTTCATTGCTTCAAGGGAAGCCTCGAGCAAAAGTTTTTCAGTAAATGGATCACCTACCTGAACAGTTGGTCTCCTCTCTTCTGATTTCTCATCGAATGAATCTGATGCCATGGTGGCTCCATGTATTCCATCCCTTCCCGTTTTCGAGCCAACATATAGAACAATACTTCCCGGTTTGCGTGCAATTCCCCTAAAGATCCTTTCCTTCTTCACTATGCCCACACACATTACATTAACAAGTATGTTTCTGTTATATGATGGATGGAAATAAGTTTCACCACCAACAGTAGGAACACCGATGCAGTTGCCGTACCATGATATCCCTGATACAACACCCTCGAATAGATACTTCATCCTGGGTGCATCAAGGCTTCCAAATTTTAATGAATCAAGAAGGGCAATGGGTCGTGCACCCATTGTGAATATATCCCTCAGTATTCCACCTATACCTGTTGCCGCTCCCTGAAAAGGCTCTATAAAGGAGGGATGATTATGACTTTCCATCTTCAATGCAACAGCAAGGCCATCCCCTATATCGACAACACCTGCATTTTCCCCCGGTCCCTGTATCACATGGGGAGCCTTTGTCGGAAGCCTTTTCAAATGTATCCGTGAACTCTTGTAACTGCAGTGTTCACTCCACATAACAGAGAAAATACCAAGCTCCAGTAAATTTGGTTCTCTCCCTAAGATCTTAAGTATTCTTTTATATTCAGATGATGTTATGTTATGTTCATCAAGTATTTTTTTATTTATGTTTTCCATGATGATTAACCATTGACTCAAAAATTAAGATGCCATCACAACTTCCCATAATATCTTCTGCGGCCCTTTCAGGATGGGGCATCATTCCAAGCACATTACCATCCCTGCTTATTATCCCGGCTATATTATTCCATGAACCATTTGGATTTGATTCCTCTGTTATTTCTCCGTTAGAATCACAGTATCTGAATACAACAAGACCTTCGGATTCAAGTTTTTCAATTGTTTTACTATCAGCATAAAAACAGCCATGAGCATGAGCAATGGGGAGTGATAATATTCTTCCGGGGGTGATGAGGTTTGTGAATGGGGTTTTTGAATTCTCAACCCTGATATATACCTTCTTACAGATAAACTTAAGTGACCTGTTTCTCAAGAGTGCTCCTGGAAGAAGTCCGGCCTCAATAAGTATCTGAAATCCATTACATATTCCCAGAATCAGGCCTCCATTTTCAGAAAACTTCCTTAGGGACTTAATAATAGGAAAATAACTTGCGATTGCACCCGGTCTCAGATAATCACCATAGGAAAAACCGCCGGGAAGGATGATTGCGTCAAAATTTTCAAGTCTCTCTTCCCTGAACCAGATAAATTCAACTTCCTGTTTAAGAACATTCTTTATAACATAGTAGCAATCGTGATCACAATTGGATCCAGGAAAAACTATGACTCCGAATTTCATCTTATTTCTCGATCTCAAAACTATAGTTTTCAATAACAGGATTTGAGAGCACACGCTCACACATCTCTTTTAAAACATCCTCAATGCTTCTTCCTGAAACAGGGCTCAGCTTTATTTCTATATACTTTCCCTGACGAACATCCTCAACCTCTTTATATCCCAGAGTATGAAGCGCATTCTTTATTGCTTTGCCTTCCGGATCAAGAATACCTGGCTTAAGGGTAATCCTTATCCTTGCCTTCATGTAGCCTCCATAGATAAGAGACTCATTTATACTGCACGGTTCCAACAACCCTCTCATATACTTTCATATAGGATTCTTCGATCCTCCCAAGATCCCTTCTGAATCTATCCTTGTCGAGTTTTTCCCCTGTTTCTTCCTCCCAGAGCCTGCATCCATCCGGAGAAATCTCATCAGCAAGTAGTATCTTTCCCGAGGAATGTCTTCCAAACTCAAGTTTAAAATCAACAAGTATTATTCCTCGCTTTTTGAAAAAATCAACAAGGAGTTCGTTCACACGGAAGGCCTTATTTTTTATCTCTTCGATCTCCGCTGATGTGGCAAGATTGAGTGCTTTTATATGATATTCATTAATCATGGGATCTCCAAGCTTATCATTCTTGTAGTAAAACTCAAGGATCGGCTCTGATAGGTTTTTCCCCTCTTCCACTCCAAATCTTTTTGCAAGACTTCCTGCAATTATGTTTCTCATAACTACCTCAACAGGAATTATCTGAACCTTTCTGACAAGCATCTCCCTATCACTCAGGAGCTTTACCAGGTGCGTTTCTATTCCGTTTTCTTCGAGATATTTAAAAATGTATGTAGAAATTTTGTTATTATATATACCTTTGTTCTCAATAATTCCTCTTTTTTTTCCATCAAAAGCTGTTGCCTCATCCTTAAAATACTGGATTATCAAATCAGGATCCTCTGTTGCAAACAATATCTTAGCCTTCCCTTCGTAAATCTTTTCCCTTTTCTCCATATACACCCCCTTAAGAATCCTCTACTGCTCAAAAATCCTTTTGAATATATAATCTGTAAATCTCAGTGCGTGATTAAGATCAAAACACTCTTCTATCTCTTTCTCGCTCAAATATTTCTTTATCCTCTCATCATTTCTTACAAGTGATCTGAACTCCTTATTTTTACTCCATGCCTCCATTGCAATATCCTGTATAACTTCATATGCTTCAATTCTTGTTATTCCTTTTTCGACGAGACGAAGAAGAAGTGTTTCCGAAAAAACCATCCCCCCTGTTTTCTCTATATTTTCCCTCATCCTTTCAGGATAAACAACCATACCGCTAACAATGGATTCCATTCTCTGGAGCATGAAATCAAGGAGTGTTGTTGCGTCAGGAGCAATAACCCTTTCAACTGATGAGTGGCTTATGTCTCTTTCATGCCAGAGTGCAATATTCTCAAGGGATGCTATAGAGTAAGCCCTGACAAGCCTGGCGAGACCACATATGTTCTCAGATGCAACAGGATTTCTTTTATGTGGCATTGCTGAAGAACCTTTCTGACCCGGGGTGAAAGGTTCCTCCACTTCAAGAACTTCTGTTTTCTGCAAATGCCTTATTTCCGTTGCAAATTTCTCGAGAGTTGATGCAATAATAGATAGAGTTGTAAAATACTCCGCATGATGATCTCGTGGAATGATCTGATTTGAAATAGGAGCAGCTTTCAGTCCAAGCTTTTCACATACATATTCTTCTACAAATGGATTTAAATGACTGTAAGTTCCAACAGCGCCTGAAACCTTTCCATAGCTTATGTTTTCCTTTGCATTTTTTATCCGGATACGATTCCTCTTCATCTCCTCATACCACATAGCCATCTTTAAACCAAAGGTAATTGGCTCCGCATGAACCCCATGTGTTCTTCCAATCATGGGAGTATATTTGTAAAGAAATGCCTTTTGTTTTATAGCCTCCATCAGTTTATCAATACCTTCAATTATAAAATCCGCCGCCTCCTTCAAAAGAAGGGCAAATGCTGTATCAATCACATCAGAAGAAGTCATTCCCATATGTATGTATTTAGCCTCTGGACCGACAAACTCCGATACACACTGAATAAATGCTATCACATCATGTTTGACAACCGCTTCTATCTCTTCTATCCTTTCGATTGAAAAGTTCGCCTTTTTCTTTATTTTTTCAAGTGCTTCATCAGGGATAACACCAATTTTGTTCCAGGCCTCGCATGCAAGAATTTCAATATCAAGCCACTTCTGAAATCTATTTTTTGGAGACCACAGTTCAGCCATTCTCCTGGTTGTATATCTCTCAATCATTCACTCCCCCGATGATTAAAAAACAAAAATCTTTTCGAGGTCCTTTTCTCTGATCTTTCCAATCGCAGCAATTGACAGGTTCTCCGATTTCAGTATTTCGCAAGAGAATTTTAGAATTTGCTCAGAAGTGATTTTATCTATATTTTCATTGATTTCCTCAATGCTTATTGACCTTCCAAAGTAGATCTCATTTTTTCCGAGTTTCGTCATTATGTTTTCACTGCTTTCAAGGCCCAGCAGGAGGTGTCCTTTCAACTGATTCTTCGCAGATTCAATCTCATCTTCATCAACAAGCTCATCCTTAAGCCTCTTAAATTCATTTGCCATAATCTCGAGAACTTTCGTTATCAGGTCTGCACTTGTACATGCATAAACGCCAAATACACCGGTATCTGAATAACATGAAATAAAGGAGTAAACAGAATATGCATATCCCCTCTCTTCCCTTATTTTCTGAAAGAGCCTTGAACTCATTCCTCCACCAACAACGGTGTTTAAAATATAGGCTGCATATCTCATTGGATCGCTTTGAGAAACAGATCTGAAGCCAAGACAGATGTGAACCTGTTCGAGTCTTTTTCTTTTGAAAAGCTGTTTATTTCCAGTCTTAAGAATAGTGTTTGTTCTTTGTTTTTCCTCACCAAGAGTGACCCTGAATTTATCATTTATTGCATTCTCCAATTCTTTATGATCCAGATTACCTGATGCAGATATAATCACAGGACGCCTATGATAATTATCATAAAAAAATCTTATAACCTGGTCCCTTGTTATCTGGGATATTGTATCAATATAGCCAAGGATGGGATTTCCGAGTGAACTCCCTTCCCACATTATCTGATAGAGTAGATCATGTATATATTCCTCAGGTTCATCATTAACCATTTTTATTTCATGCAGGACAACCTTCTTTTCCTTATCTATCTCCCCTTCATCAAAAAGTGGGTTTATATAGATATCGGAAAGAATATCGAGTGCATTTATTAAATCCTTTTTGAGCATCTTTGTGTAGATGCAGGTATATTCACGCGTTGTGAATGCATCCGAGATACCACCAATCCTATCAAACTCCTTTGCAATCTCTGCTGCCGTTCTGCTTTTTGTTCCTTTGAATAAGAGATGTTCTATGAAGTGGGTTATCCCTGCCTCCTTTCTCTCTTCATCCCTCGAGCCCCTGGGAATCCAGATTCCGATCGAAATAGCAGGTGAATGCGGAATTGACTCAGTCACAAGGGTAAAACCACAATCAAGTTTGCTTTTTTCTGCCATTTATCTGTCCCCCCGAAAACCCCTTCTTCTCTCCTGTCTGTAACCTTCAGCATCATTAAGGGCTTCCTTTCTGCTGAGCTTTATTTTTCCCTGTGAATCAATTTCAATTACCTTTACAAGTATTTCATCACCCTCTCTCACCACCTCCTTAACATCATTTATTCTCCTTCTATCAAGCTGGGAAATATGAACAAGACCATCTGTGCCCGGAAAAATCTCCACAAAAGCTCCAAAATCAACAATCCTCTTGACTTTTCCAAGATAGACTTTCCCTACCTCAACTTCCTGTGTCAACGTCTTGATCATTTCAAGTGCCTTCTCTGCCATCTTTGCATTGGATGAATATATCCTCACCAGACCGGAGTCCTCAACATTTATCTTTACACCCGTTTGATCAATTATCCCCTTTATGTTTTTACCACCGGGACCAATAAGATCCTTAATCTTTTCCGTTTTTATCTGCGTAGTGATAATTCTTGGGGCATATATGGAAAGTCCCTCCCTCGATCTCTCTATGGTTTCGCGCATCTTTTCAATTATAGAGAGTCTACCATCCCTTGCCTGTAGCATAGCATTCATAAGAATATCTTTTGTAACACCTGGGATCTTAACATCCATCTGGAGTGCTGTTATCCCATCTACGGTTCCAGCAACCTTAAAGTCCATATCGCCAAGATGATCCTCATCGCCAAGTATATCGCTCAAGACAATGACCCTTTCCCCTTCTCTCATCAAACCCATCGCTATTCCTGCAACATGTTTTTTTATAGGAACACCGGCATCCATAAGGGACAGCGTTGCACCACAAACTGTTGCCATAGAGGATGATCCATTGGATTCAAGAACCTCTGATACAACCCTTATTGTATATGGAAAATCATTTTCCGAAGGCAAAACCGCACGAAGTGCCCTTTCTGCAAGTGCACCATGACCAACTTCCCTTCTGCCCGGGGCCCTTAAAAACCTTATCTCTCCTACACAGAATGGAGGGAAATTATAGTGAAGCATAAAGGATTTGCTGCTCTCCCCATAAAGGGCATCTATAATCTGCTCATCCTCCGCTGTTCCAAGGGTTGTAACAGTAAGGACCTGGGTTTCCCCCCTTTTAAATAGAGCCGAGCCATGGGTCCTTGGAAGAACGCCAACCTCGCATCTTATCTCCCTTATGTCTCTGGGTCCCCTTCCATCAATTCTTCTGCCCTCTTTAAGAACCATTTCCCTCAATATCTTGTTCTCTACTTTTGCAAAACCCCTTTCAATAAACCACAGCCTATCCTGGTAATCTGAAGAAAACTTCTCAATTGCCTGTTTTCTCAATTCATCAAGATAAGCCCTTCTCTCAGTTTTTTTTGTTATTCTCAATGCCTTTGATATCTCTGTTGAGAAAAGCTCCTCGATCATTACAGCAAGAGACTCATTCTCTTCCCACGCAGGTTTGATCTTTTCCACTGGCGATTCTTTTGCAATTTCCTCCTGAATTTCAAATAAGGGCATACATTCTCTGTATGCAAGGTCAAGTGCATCAAGAACAACTTCCTCGGAAACCTCTTTTGCACTCCCTTCAACCATTATTATTCCATCCCTGTTACATGAGATAACAAAATCAATATCACTCTTGTTTCTTTCACTGATGGATGGATTGATTATATATCTCCCATCAACCCTTCCCACTCTTACGCCAGCAACAGGTCCTTTGAATGGAATTTGAGATTTCATAAGTGCAACGGATGCTCCAGTGATTGAAATAATCTCAGGATCATTTACATCATCAGCTGAGAGAACTGTTGCTATCACCTGAATTTCACGGAACAGTAAATCGGGAAAAAGTGGACGGATTGATCTATCAATAAGCCTGGATGTGAGAATCTCCTTTTCGGTTGGTTTTCCTTCCCTCTTGAAGAATCCACCAGGGATTTTTCCAGCAGCGAAACTTTTCTCCTGATAGTCCACAATAAGGGGTAAAAAATTGATCTCGTTTTTCTCTTCCCTGGAAATAACTGCGGTTACAAGTACAACTGTATCACCATATTGAATCCAAGCAGCCCCATCAGCCTGAGCTGCCACCTTATCGGTCTCAATACTTAGCGGTCTTCCTCCAAACTGGATAACTTTTTTCATCTTTGATCCTCTTTCAATTCATTTATCTACTTTCTGAGATCGAGGGCATCAATAAGTCGTTTATATCTTTCCGTATTCTTATTTTTTAAATATTCTATAAGTCTTTTTCTCTTACCTACCATCATAAGAAGTCCCCTTCTTGAATGGAAATCCTTTTGATGCTTCCTCAAATGCTCGGTAAGATTGTTTATCCTTTCTGTAAGTATTGCAATCTGCACTTCGGGTGAACCTGTATCCTTTTCATGAATTCTGAATTTCTCGATTAGCTGTTGTTTTTTCTCGGGCAGCAATGTCATCCTCCCGTCCTCCTTTTCCATAATTAATATAGGTGAAATCTTCTTAAAATCTTTATACTTTGTTTACCATTCTTATGATTACTGCATACCATACCCACTGCGCTCAGTATCCCCTCCTGTGTCATTAATTTAATTCTCTGTCCATCCTCAGGGAAGGGGCCTTCAAAATGCTTTAAATCCTCTTCTTTAAGCATCATCCCTTTTCGAACCTTTTCTTCTCCCGACTCATTTATATAAAATTCCCTCATAAATCCCAATACCCTTTCTACAGGTATTATCCTGGATGAAAGGACTTCGGGTTTAATAGCATCATCTATAGAAATGGCATCTTCAATGGTAAACATCCCGCTCCTTAATCTCCGTAGTTCCTTAAGGCAACCACCGCATCCCAGTTCCCTTCCTATATCTGAGACAAGCACCCTTATATATGTCCCCTTTGAACAGTGTATCTGGAAAGTGACCTCTGGCAAATCCATCGCCTCAACTTTAATATCGAAAATGTGAATTTCCCTCGGTGCCCTTTCAACATCAATGCCTTTTCTTGCAAGTTTATAAAGGGGTGAACCCTTTACCTTTACTGCTGAATACATCGGTGGTATCTGCTTGATACTACCTCGAAATTTCTCTATGACCCTTAGGATATCCTCAGGTGATGGAATATACGTAGACCTCCTCAAAATTTTTCCTGTTATATCAAGTGTATCAGTATCAATGCCAAAGATCATCCTTCCTTTGTATACTTTATCCTCATTGGAGAGAAACTGAATTGCCTTAGTAGCCTCACCAATAAAAATTGGAAGAACACCACTTGCTAAAGGATCAAGTGTTCCTCCATGACCGATCCTTTTTACCTTAATGAACTTCCTCAACCTCAATATCACATCATGCGATGTGATACTCTGAGGTTTATCAATAACAATGACACCATTCATAATTTTGATTCCATATACCTCTTCAGTGTTTCATAAACGGCCGACTTAACTTCGCTCAATGAACCTTTTATATTACAGCCAGCAGCGCTATGATGCCCGCCGCCACCAAAGATCTCGCATATTTCAGCCACATTGACCCTTCCTTTTGACCTGAAACTTACTTTGTAGAGATTATCCCCTTCTTCCCGGAAGAGAACCGCAACCTCGATATTTTCAATTGACCTTGGGTAGTTTATTAAATCTTCAGTTGTTTCAAGAGTGGACCCTGTTCTCTCGAGCATTTCTCTCGTTATAACAATTGATGCAACCCTTCCATCAAGAACTATCTCAAGTGTTCCCAGTGTCAGGGCAAGTAGTCTTAATCTCTCCAGAGGCTGGGTTTCATATATCTTTTCGGATATATACCATGGATCAACCCCACTCTCAAGTAGCTTGGCAGCTATCCTCATAGATGATGGAGTTGTATTGCTATATCGGAATGAACCTGTATCAACAAAGATTGCTGTGTATAAATTCGTGGCAATCTCCTTGTTTATTTTTATCTTCATCCTTTTAATGATTTCATATACAAGCTCTCCTGTTGCAGAAGCAGAGCTATCAACATAGCTAATGTGTGCAAAAGGGAGAGCTGTTAGATGATGATCAATATTTA
This sequence comes from uncultured Thermodesulfobacteriota bacterium, assembly GCA_964505185.1. Classification (GTDB taxonomy): domain Bacteria; phylum Desulfobacterota; class JBBIRW01; order JBBIRW01; family JBBIRW01; genus JBBIRW01. The sequence continues at coordinate 154,497 of CAZDGM010000002.1, forward strand.
CTATCAGCTCTGCTTTCTTTATTAATTCTCCAACAGAACCTGTTCTATCAATACTTGAACAGTCAAGCACAAATACAGCATCATAATTTTCACTATTTGTGTATTCTGTTTTCACCCTATCAGACCATGGAAGAAAACGGTATTTTGTTGGGACTGGATCATGGTTTATTACTGATACATTCTTACCAATCGATGAAAGGGCTATTCCAAGTGCAAGCTCAGAACCTATCGCATCACCCTCGGGATTAATATGAGTGGTGATCAAAAAATCGTGGTTTTTTCTTATAACATTTAGAATTTTATTGATTTCCTTTTTCAATTTCCTTTATCTCCTTGAGAAGACCATCTATTTTTTCGCCGTAATCAAATGATGTATCGTAAAAGAATTCAACTTCCGGTATATATTTTAAATAAAGCTTTTTACCAAGTTCCCTCCTGATAAAATTTCTTGCACTCTTTAATCCCTCCAAGCTCCTCTCCCTTTCGTGTTCATTTCCATGTACGGTAAAAAATACCATCGCCCTTCTCAAATCCTTAGAGAGCTTAACATGTGTTATAGTAACAAGGCCGATGCGCGGATCCTTGAGTCCCTTAATGAGCATCTGTGATATCTCTTCCCTTATCAATTCACCAACCCTTTCTCCTCTTTCTTTCATCTCGGAAATCCTTCCATTTTTTCAACTATTGTTTAAAGCTCCATATATCGGAGTGGCGCGATATGATCTCAAGCACCCGCATCTGTTCTATATATTCAATAACCCCATTTATTACAGAATCAATATAGTTTTTCTCATTGCCTACAACGGTAAAACCGATTTTTGCCCGCTGCCACAAATCGTTATCTCCAACTTCCGCTATAGAAATATTGAATCGGCTCTTGGTCCTGTCAAATATCCCTTTAAGCACTTTTCTCTTCTCTTTAAGGGAATGGTTTCCATGTATAATAACATCAAGATAACAGATACCTATGATCATATATGATTAGATCATATGGTGGGGGATGTTTTTTCTAATGTAAATATTTCAAGTATATCCCCTGCCTTAACCTGATTGAAATTTTCAATCAGGATCCCGCACTCATATCCCGCAGCCACTTCTTTGACATCCTCTTTGAATCTCTTCAATGATGCAACCCTTCCCTCATGAATAACAGCCCCATCCCTTATGACCCTCACGCTTGCATTCCTCATAACCTTTCCCTCAAGCACATAGCTACCTGCAACTACTCCAACCTTGGAAATATTGAAAGTTTCTCTTACCTCTGCCCTGCCAATATAAACTTCCTTTACAACTGGCTCAAGTAACCCAACAAGCGCCTTTTTAATGTCCGATATTGCATCGTAAATAACGCTATAGATTCTGATATCAACCTTCTCCTGCGAGGCTATGGATTGTGCCTTTTGATCGATCTTCACATTGAATCCTATTATAATTGCATCAGAAGCCACTGCAAGCATAACATCCGATTCAGAAATTGCTCCTACAGAGCTGTGTATTATGTTTACCCTTACTTCCTCAGTAGTCAATTTTTTTAGGGCATCTGCAATTGCCTCAATTGATCCCTGTGCATCCGCTTTCAATATCAGGTTCATTTCCTTTGTAACACCTTCTTTTATCCTTCTGTAGAATTCTTCCAGAGTTATCCTTGCTGATTTAGCAAGCTCCTTCTCCCTCTGCTTTATCTGCCTCAAATATGCTATCTCCTTCGCCCTTCTCTCATCCTTAACAACCACAAAAGGATCCCCTGCTGCTGGAATACCATTAAATCCTATAACTTCAACAGGACAGGATGGATATGCTGATTCAATCCTGTTCCCCTTATCATTAATCATCGCCCTTACCTTCCCATACTGAAGTCCTGCAACAAATACATCTCCAACCCTAAGTGTTCCTTCCTGAACAAGAACTGTTGCAACAGGCCCTCTCCCCCTATCAAGCTTTGCCTCTATAATTGTTCCTCTTGCTGGTTTGTCTGGATTTGCCTTCAGTTCAAGAACATCTGCCTGAAGAAGGATAATTTCAAGGAGTTCTCTTATTCCCTTCTTCATCTTTGCGCTAACTTCTGCGTAAAGTGTATCTCCACCCCATTCCTCAGGAACAAGTCCGTATTCGGAGAGAACCCTTTTTACCTTTTCTGGATTTGCATTCGGTTTATCTATCTTATTTATTGCAACAACAATCGGAACCTTTGCCGCTCGCGCATGATTTATAGCTTCAATCGTCTGAGGCATAACTCCATCATCCGCTGCGACAACAAGAACAACGATATCGGTTACCTTTGCGCCTCTCGCCCTCATTGCAGTAAAAGCCTCATGCCCCGGTGTATCAAGAAAAACAACCTCCCTCCCATCATCAAGCTTCACAAGATATGCACCTATGTGTTGAGTTATACCGCCAGCCTCCTGTGCTATTATATTTGTTTTTCTTATAGCATCAAGAAGTGATGTTTTCCCATGATCAACATGACCCATAACGGTGACTACAGGGCTTCTTGGTTTAAGATCTTCTTCCCTATCAATCTTTGCTTCATAGATATCCTCTATTTCAATACTTGTTCTTTCAACATCGTAACCAAATTCTGATGCAATAAGTGTTGCTGTATCGGCATCAAGAGGCTGGTTTATCGTTGCCATAAGACCCATTGACATGAGTCTTTTTATAATATCGCCAACTTTTACACCCATGCTCTTTGACAACTCGCCAACTGTTATTGTCTGATCTATCTTTATAACCCTTTTTGTGGCTCTAACAGGAATCGCTTCCTGTTTTTTTGAAGGTTCAATTGCTGTTTTCTTTTTTTTCAGTGGAACAAAGAAACTTTCTTCTTTTCCTGTATCTTCGACTAACTCCTCTTTCCTATCTTCTAAATGATCCACCAGCTCCTCAAAAATATTCTCCTTAACCCTTCCCTCTTTCTTTTTAACAAATACTTTCTTTTTTCCCTTAAATAACTCTTCCCTTTCTTTCGTTTCTATAACAACCTTTTTCTTACGAGTAATTTTTTCCTCTTCCTTTTCTATTTCAACATGAACATCGTCTGCCATGATAATCTTTTCACCTGATTCAGCAACTGGAGCTGGAATTATATGTTCCTCAATCTTTTCTTCTGTTTCTTTTATCTCTTCATCACGGAATATCTCCTCCCATTCCTTTTCAACAACTGATGGTTTCTCTTCCTCAACTTCCTCCCTGACCTCTTTAAGTTCAGCAATCTGCTCCTCAACATGCTCCTGTTGCTCCACAAGCCTTTCCTGCTCTATCTTCATCTCCTCTACCTTAATTTCTGATATTCCCTCCTTCCGGAAATCCTGCTCCACTGCTGAAATCTCCGCTTCCTTAACAGGCTCAACCTTCCGCTCCTCTATGACCCTTCTCCTGATAACCCTTGAACTTACTCTGGATTCTACAACCTGACTGTGATGTTGCAGGCCTTTCTCTTTATCCATCACCATCTTTATCTGCTCTATTTGCTTCTCATCGAGAACAGATGCAGGACCCTTTACCTCGACACCAGCTCTTCTTGCGATTGAAATCAATTCATTATTTGTTACATTCAATTTTTTGGCAAGTTCATAAACCTTCATCTTGTCTTCCCTCTATCAGGGCACAACATCTGCTTATAAGCTCCGTCACCCTGGCTGGAATATTTCTGTCTTTTAACTGATCCACCGCATTCTCAACAATCTTTTTCAGCTCCTCAACCGTGTATGGTTTTATATTCTTTTTCAATCTCCATGAAAATGGATTCTTCTTCTTTTTAGAGACATTAGTGAAGCATTCAGGGCTTGGACATAGATAAACACCCCTTCCTTCCATTCTATGGAGAAGATCCGCCACAAGTTCCCCTGATTCCGACGAAACAAATCTTATCATCTCAAATTTTCCCCTTTTTGCTTCACATCCAGCACAGGTTCTAAAGGTCTGCCTCTCTTCTCTGTCCACCTGAAGTCGATATCTCTTTTGCCCTTTCTATAATCTGCTGCGCTTCTTCCTCAGAAAGCCCGGTCAGATCCTGAAGATCCTTTACAGACAATTTTGCAACATCCGTGGGCGTTTTATATCCCTCCTGAAAGAGAATCTGCGCAATCATATCCCCAACTCCAGGAATCACCTTTAATGCCTGCCTTCCCTCCTGATATATCCTCTCAACCCTTGATTCGCTCTTAACATCTATTTTCCATCCCGTAAGCTTTGCAGCCAATCGAACATTTATGCCCCTCTTTCCAATTGCAAGGGAAAGTTGATCATCTGGCACCACAAGCTCCATTGTCCTTTCTTCTTCATCCACTATCCCCTTATAGATCTGAGCGGGGGCAAGGGCATTGCAGACAAACTCATAAGCATTATTACTCCATTTCACTATATCAAGCTTTTCCCCTTTCAGTTCCTGAACAATCGCCTGAACCCTTGTCCCTTTCATCCCCACGCATGCCCCTACGGGGTCTATCTTTGGATCCCTTGAATAAACAGCAATCTTGGATCTTATCCCCGGCTCCCGCGCTACCCCCTTTATTTCCACGATCCCTTCCTCAATCTCCGGCACTTCCTGTTCAAACAACTTTATAAGGAAATTTGGGTGCGTCCTTGAAATCACAATCTGTGGATCATGCCCTTCCTTATGAACCTCAATTATAATACCCTTTATTCTATCCCCCTGTCTATAACTCTCCCTTGGAACCTGCTCCCTGTGCGGTAGAATCGCCTCTGCCCTACCGAGATTCACTATTATGTCCCCCTTGTCAAATCGATGAACAATTCCCGAAACTATTGTGCCTTTCCTATCCTTATATTCAGAGTATACAACTTCCCTTTCGGCATCCCTTACCTTTTGTATAATTATCTGCTTTGCAGTCTGAGCAGCTATTCTCCCCAAACCTGATATATCAAGCTTCACACCCAGGCTGTCACCAATTGTGCACTCCGGATCATATTTCCTTGCCTCTTCAAGGCTCATTTCAAGATCTGGATCCTCAACCTGCTCAACAATAGTGAAAAATTGAAATACCTCGATCTCCCCTGTTTCCTCATTATAATGTGCTTCAATCTCCTTGTTTGCCCCGAATTTCTTTTTTGAGGCAGTAGCCACGGCTTCTTCAAGGGCACTGATGATTTTGATCTTTCCAATGCCCTTTTCCTTACCAACCATCTCAATAGTTTTACTCAATTCTGAACCCATAATGTTTCCCCACAGATTTTTATCCCTATTTTAATGCATGTTTATATTTTTATGACAAGCCTCGCCTTATTTATATTATCAATCCTAACCTGATGATATTTTCCATCTTCCTCAATAATTGCTGTTCCATTTATGACTGCTGTAAGTTTACCCTTGAAATTCCTCCTACCTGATACAGGCTCTTTGGTTCTTATCTTTATCTCCCTTCCGATATTTCTGTTAAAATCCCTCTCGCTTGCAAGAGGTCTGTCAAGTCCGGGAGATGAAACCTCAAGATTATACTGATGTGGTATAAGGTTTTTCACATCAAGGACAACGCTCAACTGCTCACTAATTGTAGCACAATCATCCACAGTCACCCCACCTTCCCTATCAATATAAAATCTCAGAACCCAAGAGCCCCGTTCGGTTCGGAACTCAACATCAACCAGCTCCATCCCTTCGGACTCCACTATGGGTAGCGCGATCTCTCTTGCCTCTTTTACTATTAACTCAATATCCCTTAACATAAAAATTACCCCCAAAATAAAAAAGCAGGCAACGCCCGCTCCAATCTATTAAATATTACACATTTTTAATCTTTTTTTCAATATAAAATCTGTTTAAATTTTCAGCGAACCCACTATTTCTTTTATGCTCCCCATTCTATTTTCAATCAAATAACCCTTTATCCCTTCAATGATCTCAACAGGTGCCATCGGGTTTAAGAAATTTGCGGTTCCAACCTGAATGGCAGCTGCCCCTACTATAAAAAATTCAAGGGCATCCACTGCATTCATAATACCACCAACCCCAATAATGGGGAGCCTGGATACCTGAAAAGCCTCCCAGACCACCCTAAGTGCAATAGGCTTTATCGCTGGACCTGAAAGACCACCCGTCACAGTTGAAATTAGGGGCTTCCTTCTCTTTATATCAACTGCCATTGCAGGGATAGTATTCATAATAGTAAATGCATCTGTGCCGCTTTCCTGCAATATTTTTATGAACCCTTTTACATCTCCCACTACAGGAGGAAGCTTTACGAATAAAGGAAGCCTTGTTTCCCTTCTTATATATTCAATAAGCTCCGAGGCAGTCATGGGATCGTTTCCAAAATGTATGCCTCCTTTTTCGATATTAGGACATGAAATATTCACCTCCAGTGCAGATATCCCTTCAACTCCGTCCAGCCTTTTTGCAACCTCCACATATTCATTTATTGTTTTTCCAAATATACTAACAACAATAGGAACAGAGAAACCTTTCAAGCGAGGCATTTTCTCTTTTAAAAATCTTTCCACACCGATATTCTGAAGACCTATAGAATTTATCATTCCACATGGAACCTCGCATATCCTCGGCTGGGGATTCCCTTCCATGGGATAAAGGGATATGCTCTTTACAACAACTGCACCAAGCACGCTAATATCGTAAAGCTCATCCATGCAATCCCCATATCCAAAAGTCCCCGAGGCTACCATGACGGGGTTTTTCATCCTTATTCCTGCAATTTCAACGGAAAGATCAGGCTTCATATATTATCTCACTCCCCCTGAAGACCGGGCCATCCTTGCATACCCTTTTTATCACTACATCTCCATTCTCCTTGACTTTTATTACGCATCCTAGACACATACCAAGCCCGCATGCAAGATTCCTTTCAAGCGAGACCTGCGAATGAAGTGACCTTTCTTTTGCAAATGAACAAAAAATCCTTATCATCTCCCAAGGACCGCAGACATAAAAATGGGAATCCCTCGCTATCTCCCTATCTATTAAACTGTAAAGAAGATCAAGCACTGTTCCAAAAAATGGAGAGGAACCGTCCTCTGAGGATATAAATACCTTTGCACCGAGATTCTTGAAATCATCAGCCCATGGAATATCAGTAATACCCTTTCCACCGAGCAAAACAATAGCCCTTCCACCCCACTTTTTAATCTCCTCACAAAGGGCATAGAGGGAGGCAGCACCAACCCCCCCACCGATCAAAACCTGTGAAACACTCAGGTCCTCTATGGTAAAGCCATTTCCAAGAGGGCCAAGTATATTTAATACTGAACCAGGTTTTTTGTCTTTTAAACGAAGTGTTCCTTTTCCAACAACTTTGTAAACTATTTCAATAATGCCATTTTTTATGCGATATATGGAAAATGGTCTTCGAAGAAAGGGATCAAAACATGCCTCTATCCTTAACATAATGAACTGTCCAGGTGTAAAGTGCTTTAGTTTTTCTCCATCCTCCAGGCCTAAGAGATAGTAACCAGGAGATAGCTCCCTATTGTATGCTACAGTTGTATCAAATATTATCAAATCCCTTTAGCTCCTTTTCCATTATCAGTGCGTCTTCCCCTGTGTCCGCATAATATCCCTTTCTGACACCAATAACCTTGAATCCCAGTTTCTCATAAAATCTGATTGCAGCTTTATTCTTTACCCTTACCTCAAGAAATATGCATCTACTCCCTCTCTCATACCCCTTCTTAATAATCTCCTTCATCATAAGACCCGCAATCCCCTTTCTTCTGTACGATGGATGAACGGCAATATTAAGTATATGAATTTCATCAAGTATGAAATATGAACAGATAAAACCGATGATTTTACTCTTTTCCCCGCTTCCAGATTCATCCAGCATCTTTGCAACAAGACATACAGAATGATGGCTTCCCAGTTCCTCTATAAACATCCCCCGTGTCCATGGTGTAATAAATGATGCCTTTTCAATAATCATAACATCATCCAGATCTTCCATCCTCATCTGTTCAATACGGACTCTTCCAATTAATTCGGAGGGATCAATCACTGCCAAGGTCCATCTTTATTTTGAAAAGATTCATGATGTCCCTTCTCGATATAATACCAATAAGCTCAGACTCCTCCATTACGAGAAATCTTCCTACATTTTTTATAACCATCTGTTCAAAAACATCAAAAGCTTCATCCTTTGAGGATTTTATCATATCAGCCCTTATGGGCTTCATAATATCCCTTATGAGCTTAAATGGCCACATCTCCTTCTGCACCCCCCTTACATCATCGAGCGTAACTACTCCAACCACCTTCTTCTCCTTAAAGACCGGGAAGAAAACATATCGGTATTTCAGAAAATAATCTTCCACCAGGCGATCAAGGGTAAGATCCTCTTCAACATGAATAATATCCTTTGCCATAAGATTACTTACTTTCACACCCGAAAGCGCCCTTCTTAACAGGGTGTGTCTAAGCCCTGCCTCAGCAGCATTGTAAAGGAAAAATCCTATAAATATAAGCCAGGCCCCACCAATTATATTTCCGCTAACTATAAGGAAAAACCCATAAAAGATCATGAAAAACGCAAAACCTTTTCCAAATTGGGTTGAGATCTCTGTTGATTTCCTGAGGTTACCTGAATTCATCCACCACAGTGCCCTTAAAATCCTTCCACCATCAAGCGGGAATCCCGGTATCATGTTAAATCCAAAAAGCATAAGGTTAATAAATGCCACATATCCAAATATTGCCTTGGCCATCCCTTCAGTAATACCTTCAAGCAGGTAAAAGCCACCTGCAAGGATCACACTGCATAAGGGACCTGCCACAGAAACTTTCAACTCCACATATGGGTTTTGAGGCTCCTCGTTAAGGTACGCAATCCCGCCAAAGATAAAAAGGCTGATCCTGTTTACCCTGAGGCCTGATCTGTTAGCAACCACTGTATGTGATAACTCATGAAGGAGAACAGAAAGGAAAAGTAAAAGCGATGATATAATTCCCATGATCCAGTAATAATGGGTTGACTTTTCAGGATAAAAGGTGGGAAAATACCCGCTCGAAAGGCTCCATGCAACCAGCCCGAAAACTATAAACCATGAATAATTTATTGATATCTGAATCCCGAAGATTCGACCAAGGTTTATGGATTTATCCATCATATTTTTTAGCCTTCCATATTTTTAGCCTTCCAGATCCAATGCTGTCTTTAACACCTCATCGATGGTGTCAACCATAATGATCTCCATATCATCAAGCCTTCCACTTTTCATTATCTCCTCTATCTCTCCAGCATTTCTCTTCGGAAGGATAACCCTTTTTATGCCGAACCTTTTCGCTGCAAGTATCTTCTCCTTTATTCCACCAACTGGAAGAACAAGCCCTGAAAGGGTTATCTCACCGCTCATTGCTATATCCTTTTTCACGGGTTTCTCTTTGAGCAAAGAAACGATTGCAGTTGCCATTGTGATCCCTGCAGAAGGACCATCCTTGGGAATGGCGCCTGCTGGAACATGAAGGTGTATATCATATTTTTCAAAGAAATCTTCTTCAATGCCGAGTCCCTTTGCCTTCGATCTTATATAACTCAGTGCTGCTTTTGCCGACTCCTGCATAACCTCGCCAAGGTGTCCTGTAAGGAAAAAACCCTTCTTGCCAGGCATTTTGGCTGCCTCTACAAATATTACATCTCCACCCCATTCTGTCCATACAAGTCCTGTTGCCACACCCGGCTTTGATGTCCTGAATTCAATCTCCGAATAAATCCTCTCCGGACCAAGAAATTCTGCGAGATTTTGCGGTTTTATGATCAGGGGCTTATTGAGTCTTCCTGCTGCCTTTTCAAATACTACCTTTCTAAATATCCTTGCAATCTGCCTCTCCATCTCCCTCACACCTGCCTCCCTTGTATAGGAAAGTATAATCTTTAGAATGGCATCATCCTCAACAATGATGTCGTCAGGCAAAAGTGCATGCTCCTTTAGCTGGCGCGGTATAATATGGCTTTTTGCAATTCCAAGTTTTTCATATTCCGTATAGCCCGGTATCCTGATGATCTCCATCCTGTCGAGAAGGGGCCTCTGTATGGTTTGTGCGGTGTTTGCAGTTGTTATGAACAGTACCTCCGAGAGATCAAAGGGCAGACCCAGATAGTGATCCATGAAGGCATTATTCTGTTCCGGATCAAGAACTTCAAGAAGGGCTGAAGAGGGATCGCCCCTGAAGTCTGAACCGATCTTATCTATCTCATCCATCATAAATACAGGGTTTTTGGTGCTTGCAACCTTCAAAGACTGGATAATCTTTCCTGGTAGCGCCCCCACATATGTTCTTCTATGCCCCCTTATTTCCGCCTCATCCCTTATTCCCCCAAGAGATATCCTCACAAACTTCCTCCCCAGTGCACGTGCAATGGATTTTCCGAGGGATGTCTTCCCCACACCAGGGGGTCCCACAAAGCAAAGTATAGGGGCTTTTGATTCGGGTCTTAATTTTCTTACCGCAAGGAACTCAAGTATCCTCTCTTTTACCTCTTCAAGATCGTGATGATCCTCATCAAGGATCATCTTTGCACGCTCAAGATCAAGATTGTCTTCTGTTTTTATATTCCATGGAAGATCAAGGATCCAGTCTATATAGTTCCTTATAACGGTGTATTCTGGTAATGCAGGCGCAATTCTCTCAAGTCTTCTTATCTCTCGCTCAGCCTCGACCCTCACCCCTTCCGGCAAATCCATTGAGGAGAGTCTTTCAAGAAGCTGCTGAACCTCTGCCTCACGATCATCTATTTCACCGAGCTCCTGCTTTATCGCCTTGAGCTGCTGTCTGAGAAAGAATTCCCTGTTTATCTTTTCCATCTCTTTCTGGGCCTCTGATTGGATGCGATTGCCAAGCTCAAGGAGGTCGATCTCCCTTGTTAGATGGATATTGAGTTTCTTAAGTTTCTCTTCAAGAGTATCAATCTCGAGGATTTCCTGTTTCTCATCAATTTTAACCCTTATGAGGGATGTGAGCATATATACCGTTCTTAAGGGGTCATCAATATTGAGTAAAATTTCATGAATCTCATCTGGTATATAAGGGGTAAGGGAAATAAATTTCTGGGCAAGATTCAGTGTATTCCTCAAGAGTGCTTCTGTTGTTTTTGTAAGTTCGACCTTTTCCGGAGTGCTTTCGACCTTTGCTATAAAAAAGGGCTTGGTTGAAATGAACTCCATTATTCTAATCCTGTACAATCCCTGTAGTATAAGTCTTGCGGTCCCATCAGGGAGCTTCATCATTCTATGAATAATTGCTGCAACACCGATATGGTATAGATCATCAGGATCAACCTCCGCTTTCTTAACATCTTTAATGAGAAAAACACCAAGAAGTCTCTGATGATTATTTATGGCGTGATTGATGAGACTAATAACCTTTTCGCCGGATATACTCATCGGAAGAAGCGTTCCAGGAAAGATGATCATCTCCCTCAGCGGGAATATGCATAATTCCGATATTGATTCGTATGATAAATCCTTTCTCTCTTCCATCCGATTAATATGACCCTCTTCTCGCTTTTCCATGTTTATTCACTTTCTAATGAGGATTAACTTCTTTTTTATAATATCATTGATGACTCTGCCCTTCAAGGAAGGTTGTTCAGATAATTCCGTGCATCATTTGCTGCTTTACCGGAAGGGTTAAGCTTAATACATTTTTCAAATGCCTCCCTGGATTCAACTATCTTTCCAAGCTCCATGAGCGTTATCCCATAGTGAAGATATATCTCCGAGAGAATTTCATTTCTCTCAGATCCTGCCGCGTCAATAACACCCTTGAGTAGCTTCTCTGCATCTTCGTATCTTCCCCTTTTTATATAGATGAGGGCAAGGGTATCAAGGTAAAGGTATGGCTTCTCTGGCTTCATTCTCAGCGATTCATTAATAAGTAATTCAGCCCTGTTGAGATCACCTACTGTTAATATAATTATGTATGCAAGGTTATTTAAAAGACGTGCATCCCTATAGCCAAGCTCGAAAGCCTTTTCATAGTTCTTTTTTGCCTCATCGAAATCACCTTTTATATAATGAATATCCCCCATTTTCAAAAAAGGATCTGGCCTGTTTTTTTTCTTAATTGAAGCATCCCTGTAATGTTTTAATGCAAGATCCATATTGCCCATTCTTTCATAAACTGAAGCAAGCTCCATATGCTCTTCATAACTAAAGGGATCATCCGTAAAACTGACCCTCGAAGAAATGCATGAATAAAAGCTACCTGCTATCAGCAGGAGCAACAAGAAGAATAAGGTTTCCCATTTTCTTCCATATTCTGATGAATTCTTCCCTCTCATACTCCTGTTCCCTGTTTCTTCCAGAATTAACAATTATCCTGTTCTTCTCGCTGTCATATCCCACAATTACGGCAAAATGAGGTCTCGAATAGAAAAACCACCCGATGTCGAGAAGCACTATAAGGGGTTGACCACTTTCTATTTTACTTTTGATTATCTCCATATCTCCTTCGATTATTTCTCCTCTAAAACCCATCTTTCTTGCAAAAAGCATCAGATCAAGGGCAATCGATCCACCAAGATCCCTTTTGAAAACCTCTTTTGCTATCTCATGCTGGGAAATGTTTCTCCCATAAAATTGCATTACACTGGCAAGCGATGAGGGTCCGCAATAATAATCCTCCTGGGGGGTGAAAGGAACAGGCAAAATTATCCTTTTTCCAGATCCATATGCCTTTTCTATAAATCCTGTGAAGATCAGGATCGAAAAAAGGACAATAATGCAATTCCTCATTTTGTAATTATGACCTTGTGTCCAGTTATGTAAATCATAAGAAGAATTGTAAGCAGGATTACAAGAACAACAAGAACAGCAACGCCCCCATCACCTGCTGGTCTAATACTTTCAAGATGATTTGCGAGAAAATGAAGATCATCATCTGTTAAAAGTGAAAGCTTCTCCTTTATCTCATCCATTGAGTAGCCAAGATCCTGAAGCTTCTTTTTAACAATTTCTGTCTCAAGAAATTTCTGTATCTTCTTGAGATCCTCGATTCTTTCTGGCAGAGAATTCCCATAGTTGCTGCTTATCCATATTGCTGAGGCACTCCTTGGAATCATCCCTATAAAAAGCATAGCGCCAATAAGATACCATGCAATTAATCCCCTCCTTCTCATCCTTCCAATCATGCTTTCCTCCTTTTAAGTTTTTTTAATAATTCTCTTTTTAAAATATTCTATCGTTTCCCTCAATCCTTCTTCTAATGAGGTCTCCGGTTTGTATCCAATAATCTTCTCTGCCCTTTCGATGCTAGCCCTTGAATGTCTTACATCACCCGTTCTCGGAGGCTTGTAATCCGGGATTACATAATTACCTGTTATCTCACATATCCTTTTAAAAAGTTCATTTATGCTCGTGCTTATTCCTGTTCCTATATTCATAACAAAGCATCCATCCTGTTTAATCTCCATCGCAAGTATATTTGCTTTTACAACATCATCTACATATGTAAAATCCCTTGTTTGTTCACCATCACCATATATGACAGGAGACTTTTTCCTTAATATGGCATCTATAAATTTTGGAATCACCGCAGCATAAGGAGATGATTGATCCTGCCTTGGTCCATATACATTGAAATATCTGAGCACTATAATATTAATCCCGGCTGATTCAGCAAATAATCTAAGCTTTTGCTCACCTATCAGTTTGCTCAGTGCATACGGTGAAATAGGTTTCGGTTGCATATCCTCGTTTTTTGGGAGGATAGGCGTATCTCCATAGACTGATGATGATGATGCATATATAATTCTTTTGACGCCAGATTTTGAGGCAGCAATAATGAGCTTCAATGTTCCTATTGAGTTAACATCAAAAGTATAAATCGGATCCTCCCACGATCTTGATACGGATGTCACCGCGGCCTGATGAAAAATACAATCAACACCATGAACCGCTCTCATCAGGGTCACATAATCCCTTATATCGCCTTCTATGAGTTCTATTCTGTCAATTACAGAAAAAAGATTCTCCCTCTTTCCTGTTGCAAAATTATCAAGAACCCTCACCGCATATCCCTTGTTAATAAGATACTCAACAAGATGAGAACCAATAAATCCCGCTCCACCTGTCACAAGATATAAACTATTTCTCATAACTTTACTATATTATCTCCCTTAAATCCTTTAAGAGCATTTCTCGCATCGAATATAAGTGAGGAATTCTCAAAGATCATTTTGTAATCAAATAGTGAATGATCTGTAACAATAACAACGCAGTCCATTTTTCTGAGATATTTTGCACTGATTTCAACAGACTGATATAATTTATCACCAATTTTTACCAAGCCATTATAAGGATCTGAAAAACTTATTTCCGCACCCTTTTCTTCAAGCATTGCCATTATATCAAGTGCAGGAGACTCCCTCGTATCGCTAACATCTTTTTTATACGATACACCTATTATAAGTATTTTTGACCCTTTTACAGGCTTTCCTCTATTATTCAATGCATCCGTTATTCTTGTTACTACATATGCAGGCATGCTCGAGTTAATATAACCCGCAATCTCTATAAACCTTGGTTCAAAACCGATAGATCTTGCCTTCCATACAAGATAATAGGGATCTACAGGGATACAATGTCCGCCGAGACCTGGCCCTGGATAAAAGGGCATAAATCCAAAAGGCTTTGTTGCTGCAGCCTCTATAACCTCCCAAACATCAATACCCATCTTATTGCACATTAATGCCAGCTCATTGACAAGCGCAATATTAACACTCCTGAATGTATTTTCAAGAAGTTTCACCATCTCAGCAACCTTTGCTGATGAAACAGGAAATACGTCAGCTATGAACTTTTTATAAAAAAATGATGCTACCTCAGTGCAAGATGCTGTTACACCTCCAACGACTTTTGGGATATTCTTTGTTTTAAATATTTTATTACCAGGATCAACCCTCTCCGGAGAAAATGCAAGAAAGAAGTCTTTACCTACATGAAGACTAGATTTCTCAAGTGATGGAAGAAATAGCTCATCTGTGGTGCCAGGATAGGATGTGCTTTCAAGGATAATAAGTTGGCCTTTTCTTATCCTCTTTGATACCTCCTCGATTGCAGAAAGTATGCAAGAGATATCAGGATCCTTTGTTTTTCTGAGTGGTGTAGGAACACATATACACACACAATCTACTTCTGAAAGAACATTATAGGAAGATAACGCACGTAATCTATTTCTTCTCACACATTCCTTTAAATCATTTTCTGAAACATCCATTATATATGGAACCCCTTCATTAAGCATCTCCACCCTTTTGTCATCCACATCTATGCCTGTTACATCAAAGCCTGCCTTTGCCATCTCCACTGCAAGCGGAAGCCCAACATAACCGAGACCAATTACAGCGATCTTAGCTTTCAGTGAATCTATCTTTTCAATCAATGCCGATTTTATTTCCACAGCATCCTCCATCAGATAATATTATATCTCCTCATTGCACAATTCAGAATCTCATTAACCATCTCTTCATAGCTCAACCCAGCCGTTCTTGCTGCTTTTGAAAAACATGAATTACATCTGGGATCAGGAATAATGCCAGGAAGGGGATTGAGTTCAAGCACGTTTGGCTCATCATTTTCATCAAGCCTTATGTCTATCCTGCACCAATCCTTACATCTCAATGCCTTAAATGCCCTTATAGATACCTCCATTATCTTTTTTTCAAGGGAAGGTTCAAGCCTTGCAGGACATTCAAATATATCAAGAGGCCATTCCTTTGTATCCCATATCCATTTTGCCTCATAGGAATATATGGGGTTCGAACCTTCGGGTAACTCATCAAACTTTATCTCTATGATTGGAAGGACCCTTATATGATCGTTGTTGCCTATCAATGATACGGTAAATTCCCTCCCTTTGAGAAACTTCTCAACAAGAACAGGCTCATTATAAACTTCGAAAATCCTTCTGCACTCCCTCAAGAATTCATCTTCTGTGAAGACCAGGGAGCTATTTCTTATTCCCTTACTTGATCCCTCCCGTAATGGTTTCAATATAAGGGGGTATTCAGGCAACACTGGCATATAATTTATATCATAAATAACAGCGAATGCTGGCGTTGGTATACCATAGTGGGAGAGAATCTCTTTGCATCTTGCCTTATCAAGACACTCAGCAAGTGTTAGGGGATCTGAGCCTGTATATGGAATACCAAGGAGTTCCAGTATAGCAGGAATATGGGATTCTCTATACAGCCCCCTTATACCCTCCGCGATATTGAAGACGATGTCAGGCCTCTCCTTTCTCAATCTGTTATATGCATTTTCATCCGCTTCGATAAAGACCACTTCATATCTTGAAGACAAAGCTGATCCAATTGCAATAATGGTTTCAAGATCATCAAATTCAGCATAGTAATCCTCAATCCCGGTTGTATTGTCTTTCACTTTAATGTTATAGGTTATTGCTACCTTCATCTTAATCCTCAAATGAGTTCATATCTTTTCAATGCATGATAAAGAATCCTGTTTATAAGCTCTTCATAACTCATTCCAGCCGCCCTTGCAGATTTAGGAAACCAGTATGAGGGATCAAGTCCCGCTATGGGATTCAGCTCAAGGATATGTGGCACTCCATTTCTGTCCATCCTTATTTCAGCTCGACACCAGTCCCTGCACTCCATCGCCCTGAATGCTTTCACAGCAAGTGATTCCAGCTCCTGCCTCAGTTCTTCATCAACAGAAGCAGGACATATGGAAGTATTTTCCCACTCAATAATATTAAAATTGCTCCCGTATATCTGTTTAAGAAGAGGGTAGGTGGATCTGTCCGGCGTAAAGAGGTTTATGGGTGGATCAGTCTTATATACAATTTCAATTATGGGAAGTAACTCAAGTTTTTCGTTTCCAAGGATAGGAACGGTAAACTCCCTCCCTGGAAGAAATTCCTCAACAAGGACAGGCTCACCGTATGTTCTTAGAAGATATTCAACCTTCTTTCTTAATGCTTCTTCTGTATAAACAACAGAATCAGGTGCAAGACCCATACTCGATCCCTCATGAAGGAGCTTAACAATCAGTGGATATTTAAGTCTTTCATCAAGATCTTCATTACTTGATCTTACAACCTGAAACTTAGCCGTCGGTATCCCATAATACGCAAGGATCTGCTTTGTTCTTGCCTTATTCAAGCATAATGCAAGCGTAAGTGGACCGGAGCCAGTATATGGGATACCGAGCATCTCAAGGATACATGGAACATAGGCCTCCCTTGCTTCTCCACCTTTACCCTCTGCTATATTAAAGACTATATCAGGCTTTACCTTTTTCAGTTCATCAAAGATATTTTCATCCGCTTCAACAAGGTAAACATAGTGCCCACCTTCCTCAAGCGCCATTTTTATTGCATTTACCGTTTCCTCACTGTCATATTCTGATATAACATCAATAGGTTTATCTATCAGCATCTCGATCTTGATTGGATTGTAAACAAGTGCAATCCTGAATGATCTCATTTAATGCTCCTTATCTATTAATTTTCGGGAAGAACGCAATCCTCCTCTCTTCAACAGGCCATCTGGATGGCTCTACATATTCAAAGATTTTTCCTTCATAATTCTTCAGGATTATTTTACCTTTCGTTTTATAAACCACATAATCAGGTCCGATGGGTATCTTGCCCCCACCACCGGGTGCATCAATAACATATGTGGGAACCGCATAGCCGCTTGTAAATCCACGGAGCTTTTCCATTATCCTTATTCCTGTTGAGACGGGTGTTCTGAAGTGCTCGGCACCAAAAACAAGATCGCACTGGTATATGTAATAGGGTCTAACCCTTATCTTCAGAAGCTCATGCATAAGCTTCTTCATTACAGAAACCCTATCGTTTATACCTCTTAAAAGAACAGTCTGACTGCCAAGAGGTATTCCTGCATCTGCAAGCATCTCACACGCCCTTTTCACTTCAGATGTTATTTCCTTTGGATGCGAAAAATGGATGCTCATATATAGGGGATGGTATTTTTTGAGGATAGATACGAGATTTTCTGTAATTCTTTGCGGAAGTGTCACAGGAACCCTCGTCCCGATTCGCAGGATCTCCACATGAGGTATTCTTCTGAATTTTGAAAGGACCGCCTCTATTTTTTCATCACTCATGATAAGCGGATCCCCACCTGAAAAGAGAACGTCTCTGATTTTTCTATTTTTCAATATGTATTCGTAGCATTTTTCAAAATTATCCCATGTCAGTGAGAGACATCCTCCTGAAACTATTCTCTTTCTTGTGCAGTATCTACAATATATTGAACATCTGTCTATCAGTATAACAAGCACTCTGTCGGGATATCTGTGAACAAGCCCGGGAACAGGAGAATGAGTATCCTCACCACAGGGATCCCGCATATCATAATCTGAGACAATAAATTCATCCATTGTGGGAACTACCTGTTTCCTGATCGGACAATTTGGGTCCTGTGGATCAATAAGCGTAGAGAAGTATGGTGTTATCGCCATTGGAAATTTTGTTAATGAAAATTCAACAGCTTTTTCCTCTTCCGGGGTTAAAGAAATGATTTCCTTAAGTTGTCTTGCTGTTGTTATTCTGTTCCTCATCTGCCATTTCCAGTCATTCCAGTCTCTTTCCGATACACCAGCCCATCTCCTTAATTCGTGAAAATCATCACTACTCACTTTTTACCTCCTGTTTTTTAATTTCAACAATAAAAAAGCGGTGAGAAAAACTCACCGCCTCTGGATAGAAGAAAAGTTCAGGGAACCTTTCCTTCTTTTTCAATTTTATTCCGTGTGGTATTCCGCCAGAAGAACCAAGGGGCTGCAATTTTATGTTATTCCCCTCTATATAATAAATACAGCTGCTGCGATAACAGTGGTATAGCCATTTTTAACGATCGCCGACTGAGTAATATTTGTGCTCTTTACAATTTTTCCGCTCAATTTCCAGACCTCTCTTCTCCTGTCCCAGCTCTTCTCCTCATCGAATTCAATCCCGAGGGTGGATGCAAGCATGGCAGCAGCCATGTCCTCAGCATACTCACCGGCAATCTCTTCTGTTTGTCCAAATGCATGATGCTCGCTGAGGTATCCATAACTCTTTTTGTCAGCCGGAATAGCACATCCAACAGAAGCAGCAAGAAGCCTTCTTGGTTCGTTGCTACTACATTTGCTCAACACACAGAAAACTATCTGCCCTGGAATCAGCTGACCGAGTCCTTCATTGCGCGAGATGATCTTACATCCCGGTGGAAGAATGCTACTGACCCTCACAATATTGAATTTCTCCAAACCTGCATCTCTCAGTGCAAGCTCGAAAGACTGCAACTCTTCCTTATGATGCCCCACTCCCTTCGTGAAAAATATTTTTCTGGGGACAAGTGGCCACTCCATTTTGATCACCCCCTTTTCTCTTTGAAGATTTGTCTATATATGTCATAATTTTATAAATTAGCTTTGCTGCAAAGAAATCAGGTGCAACAAAACCTGCTATGGGAGAAAGCTCCGTAATATCAAATGCAACAATATTCTTCTCCTGGATGAGTATCTCCAGCAGTGATGTCACATCATACCATCCTATCCCTCCTGGCTCTGGTGTACCAACAGATGGCATTATGGATGGATCAAATACATCAAGATCTATGGAAAGGTATACAAAATCGGACCTGAGTGAGGATAGTATCAATTCCTTGCTGAAATCCTTCTTCATCATATCTTTTGCAGAATATAATATTATACTGGACTTTTCAAGAAAACTTTTTTCATCGCGACTTATACTCCTTACACCGGCTATCACAAGGGGACATATCTCTGAAATCCTCCTTGCCACGCATGCATGGCTGTATGGGGAATCCATGTATGTATTCCTTAGATCTGCATGGGCATCAAGCTGAAGAACAACCATTTCGGCATAAAATTCTTTCATAGCCCTGACAGCACCAATTGTAATTGTGTGTTCACCACCGA
The DNA here is from genome assembly GCA_964505185.1 of uncultured Thermodesulfobacteriota bacterium. GTDB lineage: Bacteria > Desulfobacterota > JBBIRW01 > JBBIRW01 > JBBIRW01 > JBBIRW01. The sequence continues at coordinate 174,381 of CAZDGM010000002.1, forward strand.
TAATTACCGGAAATAATCCCTTTCGAGCAACCTCCCTTATTTTCATGTAAACCCTGTCGATCATATCTCCAGGACTCGAAGCTGTAACATCAAGTGGTTTAAACGTAAATATACCGCTCCTGAAAGCCTCGTGATCCATCTCCTCATCATAGTATTCCAGTTGAAAGGATGCCTCTATTATTGCCTGAGGACCTCTCCTTGTTCCGGGAATATATGATGTTGTCAGATCGTAAGGGACAGGTATAACCGCAAATTTTGCTTTTTTTATCGATGTGTATTCTTCTGGCAGATTGCAGAAGTTAAAAGAGATAGCCTCCGGCTCCTTCATCAATTGCTAATGATTAGCCCCCTATTTATTATTATATGCAAGAACAATCCTCCACAGATCAAACCTGTTTTTTCTATACTCCGATATAATCTGAAGATCCGTTGCCTTTACAAGATCCTCAAGTGCAAGATCGGATCTCCAGCCAATCCTGCAGCATATGGGGGATACCATCTCCTCTATCTTTGCAAATATCCTGTTTTCACTCTGAAAATGATTGATAATTATGATTTTTCCATCTTTCTTACAAACCCTTTTCATTTCCTTAATCACCCTTACGGGATCAGGAACAACCGTCACAACAAAGGCTGCCATCACATAATCAAAGCTGTTGTCTGGAAATGCAAGGTTGTGCGCATCCATTTGAAGCAGAAAACTGTTTTTAATATCCAGATTCTGTATCCTTTCCTTCGCCTTTTTCAACATATCCATAGAAAGGTCTATACCTATAACCTTGCAATGGGAAGGATAAAGTGGCAGAGCAAGACCCGTTCCAACCCCCACCTCAAGAATCCTCTCTCCAGGCATAATATTTAGCGCCCCGATCGCTGTGGATATTCTCGGATGAACAATCTTTTTAAAAAACATATCGTAAAAATTCGACCATACATCATAGACCTTTCTGACATAATCTGTGCTCAGCATTGAACCATCCCCCGCAATCATAGTCCAAGGAGAAATAATTAATCACAATAATGAAATTTGTCAAATAAATTAATCTATTTTATTTCTTCCAAAATATCAACCGATCCATGTGGCTCTATCTCTTTCAGCCTTATCTCAATTTTTGTTTCACCATTCCATCGCCTCTTCTGTGGTACAAAAACGGCATCCACTATATTATCATTAAAAGGATAAAGCTGTGCCATCTCAAAACCTATGCCATCCAAAACCCTTCCTGAGCCCCTGAGATATATCTTCAAATGATTATCTCCCACAATCCGAATCCCTTCTACCTGCAGACCCCTTGTAGCAAAAAGGGGCTCTCTATTCCCAGGACCAAATGGTCCAAGGCACTCTATTTCATCAATCAATCTCGAATCAATATGCGAAAAATCAAGAATCATGTCAACATATAATCGATTCTCAACAGCCAAATCCTTAAAGTGCTCCCTTGCAATTTCTTCAAATCTGTTTCGAAATCCGTTTATCCATTCCTCGCTTATTGTAAAGCCACATGCAATCTCATGACCTCCAAATTTCATAAGGTATGATGAAGACCTCCTGAGTGCATCAATAAGGGAAAATCCCTCCGGGGCTCTGGCCGATCCCCTTCCACATCCATTGCTCAGGGAAATAACAACCGCCGGCTTTGAATATATATCGACAAGTTTTGATGCTATGAGACCTATTACACCTATATGCCAGTCTTCCTTTGCAAGCACAATGCTTTTTCTCTCGATTGATTCCGTGTCACTTTCCACCATCCCTTTTGCCTCCTTCAACAGCACCTCCTCTATTCTTGATCTCTCTCTATTTTCCCTTTCGAGTTCAGCAGCAATCCTCAATGCCTTTTGTTGATCTTCTTCCACAAGGAGTTCGAAGGCCTTAACAGGACTGCTCACCCTTCCCGATGCATTGATCCTCGGTGCAATTCTATAACTAACAATATATGGATTTATCTCAACATCTTGAAGTCCTGATATTTCTTTCAACGCCCATATACCCGTTCTGCTACCTCGTGTTAATTCACTGAGTCCAAATTTTGTTAGAATCCTGTTCTCATCTATTAAAGGAACAATATCTGCAATGGTTCCTATAGCAACAAGATCAAGAAATTCCCGGAGATTCGGCCCATCCTGGTAGGAAAGACATCCGCGCTCCCTAAGCCTTACCCTTACTGCCATTGCAAGGTTAAATGCAACCCCTGCTCCTGCAAGTTCCTTAAATGGAAAAAGACATTCCTTCTGTTTTGGATTGATAATGGCAATTGCTTTTGGAACTTGGGATGGAACATCATGATGATCAGTAATGATAACATCGATACCATTTTCTTCTGCAAACTTTACTTCCTCGATGCATGAAATCCCACAATCAACAGTAATTATAAGCTTAACACCTCTTTCCAAAAGTATCCTGATTCCTTCTATACTTAATCCGTAACCTTCTTCAAACCTGTGGGAAAGATAAAAGTCTACATCCGCACCGAGCTTCTTAAAAAATAGATAAAGGAGGGCAGTTCCTGTTATACCATCAGCATCATAATCACCATAGATCCCAATCTTTTCTCTGTTTCCCAGGGCGCGCAGGACCCTTTCTGTTGCTTTATCCATATCCTTCATTAAAAATGGGTCATGAAGATTTCTCAATGATGGGTTAAGAAATCTCCGTGCATCTTCCGGTTCTCTTATACCCCTATTTATTAGAAGATTTGAAATGATGGGAGAGATGCTAAGTTCTTTTGAAAGCTTTTTAATCAGTTCTGTAGAATTTCTTCTTATGCACCAGATTTTCTTTTTCAAATCTCCCTGCCGTTCCTCCATTATCTGAAGTTTTTAAAAATCTAATCCTTCGGTGCAATTCTGTCAATAATTATTTCACTATTATTTTGTCTTTTTCGATGGAATATATTTACTCCAGAAAATAACTATAGGTGCTGCTATGAATATTGAGGAATAGGTTCCTACTGTGAATCCTACCATTAGTGAAAATGCAAATCCATTTATAACCGGACCTCCAAGGAGATAAAGTATTACAACAACCAGCATCACTGTCAAAACCGTAAGAATCGTTCTGCTCAGGGTTTCATTTATGCTTCTGTTTATAAGTTGCTCGATCTGCATCCCCCTGTATTTCTGTTTATTCTCCCTTATTCTGTCAGAAATAATTATAGTGTCGTTTACAGAATATCCGACAACCGTGAGAAGCGCTGCCACAATGGTGAGATCAAGCTCTCTTCCTGTTAGCATAAGTGCCCCAAGGGTTACAAGGACATCATGGATAAGGGCAACGATTGCCCCCAGACCAAAGCTGAAATCAAACCTCCAGCTTATGTATATGAGCATGAGGATTATTGAATAGGTAACAGCAAGGATCCCCTTCTTCCTTAACTCTTTGCCAACCTTAGGACCAACAACTTCTGCCCTCCTCACCTCAAAGCCATCCCTGCCAGTAAATTTTTCAAAAGCCTTCTCCAGCATCAAGGAGACTTCTTCTGTTCCCATTTTGAAACCTGGAACCCTTATTAAAAATTCATTTTCACTTTCACTTCCAACGCTCTGAATCGTTTCTTCCACCATACCGAGTTCTTTAAGTGAAGACCTTATCTGATCCGTTGAGATGTGATTTTTAAATTTGACCTGGATGAGGAGTCCTCCTGCAAAATCAACACCATAAAGTGGTCCCTTTAATATAAGCATCAAGATCACAATTATGTTTATCAACAGAGAGATGGAAACAGCGATCTTCCTCTTCCCGACAAAATCAATATTTGTTCCAGGCTTTATAAATTCCATCCTTTGTCTCGATTAGATACTTATCCTTTTTACCTTCTTTACAATATAAAAGTAATCAAAAATGGTTCTTGTAACAAATATTGCAGTAAACATACTTACTATTATCCCGATTGTTAATGTAACTCCAAAGCCCTTTACAGGTCCTGTCCCAAATTGAAAAAGGATAATGGCAGCAAAAACTGTTGTAAGGTTTGAATCAAGTATCGTTATGAATGCCTTTGAATATCCGGCATCAAGCGCAGCCTTTGGTGTTTTTCCTGATCTCAGTTCTTCCCTTGTTCTCTCAAAGATGAGAACATTTGCATCAACTGCCATGCCCATTGTAAGCACAATTCCTGCAATTCCAGGAAGTGTGAGTGTTGCATTGAATGCTGCAAGCGTCGCCATTATAAAAAGCAGATTAAGAATAAGTGCCATGTCAGCAATTATTCCTGAAGCCCTATAATAAACAGCCATGAAGATAAATACCAGCGCGCCGCCAACCGTGATCGAAAGGATTCCCTTTTTTATGGAATCGATTCCAAGTGAGGGGCCAACGGTTCTCTTCTCAAGAATCTTTACAGGGGCAGGCAATGCCCCTGCCCTTAAGACTATGGCAAGGTCCTGTGCCTCCCGCAAATCAAAATTGCCAGTTATACTTGCCCTTCCACCGGAAATTCTTTCTTTTATAACGGGTGCAGAGTAAACCGTATTGTCAAGAATGATGGCAAGCCTTTTTCCAACATTTTCAGAGGTAATCTTATCAAAAATCTTTGCACCCCTTTCGTTAAATTCAATAGCAACATAAGGTTCATTTGTTGTTGGATCCATGCTTACCTGAGCCTTTTTGAGAAATTCCCCTGTAAGAAGAGTCCTCTTTTTTAGAAGAATTGGTGTTTTAAAGGTTCTCCCTGTTGCTCTGTCAACAGTTTTCATATATAAAATCTCATCATCCTCGGGTTTCTCTCCTTTAAGGGCAACTTCTACACTTCTTTCTTCATCTACAAGTTTAAATTCCAGCTGCGCTGTTTTTCCTATAAGCTCTATTGCACGTTGAGGGTCCTTAATGCCGGGAAATTGAACAATAATCATATCTTCACCATGTTTCTGAATCGTCGGTTCTGTTACTCCAAACTGATCGATTCTGTTTCTTATTATTTCAACTGCCTGTTCAATAGAAAGACTCCTGATCCTGTTCATTTCTGAATCTTTTAATCTAAGTTGCGCTGATAAGATATTTCCATTTCTATTGATTGACACCTGTTCAAGCTCACTAAAGGTCTTCTCAAGAAGCCTTTTCAATTTCTCCTCTGCTTCTGCACCTATTATTTCAATTGTAAAGTAGTTATCCCTTATATCTCCTTCAATTCTTACTGGAAGTCCCTCCTGTTTTAATGAATCCACGAAATCAGTTGAAACCCTCTCAATGTTATTACGGATGGCTTTATCTGTATCAACACCAAGTACAAGATGCATACCACCCTGCAGATCAAGCCCAAGACGAATCTTCTCAAAGGGAAGATGTTTTTTAATTGTGCTGTTGGAAAAAATTGTTGGTAGAAGCATCAGCACTGATAGCACCACACATAACCCGATAATAATAAATCGCCATTTAAGGGGGATCTGCATTTTCAGCTCCTAAAGGAGTTTTACATTATTTATAAGAAGCCCAAATTTACATTTAAGAAACTCCGCTGATCTTTTACACATCAGCATTCTTGTCAGAAATATTTCAAAATATTCCATTACCTGTGAAATATTAACATCAATCTTCAGTTCCAGAATTATCGACATATTATCTTTATCAACACGTAGATCCGACTCTGTTACAGCATAATTTACCCTATCGTGTATATCAATGGCAATAAAGTCTGTCTGCCTTACCCTTGATCTATGAACATCAGTTTTATCTCCGAGAATTAAAGCAGCAACAACCTCATCTGTTATCGAACCACTCTCCTCCTCATGATTGCTTATTGCGCCCATCACTGTAAGTATCTCCTCAATATCAAGTCCAACTTCCACAAGTATGTCTTTGCTGAGGAGCGCACCTGCCATTCCATGACCATTCCTCCCAAGAAAGTTACCTGCATCATGTAAGTATCCCGCAATCCATGCGAGCTCTGATAACCTGAATGGATACCCGAGCAATGATAGAACCATCCTTGATCTTTCCGCAGCGATTCCAGCATGCCTTAATCCATGCTCTGTATAACCTATCCCCTCCAGGTACTTATCAGCTTTTCTAAGTAGTGTATGAACCTTTCTGTTATTTCTTACCCTTTCAATTAACGAATCGTTCAAATTTCAGACCTCCTGATCAAGTTGACCCCGCGATGCACCAACAATATGATTCTTAGATACCTTTATCCTCACCTTATCTGCTATCTCAAGGGTCACCACAGAATCGGTTATTCCCGTTATCCTTCCATGTATACCTCCTGAAGTTACTACCTCATCTCCCTTTTTCAGATTTTCAAGAAATTTTCTGTGTTCTTTCAACTTTTTCTGCTGAGGCCTTATAAGAAGCACATAAAAGATCACGAATATAAGAATTAATGGAATGAGCCCGAATAGATCAAAACCACCTGTGTTTCCACTGCTCCCCATTGCATATGCTGGATAAGAAAAAATCATTTCTCACCCTCCCTTTTTTCAAAAAATTCTTTTTCGAACTCAACAAATCTTCCCGCCTTTATTGCCCTTCTCATTTCCCCCATAAGGTTTGAATAGTAAAAAAGGTTGTGGATTGTGGCAAGTCTCTGTCCGAGCATCTCTCTGGCCCAAAAAAGATGTCTGAGATAGCCCTTTGAAAAATATCTGCAGGTATAGCAGACGCAACTGGGATCAACAGGTTCCTCATCCATTGAAAACTTTGAGTTCCTTATGTTGATTTTTCCCCTGGATGTAAAGAGTTGTCCATTTCTTGCATTTCTTGTTGGAAGAACACAATCAAACATATCTATTCCAAAGGATACACATCTTACAAGATCCTCTGGAGTGCCCACTCCCATTAAATATCTGGGCTTATCCTCAGGAAGGAGTGAAGCAGAAAAAGACGAAACCTCATACATAAGCTCCTTCTCTTCACCAACACTTAAACCTCCTATCGCATATCCTGCAAAATCCATCTCTATCAACCTTTCTGCACTTTCTTTTCTTAAATCCTTAAATACAGATCCATGCATTATACCAAAAACTGCTTGATTTTCCAGATGCTTTATTTTTTGCGATCTCTCAGCCCATTTCAGGCTCAGCCTCATAGACTTTTTTGCATCTTCATAGAATACTGGGTATGCAGGCACATCATCAAGAATCATTATTATATCAGATCCAAGGGCTTTCTGTATCTCGATTGCATATTCAGGTGTTATAAGATGTTCAGATCCATCTATGATTGAGCGAAATTTTACCCCGCTTTCATCAACCCTTGTCATTCCTTTTAGACTGAATACCTGAAAACCTCCGCTATCAGTAAGTATAGCGCCACCCCATGCCATAAATCTATGGAGGCCACCCATCTTCTCTATTACCTTATGACCCGGTCTCAAGTAAAGGTGATATGTATTGCAAAGAATCATATTGTACCCCATGCCAGATAATTCCCATGGAGCTATTGTTTTCACTGACCCGCTTGTCGCTACAGGAAGGAAAAGCGGGGTTTCTAAGATTCCATGCGATGTTTTTATTTCACAAACCCTTGATGATGTCTGCCTGTCCTTAGCAAGAATTTTGAAATCGATGTTGTTTTTCCTCATTAGCAATTCCTCATATAATCAACATACAATCTCCATAGCTGTAAAACATATAGCCTTCATCTATTGCTATTTTGTATGCCTTTATCACTGTCTCTTCACCGCAGAATGCTGAAACAAGCATTAAGTTGGTTGAAAAAGGAAGGTGGAAATTCGTAAGAAGTGCATCTACAACCCTGAATTCAAAGGGATGTCGAATTATCAGGTTCGTATATCCATTCAATATCTTCCAATCTTTCATTGCTGCATACTCGAGTGTCCTTACCACTGTTGTACCAACAGCGATCACTCTTCTTCCATCCTCCCTTGCCTTTGATATAATCCTTGCGCATTCAGGCGAGATTTCATAATACTCTGGACAAATATTTATATCATGCCTATATCTTACAGGCAGAAATGTGAGAGGCCCAATATGAAGAGTAATATAAAGGATTTCTATAGCTTTGTTTATTAATTGATTGAGTAAAGGCCATGTAAAATGAAGAGAGGCTGTTGGTGCTGCAATCGATCCTTCCTTCTTTGCAAAGCAACTCTGGTATCTTTCATAGTCTTCATGAATTAACTTTTTCCGTTTTATATATGGTGGTAAAGGAAGTTCTCCCTCCTTCTCCATCAATTCCCTTAAAGGAACAGGAGAATTGAAACTAACAATACTGAATGTTCCATCCCTTTCGAGAATCCGTGCATTTGCAGCGAGAGGAAGTTCTATCCTTTTTCCGATAACCCACCTTTTTGATGGTCTCACAAGACATCGCCATCTCTCCTCATAGAAACCTCCTCTATATTCTGAGAAGAGCTGGCTCACAAGCAGAAACTCAACATTTCCTCCAGAGGAAAATTTTCCCTTTATCCTTGCCTTAATTACCTTCGTATCATTGAGCACCAGGATATCACCACTTTTTAAGATTTCAACAACATCCCTGAAATTTCGATGCTCTATCCTTCCCTCCTTCCTCAAAACAACCATCATCCTTGACATATCCCTTTGGGGTTTTGGATACTGTGCAATAAGCATTTTTGGAACATCAAAAGAAAGTAAACCCTCCATCATTATTCCCCTTTTCCATCAAGAACCTCTATCCTGCTTCCGGGGTAATAAAACTGTAGAATTTCTCTGTAATTATATCCCATTTCTGCCATCTTTTTTGCGCCCCACTGACATAAACCAACACCATGCCCGGAGCCCTTACCCTTGAATATAATATTTTCCCCCTTAAAGGAAACTGAGAAATTTGTGCTTTTTAAATTCTCATATCCTACAGATCTCCTGAAATCACTGCCACTTATACGATGATTGCTATTCTCTGTTCTTATGATTAATTTCTTTACTCTACCGGTTGATGTCCTCTCCACGATATCTATGCCAACAATACCTTTTATCCCTATTAAATTTTCCAGATCACGCAAGCTTACTTTATATACCCACGAATAATTTGGTGAATCTATGCAGAAATCACATTTAACACCTTTCAAAGATGCATGATAAAAACCCCATACTTCTTTCGATGATTCTGTATGTCCACCACATGTTGAATGATAAAAAGCTGGTAATATCTTACCATCATATACAAGAATTTCACCCTTTGTTGAAAAAACCGCTATAGCTGAAGCAACATCCTCCACATTACCACCCTCATAAACCTGATCCATCACACTTGATTCCAAGTGATACAACTCTTCTTTTTTTATTTCCTTCCTGTAAAGAGCATAAGTTCTTGCAACAACTGCCTGCGCCTTAAGAACCTCCATATGCCATTTTGATGATATCTCCATGTTTATAAGACCAACGAGATAATCATCCAGTGAAAGAACATTTACAACTATAATTTCTTTCCCTCTATATAATTCAAGATTTCCCCTGAATGCCTTCTTGTTCATTCCGATAAAGGACTTTGGCGACGTTATAAGAATGGACCTTGAATCGAGCTCCTTTCCATTGAAAAACATTTTTCCATCGGAGATATTAAATCTTGCCGAAAAAAACCCCTCCGGCGAAGCAATAATTTCATTTGTATCCATATCAATAATGAGCGGATCTATTAAAGAAATATCGACCTTATTCCCCTTGTAAATAACAACACGAATCTTATTAATGCATTCGGAAATAGATGGTGCGATTACCACAAGAATAAATATACCTATAAAAATCCACAGTAATCCCCCATGATATAGATACTTTCCATTCCTCATTTCATCCTGTTATTCCTTTTTCTGATCACTCATGAAAGGTCTGAATAGCTCTAAAGGTATTGGAAATATTGTTGTTGAGTTACTTTCAGTTGCAATCTCAGCCAGTGTCTGCAGATATCTTAATTGAAGAGCGACAGGAAATTCTGAAATTATATGTGCCGCTTGAGAAAGCTTTGTAGCAGCCTGATATTCCCCTTCCGCATTTATAACTTTTGCCCTTCTCTCTCTCTCCGCCTCCGCCTGTTTTGCCATTGCCCTCTTCATCTCCTCAGGTAGATCTATATGTTTAACCTCAACTGTTGAAACTTTAACACCCCAGGGATCCGTATGTTTGTCAAGTATCTCCTGGAGTTGCGAATTTATATGTTCTCTTTCCGAGAGAAGCTGATCAAGTTCTGCCTGACCACAAACACTTCTGAGAGTTGTCTGAGCAAGCTGTGATGTTGCATACATGTAATTCTCTACCTCAACAACCGCCTTTGTTGGATCCATAACCCTGAAATAAACAACCGCGTTCACCTTTACAGATACATTGTCCCTCGTAATAACATCTTGAGGAGGAACATCCATTGTCACAGTCCTTAAATCAACCTTTATCATCCTGTCAACTATTGGTATAAGAAGGATCAGCCCCGGACCTTTTGTCCCGATAACCCTTCCAAGTCTGAATATAACACCCCTTTCATATTCGTTAAGAATCTTAACAGCCATTGAAAGAAAAAGGATCAGAAAGGCAATTACCGTTATTGTTCCTATAGAAATCATCTTTACCTCCTTTAATATAAGCTAATTATTAAAGACCTCTACCTCAAGTTTCATGTCTTTTATACCTTTTACTTTTATCCTGCTTCCCTTTTTTATCGGTGTGCTGCTGAATGCATTCCAGTATTCACCATGAACAAATACCTTACCCTCGGGTTGGATATCTGTATGTGCAATACCTATCTCACCTATAAGTCCTTCCATTCCAGTAACTGGTTTCTTCATCTGTGCCTTAATTGCATATCCAAGGGCAAATATAAAAAATCCTGCCGTCATCAGAACCGAAGGAATTATAACTGCAAGTGATACCCTCATATAGGGTGCGGAGGAATGAAACAGTAACAGTGATCCAAGGATCATTGAGATAATACCACCAAGTGTTAGCAATCCATGGCTTGCTACTTTAATCTCAGCAATAAAGAGAATTATTGCAAGTATTATAAGCAAAACTCCGGCATAATTAACAGGCAGTGTCTGGAGAGCATAAAATGCAAGTATAAGGCATATAGCCCCTATTACACCAGGAAATACTGCACCAGGGCTTGCAAGCTCGAAAAACAGCCCGTAGAATCCAAGGAGAAGAAGTATATATGCAATATTTGGATCACTCAGTGCGTTTAGAATTCTATGTCTAAGTCCCATTTCAACATATCTTATTTCAACACCCAATGCTGATATCTTTATCTTGCCCTTCGTTGTTGAAACAATTTTTCCATCGATCTTATTCATAAGATCCTTTATGTCTGTAGCTATCATGTCAATTACATATTGATTGAGGGCCTCTTCAGCAGTTGCAGAAATACTGTTTCTTACAGCATTCTCTGCCCAATCCGCATTTCTCCCCCTCTTCTGTGCAAGTGATCTTATATATGAAACAGCTGCATTGACAGCCTTCTTTGCCATTTCTTTATCCATTGATGAACCTATTGCAACAGGGTGTGCTGCTCCGATACTTGTTCCAGGCGCCATTGCTGCGATATGTGCGGCCATAGTTACAAATACACCTGCTGAAAATGCCCTTGCTCCGGAAGGTGCTATATATACTACAATCGGTAGCGGAGAATTCATTATATCTTTAACCATATCTTCCATAGATGATTGCAATCCTCCAGGGGTGTCAAGCTGTATTATTATGGCAGAAGCACCCTCTTCATCGGATTTCTTGATGCTGTATTTAAGAAATTCAGCGGATGCGGGATTGATAACACCCTGAATCTTTACAACATTCACGAATGAGGCGTGAGCATGCTGGTTTAGAATAAGGCTCAATATAATTGCTGTGATAAAAATAGATGTAAATTTCATAACCCTCATGTTAATAACCCTACTTTCTTAAAAGTAAAAAACTTAAGATAGAGAGTTTCCGGCATAGAAATAATATATGGATGATCACTTGACTGGATGCTGATATTGAGAAGTTGCATAATACATCCAGCATCAGCACTTGCTGAGCCCATTACCCCAAGAAAATCCTCTATACTCACTGAATTTGAACATGTTCCAGTCATTAAATATCCGCCATTCCTTAAGAGCTTCATTGCAATCATATTTATATCTCTATATCCCCTTAGGCCTCTACTCTTCGAACTCTTTTCACGAACAAATGGTGGGGGATCAAGTATTATACAATCAAATCTCTCACCCCTCCTCAGTCTTGCTCTGAGATCCTCAAAGACATCCCCCTTTTGCACCTCAATAATTCTTTCGAAACCATTTATCCTTATATTCTCGGTAAGGATTCCTAAAGCCTTTCCTGAATCCTCAACTGCAATACATCTCCTTGCACCAGAAGCTGCTGCATATATAGCAAAACTCCCCGTGTAAGAAAAACAATCGAGAACCTCTTTCCCTTCAACATATCTTGAGATCATCTTCCTATTATCCCTCTGATCAAGATAGAAACCGGTTTTATGACCACCCTCAAGATCCACAATAAATGTAAAACCATCCCATTTGCATTCTATTTTGCTTTCAATACTGCCTGACAGCAAACCCTTTCGCAGAGGAAGTCCTTCTTTCATGCGCACTTGAACATCGCTCCTCTCAAAGATCCCGACTGGATTAAAAAGATCCTTTAAAATCTCAACAATCTCGCTCTTCATCCGCTCCATCCCTGCTGTCAATATTTGAATCGACAATACGTTGTTGTATTTATCAATGATCAATCCTGGAAGAAAGTCCCCCTCACTGAAGACAATTCGAAATGATTCATCAGGTTTAAATCCAAGTGATATCCTTTCCTTCCATGCCCTCTCTATCCTCATTTTTATGAATTTTTTATCAATAACATCCTCACCAATTGATAATATCCTTATAGCAATCGTTGATGTCGGATTTATATACCCTGTTGCTATCCTCTTTCCTTGTGGTGAAACAATGTAAATTATATCACCGGGTGATATCGGGGCTTTTATGGATTTTATCTCATCTTTGAAAACCCATTGATAACCTTTTTTCATAGACCTTACTGCTTTTTCAGATACTACAACCTCTGGATAATCTTTCATACTCCTCCCTGAGTTTTTTCAAATCATGCCACGCTTCTCTCTTTTTACTGGGGTTTCTCAAAAGAAAGGCGGGATGATAACTCGGCAACACTTTAATGCCAGCAATATCATAAAACTTTCCTCTCAGCTCTGATATCCTTGAATCAGTATTTAGAAGTGTTTGTACTGAAACATTTCCAAGTGCTAATATGATTTTTGGTTTTATGCATCTTATCTGTTCCCATAAGAACCCAATACAACTGTCCACTTCTTCTTTCAGTGGATTTCTGTTTCTTGGTGGTCTGCATTTAACTATATTCGTTATATATACCTCATCCCTTTTTATATTTATTGACTCAAGCATCCTTGTTAACAGCTGACCAGCACTTCCCACAAACGGCTCCCCTTTCTCATCCTCTTCTTCCCCAGGAGCTTCTCCTATTATCATGAGTAAGGCCCTTTCATTTCCCTTACCAAATACTATGTTTTTTCTGCCTTTGGAAAGTACACATCTTTTACACCCGTTTATCTTTCCTTGGATAAATGAAAGAGTCAGATCTATTGGGAATGAATCTATCCCGAGATACTGAAGATATACGATGTAGGTCCTGAAATCCCTTATTAATTTTTGTATCTCTTCAAACCTATCCAGTTTCTTATTTTCCATGTTTTTTTAATTCAATAATCTTATCAAGAATTTTTGATGCCACCTCCTCTTTTGACATAAGGGGGAGATCATCTATTTTTCCACTGGAATCGATAATATAAACCTTATTGGTATCAGCTCCGAATCCTGCAGTTGGGGAAGATACATCATTGACAACGATGAAATCCAGGTTCTTCTTCCTTATTTTTTCCATTGCATTCTCAAGCAAATTTTCTGTTTCAGCAGCAAATCCAACAAGAATCCTCCCCTCTTTTATGCTTCCCAGCTCTTCAAGAATGTCAGGATTAAGCCTCAATCTTATTCTAATACCATCCTTATCTTTCTTTATCTTCTCTCTGGAAACCTCATCAGGCCTGAAATCACTAACAGCAGCGGCCTTTATCACTACGCTGCATGTATAGTAGTGTTTCAACACAATATCGCGCATTTCAATAGCTGACGTCACAAAATGTGTTTCAACCCCTCTTGGTGGTTTAAGTGTAACAGGGCCGGAGATAAGAATTACATCTGCCCCTCTCCTTTTAGCAACCCTTGCCAATGCAAAACCCATTTTCCCTGTAGATGGATTTGAGATAAACCTGACAGGGTCTATCGCCTCCCTTGTTGGTCCCGCAGTTACAAGGATCTTCTCTCCCAGCAGATCCTTTTTCGTGAGAACGGATATAATCTCCTCGATAATATCATCGGTAGCAGCAAGCCTCCCCTTTCCATAAATGCCGCATGCAAGCTCACCCATCTCAGGCTCGAGAATTCTGTATCCTGCATCCTTCAACGCACGGATATTCTTCTTCACGAAAGAACTTTCCCACATATTCTCATTCATTGCCGGCGCGATAACCTTTGGTGCCTTACATGCCATAATCATCGTGGAGAGCATATCATCGGCAATTCCTGAGGCAATCTTCCCTATAATATTAGCAGTTGCAGGTGCAATTACAAAAACATCTGCCCTCTCCGTAATGGAGATATGCCCAATCCGCCAATCATCATCGCTCTGAAAAATATCGGTAAGCACAGGATGCTGTGAAAGCGTTTGAAAGGTAATCGGACCAACAAATCTTGTTGCATTTTCTGTCATTGTAACGTAAACCTCGGCACCCCGATTAACCAGCTCTCTAAGAAGTTCAACAGCCTTATAGGCTGCAATCCCCCCCGTTACCCCAAGTATTATCCTTTTGCCTGATAGCATTGAAACTTCTCCCCTTCATATTTTATCTAAATTATACCATCTGTCCGCTTTTATTTGTGATAAAATTCAGGATTATAAAAAAATGGATTTTGCTGATTCAAGGAGACTATTGAGAAGCCTTTCGGAGTGCGCTTCCGCATATATCCTCACTACAGGTTCAGTTCCTGAAGCACGGATAAGAACCCAGCTGTTATCTTCCAGTATAAATTTTATCCCATCCAGATTAACAATCCTTTCAATTTTCATTCCGGCGATTGACGAAGGCGGGGAAGTAGCTATCTCCTTCATCTTTACCATCGATTCCATGCTAATATTTATATCTTCCCTCTTTGTCCTGAATGTGCCTACAGTCCTATATAATGATTGAAGCATCTCCGTAATTGTTTCCCCTCTTGCGGCAACCATTTCAGCAACAAGAAGGCACGCAATGATCCCATCCTTCTCCGGAATATGCCCTCTTATCGATAACCCCCCGCTTTCCTCACCACCAAGAATAATCCTGTCTTCCTCAATGAGTTTGCCTATATATTTAAAACCAACAGGAGTCTCATAAACCTTCAAATTGTATCTCTTTGCAATCGCATCAATAAGATGGGTTGTTGCAACGCTTCTTGCAACCCCTTCTGCCTTAATACCTTTACTCAAAAGATAATCAAGCAGGAGTGCAATGATGTAGTTCGGTTGGATAAAATGACCGCCTCTATCAACTATCCCGAACCGATCAGCATCCCCATCAAGGGAAAGCCCCAGGAAAATATCCTTTTCCTTACTCATTATCCCGCAGAGCTCTCCCAGACTCCCCTCATCTGTGTCAGGATTTGATCCACCAAAACATGGGTCCCTCCAGGAGTGGATGGATCTGAATGCAATCCCCTTTTCGGAAAATATCCCCTCTATATAACCCCTTCCCGCACCGAATCTCGGATCAATTATCATACGGATGCCTGCCTTCTTTATCAAATCCAGATCTATCTTTGAACACATATCATTGAGATAGCTATCCTTCGGATCAACCTCCTCTATCAGGCCATGATCAAATGCCTTCTCCTCGCTCATTATGCGATATCTTTTGCCCTCCACCAACAGATTTATCCTCCGTTCAATCTCCTCTGTATCCTCGGGCAACGCGGGACCTCCCCATGATGGTGAAAATTTCAATCCACTGTAAATAGGGGGATTATGACTTGCTGTGATATTAATCCCTCCATCAAGCCCATTCTTTCTTATAAAATGGGAAATCACCGGTGTAGGAACCTCACTTTTTGACAACAAGACCTTTATTCCATTTGCTGCAAATACCTTTGATGCCTCCACGGCAAACTCCCTCCCCAAAAACCTTGAATCGTATCCAACGATGATTCCTCTGGAGGAGGGTTCTCTATTGAGATACTCGGAGATTGCCTGGGAAACAATCCTAACATTCTCAAAGGTAAAGTCATCAGCTATAATCCCTCTCCATCCCGATGTCCCAAATCTAATTGCTGCCACTCTCTTCTTCCTCCTTCCACCTGATGAGCTTTCCCCTGAATTCGTCAATAAGCTGGGCAGCCTTCTCAACGGTTGATGCCTCTCCATAAATATTAAAGAAAGGTTGATCCTGGGATGGATAAATGAGGATCCAGTCATTATTGAAAAATATCTTCACACCATCTATGAGTTGCACATTCATATTCTTTGTCTCCTCAATCAGTCTCCTGATAAGCCTTCCTCTCATCTCCCAGGGACATGAAAATTTTTCGTGGACTATATGGAATGGCGGAATCTCACGGATAGCTTCATGGATACCCATCGACACTTTAGCCATCATCTCAAGAAGTTTCACTGACGCATACATTCCATCAAATGCAGGATGAAACTCCGGAAATATAAACCCACCGAGCTGTTCACCTGCAAAAACAATCTCCTTTTCAGCAGCAAGCTCCATAATCGATCTGGAGCTCGTTTTTGTCCTTTTTACAGAAAAATTATATACTTTTGCCATTTCATCGATCACCCTTGATGCTGTAACAGGTATTGCTATTGTTCCGGACCCATATGTTCTCATAACATATAGAGACATAACTGCAAGGGTTGTATCTCCATTAAGAATTTCTCCTGTCTCATCGGAAACAAAAATCTTTTCACCCCCAGCATCAAGCATGATACCCACATCTGCTTTTAGCGATCTTACTATATTACTCAAATTCTGCAGGCATCTCTGAAATTCTTCTGGAGTTTTTGTTATTTTTGATGGATCAAGATTTGCATTGAGCGAAATAACGTCGCAGCCAAGCTTGCCAAGGATTTCCGGAAATATCCTTGCACAGCTTCCAAAACCATAATCTATAATTATTTTAAATTTTCTTTCTTTTATAGCCTTAACATCTACATTTTTGAAGAAACTGTCCTGATAATATTCTATTCCATGTATGGGAAAGCTTATCTCGCCCGTTTCATCCATGGTTGCTCTTGTGAAATCTTCTCTGAAAAAGAGCCTCTCTATTGTTTTTTCCTTATTGGGATGGATGTCCATCCCACGATTGTCAAAAATTTTTATATCTATAAGCTCTGGATCAAAAGGTGATTTTCTTACATGAATTGCACCAGCATCACCCATTGTTCCCGCAAGGAATCTTACAAGCGGAATAGGAGCAACACCAAGATCATGAACATGAACCCCTGTGGAGAGTATACCTGTCATAATTGCCCTGTTTATCATCCTGCTCGTTTTATGGCTGTCTCTGCTCGTGTATACAATAGAATTTTTACCAACAGATGCTCCAAAGGCTGCGCCCAGTTTTGCCGCAAATTCCGGGGATATCTCTATGTTTGCAATTCCTGTAACTCCATAAGGCCCGAATATAAATCTGCTCCATTTCTCACCCCAGATTAGACTGCTCGCAAGTGTTGCATCATCTTCGACCTCCTTATATGGCCACACCTTTACATTTGCCTTTAGAAAGCTTCTTGCGCCTATCCTGCAATGTTCTGAAACAACAGTACCAACACTCAAATAGGCCTTTTCACCAATTGTTACATTAGAACATACAATTGATTCATGTATCTCGGCTCTTTCTCCAATCTTAACACCATCCCAGATTATGGAATCCTCAATTACAGCATCCTCTCGAATCTCACAGTTATTTCCAATAATACTATTGGAAATCTTTACATTTCCATCAATCACACACCCCTCACCGATTATAACCCTTCCCTTGAGACGTGCCGTAAGCTCCACTCTTGATCCATTTCCAAGCCATACCCTTTTCCCTTTTATCTTCTGTCCTGATAAATTTATATTTATTAGACCGGAAAGCACATCCCTGTGGGCAGCCCTGTATTCTTCAATATTCCCTATATCCCTCCAGTAACCGGATGATATATACCCGTAAATGGGGAGACCCTTTTCAAGCAGTATGGGGAAAAGGTTACGGGAAAAATCAAATTCCTTCCTTTCAGGGATGAATTCAAGCACATCGGGTTCAAGGATATATATACCTGAATTTATCGTATCACTGAAAACCTCACCCCACGTAGGTTTTTCCAGAAACTTTATAACCCTTCTATCATCATCTGTAATAATAATGCCGAATGGAAGAGGATTTGTCACCCTTGTGAGCACTATTGTTACAAGTGCCCTCTTTGATAAATGAAAATCTATTGCCTTTTCAAGATCTATATCAGTCACTATGTCACCACTCATAACAAGGAATGTCCTATCAAAATTTTTTGCAGCAAATCTTACAGCACCTGCTGTTCCAAGATCCTCGCGCGGATTCTCATATTTAAGGGTAACGCCAAATCTCGATCCATCCCCAAAATATTCCTTTATCTTTTCAGGGAAAAAATAAAGGAGAACCGAGATCTCCTTTATACTAAACTTCTTCAAAAGCGAAAGGATATGTTGCATAAGAGGGGTGTTGGCCAGTGGAACCATGGGTTTGGGAAGAGCGATAGTAATAGGCCTTAGTCTTGTTCCAAAGCCTCCCGCCATGAGAACCGCACGCATAATTAAAACCTCTGTTTTTCATTTTATGATATCAAGAGTTAGTAAAATCAGTCAAGGAAAGTAAACAAAATGGCTTTGACCATATCTTTCATATATGGTATAGATAATTTGGGAGAGAAAGATGGAAGATTTTATATTAACAGATGAAGAAAAAAGGGATCTCCTCAGGATTGCAAGAAAAACTATAGAGGAATATCTTGATAAAGGCACAATTAGTGATATTCAGATAAAGAGCGCTGCTCTTTCCGAAAAAAGAGGTGTTTTTGTCTCACTTCATCGAAAGGGTCAGCTCAGGGGTTGTATAGGAAACCTCGTTTCAGAAAAACCATTGTTTCAGACTGTTATGGATATGGCAATTGCGTCTTCTTTTGAAGATCCAAGGTTTCCACCTCTGACAAAGAAAGAACTCCCGGAAATAGATATAGAGATATCTGTTCTTGGCCCTCTAAAGAAAATTAAGAGTGTGGAAGAAATAAGGATTGGAAAGCATGGATTATACATCGTTCGTGCTCCTTTCCGTGGAGTTCTTCTACCCCAGGTGGCTACTGAATATGGATGGAATGCGGAAACCTTTCTTGACCATACCTGTATGAAAGCGGGCTTGGAGCCGGGATGCTGGAAGAAACCAGGCACAGAGATATATATCTTCGAAGCTGAGGTTTTTGGAGAGAAAGATTTTATCTGAAGATCAGTGCTAAATGAGTTTCCTCAGTGCATCTTCGATACGATCAATGCCTTCCCTTATCGTTTCCATGGATGTAGCATAGGAAAGTCTTATATTCTCATCCGCACCAAATGCAATACCTGGAACAACAGCAACTCTTGCATGCTCAAGAAGATATTCAGCAAAATCCGATGAGCCATTTATAACCCTTCCATTAAATGATTTTCCGTAATAGTAGGATACATTTGGAAAAACATAGAAGGCACCTGCAGGATTGAAACAACGAATACCTTTTATGGAATTAAGCCTCCTTACCATATAATCCCGTCTTTTTGAAAATTCCTCAACCATAGTTGCAACTGTGTCCTGTCGACCTCTCAATGCCTCCACGCTTGCCTTCATGGCAAATGAAGTTGGATTGGATGTGCTCTGACTCTGGATATCAGTCATTGCCTTGATAAGCCTCTCAGATCCTGCTGCATAACCTATACGCCATCCTGTCATCGAATATGCCTTTGAAACACCATTTACAACAAGCGTGATATCTTTGATCTCTTTACCAAGTGATGCAATACTAACATGCTTAAAACCATCGTATACAAGTTTTTCATATATTTCATCGGATACAATAAAGACATTTTTTTCAAGTGCAATAGATGCAATCCTTTCCAACTCATCCCTTGTATATGCACTTCCTGTTGGATTGCAAGGCGAGTTTAATATAACTGCTTTTGTTTTCGATGTTATAGCCCCTTTAAAATCCTCCGGTAGCATCTTAAATCCATTCTTCTCCTCTGTCTTTACAATAACAGGTACACCTCCTGCAAGCGAGACAATTTCCGGATAGGAAACCCAGTATGGGGACGGTATTATTACCTCATCACCCTCATCGAGAAATGCCTGAGCGAAATTATATAGTGAATGTTTTGCACCACAGGAAACTATTATTTCGCTTTTTTTATACTCAACACCATTGTCTCTCTTTAATTTTTCAATTATAGCTTCTTTCAGATCATCCGTTCCTCCAACAGGACAGTATTTCGTAAAACCATCCTTTAACGCCCTTATGGCTGCCTCCTTTATGTTATTCGGTGTATCAAAATCAGGTTCCCCTGCGCCGAACCCTATTACATCAATCCCCATTGCCTTCATCGCCTTTGCCTTTGCATCCACCGCAAGTGTTGCTGATGGCTTAAGATTTGCAACCCTCCTTGAAAGTTTTAATTCCATCTTTATCCCCCTGCCTTTCAGTATTTTTATCCTTCAGAGATTTGAATTTTCTATCAAGCATCTTCAAAACATTATCAGGAACAAGTCCTTTCACTGAGCCACCGAAACTTGCTATCTCTTTGATTATCTGCGAGCTTATATAAAAATATGATTCGCTTGTCATCATAAAAAATGTTTCTATCTTGGGATTGAGTTTTCTGTTTAATGAATCCATCTGAAATTCATAATCAAAGTCCGAAACTGCTCTGAGACCCCTTATTACAACATCGACACCTCTTTCCTCTAAAAAATTGACAAGAAGACCATCAAAACTCTCCACAATAATCTTTTTATTATGAGCCAGTGCTTCCTTTATCATCTGGAGCCTTTCTTCAATTGTAAACAGCGGTTTTTTACGTGGATTCTTTGCAACCGCTACTATTATCTGATCGAAGACACGTGAAGCTCTCTCTGCTATATCAATATGACCATTTGTGATTGGATCAAAAGAACCAGGATATACTGCTATCTTTTTCATAATAATTGCCCATGTTTTTTAATAAAAAATGAAACAAGGCTTCTTCCATACCTTCGCTGATCGAAAAGAAACATTTGGCCATAGTTGGCATCAATGATTTCCTTTACACTATGTCTCAAGACAACCCATCCATCATCTTTGACCAATCCATTTTCGTCAAGCGCCTCCATTGTTTCGGAAGAAAGATTATTTTCGAATGGTGGATCAACAAATACCACATCAAATCTCTCATTTTTTGATCCAAGATATGGAATAGCCCTGAGAGCATTCATTAAAAGTATTGATGCCTTTCCCCTGTATCTGCAGGACTCCACATTTTTCCTCAATGCACTTAATGCGACTCTTTCCTTCTCAACAAAAATGACGGATTCAGCGCCGCGACTCAGTGCTTCCAGTCCAAAGGAACCACAGCCTGCATAAAGGTCAAGAACCCTCTTGCCTTCCCAGCATTGCGGAAGTATTTGAAATATCGCCTCCCTTATCTTCGCAAGTGGAGGTCTAACAAGAAATCCAGAGGGAACAAAAATCCTCTTCCCTTTAAGTTGCCCGCCCGTAATCCTCATGATAAAAACTGAGACAATATAACATATGAAAATAACATCTTCAAGCAATTTGTCCCGGGAACATCTCCTTCAGCTTTCTATAAATATCTTCCGTATGCGAACCGCTCCAGTATATTTTACCGCAATTATTGCACCTGTAAAAATATTCATTATTTAGAAAAACATATTCTGGAACCATTCCTTCAACTTCATTTTTTTTAATTAACTGAAGCATACCGTTACACACAATACATCTTGAGAGGATTTTCTCATTATCTACCGTGAGTCTTAATTTATCCATGAGCTCTGCAAGTTGATTCTGAACATCGTTTTCCTTAAGATATATAATCTTGATATCTTTACCATGTGCTTTTAGTTTCGTATCCCTTGTAACAATTACCCCTCTCTTCTTTTCTGCCATTACTATGATATCCTCATCACTCCAGAATGGATTATAAAGTGCCTCATAGCCAATGATTCTTAGCCATTTTGATAGCTTTCCAAGCATTACATCCACTATAAAAATGTAATCCATCCCCTTAAACTATTCAATCAAAAGTGGTAGTATATCTCCCGCCCTTCCCCTTAAGCTCACATCAACCCTATCCGAAAGTCCCGTGGGCTCAATATTAACTTCAATAGTAAATGCACCCGATGAGATAGCCTTCCAGGCAAGTGATGCAGCAGGCTGAACAACAGCAGATGTTCCGACAACAAGCATAACCTCGCATCTTGAGACTGCCTCAAATGCTGTAGAGAGAACAGATGGCGATAATGGTTCACCAAACCATACAACATCCGGTCTCAATAGCCCTTCACAGTTTGGACATAGAGGTGGATATTTGACCGAAACATTTCTGTCCTCCCCTTTGTAATAACAAATAGTGCATTTAACGCGCCATATGTTACCATGCAATTCAACCATCTTCTTGCTACCAGCAGCAGCATGGAGTCCATCAACATTCTGTGTTATCAATAAAAAATCAGGAAAAACATTCTCCATCTTTGCAATAGCATAATGACCCTCATTAGGAGATGCCCTGGATATAATTTCCCTTCTCCAGCTATACCACTCCCATACGAGCTTGGGGTTCTTCTCAAATGCATAGGGTGTAGCCAGCTCTTCTGCCCTATAATTCTTCCAGAGCCCATCCTTCCCTCTGAATGTAGGTATTCCGCTTTCCGCTGATATACCTGCACCCGTTAAAACGCAGATGGATCTCTTCCCTGAGAGTCCTTCCCTTGCTTGAACTATCTTATCCTTCATCCTTAAAATACCCGCTTTGGGAAAGCAATCCGTCCTCCCTTGCCCTTTTTATGATCTCTACCGCAAAATCCCTCTTTTCCTTTTCAACCTGCAGTCTCTTCTCAGAAAATGGTGCGATCTTCAAAGGATATGGTGTGATTGTCATATCCCTTATTAAGGCAATAATCCCGTTTTCCTCAAGCAGTGAAAGGAGAAAATTTGCCTCGATATCATTAAATGTGACATAAAGTTCCACAAGTTCCACGGGTATTGCTTCGGTCTCGTTTTCGAGAATAATTTTGCAGTCAGGACAGATGATCATGTCCTCTGGATATGATGCATTGCATTGTGGACAGATTCCCATCGCTTTTAATAGAAAGTATATCAAATTAATGCCGATTTAAAAAATTTTTCCCTTCTTAGAAGCTTTTCTGATAAAATCAAAATCTGTCAAATTATGGGTGAAGAACTTATCATAGGAAAAATTCCATATGCAAATTGTACCCCTATTTTTCATTTCTTGAAAAAACTATCTGGTAGCAAAAGCTGGAGATACATAGAGGGTGTTCCTTCATACCTCAACGAGCTTCTCCTCCTTGGAGATGTTGATGTGAGCCCCTCATCATCCATAGAATATGCAAGGAATGCAGAAAATTACATACTTCTTCCTGATCTTTCCATCAGTTCATTTCGTGAGGTAAAGAGCGTGCTCCTATTTTCTAAAAGGGATCTATCGAAACTCTCGGGCAGTAAAATATTTATTACAGCGAGCTCCGCTACCTCTTATGTGCTCACGAGAATAATACTGGAGGAGTTTCTTGGCATAAAACCCATATACGAAAAAGGCATACTTCCTGCTGAATCCGCTATAAATAGATACGATGCCTCAATGATCATCGGTGATGATGCGCTCAGATGTTCTCTTAAACACAGGGATGACTGCATTATATACGATTTAGGAAGTCTCTGGAGGAAATTCACCGGCCTTCCTGCCGTATTTGCCCTCTGGATAGTGAATAAAAAATCATGGCAGGTGAAGAAGTCATCAATCAGAACGCTGTGGAAAATCCTCCTGCATGCCAAGATCCTCTCATATGAGAGGATATCAGAGGTTCTTGATGCCTCAGAGGAAAGGAAATGGTTCCCCAAAGACATGCTTATAGAATATTGGAAGGGCATTTCCTATGATCTGGGTGTAGAGAATCTGAAGGGTCTTATGGAATTTTTTAAACTCGCGGCTAAAATTAAGGATATAAAATCTATTCCGGAATTGACCTTTATTTAGGACAAAAGATGATTGATCTCCATATCCATACAAACGCATCGTCGGATGGACAGCACACACCCGAGGAAATCTTCCAGATGGCGCAAAAAATGGGGATAGAGGTCATCTCCTTTGCTGACCATAATTCTATCTCTTCCCTTGAAGAAGGCTTAACGCTCTCAAAAAGTTATTCCATAGATTTTATACCAGCAGTTGAGTTCAACAGCCTTTACAAAGGAGAGGATATTCATATCCTTGGTTATTTCATACCGTTTTCATCGGATGAATTCCGCAATTTCATAGAAGAAATGAGGAAAAGAAAGCTTATTCAGGCAAAAAAACGTGTTGAAAGGTTTAAAAGTCTCGGCTTTTCCCTGGAATGGGAGGATGTTTATAAATTATCAAAGGGTGGCATACCAACGGGAATGACCTATTTAAAGGCGCTCCTGATGAGGGAGGAGAATAGAAATCATGAGTTGCTTAAACCCTATATAGATGGTCCAAAATCAAAATCACCCTACATAAATTTTTATAAGGATTTTCTAAGGGGTGATGGTGTTGCATCCGTGCCATTCTATTTTCCATCCACATTTGAGGTTATTAAAAAATTGCGTGATTTTGGAAGCATCCCTGTGCTTGCACATCCATCAGATCTTCCATCGGAATCTGTTGAAGAGATGGTTAAGGGAGGTCTTATGGGGATTGAATGTGGTTCATCCCATCACACTGAAGGACAGGAAAAGAGGTGGAGGGATTTTGCCGAAAAATATAACCTCATATTTACGGCCGGATCAGATTTTCATGGAGAACTCATAAAGCCTGGTATCAAGCTCGGGGTTTCAAGCCAATATACATGCGATATTGTTGAGAGACTTCGTAAAATGACCAAGAATCAGGGATACTGAAATCAGAGATCTTTTAAAAGATCCCTTTCAAGATATGCATAGGCACTGTGATTATGTATACTTTCAAAATTTTCAACCTCAACAGAAAACCATGCAATGTTATCGCTCTTCATAATTCTTCCGGCAATATCCCTCGCAACATCCTCAACAAACTTTGGATTGCTGTATGCCTTTTCCGTTACGAACTTCTCATCGCTTCTCTTTAGTAGTGCATATATATCAGAACTTGCACATTCCTCAACTATTTCTATGAGATCCTCGATCCAGACAATCCTTTTATAATCCAGAAATTTTATCTTTAACCTTGCCCTCCCCCTCTGACTGTGCGCTCCAAAACTGCTGATCTCTTTTGAACAGGGGCACACAGTTGTTATGGGAACCTCGATTGTTAGAAAGAATTCCTTCTTTTTTCCACTTATGCCGTGAAGTGTGCAACTGTATTCCATCAATGACCTTGATTTGCTTATGGGGGCTTCCTTTTCTATGAAATATGGAAACTGTATTTCTATATGTGCGGATTCCGCATTGAGCCTTTCCTTTATCTCTTCGAGCACTGATGGAAGATTTTTTACAGATATAGATCCACGGCGCTCATTTAATATCTCCACAAAACGACTCATATGTGTGCCCTTGAACTCGCGCGGTAGATTCACAAAAATGTTAATATTTGCAATGGTGTTCTGGAATCCGTTTCTCTTATCAAGAACAACGATGGGATACTTTATATCCTTCACACCAACCTTATCGATCTCAATATTTCTTGAATCATAACAATTCTGAATATCTTTCATCCTTTATCCTCGTAGTATGAGGCGCAGGAGCCCGGTGACTCCCACACCTTTACCTTACTTACCCTCACCCTGTTGTTGTTAATGATGTTGCTCATTCGATTGTAAAGATACCTTGCTATATTCTCACACGTGGGATTAACATTCTCAAAGGCAGGTATTTCATTCAGATTCGTATGATCAAGTTCCATCAAAATTTTCTCGGTCTTTTCCTTAAGAACCCTGAAATCTACTGCAATTCCAAGCTCATCAAGGTCCTGTGAGGTAACAGTTACCTCGACCTTCCAGTTATGACCGTGCAGATGCTCACAATCTCCTGGATAGCTCCTGATCCTGTGGGCTGCCGAAAAGGATGACTCTACTGTAAGTTCATACATTTTATTCCCGATTATCTATATTAGAACATCATCATTTGAAGGGTCAATGCAAAAGCCTAAAATTTTCTAATGCCCTTTTTAAGAATTGAAGAGGTTCCTCCTGCCCTCTGTACTTTCTAAGGATCGATATAATATCTCTGAGCGTTAATCCATCCGATAAAAACTCCTCTAACTTATAAAGATCCCTGTAATAGAGGAGAAGACTGTAAATAAGTGCATTGTTCATTGATATATGCCCGATCCTTCTCTGAAGATCGCTGTCCCCTGAATAGCCCTTAACCTCTTCCTTCCATTCCTCAAGGATCTCCTCCCTCATGGCGATTTTCTTCTCAAAGTTGAGTTCACTTTTATAAAGATGCTCGAGCCTATTGAGGAGTATTCCAAGTGCCTTTGAAAAAAGAAGGGCATTTTCCCATACCTTGAGGCTATTGATAAAATCTTCTGATTCCTCCCCGGAGTAATTCCTGAAAAATTCAACCGTTCCCTTTATCGCAACAAAATTCGCAAGGACCTCGTTGAATTCTGCCCTGTTTTTTATAAAGACATTGCTGTGGAAGATCTCATGAATAACGGTATTCACAAGATCAACACGGGAAAGCTCAAGATGATGGGGGAGGAGAGGATCATAAAACCATCCAAGGGTGCTATAGCCAGCGGTCTCCCTTAAATATACATCAAATCCCTTACGTCCATATCTTTCAGCCTCCTTTTCTGCATCCCTCCTGTTGAAAAATCCCCTGTAGGGGAGTGAGCCGATTACGGGATAATTCCATTTTACCGGCTCGAGGGAATCCTTCCTGCAAGCAGCAAGAACATAAAGGCGAATGCCCTTCTCCACAGGGCTGTAATGCGAATAATAACCCCTCACCTTAAGTCCGAGGGATTCTGCAGAAAACTGCCTAACCCTTAATACGAGGCGAAGCTTTCCTCTTGCCTCATCAGTAAGGGTTTCTTCATCAAGAAGCCTATCAATAGGGACCCTGTTCCAGAGAATCCTCGCCTCTGTCATCGATAATTTCAGATAGTAAGGAAATGAACAGCCATATGAACCGATAAGGACAAATGCAACTGGAAGATATGCTATCAGACCTATCCCTCGGGATGAAAAACACATAAAATTCTATTTATTTTAAAAATTTCATATTTCAAACACAAGTCATCCTCACGGAAGGTCAGAAATCTGTCATATTTCAGCTACTAATATTTTTGGAAGATCAAAGTAAGAGAGACTCAATGGGAATTTTAGCCTCAAAAATATTAGAGGAGGTACAATTATATGGAACAGAAAAAGGGTCTCGTCAATGAAGACTGGCTGGCTTTCTGGCTTGCCATAGCGCTATTTGCCATTTCCCTTTTGAGCTTTACAGGTGTAAATACCTTTGGTTGGGTTGTCTCAACAAAGGAATGGATAAAGCTTGAAAAGGCCATGGCACCTGTTTCCGAAAAGTTCGCGCCCCTTAAGGGAGAGATTAAAAAGATTGAGGGTAATAAGGTTACCGTGAAGAAGCCAGACGGAAAGGAAGAGACGATTATTGTTAAAGACACAGCGGGTCTTACTGTTGGTGGAACCTATGAGAGAAAAGGTCTCTCAGGAGCTACATCCCTTGCTTTGACTTATCTGTTTTTGCTTGTTTTGATGGGTATAGGTGCAAGGCTTATTGGAGCTGATGTGAGAAGATTTATAGCAGGATTTACCCTGATGTTCTGGATAAGCTATGCCTGCTGGCTCATAGGTCATTATGCCTACATAGCAGCGACTGATGCAAAAAAGGCAGGAATTCCGTGGTCATTAAAGCTCACTGGTGAGGCAGGCTTTATTGTAGCGCTTCTGGTTGGTCTGTTTATAGGTAATTTCTTACCTGGATTCGCAAATTTTATAAAAGAGGCGGTCAGACCAGAGCTCTACATTAAGACAGCCATTGCCCTTATGGGTTCACTTCTTGGACTTAAATCAGCTGAGGCATTCGGTCTTGCATCAGCAGTTCTCTTCAGAGGACTCTGTGCTGTAATAGAGGCCTATCTTATTTACTGGGCAATGGTCTATATTATTGCAAGAAAATACTTCAAATTCAGCAGGGAATGGACAGCTCCTCTTGCGTCAGGAATTTCAATCTGCGGTGTCTCAGCAGCAATAGCAACAGGTGGTGCCATAAAGGCAAGACCGGTGGTACCAATTATGGTATCATCACTGGTGGTGATATTTGCGGTGGTTGAGCTTATGATACTTCCATTTTTTGCCCAGGCCTTTCTATGGAAAGAACCCATGGTTGCAGGTGCATGGATGGGTCTCGCTGTTAAGACTGATGGTGCTGCCTTTGCAAGTGGTGCTGTTGTAGATGCCCTGATAAGGGCGAAGGCTGAAACAGTGGCAGGCATAAAATATGATGCCGGCTGGATGCTTATGGCTGCATCAACAACAAAACTCTTTATAGATATATTTATCAGTATCTGGGCCTTTATACTGGCTGTTATCTGGTGTGCAAAGATAGAGTGCAGGTCAGGTGAAAGGGTTCAGGTAGCAGAGATATGGAGAAGGTTTCCAAAGTTTGTCCTTGGTTATACCATTACATTTACAGTGATGCTCCTTATTGCAATTCCACTTACCGCAAAGATTACCCCTGTAGAAAACGAGGTTAAGAAGATAGAGAAAGAGGTGGCCCGGTTAGAAAAACAGCTTCCTCAGGCACCTCAACAGGAGCAACAGGCCATTCAGGAAAGGATTGCAGCTGAAAAGGCAAGGATCTCTGAACTTAAGGATTCCATAAAAACAGAGAAAAAGATCCAGTCTGCTGCAAAAGATGCAACCAGTGGTACAAATGCCCTCAGGGTCCTGTTCTTCCTTATAACCTTCTTTAGTATAGGGATTGTTTCTAACTTCAGAAAACTCTGGGAAGAGGGGATAGGAAAGCTTGCGCTGGTCTATCTGATTTGCCTTTTCGGGTTCATACTCTGGATAGGTCTGTTTATCTCATGGATATTCTTCCATGGAGTAAAGCCACCTGTAATATCATGATAAAAAAGACTAAAAAGGAGGTGCCAAAATGCCTGAAAAGTCAAAATTGGCTGAAGAATTAAAGAAGATGGAATATGAGGAAATTCTTCCTGTTGAAAAGAAGCTCGTAGGATGGAGCATTGCCCTCGGGATTATACTGCTAGGGATTCTGATCTGGATAAGCTACACCTTTTTCCCTGCCCAGCCCTAAGAGTATCTTCTCCTCACCCACTGCGTTCCGCAAAGGTTGTTGTAAATACATACGGGGCAGTTGTTTTTAATATCATTGCAGGCAAAAAATGGCATATCAGGATCCACGATTTCTGAAAGAAGAGTTTTGACAGCAGTCTCTACCCGCAAGATCTCCTCTTCATAATTATCACTAAATGGTGATACCTCGATATTGCCCTCAACCGATGTTTTTCCAAGAAGAATGTATAAGCCCCTCAGCCTGTTAATTTTCTCACCTCTTTGCTTTGCATACAGAATAATATAGAGTGGTATCTGCATGCTTCCAATCGCATCAGCCCATTTTTCCCTTTGATCCATCTTATCGAATCTAATCCTGTAGTTCCTCTCATTAGAGCCCGTTTTGTAATCGATTATATAAATAAGACCCGATCTTCTCTCTATCCTGTCAAGCCTGCATTCAAAGTGAAATGAATCGAATTCCTGCTGTATTGTTTGCTCCAGTCCAAGAATTTCAACATCCTGATTGGCGATCATTTTTCTGTAATATATATCAATAACCTGCCTCATCCTTTTTATAACCTGCTGCATGAGTAGATAACTTCCTCCCAAAATCTGATCGCCAAATCTCTCACAGAATATCTCCTTCACAATGCTTTCCATTTTATCTGGATTTAAATCACTATTGGTTAATTTTCTGCCTTTAATCGGCTCAAAGTATTTAAAAAGCGCCCTGTGAACAATGCTTCCTATCTCCTTCCTTTCAACCTTCTCTTCAAGCCCTCTCCTTTCAGCAAGAGCGAGTACATATGTGTAATAAAACTTTAGCGGACATTTTAAATATACATCAAGCATGGATGGGCTGAATGTAATTGACTTAAGAAATTCGGTAACCTCATCATTCTTCTCTATTTCCTTCGGTCTTGAAGCTTCAAGGTTTATCCGGTATGTAACTGGCTCCTCGCTTAAATCCCCCTCAATACCCATCTTCTGCATTCTCCAAAGCAGTTGCTCTATGAATCGGGACTTCTCCTTTTTCTCATCTTTTACATAAAATAGATACACCTCTTCGGCGCCCATAAGAAGAACATCGAAATAATACCCAAGCAAAGACTCTTTGTCTTCAGGCAATGGAAGCCCGAGTGCCCTTCGAAGACCAGCTGGTAAAAGAAAATCTTCATTGGATTCAGGGAATATCCCCTCATTTAAATCCAGGAAAAATACCCTTTTAAATTTGATATTCCTTGTCTCCAGAAAACCAAGGATCTGAAGTCCCTTAAGGGGGGTACCATCAAAGGGAACTCTTGATGAAGCAATGTATCTCCTCAGGAATGTAAAATATGATGAAATCTGATCAAATGACATATTTTTAATCGGGGATGCAGAAATCCTCTTCAACTCCTTTATGAAGCACTCATAGAATGGGAAGAACAGGGGGTGAAATCTTGCAGTGCTATAATCATAGATATAAGTAAGAAGCTCGATGCATTTTTTTGTAAAATCACCAAGATCTGATATGCTTAAAAATTTTCTTATTGTATTGTCATGGATCCCTTTCAGATGACTCCTCATATCATCCAGGCTGAAAATTGATTCGCTCATTTTCATTTTCTCAAATACCTCTGAAGAAATAACATCCTCGATCTCATAAAGCGTAATCAAAAATTTCCTTCTTTGAGTTTTCAGATACTCCTCAAATGCATGAATGATTATCCTTGTTGTCTCTGCACTCCCACGGAACATAATGTTCTTCATATAGGGATGAAGCATAAAGCGAAGATAATCGGGCGCATACAAAAATTCACCATCTGATGATCCTATAACCTGAAAAAGCAGGAGCAGGAATCCATAAATGGGTGTCCTGTGAAGTGGATATCCCATCGAGATATTATAGTTTTCAGGGGAGATGTGCGAGATACCCTGTCGGATCAGTGGAAACAGCGTTTCTGGATCTGGTAGAACAACAACAGTATTCTCATCAATTTCCTTCTTATCTTTAAGTATTGTTCCGACCGCAAAAACTTCACCATGTATATCGGGTGAGCTGTAAATTTTAATTGTTGGATATTCATGAATTTTTTTTGAATTATCATTTTGCGGATCCAACCTGCATATATCGTTTAACTCCATACCAATTTGACTGATTCTTTCGCGTATCCCTTCAGCATCATGAAACAGAAATATTGCATTATTCATGGAATAAATCTTTTTTATCAGATCCTTTTCCGATTGTGTAAATGCAAATAGTCCTGCAAATATAATCTTCTTGAAATTTTTAAGGATCGATGGATCAAACCTCTCTGATACATAGCGGTATCTGAAGGATCTCGTGGATAGCATCCTACTTTTAAGCATTTCATAAAATCTTACATATATCGATGAAAAGCCCCTTACTGTTTCTGTTGATTTAGACGGAATATTTATCAGTGAATCAATAATGCTCAATCTTTCATGAGAAATCTTTTCTATGTAAAGCTCTTCGAAGTTTTTAAATAGTCTTAATCCGAAGGGATAGAAATATTCAAACTTTCTCATACGGTCAGAAGAAACAAGATTATTGTCTTGGGATGATATAAGAATTTCATAGATAATAGCAACAGAGTTTAGCGGATCTATATTCCTGTAAGTATCTGCGATTTTCTCGAAAAGGAAATCAATAAAACCATCCATTGAAAGGATTTTTGGGGGTATGTTGCCTCTTCCAATCCTTGATGCGAGTTTTTTTCTTAAGTAATAGGATGGTCTCTTTCCAGGAAAGACAACAAGATAATCAGAGAAGTCAAGCCCGCATGTATTCTCTTCGCTTATAATCCTGATAATCCTTTCGATCATATCCTCTTTCGGGCTTATCAGAAAAATCATTCTATCCACCTTACTTTTCTTAAATCAACATAATATATAAGCCCTTTTACTGAAAGAGAAGAATAGATCTCGCTCAATATTGACATATAATTTCTAACTTGTTCAACGTATTCATCCTCAGATGATGCATCACCTGTTTTGTAATCAACGACAGTAACAATATCTTTGTCAATAATCACTCTATCCATCCTGTTGAGATTCCCATATTTATCGGTTAATTCATATTCATTCCTTATAATTCTCCCTGGCTTTTGAAGAAATAATTCTTTAAGCGCCGGGTTATTTATAGTATCAAATATGGTATCTACTATTTCTTTGACATCGTAAATGCCTCCGAGTTCAGAATTTAATTTCTCTATTGTTTTTATCACTTCCTCATCAATTCCATCGAAAATACACTTTATCGTGGAAAGAATTCTGTGAATAAACTCTCCCCTTTCAACTTCAAAAATATTAATCCTTTCGGAGGAAGCAGGGAATTTTAAAGAGCCGATGTGATGAATAAATTTCAGACCGCGCTTCTCTTTTGTTTCGCATGGTTCAACCGCTGCTACTGGAATTGATGATTGTCCAAATTCCTCAATGGAAATGAGGGAGGCAAGCTTTTCCCTTATCACCCTGGATGAAGAATTCTTCCATCCAACAACATAAAGTTCTTCCTTTGCCCTTGTAAACGCAACATAAAGCCTGTTAAGGAGATCCGCAATATCATCCATCTCCTTTTCATTGTATATCCGCTTAAGTTCCTCATTATTTTCTGAAAGTTTCTTTGTAAGTTTAAGAAGCTCAATCCCCTTTTCCCTATCACGAAGAAAAATATTATCATAGCCAAGTGATGGATCAAAAATCATCACAACAACAGGAAACTCAAGACCCTTTGCCTTATGAACTGTCATAACCTGAATGGCATCAATATCCTGTGGAATACTGAGCTCCCATATTGTCTCATCATCACCAGCACCTTCAGCAAGGGAAAGGAAATCTTTAATCCCCCCCAAACCCTTCCCTTCAAGAATTTTTACTACCTCAAGGATTCTTGCAAGCGTTGCCTCTTCATGGGGATGTTTTTCGAATACCTTAAAGGTATTGAAGATCTCTGTAATAAGATCATAAAGGGGAAGATAACCTGTTAGTCTAAAGAGATCTGAAAAATATATATTCCAGATTTCCGAAAATTCTTCCTCAAAGGCTTTATAAAGTGGTTTGGAAACCTCTTCATATCTCCTTATCTTCCTATGTTTTAATATAAATTGTCGGGCTATATAATTCCAATCAGATGATGAAATCATCGCATTAAAACATGCCCTGCACATATCACCGAGGATGAACTCAGCAAAGGATATGTCATCGACTGGGGAGTCAAGAAATCTCAAAAGGGAGAATACTTCAGCAGTTATTTTCCTTTTCCTTATATCGAGACTGCTTAAAGAGATGAAGGGGATACTGTTTTCATTTAGCCATGTGCTCACATCCATAACAGTTTCATTCTTAGATGCAAGGATACCTATTTTACCGTAGTTCCAGTTCCTCTCCCTCAGCATCCTGATGATCTCCAGCACACTTTCTTTCAAAGCGAAATCCTCATCCGTCCCCTTTTCTATCAGCATAACCCTCACATGGCCCTTACCCTCTTTTTCCTTTGGAACTCCCTGTTCCCATTCAGTAAGTCCACTTAATATTGCACCATTATAGAGTTCTGGATAATTTCTTATCGCCTCCTTGAAAATCCTCCTGTTAAACTCAATGATCTTCTCATTGCTTCTCCTGTTTATTTTTAATTCCTTCAAAATATGCCTCGACTCCGGAATCGAGCGAAAATAAGATTTTTCAAGTTCCTTCATTATTCTGTAGTCCGCACCTCGAAATCTGTATATTGCCTGCTTTGTATCTCCAACAATAAACAAACTTCCGCCCTGCGATAATGAATTCTCTATGAGAGGAAGAAGGTTATACCACTGAATAGGAGAGGTATCCTGAAATTCATCTATAAAAAAGTGATATATTCTTTCCCCAAGCCTGAAGTATATTTCTGGAACAAGATCAGAGCTTATATATTCGCATATCTTCTTGTTCACATCATCGATAAAAACTTTATCTTCCTCTATTTTAATTTTCTCAAGTGTTTCCTGAAAATGGTGAAGGGCCTGAACAACCGGGAAAAAATATGTTTTTGAATACAATAAAACATATTGGGATGCTAAATTTCTGAATTCCTCCCAGGCTTCCAAAATTTCATTGTATATAATGTTTTCTCCTTCTCTTTTATTTCCAGGCTTATTTACTGGAACTGATTCAGGAAATTTATCAACAATTATAGCGAAATTACCTTTCTTAAGGGCTTCAAGAATTTCAGGAAATGGACTTCTTTTATTTCGCTC
Organism: uncultured Thermodesulfobacteriota bacterium; assembly: GCA_964505185.1. Classification (GTDB taxonomy): domain Bacteria; phylum Desulfobacterota; class JBBIRW01; order JBBIRW01; family JBBIRW01; genus JBBIRW01. The sequence goes on from CAZDGM010000002.1 coordinate 209,131, forward strand.
CAGACCTGAAGACTTGATTTTTTTATCGATCTTCTCTTCTGCATACCATATAAGTCTATCCTGTATGCGGCGTTTCTCTTCGTCCAGTTCCTTTATAAGTTCGATATTGATACCCTTTGGAGTTACAGATACAGCTGAGTAAATATTGTTAATGAAGATAAAGATATCATTTGCAGGATCCCACAGAAATCCACTTTCTCCCCCGCGTGATCTTTCCAGATCATCAACTATCTCTAAAAAAATCCCTGCAAGAGTGGAATTTTCTGTAATATTTTTCAAAAATATATCAAATGCCTTTCTTAAAAGCGCCTCCCTGTTCATTAAAATTTCAAATTCGGGATTGTATCCGAAATCCTGTGCCGAGGCCCTGAGAATTGTCGTCATGAAACTGTCTATCGTCCTTATCTGAAAATTTGAATAATTCTTGAGTATCTCTTCTATGAGCTTTTCTGCCTTTACCACAAGTGCTTTTTTCTCGGTTCCCAGTAGTTCATGAAATTCGCTTATTACCTCTTCATTCATGAAATATATATCCTTTAGCCACTGAAGAACCCTCTCCTTCATCTCGCGTGCTGCATTGTTTGAAAAAGTAATTGCGAGAAGATTCCTAAGGCTGTTTCCAGGAATACGATCAGATAGCAGAAATTGAACATACCTTTTTGTCAACTCGCGTGTCTTTCCCGAACCAGCGGATGCCTTTAACATTAAAAAATGGGGAAAGTCATCAGGAGTGACTCCCATGGAATCGCTTGACTCATCTATATTTTTCATGTCAATTCTCGGGGCACTAAGTTTTATAATAATTATATGCGAGGGGTTATAATTTTCAAAATGGGCAAGGTATTGCAGCAACATCAGGGGTTTCATAAATGATAAAATTAGAATAATATTTAATTCGAAAAGAAGGGCGAAATGCGCACGATAAAGATTGAATTTACTGTTAGAAGACAGAGAGTTGCAGGAGATCTACATCTTCCTGATGGCTCGGGTCCTTTCCCATGTGTGGTTACCTCTCATGGTTATAAGAGTCATAGGGATGGGAAAAAATACATTCGAATTGCAAGCATCTTCCCACAGGAAGGTATTGCCATACTAAGATTTGACCACAGGGGTTCAGGAGAAAGCGAAGGGAACTTTGAGAACGTCACATTAACAGGAAGGGTTGAGGATCTTGAGGAAGCGCTTCATTTTCTAAAGAATTTCAGAGAGATTGACCAGATGCGTTTAGGATTGCTTGGCTCAAGCCTTGGTGGAATGACAATCCTGGCCCTGCCGCAGATTGAAAAAATTAGGGCTATTGTTCTGATCGCAACACCAATTTACTTCCCGGAGTTGAACCTAAAAGAAAGGGAATGCCTTGAAAAACAGGGATATTACATCTATCCTGATGGAACCCGGATAAGAAAAGGATTTTTTGATGATATAAGAAGATATGATTTCTTGCGGGAGGCAAAGAAAATAAACTGCCCTCTTTTAATTATTCACGGATATTCTGATGAAATAGTCCCTTACAGGAACGCAGAGTTGCTTTATAATGCAGCTCAAAGCAAAATCAAAGATCTTAAACTGATTGAGGGAGCAGATCACGCCTTCAGTGATCCAAACAAGATGAACGAGGTTTTAAACTTCTGCCTTAAATGGTTTAAAGAACATTTGTGAAAGGATAGCCAATGAAATGGCCCACAATTAAAGAAGCCCATGAGATGCTTGAAGAATGGATTAAAGATGAAAACTTAAGAAAACATGCCCTTGCAGTGGAGGCTGCAATGAGAGCGTATGCCAGACGATTCGGTGAGGATGAAGATAAATGGGCAGTTGTTGGACTCCTTCATGATCTTGACTATGAGAGATATCCTGACTTAAAGGATCATCCTTTCAAGACGGCAGAATATCTGAGAGGAAAGGGCTATCCCGAGGAGCTTATCGAGGCCATCCTGGCCCACGCAGAGCATACTGAAGTGAAAAGAGACACAAATCTTAAAAAGGCAATCTTTGCAATTGATGAACTGACCGGATTTATTGTAGCTGTTGCTTTGGTAAGACCATCCAGAAAGATTCTTGATGTTGAGGTAAAATCCGTGATTAAGAAATTGAAAGAGAGGTCCTTTGCTGCAGGAGTAAATCGAGAAATAATCAGGAAAGGCGCTGAAGAATTGGGTGTTTCGCTTGAGGAACATATTGAGATAATTCTTAATGCAATGAAAGATATTTCCGAAAAGCTGGGACTTTAGTCTTATCTTAACAGAGCCATAGCTTTTTATAAAAATTTATTATAGCTTAAAACTTTCAAGGGAGGTAAAAGAATGTATCTCTACCTCGTTCAGCATGGGGAAGCAAAACCTGAACATGAAGACCCCTCGAGACCTCTTACTGAGAAAGGAACCTCTGATGTGAGAAAATCAGCTTCCTTTTTAAAAAAGATCAATGTATCAGTGAGCCAGATTCTACACAGCGGAAAAACAAGGGCCCTTCAAACAGCAGAAATCTTTGCTAATGAACTCGCACCTCAAAAACTATCACAAAGTGATGGACTTTCTCCCCTTGATGATCCAAAAATCTGGGGTGAAAGACTCTCCCATATAAAAGAAAACATTATGCTTGTGGGACACCTCCCTCATCTAAGTAGACTTGCCTCCCTTCTTCTAACTGGCGATGTGGAAAGAACAGTAATTAACTTCAGGATGGGGGGAGTGCTATGTCTTAAAAGGAATGGTGGATGGGCAGTTGAGTGGATGATAACACCTGATATTGTTTAGGTTTATCTTAAAGCATAAAATGATATGGAAATTCTCATTGAAAAACGAATTATAAAGTGCATTGAAGGGTGAATGGGAAATTGGAAATGGTAAATGGGAAATTGGAAATGGAAATTATAGGTATAAATGGGGGATTATGGAGCGGGCGACGGGATTCGAACCCGCGACCTCAAGCTTGGGAAGCTTGCATTCTACCCCTGAATTACGCCCGCTCTTTCTTCTTTGCAAGTTCCCTCAGATGCAAAAGCTCCTTTTCCGCCTGCATGAAGTCATTATCCATATTATAAACTTCCTCCATAACAGTCAAGGCATCAGCAATCCTTCCACATGCCTTATATGCCAGTGCAAGCTGGTATTTCAATGCAGCAATTTCCTGCTTTTCTAATTTGCCCTGACTGATAGTTTCCTCAACCAATCTGCATGCCTCCTCACCCTCACCCTTATTGATCAAACATGAGCTTATCATAAGTATGGAGGAGATCCTCTTTTCGGAATCCGCCATCGCAATCTTGAACTCCCCAATTGCATCATCATATAGACCCATCTCTTTGTATGCTATACCAAGGTTATAGTGGGATTCATAATCCTCCCTGGAGAGCTGTTCCTCTATACCCTTCTTAAACTCCTCAAAGGCACTTTCAAAGGAATACTTGTCCTTTTCCGGAATTGATAAAATCTTTTCCCTAAGATCAAACTCACCTTCTGCCCGTGCAAATTCTTTCTCCAACTCTGTTGAAATTATCTCACCCTCTGGAATCTCCTCAACGGGGACTTCAGCAGGGGGTTCTTCATATCTTTCACCTCTTGTGAATTCCTCAACACTTATCCCGAATTTCTTACTTATTTCCCTGATCAGATCAGGTTTCCCTTTTTCCACACAAATCTGATTAATCATGGTTAAAACTTCTATTGCCTTTTTCCTCTCTCCCATCCTGAAATATGTATCACAGAGTTTTTCCAGCAGATCTATGTTTCTAGGAAACTCCTCAAGTATTCCTGTATAAATCTCCTGCGCCTCTGAAAAAAGCCTTTTTGCCATGAGCTCTTTATGAATCTTATCCAGCTCCTGAACAGCATGATCCTTTAACCCCTCTTTCCAGCAGATCATAGCAAGCCTTGAACGCATGAGATAGTTTGAAGGGTCTGTTTCCGAAATCTTCCTAATTAACTCCAGTGCTTCCGAAATCCTTTTTTCCTTTTCAAGATGTCTTAAAACACCGAGATACTGAGCAACAGCTTCACCCACCAGACCCTGTTCCCTGTATAAATCACCTATTTTTTCATTTATATCAATTCTCATAGGATCAACTTTCAGCACATGTTTATAGGCAGCGATAGCTTGCATATAAAAACCCCTTCTTGAATAAGTATCGGCAACTTTTATGAACTCTTCGACCGCCTCGTTTTTCTTTCCTGCCTTAACAAGGAGTTCACCGAGTCTGAGTCGTGTTGTGTTATCATTAGGGTCAAGCTCAACAGCCTTCCGATATTCAAGAATAGCCCTTTCAACGTTACCCCTCAGGAGATATCTCTGAGCCTGTTCGAGATGTTTTAATTTATCCTTCATCGAGATTATTCCCTATTCATATTAAAAATTATCCCCGTGGCACTCAAAAGTCAAGGAAACTCAATTCTTTTTTCCAGATTCCAGGTCTCTTTTGTATATTTATTTGCAACAAGAAGCTCAGCAACTTTCCTTTCCTCATCAGAAAGCCCGCTTTTAACGAAACAGATCCCGAGTTCCTTTTCAAAACCATTTATAATTGCCTTTTCAAGCATCCCGGGTGCAACACTACCATTGATATATTTTTTTAAATACCCTATCTTCCCTGCAGCGGACTCCCTCGAAAGTGAATTAAGAAATATTTTTGAATTCTTCTCGATGTCGAAATCTATGAGAAACGAGCCCTGCTGCAAAAATGCAGATCCATCCCGCTTCTGAGCACTTCCTATCAGCTTTTCATCATTTACACAGATCTCATAAAGTGATGTTGAGGAAAAACAGAGTGAACTTCCTTTACTGCCCCTCTTCTGTGATGCTATTTCCCCTTTAAGTCCCAGAAATTCAAGTGCCCTCAAGAAACATTTTGCAATGGTAAGGAAGGTTGTCGAAAGCGTTCCAAAACCTTTATGATCATCTATCCTTGCTGAAATGGAATACGTAACTTCCTCCTCGTGGTAAACAGCCCTTCCACCCGTCGGTCTTCTTACCAGCTCGCATCCCGCTTCTTTCAATGCATCCATATTTAATTCGGTGAATGGATTCTGAAAGTATCCTATGGAAACTGACGGACTCTTCCAGCCATAGAGGCGAAGCGTCGGAGGACTCAAGCCCATCTTTACAGAAATAAACAGGGCCTCATCTATTGCCATATTTTCAGCGGCATTAAAGTATTCATAAGGGATCCATCTCCAGATTCTCATTCACAGATACTTTTTCTCTACGAATTTTGTATCGTAATTCCCCTTTATAAAATCCGGATCCGAGAGGAGCTTTAAATGAAACGGAATATTTGTTTTTACCCCCTCTATGATATATTCACTCAATGCCCTTTTCATCCTCACTATGCTATTGTGACGATTTTCCGCGTGCACAATAACCTTTGAGATAAGCGAATCATAATATAGCAGTATCCTTTGTCCGGCCATAATATGTGAATCAACTCTCACACCAATTCCTCCCGGATGATAGCATTTTGTAATGACTCCGGGAAATGGAGTGAACCTCTCCGGATCTTCTGCATTTATTCTGCATTCCATCGCATGGCCCTTTAATACTATGTCCTTCTGCCTGTATCTGAGCCTATCACCGTAAGCAAGCCTTATCTGTTCTTTAACGATATCAATGCCTGTTACCATCTCTGTCACTGGATGTTCAACTTGAATTCTCGTGTTCATTTCAAGAAAGTAGAATTCTCCCTTCGGAGTAAGTAAAAACTCAACAGTTCCCACATTTGTATAGTTAACCTGTTTTGCTGCATTTACAGCAGCTTCACCCATCCTTGCCCTTAATTTCTCATTAACAACGGGTGAAGGTGATTCCTCAAGAAGTTTCTGATGCCTTCTCTGAATTGTGCAGTCCCTCTCACCAAGATGTATTATGTTTCCATATTTGTCCGCCATTATCTGAATTTCAATATGTCTGGATCCCTCAATATATTTCTCAACATATACCTCAGAATCCCCGAATGCCGCCATTGCCTCAGACTGGCTTGTCAAAAATGCATTTATGAAACTTGCAGGTGAATGGACAACCTTCATACCTCTTCCGCCTCCACCAAGTGCTGCCTTTATAACAACAGGGAAACCGATCTTTTTTGCTATCTCAAATGCCTCCTTCTCATCCTTAAGTGGTTTTTCACTACCAGGTAGCACCGGAACACCTGCCTTTGAAACGATCTCCCTCGCCTTTATCTTATTTCCCATTAGCCTCATATTCTCCGATGTAGGACCAATAAATACAACCCCACAGTTTTCACATATCTCAGCAAATGAAGCGTTCTCTGCGAGAAATCCATATCCGGGATGAACTGCCTCCGCATCCGTTATTTCAACCGCACTGAGTATGGAAGGGATGTTAAGGTAGCTGTCCTTACTTGGACCCTTTCCTATACACACAGACTCATCAGCCAGTAGCACGGGAAGGGAGTCCCTTTCCTCTGTTGAGTGCACAACAACTGTTTTTATACCGAGCTCCCTGCATGCCCTGATAATCCTCAGTGCAATCTCTCCTCTGTTTGCAATGAGTATCTTATTAAACATCATGGAAACCCATCTTTTTCATCTAATTGTGAAAAAAATAGATTATTTCTGATCCGAAACCTCAATTACAAATATTGGCTCCCCGAATTCCACAGGTTTACCATTTTCTGCAAGGATGGATACAATCTTTCCGTTATATTCTGATTCAATCTCATTCATAAGTTTCATCGCTTCTATGATACAGAGTACCTGCCCTTTCTTAACAACACTGCCCTCTTCAACATAAGGGGGTGCATCAGGTGATGGAGCCCTGTAAAATGTTCCAACCATCGGGGCTGTCACAGTTTTAAGCTGTTTTCCCTTCTCCTCTGTCTGTTTTTGCGTTATATCTGCTGGAGGCGTTTTTACCACAGATTGAACATGGGGTGTTACTGTAAGTGGTGCTACCTGAACCATCTGAGGCTGGTGCTCTGTTTTTGTAGAACTCTCCCTTTTAATCCTTATCTTCATGTCATCCTTCTCAATCTCAATTTCCGTCACATCAGTATCCTTTAACATCTCGATAAGGGCTTTAATATCTTTCAGATTCATCTTTCTTCCTCTCCAACTGTTTTTTTCGCAAAATGGATATGGCTGCCATAAGACCAAGAACATAGCTATCCTTCCCAAATCCACAGATCTGTCCTTCGGAAACCTCTGCTATATATGATTTCCTTCTGAAAGGCTCCCTCCTGTATATATTACTCATATGAACCTCAACAACAGGTATCCCTGCTGCAGCGATACCATCCCTTATAGCAATACTTGTATGGGTAAAGGCACCAGGGTTAATAACAATTGCATCACAATTTCCATATGCTGCATGTATTCTATCAATGATTGCCCCCTCCGAATTGGATTGAAAAAAATCCAGCTCCACACCTTCCTTCTCACCGATCTTCCTCAGTTCCTCATTTATCTCCTCCAGGCTCACCTCTCCATATATATTCCTCTCCCTCAATCCCAGCATATTCAAATTTGGTCCATGGATAATGAGTATTCTCATTTCAAAACTCACGGGCAAGACGCATACCTGCGGTTCTCATAATGAATCTTCCCTTAGCTGTGTTAGAGCCGGGAAGCATGAGGATTGAGATAAAATAATCCTTATTTAACGCCCTCATTACAACATGTACCTTCTCACATGTTAATGAAATTTCAACAAAACCACCGAATCCGATTTCCTCCATTATCTGATGGATCTTTCTGATAATACTTACCAGTTCTATGTTCACTGAAGAAATATCCAGTGCGCCCTGTCCCTTTATATACTGTGAAATAACAAGGCCATCACTTCCTATAATTACTGCACCAATACATCCATCTATTCTGTTTACTATCCTTGACAGTTCCTCTTTAAAATCTGTCACTGTAGATCCTCCTTACCCTTTCCAGCCACTCTTCAAGGATCTTTATCTCTATACTTTCTTTGGTCTCTTCAGGTTCCCCTTTCAATTCCTTTAAGAGACTTTCATATCTTGTCCTGATTTCTATATTATCAGGCTCTTTTTTCAAAAGTTTTTCATAAACCTCAATGGCTTTATCATAAAGTTTCTGCTGCCTGTAAATCTCTGCAAGGGTAAGTGTGCAGATCTCCTCCCTATCCTCTTCAAAAATCTCCTCAGCAGATTTGATAACAAATCCATCCGCTGATATATCCTCTTTTTCCTCTTCAGGAATTTGAAGCACAAGACCCTCCTCATTCACAACCAGTTCACCTTCCATCTCACCTCCCAGGTCCCCTACTTCTTCCTCCTCTTTCTTTACAGCCACCTCATGCTTCTCTTCACCTCCTGGGAGCTCTTTTAATAACCTTATCCTCTCACTGACTTCCTTATCTCCGGGGTTTAAGAAAAGCACCCTATCAAATTCCTCAAGCGCCCTTTTTTGATCCCCCTGAATAAAATAGATTTCTCCAAGAAGTTTACGGGCAACAATATTCTCGGGACTTAATCTTAAAGCATTTTCCAGTTCCAGCCGCGCCTCTTCATAAAGCCCCTTCTCAAAATATATCCTTCCAAGAACAACCCTTCCGCCCGTATGATCCGGATGATATTTCAAACCATCAGTGCATACCCTGAAGGCATCATCAAGCATCCCGGCTTTTCTGTATGCATCTGCAAGGGGTGCAAAGACAACAGATTTCGGATCCTTCGCGAGTATCGATTCGTATTTGATAATTTCAGGTGATAGCTGGATTTCCTCAGGTTGATTCCTTTTCTCCTCCATCAGACACATCCTTTAATCCGGGGAAGATACCCTATCAGCTCACCCACCTTAACTGGCCTCAACCTAACACACCCGATACCCTCTGTCAAGACTAAACGGACCTTCCCCTCTTTGATCTTTTTGTCCCTTTCAAGGTATTTAATAAGGAATCTGCCCGATATATCGGGTAAATCCGCTGGAAGTCCATAGGATCTTATAATTCCCTCGATCCTTTCTGACGTAGTTTTTTCACAGCACCCAAGGAGGAATGAGAGCCTTGCTGCTGCAACCATTCCAATTGCAATGGCCTCCCCATGGGTAAACCTTCTGTATCCACCCCATGCCTCAAAGGCATGGCCAAATGTATGACCGAAATTCAGTATGGAGCGGAGCCCTCTTTCCCTCTCATCCTCTTCAACAATCTCCGCCTTTATCTCACATGCCCTCTTTATAAGAAACATGAGAAGCCCAGGTTCTCTCCTTAAGATATCATCCCTCTTGCTTTCCAGGACTTCAAAAAGCCCTTTGTCCCTGATTATTCCATATTTTATAACCTCAGCCATTCCTGAAAGGTAATCCCTCTCTTCCAGGCTTTTTAGGACATCGATATCAATAAATACGAAAATCGGCTGATAAAACGTTCCTATGAGATTCTTCCCAAATCTGTGATTTATTCCGGTTTTTCCACCAACACTGCTATCTACCTGTGAAAGGAGTGTTGTGGGAATCTGGATGAAAGGGACACCCCTTAGATACGTCGATGCAACAAATCCTGCAACATCACCTGCAACACCACCTCCCAATGCTACAACTGGTTCATTCCGTTCAATTTTTGCCTCTATCAGTTTGTTGTAAAGCATCGAAACAGTTTTTAAGTTTTTGTGTTTCTCACCCTCTGGAAAAACAGCATGAAAAACTGATATTCCATCCCTACGAAGACTTTCAAAAATAGGAAAGAAATATAATTCAAAAACACGGCTGTCTGTAATGATGAACACCTTCCTTGCATCAATATGCTTTTTCAGAAAAGATGCGAACCCTTCGAGTATACCCTTTCCTATATATATCGAGTAGGATCTTTCACCAAGGTTTACATCCACCCTTTCAAATTTTTCCATCTTCCCTCAACGAAAGGAGATTGATGATCTCCTCTGCAACAACATAAGGACTCTTTCCTGTTGTATCAACAGTGAAGTCTGCCCTTCGATAGTAGGCATCCCTCTCCCTCATAAGAGCCCTTATCCTTCCTGACCTGTTTCCCTTAAGAAGGGGACGGCTGTCATCAACCCTTTTTGCTATCTCATCCTCCTCTGCTGTGAGACAGATTATAATACCATTTGCCCTCATTATCTCATAATTTTCAATATCAATGATAGCACCTCCGCCTGTTGCTATAACAAGATGTGATCCGGATGTTATCTCTTTTATAACTTTCTTTTCAAGTTCCCTGAAGTATGTTTCACCAAATTTATCAAAGATCTCCGGTATTGACAATCCTGCATGCTCGACTATCCTTTGATCGGTATCAATAAACTCCCATCCCATCTTTGATGCAAGCACCTTTCCAGTAGAGCTTTTTCCTGTGCCCATGAATCCAGTAAGTATGATGTTTTTTGAAAATTTAGAGCTCATTTATCTTTACCAGATAGTTCATGTAGTTATCCATGCATTCTCTAATTGTATCCCCTCCAAATTTCTCAAGCATACAATCAGCAAGGACAATTGCAACCATAGCCTCCCCAACAACAGCTGCAGCCGGAACAGCACAAACATCCGATCTTTCAACAAGTGCCCTTTTCTCCTCTTTTGTTATTATATCAACAGTTCTTAGAGGGGAAAGCAGTGTCGATATGGGTTTCATAGCACATCTCAATACAATTGCTTCGCCATTTGTTACTCCACCCTCTATACCTCCTGCCCTGTTTGTATTTCTGTAAAACCCACCTGAAGGATGCATATCACTTTTTCTATAAAATATTTCATCATGAACCTGTGAGCCAAAAAGGCCTGCCCCTTCAAAACCCATCCCGATCTCAACCCCTTTTACTGCTGGAATACTCATAAGTGCCTGTGCAAATCTCCCATCTATCCTTTTGTCCCACTGTGTATAACTTCCAAGACCTGCGGGAACACCCTCGGCAATTATCTCAAATATACCGCCAACTGTATCACCTCTTTCTTTTGCCTCATTGATCCGTCTCTTCATCAGCTCTTCAGTTTCCCTTTCAACGCATCTCAAATCTGATCCCTCAGCAAGTTCCTCTATCTCTGATATCCTCTCAAACCTTCTTTTTACCCTTACTCCACCAATTTCTATTACATGACTTATTATTTTTATACCAAAGCACTTTAAAAACTCCTTCGCAACAGCCCCCACTGCCACTCTTGATGCAGTCTCCCTTGCACTGCTCCTTTCAATTATATTCCTTATATCCTTCTGCTGATATTTTAAAATGCCCGCAAGGTCAGCGTGACCAGGTCTTGGCTCCGTTACAGGTTTAATAACTTCTTCAAAGGGCTTCATCTGCATTATCTTCTTCCAGTTTTCCCAGTCCTTATTCAAAATAACGAGTGTTATTGGTGCCCCTGTTGTATAGCCACCCCTTACACCTGAAAGTATGCTCACCACATCCCTCTCTATCTGCATCCTTCCGCCCCTTCCATAACCGACCTTTCTCCTTGAAAGTTCATAATTTATCGGATCTTCTGTCAGGAAAAGACCTGCAGGTATACCCTCAACAATGGCAGTTAGCTGTGGGCCATGAGATTCACCAGCAGTGATATATTTTAAGCTCCCCATAATTCAAAAGGTAAATTTTACGGTTGGGAATATCCCTAAAGCTGTTCCCTTCTTATAATTCGAGGCGTGACAAAGAGAAGCAGTTCTTCCCCTTTTGCCCTCTGGGTGTATTTCTGGAAAAACCATCCAAAAACAGGTATCTTCCTGAGCCATGGCACACCTGCTTCGGAATATCCCGTATCTGTAACATATATGCCTCCAAGCACTGCTGTCTCCCCATCCCTGACAAGAAGCTCTGTAACTGCTTCCCTCTTGTCAATACTCGGTGCTCCGCTTGCCCCCCTTATCGCGGTATTTGGTGCATTGCGGCTTGCCTTGATCTTCATTATAACACTTCCATCGGGCGTTATATGGGGTGTAACCGTAAGGTTGAGGTTCGCATCAATGAACTGTGTCTGTGTGCCTGCAGCTGAAGTTGTTTCAAACGGGATGGAAGTTCCTTGCTGGATCACCGCCTCTTTATTATCGAGGGTTACTATCTTGGGACTTGAAATTACCCTTCCCCTTCCTTCATTCTCAAGGGCGGAGAGCACAAGGTCAAGACGGAAGTTGTCCCTCAGGATCCCGAAGGCAAGGCCCATTCCTGTTCCAAGGCCTGCTGAAGCAGGTGTATTTACAACAAATGGTGATAATGTTGAAGCTGTTGGAGAGGAGAGGGGATTTGCACTTCCAGGAGGGTTTGAACCTGAAACCCCAATGGTTGTATGCTGTGATGTTGTAATTCCCACTGCACCCCACTGAATGCCGAGTTCCCGTGAAAAATCTGTGCTCGCCTCAACAATCTTTGCCTCGATAAGCACCTGAGGCGTGGGTATATCGAGTGTTTTTATCAGGGAAACTGCACTTTCTATATTTTTTGATATATCCTTTATAATAAGCCTGCTTGTCCTCTCATCAACATCAACAGAGCCCCTCTCACTGAGAAGGCTCTTAATCTGTTTTGCCATATCGCTTGCCTTTGCATAGTTTATCGGAATTGTTTTAATTACCAGATCCTCAAGCTTCTCCTTCTTCCTCTTCGCCTCCATCTCCGCTTCCTCTTCAGCCTTTATCCTTGTCTTCGGCGCTATCCATATGACATTTCCAACCCTTTTCATCCCCAGTGCATTTGTATGAAGGATAATGTCCAGTGCCTGGTCCCATGGAACATTTATCAGCCTTATTGTGATCTTCCCCTTGACATCATCACCTGCAATGATATTCAGATTACTTACCTCCGCAATAAGTCTGAAGACATTTTTTATATCAGCATCTTTGAAATCAAGGGATATCCTCTGACCCGTATATACCTTACCTTCCCCCTCAATAGGTGTTGCCTTCTTTTCAACAGGCGCTTCTACAACTTTCTCCTCCTTTACCTTCTCCTGCTTCTTTTCCACCTCGACTCTCTCTTCCTTCTTCTCAACCCTCTCCTCAGGCACCTGCGCTATCTCCTTCTTCTTTACTTGAGGGACCTTCTCTTCAATCTTCGCAATTGATGGAGGGTTATTGAAGGAAACGATCAGCTTATTACCCTCCTGAGTAATTTCATAGGGACTCTTTTCCTTGAGTTTTATCACAATCCTGACATCTTCTCCTGATGCTGTCTTTGATTGATACGCTGCAATAAATTTTACAGGGCTTATAAACTCGCTTGTATCGAAGGTTCTCTGCAATCTTGCCGGGATAAAGGCATTCTTTATCTGGATTGAAAGTATATCCTCTGCTGTTTCCGATTTATCAAACTGCATCTTTCCAACAGTTTCAATAACAATTCGTGATTTTTCCTTTGTATATTTAAAATCAATTGCTTTAACAATATTTGGTTTCTTTTCCTTTTTTAACAACTTTGCTGTTGAAGGAAGGACTTTCCCCATAAGTACAGCTATTTCCCCCTCTCTCTTTTCAACCGCAAAGGGAGGGAGTTTCTTTACAGGCTCTATAACAACCCTTACCTTATCTTCATGCACGCCAACCCTTACCCTTTTGACATATCTGCCCTTTCCCTTTATTGTAGAAGGAATCCTTCCCCTATCGGAGTCCTTTATGTCAACGACGATCCTCTCGGGTTTCTGCAGCTTGAATGAATTAATATCTGCAAATGCCCTGTCACCCTTTATGAGGATCTCACTGTACTTCTTCCTTTCATGGATCTCTATTGCAGTAATCCTTGTTTTCTCAACTGACTTCTTCTCAGTCTCTCCTTTTTCCTTCTCTGATTCCTGTGTTTCAACAGTAGTTTCCTTTTCTTTCTCTTCTAACCGAGGCTTTTCGGCAACCGTGGAAACTTCAATAATATCTTCTTTTTTCCCCTCTACCTTTTCTTCTTTTACTTCATTATTTGATGGAGCAGGGCTTGATGGCTCTTCATGTTTAAATCCTGTAAGTTCAATATGTAATATGTTCTGATCCTTGTGGGCATTAAACTCAAGATTTTCAAGAATCCTTATTTCAATCTTTGTTGTTGACCTCTTCTCATCTCTGACCGCTGTTATGGAATCAATGCCAGATTTCCCAACCTTTATAGGCAACGAGAGCTTATCAATCCTGATATCAGGAATTTCAACAACAATCCTTGGTGGTGTATCCTCTCTAAAAACAGTATAGGTAAAGGGCTTTGATGCCTCTACAGTAATAACAGATTTATCCTGATTCTGAGAGAATTTTATTGCTTCTATATAAATATCCTCTTTACCTCCCCCCTCCTTTGTTAAAGCGGAGACCGATGCACATCCATACACGATAATCATAAAAGCAAGGGCTATTTTTAATGTTTTATTAATTAATATCATTTAATCCCTCCTTCTTCCTTTGGTAGCCCTATTGAAATATAGTGCGTCTTTGTTTCTCCGAAAACATCTGTGTATCTCTCTTCTATGATGACCTCATCCTGAAGGATTTTTACAACCTTACCGCCATTCTTACCAACCGGTGTTCCTGGATAAATCACATAACCCTTCCCCTCAGCATCCTCTATCAATGCATATCTTCCCTTCTCACCCCACATAATACCAACAACCTTAAGCTGGGATAAATCATATCTCTGAAGTGGTGTTAACGGAAGTTCCCTGGCTTTTGCTACAGGCTGCTGTGAGATAAATGGTTTGAATGGATCCCTTTTTCTCTCAGGAATATATACATATTCCTTCTTTTCAACCTGAACTGCCTTTTCCTGTTCCACCTGTTTCTTCTCCTCTACTACTTTTTTTGCAGGAGCAACTGCAGGTTGCTTCTCCTGAGTTCCTCTTGAGCATGAAGAAAAAAATATAAGTAAACATACAGGAATTATTATGAATTTATTTTTTTCCATCACCCTGTTCACCTCCAAGGAAGCGGAATGTTACAGCATTACAGGATGTTGTAAGGAGGATCTTCCCTCCGCTTTCCTTTGGGGAGCCCATATTTATGTTCCTGATGTTAACAATTCTTGACATTTTGGAAACTTTGTCAAAAAATAAAGCCACCTGGTGATAAGTTCCAACAACCTGAATTTCTATTGGAAGTTCTGAATAAAAGCCTTTCTTTACCTCCGGATGTGGACGAAACAAAAGAAATTCAAGACCGACACTCCTTCCCGCATCAGAGATATTTGTAAGAAGTGAGGGTATCTCCTTTTCTCCAGGAAGTTTGGCAACTGCCTTCTTCAACTCTTCGTTTAACCTATCGACTTCCTCTTTATATCTCTCAAGGTTCCCTGCAATAACCCTGTTCTTCTGAAGCTGTGCCTGAAGGTTTGAAAGCTCATCCCTTAATACCTTGATCTGGGCAGCCTTCACACTGTGAAAGAACCACCAGTAGCAGAAGAAAATAACAACAATTATGCTTCCGAGAATGATCATCTTTTTCCTTGTTGAAAGTTTTGTTATCCTTTCTACATATGAAAATATATCGATCTTCATTTAATCATCCCCGCAGTGGAACTTCCACCTGGCATCTTATAACAAATTTTTTAAGCTTGAGATTTTTCTGTTCAACCTGTTGTGTCACTATCAGCTCAACACCTTTAAAGTATTGCGAGGCTTCCAGTTTTGCCATGAAATCTGCTATTGTTTGATTATCCACAGCAACACCTTCAATATCTATTGTGTTTTCCGTCTGCTTGAATGAATCGATCCATACCCTTTGTGGTATAACCTGAGTTAATTCATCGAGAAGATGGACTGAAACGTCCCTGTCTTTTTCAAGATTATTTATAATGTTTATTTTCTCCTTGAGTATCTTCTGCTCGTTTTCAAACTTTGATACCTCACCAATCATCTTTTTCAGTCTCACAAGCTCCTCCCTCGAGGCATTGATCTGATAGTTGAGATCATCTATCTCCCTCTTAAGAATGAAATCCGCATAAAAGCATATTACCAGACAGAGAAGGATAGTCATAACAAATACGGATATTTGAAACCTGATTGTCTCTTTTTTCTTTATTGCCCTAACTGGGAGAAGATTTATTCTTATCATGTCTCATCAGCCCTTCTTAAAGAAAGTCCCATTGATATTGCTATCTCAGAGCCAATCTGGATTGCCTCTTCCTTTGAAAATCTTCTGCTAACTATCTCCACCTTTCGAAAAGGATCAACAAGCTCAACAGGAATTCCCATATTCTTCTCAAGCACCTCAATGAACCCCCTTGTTTTTGCAGCTCCACCGAAAAGGATTATCCTTTCAATGGGGCTATCGGGGTAGTTTGTATTGAAGACCGCAATATTTCTTTGTATCTCTGCCACAATTCCAGATGCAGCCCGCCTGATACCCTTTTCAATCTCTGACTCCTTTCCAGGAATTACCTTCTCACCCTTTTTTACACTTTCTGCTTCTTCAAAACTCAAGCCCATTTGCCTCTGGATCTCAAGGGTAATCTGATTCCCACCGATCAATGAATCCCTCACGAAGGCAGGCATCCCATATCTCAGAATATTGATATTCATTAAGCTTGCCCCAATATTAATAAGAGCACAAACACCATCGAGGTATTCTGGATAATTTAATTCAAATATGTTTTCCATAGCAAAACTATCCAGATCAACGACCTTCGGGATGAGCCCTGCCTCTGTCACCACACCAACATAGTCTGTGACTATATCCTTTCTTGCTGCAACAAGAAGTGTCTCCATCTTTGTCTGGTCATCTCCGGCTGGGCCAAGGATCTGAAAATCAATATTCACTTCATTTACATCGAATGGGATATACTGCCCTGCCTCCCACTGTATTGACTCCTCAAGCTCGGCCTTTGTTACCGATGGAAGGACAATCCTCTTTACTATGACTGAATGTCCCTTAACGGAAATAGCAGTATTTCTGTTTCTGCTTCCAAGCTTTCTTATACCCTCTTTTATTGCATCAATAACAATTCCTGCATCCATTATTGTTCCTTCAATGATACTCTCATGAGGAAGGGGGATCTTTTCAAAGTTGATAAGTCTGTATGCTTTTCCAGTCTCTTTAAGTTCGGAAATCTTAATCGAACTACTCCCTATATCGAGCCCAATGAGATTTCCCTTTCTCCTAAAAAATGGTATATTCATTGCTCATTCTCCAAAAACCTTTTTTCTATCAGAGATCTTCAAACCAAGGGCCTGAAGTATCTTCCTTTTTGTATCAGGTCTGCAATTACACCCCTTCTCGATCCTGTTTATGGTCATTAATGATAAACCAGCCTTTCTTGCAAGTTCTGATTTGCTCATAAGTAGCTGCTCCCTTATTCTCTTCAAGTTATTCCTACCCATTTCAGCACCTGGTTTATCAAAAAGACTTACAAAAGAGTATACACAATTTTAACTATCTGTCAATAGAATTATTAAATTTTTTATAAAAATTTTATATCATTTTTATTCCCCTTCCTCACAGTCAATATATCTCCCTCCATGTCTTTCTTGTAACAACCGTAAAGTTGAGACTAAGTCTTCCTGTTGAGAGATCATAATTATACCAGACGGAGGGGTTTCCACCTGCAGCAAATCCCTGTTCTGCTACAACTCCTCCAAATATCCTGAAGTTACCGCCTGCATCAACCCTTCCAGTTACATAGAGTGCTCCCTTATAGTGAACATTGAGATTCGATACATTTATCCTTGTACCTGTTTCAGGATCAGGCCATGGAGGTGTTTGAACCTGGAAGTTTTTACCTGATCCGGAACCTGTTTTTTTCAGGCTCCCCACCATATAGATATTGCTTTCTGTCCAGTAATTTCCAGAAGCAGTAAACGTTATATGAGTGGAACCGCCAAATTTTGGATCATCAGGATTATCAATGAATATAAACTCATTAACCTTCCCATTTGTCAGTGCCTCAAAGCTAACAGGTGTCCCTGTGAAACTACCATTAACATCACCCTTGTAAAGCATGCCATTTGATGGATTTGCACGGTAGTAATAACCATTCTCTATTGCAAACTGCTTGAGCTTATTATAATCCCACACAACCACTTCAATATTAGGAACATGCTCAAAGAGGTTTTTATGATCTGTATCACCACTAAATTTCGCAGATCCATTCTCCCATGTTCCTATACTCGAGGGATTTTGATAGCTTCCCGAAATGTACATTTCAAGCCAGAGGTCTTTGCTATTAGTCGATCCATATTCGAGATTTTGATTGATTATGGTCTGTGCCTCAGAAAGGGAGGAGGCTGTCACCTTATATGGAACCTTTTTTAACTGGTTACCGAAGTCTGCGCTCCCGTTTCCCACATATACCCTCCCCCAGTGAACATCTACATGTCCATTCCAGTTTGCACCGAGCCTTGTTTCGATAGCGGATTTCATACCTGGAATCACACCTGCACCAAGAACCTGCTCTATAGTCCTTCGTGCACCTGTTACTGTTTCCGCAGTTACCCTCACCGTGCAAACCTCACCAGCTGATGCACCATATATGATCAACTTTTTTATCCTTCCAATGGGAGCAAGGCTCTTGAATATTTCATTGAGGAATGTCTGCTGGGCTTCCCTCATGGCTGATGTATTTGAGGAATTGTCAGGATCTATTCCAAGGGCAGGATCTGTTTCGCTTGTGTCGGCATTTCCATCCGCATTTATTTCTGCATAACCTGTATCCGCAAACTGGCTCAGATTGTTGTGTGATGAACTTATAAAAGATAAATTACCCCCTTCTATCCTCCTCTTTTCAAAGAATCTGTTTAGCGGATTTACTGAGGGGTTGTATGGATTTGCACCTCCCCATATAAATTTTGATGGATCAACACCTGCCCTTGTTATATCATCCTGAAAGCCCTGTGGGTTCTGAAACCAGGATATTACTTTGGAAACACCAGCTTCAGCAAGGTATAATGCCTGTGTGCTGGATTTCTCATTCCCTGCGATCTCCATCTCTATTCCGGATGTGAATATTGAAGCAATTCCAAGGAATGTCATGAGGACAAGTATCATAAGGGAAAGAACGAGTGCAAAACCGGAATCGTTATTTAACTTCCCTTTTTTATTCTGTTTCATTCAATACCCCCCTTCTATCCTATGGACATACTGTTGAACATACCACTGTTGCTACTGCAGTGGAGAAGAGTGTCTTTATAGATGTCACGGTCACATCAACAGGATCTGATGAATTTGGAAATACAGGTGATGTTGCCTGATATTTTCCAGGGGTCAATGTTTCCGGAACCGTAATGATATATAATGTATTTGTCGCTGTCTGTTTTAAAACAGCACTTACACTTGCCCCAGAAACTATATTTCCATCCTGATCCGTGAGGGAGACCGTCACCCTTACCTTCTTCTCAGCGACTGTTGTCCAGCAGGCAGCAAGATTAATAGTGAAAGATGACTTCTCATCGTATACATACGCCCTGAATTCTGAAGGATTAAGGGGATTTACACCTGGAACCATCTCTGAATTACCCTGGTCATCTGTTGCGACTATATAGAACCATACCCTTCTTCCTGTTGCCTGTGGAATTGTTGCCTCATAATAACCTTCCCCTGAAGAGTTCACAAACACAGGATTCATGGTCAGAACCGTGTATCCTGAACCTGGAAGCGGGGGAGTTGATGTCTTTACGCTCTGGATGAGATAGTAAAGCTTGACACCTCCAGAGGGAATGGTTGTCCCTGGATACGGAGAGACATATGCAGTAATTACAACCGATCTATTTGCCTTAACAGTAACATCACCTATCGATGTGCTACAGATAGTTCCCGGAGAAGGCTCACTCTGGGTTACAGGGTTAACTGCTGGACCATAGGGAACGGTGAACCTGATAAGGGGCGATGCACAGAGAACCCCATCCTTATAATATTTGAATGTAACCTCTATTATATTTCCCCTCATATCAACAGGATTCCCTGATGGATCGGTGAACTCAAATATAACCTGCGTTCTTCCCTCAGAGCCTGTCGGAATGTTGAGTGTTGTTCCCGCTTGTGTTAGAGAAAATTCAAAACCTGAAACCTTGTAAGGCTCATTATTGAGAAGCCTGATCGTCTGCATTGCTGGTTTCATATAAACCCTTCCAAGCCTTATGCTATCGGTATTTATCGCCCATGTAACGGTTGCAAGCGCCATTGTAAGCTGTGTACTCGATGTGTTTTCAATCACAAAACTTACAAAATTGTGATAGATGGTATTTGGATTATCAACACTGCCACCAAATGATTTAATTACAGCTGATTCATCCCTCGTAAGACCACCGGTATGGACAGTGACTTCATTGGATGGAGAGCTCTCATTGTGAACAGGTAGAACACAATCGAGCGCTGTTACCTGATAGTAGTATGTTCCACCTTCAATTGCGGTAGTATCAACGAATTCGTTTGTTGTTACTGGAGATGTATTAAGTTTTGTTCCTGTGCTCCTTGCACCTGGTGTTGTTGACCTGTATATGTTATATCCTATAAGGTCACCAGCATTTGATGTGGGTGCCTGCCATGTAAGCCTTACATTTCCGCATGATGTTGCTGTAAGATTCAGTGGCTCGGAAGGCGGGCCAGGGTAAGATGCGTCCCCGCATGGAAGGGCTGATGCAGCTGAAACAGCTCCAGCACTGAAATTTCCACATCTGTCATATGCAAATGCCCTGTAATTGTATCTTGTATTGTTCATTAAGCCACCATGCCTGTAAGTAATTGTCTGGCCCGGATTTTTGACTCCTGGTCTTGGATCCAGATTACTCTGATAAACAAGCTCGCCATCATCCTTATTTGAAGGGAATGTGCTGTAATTGGGATCACCAAGGATATATTTCACCATTACCCTCACACCTGCAAAATCAGCTTCAGCCGGATTTATCCAGCTAAGATAAACCTCGCTATCCCCTGCTGCAGCCTGGAAGGAGGATGGGTCAGATGGTGGAACAGTATCGGAGGGATATGTATTTGCCCCAAGAGGACTCCCGCTCGTGGGGTCCCCTGTTCCCTGGATATTCATAGCATCTGCAAAATTCTCATTTGGAACACAATCAATCGCGGTAACTCTATAGATGTAAGGATAAGTTGGACATGTTATTACATTTGTATCCGTATATGATGTGGTATCAGAAGTCAGCGGCGTTGAGGTAAGTTTAGTCCATGAGCTTCCGTTATCGGTGCTTCTGTAAACATTGTAGCCCGCCACATCAGCACTTGAACTCGGACTCCATGTAATTTTTACACTTCCCGAAGTTGATGTTGCAGAAATTATAGGAGGAGGCGATGGTGCTGTTGTATCATTTGGTGTCGTATCGGCAGGATACGCTGTTCCATGAATTGCAGCTGAAAGGGGACTGCTGTTCCCTGCATAATCGTATGCTGCTACTGCGACTTCATAAGTTACCCCGTTTAAAAGTGGTGTCATAAGAGTATCCTGAAGTATGTATGTGGTTGTGTTTCCCGCATCTATGATATTTGTATATGAGGCTGCACCATATGGTCTGTAATATATCCTATATCCAGCTATATCTGTCTCAGGATTTGCATTCCATTTGAGCACAAGCTTTGTGCATTCCCCGGGGTCTTTTGATGTTAAACCTGTTGGCGTTGATGGAGGAATTACGTCTGCACCCCTCTCCTCAACACCCATATTCCTGAGTCTTACATCCGTTACAATTGTCCTCTGTAATTTCTTCCCAAGGATGGGATCTTTTAGCGGCGTTTCCACTGTAATGGATATTTCGACCCTCCTTACCTGTTCGGTTAATGTGGTATCTGTACCAGGAAATATTTCATTATTGGAAACATCGTAATATCTGAAATTAAGCGCAACGATATTCCTTGCGACCACCTGCTTTGCCTGACTCTGCGGTGGCTCCCATGCACCTCCAACATACTCCTGAAAAGTCCTGATAAGGGATGAATTTTCGAAAGCATACTCTATCCTGTCCTGCGTTCCATTTTTTTCCATATCACCTGCAACGAACCTGAATCTTGCGGGTGATGCCTCTTCAATACTGGGAGGCTGTGGGACAAGGGCATTGTAGGATGCAAGCTTGAGCCCTGCCATCCTCATCTCCCTTGTCATCTGCTCTATTGCAACTCTTAAATCTTCCTGTATATCTGCTATGCTTTCCTGACCGAGATATGTTTTATAGGTAAGTATAAATATTCCATAGATTGCAAGCATCACAATAGCTGCAATAGCAAGACCGATTAATAACTCGAGTATTGTGAATCCCTCTTTATTTTTTCCCCTGTTTAAAGTAATGTGCCAGCTCATATAACTTCACCTCGAAACCATTGTTCTTATTTCAACCTTATGCTCCCTTCCCGTTGAATCCTTCCAGAAAACCCTAATTTCAACATTTTTGAGTATAGCAGTATTAAGTGCCGCTGCCTGGGCCTCTGAGATACCGTCACAAACACCATTGTTATTAATGTCAACATAAATACATGTTTCTCTTCTGAATTCTGGATAGTTTTTGTCAATCCCTACATCATATAGGCCATTGTTATTGACATCAATGTAAACTCCCCCATTCCCTCCACCATAATTCTCCCTTAATACTCCATCGCTGTCCCCGAAATTACTTGAACCTATTGAAAAATAGTCGTTATGAACATAGTCATAGTTTATACTTCTTATCTTCTCCAGTCTCTCAACTGCGAGTGATTCAGCCTGTGTTAATTTTGCGGAGAATGCATTTCCACTAACAGCCCATCCCATCATCATCCATATACCAAGAAGTCCTATCGAAAGGATAACAAGTGCAATCATGGATTCAAGTAGTGTAAATCCTTTCTGAATGATAACTCTCTCTTTAATCAATTTACTTATTTCCATGGCCCATGTCCCTGCGTTGCTGAATAGGGATCGTATTCCCATACCTTTATATTTCCTGAATAAATGTTAACATTAACTGCCCTCATCCTTGTTTTCCTTTCCGAAAGAATATCAACTTCAGGTATCAGGTATACAGAATCATCATTAATATTGGAGATTGTTGCAGGAGAACCTGTATTCTTAAAAATAACGGTATTGTTTGCAAAATTGACTCCATCACCCTCAATTGATCCACCTTGAATACTTGTTATATTCGTAAGGGCACCGATCTTTATTCCTTTGAATTTCCCCTGAAAGTTGATCGTCCTTATCACATCGTCACCCGCCGAATAGTTATTATCCATGTCTGTGTCCCTGAATATGACAACCTGATAAGGGGGGTTAAAATAAAGGCCGTATCTTACTGTTCTTTCCTTGACCGCTCTTATTCTTGCAAGCTGGAGCTCCCTTGCAATCTCCCTTGCGGCAGCATTGACCCGCATCTTTATGAACATTTCGGGGATATAGTGAATTGCAATCGCAAAAATAATACCCATGATGGCTACAGTAACCATCATCTCAATCACTGTAATTCCCCTGGTAGCTTTAATAACCATCACCCCATTTCCTCGCAATATTTATACCAACACAGTATTCCGACACCGGATAAAAATCTATTGTGAAATCAAATATTTATGTATTGAAAATCCTTTCCGTGGACTGATAGCTATGAAATTTTTACAGGGTTTGAAATTTTTTCACTTTATTCCATATCCCTGCATCTTGTACAGAAGGGCCTTGTGACTTATCTCAAGGAGTTTTGCAGCCTTTGTTCTATTACCTCCTGTATACTGAAGGGCCCTTTTTATAAGCTCCTTCTCTAAAGCTGATGATGCCTTCTTTATTGAAAATTCTCCCTCTGTTATGGAAACAACAGGTTCAGTTACAGCTTTCATGATACCTTCAGGAAGATGCTCTGTGGATATGCATTCGCCATCAGCAAGGATTACGGCCCTTTCGATCACATTCTCAAGCTCCCTTACATTGCCTTTCCATTCATAATCCATTAGCATCTTCATCGCTTCTGACGTTATTCCTTTGATGTTTTTTCCGATCTTCTTGTTGAATTTTTCTATGAAGTGATTGACAAGAAGGGGTATATCCTCCTTTCTTTCACGAAGTGGAGGAAGATGTATGTTCAAAACATTTAGTCTGTAGAAGAGGTCTTCACGGAATCTTCCCATTTTCACCTCATCTGCAAGATCCCTTATGGATGCAGCTATAATCCTCACATCCACCTTAATAGGTTTTGTATCACCAACCCTTCTTATCTCATCCTCCTGTAAAACCCTCAGGAGCTTAACCTGAAGTGAAAGAGGAAGATCACTTATCTCGTCAAGGAATATTGTTCCTCCATCGGCCTCCTCAAAAAGTCCCTTTTTCGTGAATATCGCATCAGTAAAAGCCCCCTTTACATGACCGAAGAGCTCGCTTTCAAGGAGATTTTCGGGTATCGCACCACAATTTATGGGGATAAAGGCCCTGTTCCTCCTCGGGCTATTGTAGTGGATTGCCTTTGCAATAAGCTCCTTTCCTGTTCCGCTTTCCCCTATTATAAGAACAGTTGATTTATATGAGGCAATTTTTGATATCGTCTCAAAAATCTCAAGCATCTTTTTACTTTTGGCAATAATATTGGAAAATTTATATCTTCCCTCCACCTCCTTTTTTAAAAGTATATTCTCCTTCCGAAGCCTTTCCCTTTCCTCTGCCTTCTTTATTGTGAGGATTATTTCATCGGATTTAAAAGGCTTGGAAATATAATCGTAAGCACCCATTTTCATTGCTTCAATAGCTGTATCCATGGTTCCATATGCAGACATCATAATTATCGTGGAATTGCACCCCCTCTTTTTTAACTCTTGAAGAAGGGTAAGGCCATCCATACCAGGCATCTTTATATCACACAGGATGAAATCATAATCATCGCTTTCAACCGCCCTCAAAGCCTCATTACCATCGGAAACGGATGTAGTTTCATAGCCCTCTTTCTTCAGGATTATTAAAAGCATATGTCTCATTCCTTCCTCATCATCAACTATGAGTATCTTCTTTCCTACCATTTTCTCTCACCCCATTTCTGTTTTTTTCTTCTCTTGCTGAAGGTAAAATAATAAGGAATGTGCTACCTTCCCCATACCTGCTTTTTACAAGTATCTTTCCACCCATAGATTCAATGATACTCAGGGCAACGGAAAGGCCAAGCCCTGTTCCCTTGCCCGGTGGCTTTGTTGTAAAAAATGGATCGAATATATTCTTTATATCCTCATCCTTAATACCTGTGCCTGTATCGGATATCTCAATTTTTACAACCTTCCTTCCCTTCTCAATTATTCCGGCAGAGACCGGATAGAACCACGATCTTCTCAAAGAGGTAAAATCCGCTTCAGGTGGATCATCCCTTCTTCTTTTTGCATGAACTAAACCGATATCCTCTTTTAATGCATCTTCATCTGTCTTTATAAAAAGCTTTCCTCCCTCAGGCATCGCATCGATCGCATTCATCAATATGTTAATTATAACCTGTGATAATTTGTTTGTATCTCCCATTACAACAGGTGAAGGTTCTTTTAGAGATAAATTGATATCAATTTTGTCGCATTCCTTTCTTGCTGAACAGAGCTTCAAGCAGTTTTCAATAACGGGGTTAACATCGATCAGCTGAATTTCCATTTTTGATGCGCGGGAATAATCAAGCAAACCCCTTACGATCTCATTAATCCTCTGTATCTCCTTTTCCACCCTGGTGAGACATTCCCTCTCATCATTGGAAAGTGATTGATTTGATTTTATAATCTCAACATAACCCTGGATTATCCCGAGTGGATTACCAATTTCGTGAGCAAGACCTGATGCAAGTCTTCCAATAGATGCAAGTTTTTCTGATTGTATCAGCTCTTCCTGAACTTTTCTGAGCTCTATGTTAATTTTCTCGAGTTCCTTAAGATGATTCTCCATTGTCTCCCTATTTCTCTTAAGATCATCAATCATCATGTTAAATGAGGAGCAGAGCATTCCTATTTCATCATCTCTTGCAACATTGACGCGACAGTTAAGATCACCTTCCCTTATTCTTTCAGTTACACCGATAAGTTCTGACAGTGGCTTTAAAAATTTTCTCTCAAGCCACCATCCTCCAAAGAAGATAAGGATGAAAAAATCCATAAAAAGAAAAAGAAAAATAAACTTCCTGAACCTCTCAATCCTCCCCTTAACATCCGATAGATCCACCCTTACCTTTATTCCTCCGAATAGTTCATTCTTCAGATAAACAGGGGATGTGAGTATAAGCTCTCTGGGTGTGGAAAGAAGAAGTGAGCTGGTCCAGAGAAACCTTCTGAGAACAAGGCGGCGCTCTATGGATCTATTGAGATCTTCATCCTTTATAGCTTTTCCTATTCTGTCTTTCTCACTGTGTGCCATTATTATCCCGTTTTTGTTTACAAATAATATCTCCTTTACTGAACCATCCTCCATCATTCTTTCAACAATGGAATTCAATAATTCAGCTTCTGTTTTTCTTGTTCCTGTTGAACCGACTATGTCTATCATTTTTTGTATATTTTCAACAGCAATTGCAATAGACTGAGCCTTCTGAAGAATTATTTCCTGTTCGCTAAATCGGAGAAAAAGATATCCACTTAAACCTGCTGCCGCAGCAACAAGGATTATAACTCCAGAGAGGATCTCAAATCTTATGCTTCTCCATTTACCTACCATAACATTCTCATTATAAGGGGATTAAGTACATTAGTCTTACCAAAAAACAGGTAGAACAGTGCCCCGATGGAAAGGAACGGACCAAATGGTATCGCAATCTTCAAATCCTTCTTTTCGATAATCATAATGGTTATACCGATAATGGTCCCGAGGAGTGAGCCAAGGAATATCGATGTAAAAGCACCTTTCCATCCCATAAATGCTCCAATCATTCCAACAAGCTTAACATCCCCTCCTCCCATTCCTTCTCTCTTGGTTACATATTCATATGCGAGTGCAACAACGAGCAATCCTCCAGCCCCTGTTAATAGACCTATGAGAGATTCAAAAGGCGATATATCAAGAATGAAAAACGACATTATTAAACCTGCTATCATTCCTGGGATGCTGATAATATCCGGGACTATTCTGTGCTCAAGATCTATGAAAGCAACAGTAACAAGCGCTGAAGAAAATATGAGATTCGCGGCATAAAGAGGTGTAAATCCATATGCGTGATAAAGTAAGGTAGAAAGGATTAACATAATCGCTTCAACTATAAAATATCTTATCGGTATCGATTCTTTACAATATGCACACCTTCCTCCCAGTATAATATAACTGATAAGCGGTATGTTATGATAGAATCTTAAAGGATTCTTGCAGGAAATACAGTATGAGGAAGGATTTATAATGGAAATATTTCTCGGTATCCTGTATATACAGACATTAAGGAAGCTTCCAACACACCCTCCAATTATGGCAGAAAGCAGGTATCCCCATTCAGGATTCATTGTTTAGCTGTCTTCTTCTTGATAAATAATCAATCCTCTTCCTCAAATTCTCATCATCGGGATTAATAGATTGCGCCCTTTTATAATATCGAAGAGCCTCTTCCCTCTCCCCCTTCTCTTCCATGACTCTTCCAAGATTATAATATACACGAAATAATACAGTGTCTGCATTATAAATTATATTCCTTTCCCTTCTTCCAATATGATAGAAATTAGGGCCTCTGCTGAGAAGGATAAGATTTTTTTCAAGCTCCTTTGAAGCACTATCAAGGTCTTTTTCCATCATAGCTATTTCCGCAATCAGAAAATGTGCTTCAAAGATGTCCTTGATATCGGGATGAGAGTATTTGAAATAATCATCCTCAAGCTCGACAGCCTTTCTCAACTCCATTTTTGCATCATCGAGTTTGCCAAGATACATATACGCCTTCCCCCGTGTGTAATAAAAAAATGCATCACCAGGAGTTATCTCAATTGCCTTTTTAAATTCTTCAATCGCTCTATCATAATCTTTTATCATCCAGTAGATAATACCGAGTTCCCTTCTGAAGTAAGGATTAAGTGGTTCCATCTCGATTGCCTTTTCCATATATTGAATAGCCTTTTCGTAAAACTCTCTCTTTTTATAAACCTCACCCATTGTCTTATAAATCTCAGCTTCACCGTAGAAATATTCGCCTCTCAGTGGAAAAATGCGTCTTGCATTGCGTATTTCATTAATTGACTCTTCATACTTCCCCTGATCGAAAAGCGATCTTGCCATGGAAAAATATCCATCGGAAAGAAAGGGAAGTGATACAATCAAACATACTGCTACTGTTAACATTGATGAAAAAAGATATCTGATGATGAGCCTTCTCTCTGATGGAATAATTAATCTGGATTCATTTTCCAATCCTTTCGATCCCGAATAATTAATTATGGAAAGGAGAAGGAAAAATGTTGCGACAATGCATGGCGATTCCCAATCGAAATCCATGGTATTGTGTATAAGAAAAAGAAGCATGGATATCATCCCGAAAATATAGAGCAATCTTTTTTCCCTGAGTGGCTTTATTTTCAAACAAGGTATGAAAAGAAGAACAAATGATGCAATCCCCAGAAGACCTGTTTCACTTGCAATCTCCAGGAAAATATTATGTGCATATCGAGAATAAAATACCCTTTCCTGATAATGGGGATATGCATGCATAAAAGTTCCGATACCTGTGCCAAAGAATGGATTGTCGCTTATTATATTAAGCGCACCTTTCCACAGGATGAATCTTCCCTGAACCGATATGCTACTAAACCCAAGTCCTGAGATCCTTTCGGATATGGACGGAAGATCCCTGTTTACAATATCTGCTGAGTAAGATCTCAATGAAAAAAATAATAGAAAAGCAGTGATTATCGCGATAAAAATAGGTATAACTTTTTTAAACGGGATTTTTTCGTGAAGCATAACATATAAGAATATCAGAAAACCTATTATATATGTGATCCAGCCACCCCTTGAATAAGTAAATAGGAGAGATGTTATCAATACTACATAAGCACCTGCATATATTATTCTCATTATCAGATTTTTCTCCTCAACAATCATATACATACACAATGGAATAACAATGCAGAGATATCCGGCCATTGTATTGGGATGAATAAATGTTGAAAATGCCCTTGTCTGTGATCTCGCAAGAATTAGCAAATCATCAGACATCCCAAGTTCTTGAGCCCTTTTTACTATATTCACAAAGCCGAGCAGGACCTGATAGATTCCGATAAGTGAAACAGAAATCGCAGAAAGAAGAACAACATTTAGTATTACCTTTTCTTGATCAGTTAAGAGAACCTCCCTTGAGATAAAGAAAATGAGGGATCCTGATAGCAATGGTATTATCCTCAACGCAGATTCCCATCTATTTATCGAATATAAAATTGAAAAAGCGGAAATCGTAAAAAATAAAATAACGAATTTTTCAGACCCACCTTTGATAAACCTAAACGTTCCTCTTCTGGATTCTTCCATGAAACATGCAAGCATTGATAAGAGTGAAAGTTCTGCTATTATTGTTGTTCCAAGAAGTGGATAGATATTAAGGAGATAGTTTCCTCCTCCGAGAAGAGGAATTAAAAAAAGGAGTATATAGAAGATTATTCTGAACACCTTATTTACTTCTCGCCGATATAGAAATCCTGATTCTCAAGAAGTTGTTCCTGAGGGACATCCTTGAAATATTTTGCAGGTGAGCCCATAACGATTACCTTTGCAGGAACATTTCTTGTAACAACTGAACCTGCAGCAACAACACCATCCTCTTCAATGATAATCCCGGGAAGGATTGTGGCGTTTGCACCAACCCTTGCACCTTTTTTCATTGTTACACCTTTATGGTATTTAAACCTCTCCTTTGTTCTTCCCATAAAGTTATCATTTGTGAACGTTACTTCCGGTGATACGAAACAGTAATCTCCTATCTCAGATAAGGCTGTGATATATGCCTCTGTTTCTATCTTGCAGTATCTTCCTATGGTCACCTTATTTTCAATTGTTACACCCCTTCCAATTATCGTTCCCTCACCGATGATGCAATCCTCCCTTACACTTGCGAAATCAGCAACAAGGACATTTTTGCCTATTTTTGATCCTTTATAAATGATAGCGGATGTTCCAATTATTGCCCAATCCTCTATGATTGCAGGATCAAGTTTTTTATCCTTTGTTATAGCACTCATTTTAGCTTTCATGGGCATTTTTCCGATCACTGCATGATCATCAATGCGAACGCCATTGCCAATATTTGTTCCCGGATAAATAACAACATGTGATCCTATCCTGCATTCATCCCCTATAACGGCATTTTCATAAATTACAGTGAATGGTCCTATCACACAATTTTTACCTATTTTTGCTTCGGGATGGATGTAGTGATCCATATAATAAATCTCCTTTCAAATCTTATTTCTTACCAGATTAAACTTACCATTCTACTTGAACAGCCTTCCCGTGTAATTTCAACGACTCCTGAGCTGCTTCAAGAATCTTGACAACCCTCAAACCTTCATGTCCATCCGAAAGGGGCTTTTCACCCTTTTCCACGCACTCGATGAAATGCTTGCACTCCTCCTTTAACGGCTCCTTCATCTCAACCTTTGGACTGTAAATATCACCGATCCTCAATGTCAATGAATCCCCATAAGATTGGTAGCTTATAGGATAATCAACACCCCTGTCAAAAATCCTTATCTTTTCAACATTGGCCACATCATTAAAAACCACCATCTTCTTGCTGCCGACAACAGTGAGCTCCCTTCTTCTGTGCGGATCAAGCCAGGAAACATGTATATGGGAAATAATATTTCCCGGGAATTCAAGAACAATGAATGCAACATCCTCGATATTCTCCTGAATGTAATCCTTACCTATCGCCCAGACCCTCTCAGGGATAGAGTTAAGCAGAAAGAGAGAAACGCTTATATCATGGGGAGCAAAATTCCAGATGGCGTTTTCATTTTTTCTTATCACACCAAGATTGAGCCTTCTTGAATACATATAGAAAATTCTTCCGAGTTCTCCTTCATCTATAAGATTTTTTACCCTCCTTACAGCAGGATGGTATAGCATCAGGTGGCCAACCATAAGAATAAGATTCCTTCTTTCTGATAAATTAACAAGTTCAATCGCATCAACTGATCTTGTTGCCATTGGCTTTTCAACGAATACATTCCTTCCGCTCATAAGGAATTCTTTTGCAATCATGTAATGCGTCGATGATGGTGTTGCAATGGCAACAGAGTCTATCTTTCTGTTTCTCAATATAATTTTATAATCGTTTATTGTTCTTAAACGTGGGTAAATTTTCTTTACCCTTTTCAGAGCAGCATCGTCCCTATCACATATATACACAAGGTCTTCTCCAAGTAGCTCATAAAAATTCCTGATAAGATTCTGCCCCCAGTTTCCTGCGCCAATTATTGCAAGCTTCATAATAGCCTCCGTTCCTATTTAAAAAACCCCGGCATAATTGTAATAATTAATCCGGCCATTGCCATTAACAGACCCACGATAAGAAATATACCTCCGGCGATTTCCTGCCAGAGAACATTGCGGAAGATTATGAAAAAACCCGTAAATATTACTAAAATTCCTGAAATGATCAGAACTACCCCCATAGGATTGCCCGTTTAATGTGCCTTGATCATTCCGATAATCCATATTGCATAACATGATAGAAACATCAAACCTGAAAAAACCGAGACACCTATCTTTAATTTCTGTTCTCTTCCTATCCCAGACCAGATAAACAAAACTGTTGCTCCAATCCATCCTGAAAGACCGAGAATTGAAAGGGCTGCCCAGAATGGGTCAGGGTCTCTCTGTTTTTTTAATTTTTCCCGCATCCCTCTTACCTCCTCGCCCTCTTCATCCTTATGTGCCCCTGATCCCTTTCTTGCATAAAAATACAAAATCTTATCATCGCAGAGATCTATCCACTTTCTGCCCGGCTGGTAAAAGCTTCGGACAGAGTAAAAAGAGCTTCTCAACCCCTGATAGGCAGAAAGTGCAAGTGCGTCTTTTCCCTCATCCTCAGCCCTTTTTCCGATTTCCCATATCCTCTCTGCAGCCATTTCCGAATAACCAATAACAGGGACATACCAGTGTATCGCACGCTCATAGTGAAATAATGAATCCTCTAACATACCTCTGGAAAATAACCTCTCCGCCTCTCTAAACTCCATCCAGGAGCCGATGTATATCCTTGTGATGAACCCAATGAAAATGATCCCAAATAAAAGAATGAATTTGCAAAACAGTCTTTTCACTTCAGATCCCTTTTTTCAAAAATGATGCATGAAGAAAACAAAAATACAACAATGTAGATTAAACCATATGCAAGGATAAACAAATAGTAATCAGGAGAAATTTTAAGATCATAAACAATCACCGATCTTAAATTGAAATTCTCAAGATTGGGCAAAAAATAGTAAAGGAAAAGGATCAGTAACTTTATAAATCCGCTTTTAATCTCATGAGAGATTTCCATTAGCGTGTTTGAAAAGTGTCCGATAACATAGAGTGAAAAGGTAAATATACCACTGAGTATGGGTGTACTGAATGAGGAAAAGAATATTGCAATTGCTGTAATAATGCAAACTTCCATAAATGTAAAAAATGCAGCTTTTGCAATGCTTATAGATTTTAATCCCTCAAAAAATGAATCCATCATGATAAGTATGATTCCCATCGAGAATTCGATTATTAAAAGGGTGAGGATTAATCCTGCATACTTTCCGATTATAAATTCATACCGTTTCACAGGTTTCGAAAGTATGTTATACACTGTTCTCTTCTCCATCTCTTTGTAAAGCAAATTAATGCCAACAAATATAGAAAGCATTGTGCCAAAAATTGACATCATTGAAAGACCAAAGTCCTTTATAATCTTTGTCTGCTGGCCAACAGTAATCTCATCAAGAATAAGAGAAAGTGAGATCATAAAGAATGAAAAGAAAACTATTGTATAGAGGATTCTGTCCCTTAATGCCTCCTTAAGTGTAATTAATGCTATTGAGAGTATCCTTCCACTCATAAATTTTTCACCTCATGAGTCATGCATAACCTCAACAAAAACTTCCTCAAGCTTCATCCTCTGCTTTCCGAAGAATATAAGCCTCCCCCCATGAGAGATCACATACTGAACAATCTCCTCCGCCATCTTCTCATCTCTGGTTGTGAATATCCATCTCTCGTCCTCCTTTTTCAATTCATAATTGCCTCTGAAACTATCTATTATAGGAACATCCCTCAACCCTTCTGCAACTATCTCCAAGCCAACACTTTCCTGCAGAAGCAATTCATCAAGCCTTCCAGCTCTCTTTATCTTTCCTTTTGCAATAATGGCAATCCTGTCGCACAGCATCTCTGCATCGGAGAGTATATGCGTGCTGAAAAAAATTGTTTTACCAAGCCTCTTCAATTTTAAAAGGAGCTCTTTGATCTCAATTCTTCCCACTGGATCAAGCCCACTCATCGGTTCATCAAGGATGAGAAGCTCAGGATCTGAAAGAAGTGCCTGGGCAATACCTATTCTCTGGAGCATACCTTTTGAATAATTCCTCAGGGGGACTCCCCCTGCTTCACGCAATCCAACAAGATCAAGGAGAAAACTTATTCTTTCATTGAGAAAACTTGAAGGAATTGATAAAAGTCTTCCGTAAAAATAGAGAAGCTCCCTGCCTTTAAGGTAATCATAAAAATATGGGTTCTCAGGGAGAAATCCCACCTTATTACGCCAGCTTATATCGGATGGTGGTTTCCCAAAAACAACGACCCTTCCTGATGTTGGTCGCAGTATATCCATAATGATCTTTATCGTTGTGCTCTTTCCCGCACCATTGGGACCGATGAAACCAAAGATCTCGCCTTTTTCCACAATGAGGCTAACACCCTTTAAGGCTGCAAATGGCCTTCTCATAAACCCCGTTCTGAATTCTTTAACAAGGTTCTCTATAACTATCACTTCCATTGATTATCCCCTATTTTTTATTTCGGGGATTGCCTTTTTCTTCAACTCCTTTTCAGTCTCCTTTATCCTCTTCATGATCTCCCTTCTCATATTCTCATCCCTTGTATTGATATATGTTTCCTTAAGGATGGTAAGGGCGATCTCAGGATTTCCCGATTCTGCATAAAGTCTCGCTGAAAGGGATTTTAAATAGCGGGGGGAACCAGGAATACGGGATGCCATCTCAAAATAACGCGCTGCCTTCTGGTAGTCCTTTTCAAAGAAAAAGTAGTTAAATCCTATATAGAATGGAAACTGCCAGACATCCGGGTGATTGGTCATCCCCTTGCGGAGGAGTGCATTGCTTGATTCTATATCCTTCCCTTCGATGGAAAGCACAAGCCCGCCAAAATGGTATGGATACTGAAATCTTGGGTCAAGGGTTGTAACAGCATCCAGCATGTGGTAAAGCCATGTATATTTTTTGTCTCCTTGATAGTGTTCACCGAAATAGCCGATCGTTCTCATCCAGAAAATATCTGCAATAACATCGTTGAATCCGAGTGATGCCATGTTAAGTAACTTTCCAGAAGGAAGGTAAAGTGGCTGTTCTTCGGGAAGTGTGCTTTTCTTTCTATCTATAATGGTCTGGATGGAAAAAATTGTAAGAAAAAGGAGTATGAACACAGTTATGTATATTATTCCCCTCTGCATTCTCTTACCCATCTGTCCCATAAATTAAGGATAAGAAGTGAATATATCCTGTGACTGTTGTCCTCATAGCCTCTGATATGATTCTCCAGGAGTTTCTCAACATATTTTAGATTAAAAAATCTATCGCAGAAACTATTTTTCGCAAATAATACACTGTATATAAAATCCTTCAATTCATTTTTAATCCATCTTGCAAGCGGAACAGCGAATCCCTGCTTTGATCTGTGAATGATTTCTACAGGCAATTTCCCTTTGGCCCATTTTTTCAGAATATATTTTGTTGTGATTCCCTTTATCTTCAGATGTGAGGGAAGTCCTGCTATAAACTCAACAAGTTTATAATCCAGAAATGGTGCCCTCGTCTCGATTGAGCATGCCATACTCATCCTGTCAACCTTTGTTAAAATATCGCATGGCAGGTAAAATTTAAGATCGTAGAGAATTGCCCTTGAAACATCATCCATCACTTCATCTGAATCGATTGGAATATATCTCTTCCCCTTTTTGCCATGGTTCATGTAAAAATCATCCCTGAAAAGAAACCTTTTTTCATCCTCGCTGAATGGGCAGTACCAGTACAACCCACTCTTTATACAGGAAAGAAACCGCATGAAAAGCTTTGCTTTTTTAACACTGCTCCTTCCGTAATATTCCGTTCCCTCACTTAACAGTGAAAGTGGATTTTCTATCAGATACTCCCTGATTCGGAGAGGAAGAATGTTGAAATACCCTGCCATTTTGCATGCAACATATCTCCTGTAACCGCCAAAAACCTCATCACCTCCATCACCTGAAAGGGCAACCTTAACATAACCGGATGCCATCTTCGACACATAGTATGTTGGTATTGCCGATGAGTCAGCAAATGGTTCGCCAAAATGAGGGATAATTTCTTGAAGAACTTCCTCTATTTCATATTTTACTATGAATTCATGATGATCGGTTTTTAACATACGCGAAACCAGTCTTGCATATGCAAGTTCATTGTATGTCTCGTCCTCAAATCCTATAGAAAAGCTCTTAATGCCTGGACCCTTTTCCATTGCCATGAGATAGCAGATCACACTCGAATCCAATCCACCGCTTAAAAAGACACCCAGGGGGACATCGCTTATCAGCCTGAGTTTCACTGCTTCCCTTAAAATCACATCCAGTTCCTCTAAAACCTCCCTTTCATCCCTGTTTTGCTGCGTTTTATGAGGAATCTCCCAGTATCTCTCAACATGGAGACTGTTGCCGTTCAGAAGAATATAATGGGCTGGAGGAAGTTTTTTTATCTCATTGAATGCACTGAGAGGATCAGGGATAAACTGAAGTGAGAGATATGAATCAATGGCCTCATAGTTGTATGTCAATCTTATAGAGGGAATACAAAAAAAGGTGCTTATCTCCGATGAAAATATGAATGATTCACTGTTTACTAAATAGTAAAGGGGTTTTTTACCAAGTCTATCCCTTGCTAAAAATAGTGTCCCGCTTTTCTCATCATAAAGGGCAAAGGAAAACATGCCGCGAAGATATGAAAGGCAATCCCTGCCTTTCTCTTCGTAGAGATGGACTATCACCTCGGTATCACTATTTGTTGAGAATTTATGACCTTTCTTTTCAAGTTCATCCCTGAGATCACTGAAATTATAAATCTCGCCATTGAGAACAACAGCGATATCCCTTTTCTCATTAAATATGGGCTGATTGCCGGTCCGAATATCGATTATGCTTAGTCTTCTATGACCCAATCCTGTATTTCCGCTAATATAATAACCCTCGCCATCAGGACCTCTATGGACAAGGGAGGATCCCATTCTGATTAAAAGATCCCTGTCAACATTCCTTTCTTTCTCAAAGTAATGGATACCAAATATGCCACACATTTTCTATGGTCCGTGAGATTTCATATTTCAAGACCTGAACCCAATGATGGCTTTATAGAGGTTGAGGTGTCTGTTAGCACAATCCTCCCATGTCAGACCAAGCTCCCTTATCTTCCTTTTTCCATTTAAACCCATGGTTATCCTCAGATCCCTGTCATTTAAAATCTTTATTATGCACCCTGATAGTTCCTCACTGCTGAGTGGCTTGAAGAGGAAACCTGTTTTCCCATCCTCGATTATCTCCCTTATCCCTGGTATATCACTGCCTATAACAGGCAAACCCTCTGCCATGGCCTCTAAGATAACATTAGGTCTTCCCTCCATGGTGCTTGGCAGAACAAAAAGTGAAGCCTTCCTCATCCATTCACGAACTCCACCGGGAGGTAGCGCACCTGTAAAATGCACCCTTTCTTTTATACCGAGCTCTTCAGCCATTCTATTCAGTCTCTGGAATTCAGGCCCCTCCCCCACTATAACAAGAATAAGATCGCCTTTCTCCCTGAGCACCATCTGAAATGCATGGAGAAGTGTATCAAGCCCCTTTATCTTTCTGAGGCTTCCAGCAAAGAGGACTACACCGCTTTCTGATCTCTTTGAATCGAAAAAATTTGCGCCTGTCTCATCCATGTTTTCCATCTTTATACCATTCGGTATGAATGCAATATTGCTTCTATTCAAACCCATCGAGAAAAGCTCATCCCTTAGTGATTCACTGACTGTTATTATCCCATCGATCCTCCTGAGTATTGTCCTGTTCAGTTTCCTGAAAACTCTGCTTTTTATTATGTTGAGATCACTTCCACGAATGGTGAGGACAGATGGAATAGAAAGTATGTAGCGAGAAATCATAGCAACAACCCCCGATGGATACCAGTGGGCATGTATGATATCAGAGTCTTTTGCATGCTTGAGTGTGCTTCTCAAAAAAGAAGCGATGAAGAATGGAATCAGGGAATAGAGTAATCTTTTCTTCTTCAAGTTTTCCAGAATTCCTCCTCCTCCATAAGCAAGCTTCTGCAACCCCTTTATGAAATAGTTAAATCTTATAACCTCAACACCGTCCATAAATTCCCTTTCCCTTGATCGATCATCATTAGGACAAATAACCCTTACGCAAACGCCCTTATCAATCAGTGATTTTGCAAGCTCAAAAATAAATACACC
Organism: uncultured Thermodesulfobacteriota bacterium; assembly: GCA_964505185.1. Taxonomy (GTDB): domain Bacteria; phylum Desulfobacterota; class JBBIRW01; order JBBIRW01; family JBBIRW01; genus JBBIRW01. Next base: position 246,584 of record CAZDGM010000002.1, read on the forward strand.
TGAGTAATCATCCTTAAATCTCGGAAATGATGTTGTGAGAAATGTTACTCTCATCTCAGATGCTTATTATAATCCATGTCAAACCACATCGCAAAAAAGAGAGACTGAAGCCCGGTTATTATCAGAAAAGCTGAAAAAAGCGCACTTGTTGCTGAGACAGGACCATGGAAGATTCTCAGATAGAGCAGATAAAGTCCAAAAATAAATCCAGCAGGAAAAAGAACAAGACCCATAAGGTAAAAAAAGACAAGAGGATGAAAATCTCTTATAACATATTTCTCAAAGAGCCTCCTGAAGAATCCTTTAATAAGTAACCAGGAGATCCGTGGTATCACCTTGTGCAGCCTTATACCTGAGTCCTCTCCAATATTGTAAACAGGTCTTACTGAAACATCGCGAACCCTGAAATTATGTATATTAAGCTTAATTAACAAATCATTTGGAAACCCATACCTCTTATATAATGAGTCAAGATCAATTCTCTTCAAAGCAATCCTAGATATGGCAGTATAACCGGACTGTGAATCAGCGACGTGCCAGTAACCCGAAGCGATCTTAGTTAAAAGGGAGAGTAAGGCATTTCCAAAATATCTTATTCGCGGGATCATCCTCCAGGATTCACCACGAAACAACCTGTTTCCTTTTGTATAATCCACTTCACCCCTTACAACCGGTTCAATTACTCTCTGTAGATCCTCAGGATCCATCTGCCCATCACCAGCCATCACTGCAACAATATCCATATCCTCTTTAATTGCCCTCTTATACCCTGATACGATTGCACCTCCTACCCCTGTGTTTTTCTCATGTCTTATAAGTATGATCCTTTGATCACCGTTTCTCTTTATATAATCCAAAACCGTCTCATATGTATGATCAGTGCTCGCATCATCAACAACAATTACCCTGTCAACAAATGAAGGCATCGTGGAAAGCACACGCAATATGAGTTTTTCTTCATTGTAGGCAGGAACAACAACAGCTATTCGTTTTTCAAGATACATCTCATCCCTACTTTTAATTTTTAATCACCCAGAAACCTCACGACCCTTAACCCCTCTTCTTTTTATTAATCCCATCTCCTTTTCAATTATCTCCCTTAATTCCTTTTCCGGCTTCATTGAAAGGGCTTCCTGGAAGCAGGAAACCGCCGATGAAAAGTTCTTCTCAAATGCATAGATCTTCCCCATTCCGTAAAATGCCCACGGGTCCTTCTTCCCCTTCATGACAGTATTAATGTGGAGCTTTGCCTCTTCAATCTTCCCCAGATCTATGAGAACAAGACCAAGGCCCAGATGAGCATCGGAATCGTCTGGATGCTTTTTGAGGATATCCCCGTATACCTCTATCGCCTTTTGAAAATTTCCCAGCTTTGCATAGCAGAAGGCAATCTGCTTGTCTATACCAAGGTCCTCTGGCCTTATTGCCTTTGCAATCCTGAAAAGGTTTATTGCATATCCCTCCCTTTTGATCAAGATAAAATAATCAGCAATACCTCCCAGAAGATATGAATAATAAATCTGCGCCTCCCTGTCATTGAACAGGTCAATCCTTTCAAATTCTTTTTTGAAAAATCCTTCCATCCATTGGAGATATGCTGTAATGGATGCATCATCAAGGCTCTCCTTTTCTTCAAGGCTGATTTTCAGGAGAAACCTATATGGTCTTAAGTTTCTGTAAAGTTGCTTGATGAACTTTGAAGGCTCCCAGTAAAGGGGGCGATTTTTAATATTAAGGGAGATAAGAGAAATAATAAACTTCTCCCAGCTCCCTCTTGCTTCAGGAAAAGCAAGATCCGGAAATCTATCCTTCACCACAGGATTGAAGTACTGGGGCGATATAAGATCACTAATCGAAATAACTATTATATCCTGTCTTAATCCTTCTATATCCTGCATATACCTGAAGGGAAACCACATTACCATACAGAATATTACCCCATTCGGTTCAACGGAAAGATAGTCCTCCCTTGCTGTTACATAAGCATTGTAATAGGATGATTTGTTAATGGGGCCAAAGTTCTTAAAGATTTGAAAACATATAAATATAATCGAAAGGGCTATGATAGTTTTCTTTGAAATAATTCGAAAGTAAGGCAATGAAAGGAAAAACCATTTGAGACCCATTGCGATCCATATTGTGAGAATCAGAAGGCTCGGTATAAATGCTATGCCGTTATCCCAGTAGGGAAAAAAGAAAAGGCTGTTTCCCAGTGCTATCCCGAAAAAAAGAAGAAAGAGCCTTCTATTTTTCTTTATGTTAAAAATGATCCCTGCTATTGAAAGTAAAACACCGAAAAGCGTGAGTTCATCAACAAGCATCTTTACATAGAAGATCGATCTTCCTTTCAGGTCAGCATGCAGAAATGAATGGTAGACTCCACTGTCCTTTCTATCTGTAATATGAATAAGAAACTGTCTGAATGTTTCTGGATTCCCCCAGTCAATGGTTGGATTGGAAAGGGATCGTATGGGCAGATAGAGGTAGATGGAAAAACCAAGGATAAAGAAAAATACCACAAAGAAAAGATCTCTTATTTTGAGTAGCCTTTTATTAGCGATCAGAAACAGAAGAAGTCCCGGGAGAAAGAAAGCAACCCCTCCATGGACCCCTGTGCTTAATCCATAAATAAAACTCCCGATAAGGAGATATCTCTGATCCTCCTTTTCCACCCATGAGACTCCAAAATAAAGAATGAGGACAAGGAAAAGGGCATTAAGGGTATAGACCTCAGTTACTGTTGTGTTCATCCAGAAAGAGTATGAGAAGGCAAAAAGGAGTGTGGAGAGGAGGGAAATTGTTTTAATTGAGACTTGAGCTGTTTGCTTATCCCCGGAATCTGAAAAAGAGCAGGATGGTGATATTATAGAGAGAACCTTAACTATCAGTAGATAAAGCATGATGATGGTAAGGAATCCGGAGATAAGTGAAAGGAAATTAGATCTAAAGGCTATATCTCCAAAGGGAACAAAGGAAAATCCCTTTCCTATGAGATTATAAAGCGGATGCCCCGGGGGGTGCGATATGCCGAGATCCCAGCCGGTAATGATAAACTCCGGTGCATCCCTCCAGTAAATGGAGGGGGAGATTGTGATGAGATAGAGGAAATAAATAAAAAGGAGGGGAGAAAGGCTTCTCACTCCCCCCTTTAAATGATTAGAAAATGGATGCTGGACCATTAACTGGCAACGTCATCTCTAACATTTTTGGGCTCTCTTTGATCATCTTTGATAGACCATTTATCAATAGTAGCATCGGTATCAATATTTCCACTTGCATACGCTGAAAATTTATTTCCGGTTGTATTTATACTAGCCCAGAAATCTTTATAATACTTGGGAAAAGATGCAGGAACATATCCTATGTGGGTAAAATCAGAACCTGCCAACTCCTCCGGAGAACTGGTATTGGCTGGGCTGCTTTTTGCAGCGCGGAAGGTATTCTGCTCAGCAAAATATGCAGTCTCAGCGGTGTATATGCCCGAAAGTATGGTCCTTGCCTCACTCTGCTTGGATTTTGCCTGGAATCTCAGGAACTGGGGAATGGCGATTGCAGCAAGGATTCCGATAATGGCAACAACTATCATGAGCTCAATCAGTGTAAATCCCTTTTTGCCCCTGATCAACATCCTGAATCACCTCCTTTCTTAAAATCTTTTATTTTACACTCACCAATCCCCTGAAGAAATTTCCGCCTTCTTTACATGCAACATTTTTGCCAGGATAAAGAACCCTTAAAAATCAATAAGTTTCTCATCTGGATCGCTGTGGTCCTATGAAAAAATTACAAATATCGTCGATATGAGTTACAATTTTTGTAACCCGATGCCGCTTAGCCCCCATTCTCCTCCTCTTCAAGATATACGCCGTATTTTTCCAGTCTGTATCGAAATGAACGGGGTGTGAGATTAAGGAGAGATGCAGCCTTTTTCTGCACACCATCTGCCTTCTTTAATGCTTGAAGAAGGATGTGCCTTTCAATTTCAGAAAGTGTCTTTTCAAGATCTATTCCTTCTGGCGGGATATCGTATTTAAAAGGTGGGATCTTCTCAAATCTCCCCTTTAACTCCTCAGGAAGAACATCCTCTGATATGTATTCGCCACTTTCAAGGGCAACAGCCCTTTCAATAAAATTCTCAAGCTCCCTTACATTCCCTGGAAAATCATAGGACATAAGGATTCTCATTGCCTCTGGCTTGATACCCTTTATATCCTTATTAAATTCACTGCTGAACTTTTTTATAAAATGCTCAACAAGAAGGGGTATGTCCTCCTTCCTTTCCCTGAGGGGTGGAATCCTTATCTGAATAACATTTAGTCTGTAGTAAAGATCATCCCTGAATCTCCCTTCTTTTACCTCAAGCTCTATATCCCTGTTTGTTGCTGAAATAATTCTCACATCAACCTCTATATCCTCAACACCACCAACCCTTCTGAAACTCCTTTCCTGTATAGCCCTGAGAAGCTTCACCTGAAGTGAAGGCGGTATTTCGCATATCTCATCGAGGAAGATTGTTCCTCCATTTGCAAGCTCAAATAACCCTTCCTTATTACTTATTGCACCTGTAAATGCACCTTTAACATGTCCGAACAGTTCACTTTCAAGGAGGGTTGGTGGAATTGCGGAGCAGTTTATAGCAACAAATGGTCCATCCTTCCTTGGACTGTTAAAATGGATTGCTCGTGCAACGAGTTCCTTTCCCGTCCCGCTTTCACCAACGATCAGCACATTGACCTTTATACCTGATACCTTCTTTATCAGTTCAAAAAGTGAAAGCATGGATGGGCTTTTTCCTATGATATTTTCAAAGGAGTATGTTTTCTCGACCTCTTTTCTGAGAAGGATGTTCTCTCTCTCAAGCCTCCTTTTATCAAGCGCATTCCTTACAATAATCCGCAATTCATCAAGTTTGAATGGTTTAATTATGTAATCATAAGCACCAAGCTTCATCGCCTCCACTGCACTTTCAGCTGTTGCATAAGCTGTTATCATTATCGTAATTGCATCGCACCCCTTCTCCTTCATCTTCTTCATCAGCTTTATTCCATCCATCTGTGGCATAACCATATCCGTTATTACAAGGTCATATGATGATCTCTCGATAAGCTCCAGTGCTTTGTCTCCATTGGGTGAAACATCCACACTGTAGCCTTCCTCCTCAAAGAATGCCCTCAACATCTCCCTCATCCCCTTTTCATCATCAACAACAAGGATTTTTTCTCTGGCCATTCTTAAATCACACTTTAGAAAAATTCATCAATTTTCCGGAATAAATATCCTGAATGTTGTTCCCCTTCCCCTCTCGCTCTTTACTTCAATCTCTCCCCCATGCGATTCAACTACGGATCGAACAGCTGTAAGTCCCAGACCTGTTCCACCTTCCTTCTTTGTAAAAAAGGGATCAAATATATACGGAAGATCATCAGCATCAATCCCGCATCCTGTATCAGATACATAAATCTCAACACCTCTTCTCCCCTCATGCCTCTCTTTAGCTACAACCTCAATCTCACCACCTTCAGGCATTGCATCAATGGAATTCCTCAGTAAATTCCAGAATACTTCACTTAACTGCGATGGATCTGCATATATCCTCAGGTCAGAGGGGATGTTCAGTCTAACCTTTATTTCCGATGAAAAATTTGGATCCTCCCTCAGCATCTCCATCGGCGCTTCAACTATTCCTTTAAGCTCAACTTTTTCCTTTTTAAGGGGAGGTGGTTTTGCAAAAAGGAGAAAATGCGTGATTAACCTGTTCAAGCGCTCCGTTTCCCTGAGAACAATGTCCATAAGTTTTCTGTCCCTTACCCTTAAGTACTCCCTCTCCCTTAACATCTGAATGCATCCACTCATTGAGGCAAGTGGATTTCTTATCTCATGGGCAATACCTCTTGCAAGCTTTCCAATAGTGGCAAGTTTATCAGATATGATTACCTTCTGTTGCAATTCCTTTATCTCTGTTAAATCCTGAAAGACCATTATTAAACCGGAGACCCTTCCCCCATAATCAATGAGCGGATAAAGGGAATATCCGATATAAATCCTCCCTCCGTCTTTTTTTATATAATAGCTTTCGCCCCTTCTGATACTCCCATCAGTGGTGATCTTCCCCTTTAAAAATTCAAATAGATCATCGATTCTCTTTCTTAACAATTCCGATATTCCATAACCCGTAAGTTCCCTTGCTGCTCTGTTTGCAAAGAGAATTTTACCATCAAGATCAGTTGTTATGATACCGCTTGCAATACTTTCAATCATGTTTATGTGAAGTGTCTCGAGTCTCTTTAAATCCTGCTCCTTTTCCTCAAGCCTTTTTCCTGTTTTCTGTATACTGTCGGTGAGATAACCGCAGAGAAAACCTGCAAGAAAGAAGGATGTTGTGTTGTTAAAGAAAACATAAAAATAATCGATGAACCTTATATTTCTTTCAAGAGAAAAGAACGGGTTTATCTTACCCATACCCTGAAGTATTAGAAGTGTTCCGTAGAATAGGCTTGATATTGCTGAACCAATAAGGGCCCCTTTTTTAAACATAAGTATGCTTGCATTAAGGATTGATATTATATAGAGAAAGGAGAAAATGCTATCTACTCCACCTGTAAGATAAATAACTGTTGTTATGAAGATTGAGTCCCACAGAATCTGAAGATAATTTAGTAGCGCAAGTCTTTTCGTCTCAAGGAGTAATACAGAGAAAAGGATTGTAACAAGATAGGTTAAAGCTATCAGTCCATAAAGGTATGTTATCGGTTTTTCTACAATGGACTCCGCGCTCTTTGAATGAACAAAGGCAGCTACCCCCAGCATTACGGTAACTACAGCCAGTCTTATGAATATTACCCATTGAAGCTTATAAAAGGATCCTTCGAATGTTTTTTTCATAAACGCAGATTACCCACCCACAGCACCTGCAAGGTTGAATATTGGAAGATACATGGAAATAACAAGACCACCTATCGTTATTCCAAGGAATATCATCAAAGCAGGCTCAAGCAGTGATGTAAGTGCATCTATGGCTGCGTCCACTTCTTCCTCGTAAAAATCGGCAATCTTTGCAAGCATGCTGTCAAGTGCACCCGTTGCCTCTCCCACGCTGATCATCTGAACAACCATCGGCGGGAATACCTTGGTTTCCATAAGGGGGTCAGCGATTGTTTTCCCTTCACTTATACTTGACCTTGTTTTCATTATAGCATTTTCAATGACAACATTTCCTGCAGCCTTTGCCACAATCTCAAGGGCATCGAGTATGGGAACACCACTTGCAACCATTGTTCCCAGTGTTCTTGTAAATCTCGCAACAGCTATCTTGACAATGAGTGGACCTATTACAGGAGCTCTTATAAGTAACCTGTCGATAAAGGCCTTTCCCCTCTCGGTCTTGTAAAATCTTCTCAGCACAAAGAGCAGAGCCGCCACTGAAAATATTATTATGTAGATGTTTTTCCTTACAAAATTGCTCAGATTTATTACAAATTGTGTTGGTGCAGGAAGTGCCGCACCAAAATCAGAAAACATCTTCTGAAATGTTGGAATAACATAAACAAGGATTACCATCGTAACAATAACTGCGACAGCAAGTATGGATGCTGGATAAAACATTGCACCCTTCACCTTTCTCTTAAGCCTTACGGATTTTTCTATATACACTGCAAGTCTGTTAAGAATTGTGTCCAGAATACCACCGACCTCTCCTGCTGAAATAAGATTTACATAAAGTGTATCAAAAATCGTTGGATGCTTCCTTAGAGCATCAGCCAGAGCTGAACCGCTCTCAACATCCTTTTTTACCTGAAGTATTGTATCCTTGAATGTACTGTTTTGCTGTTGATTTCCGAGTATATCAAGACATTGAACAAGTGGCAAACCCGCATTTATCATTGTCCCAAACTGTCTGGTGAAAACAGCTATATCCTTTTCCTTTACCTTTCTCCTGAAAAATGGGAATGTAAATCTAAACTCCTTGGGTTTTGGCCTTATCTTTACGGGCTGTATCTGCTGCCGCCTCAACATGATGGTAACTACTGTTTCATTAGGGGCGTCCATCTCCCCACTCACCATACTGCCCTGTCGTGTTTTCCCTTCGTAAATGTATATGGGCATTTAAAACCCTCCATCTATTTGTTTCTTTCAGGGTTATGAGGAAGGGATACAAGCATCTGCTTGAATTCCTCTACATCGGGCGATCTGCCAATCGCATCCTCAAGTGTTATAAGCTTTCTCTGATAGAGGGAAAGGAGGGACTGATTCATTGTCTGCATTCCGTGCTTTGCCTGACCAACCTGCATATGAGAATATATCTGATGTATCTTCTCCTCCCTGATGAGATTCCTTATTGCAGGAGTTGGGATCATTACCTCAACAGCAAGAACCCTTCCAAATCCTGTTGCCTTTGGAATCAGCAGCTGCGATATAATCCCTTCAAGCACAAAGGAAAGTTGCGCGCGAACCTGAGATTGCTGATATGGAGGAAAAACATCTATTATTCTGTTTATCGTCTGAACAGCGGTATTTGTATGGAGTGTTGCAAAAACAAGATGTCCCGTCTCCGCGATGGTAAGGGAAGCCTCTATGGTTTCAAGATCCCTCATCTCACCAATAAGTATAACATTCGGATCCTGTCTTAAAATATATCTCAATGCCTTTTTGAAAGATTGTGTATCAGATCCAACCTCCCTCTGATTAACAATAGACTGTTTGTGAGGATGAAGATACTCGATAGGATCTTCTATTGTTACAATATGCTCCTGTCTTTCAGAATTGATTTTGTCTATCATTGAAGCAAGAGTTGTTGATTTTCCACATCCTGTTGGACCTGTTACAAGAACAAGTCCCCTCGGTTTTCTGCAAAGCTCATTAACAATGGGTGGAAGCCCAAGCTCTTCGAAACTCCTTATCTTGTATGGTATTGCCCTGAATGCTCCAGCAACTGCACCCCTCTGCATGTATATGTTTGCCCTGAACCTGCTTAACCCCTTAATGCCGAAGGAGAGGTCAAGCTCATTTTCCTCCTCAAACTTAAATCTCTGGCTATCCGTTAGTATACTGTAACAGAGCTGTTTGGAATCCTGAGGGGTCAATACAGGAAATTCCTTAAGAGGAACAACCTTCCCATCTATTCTCAGAACAGGAGGAATCCCTGTTGTTATATGGAGGTCTGACGCACCTTTCTCAATCATTATCCGAAGCAGATCATGAAGGTTTAGTGTCATAAGCATCCCTCCTTCCAATTATCAATCCGGAGCAGTATTTCTCAAAACCTCTTCGAGGGATATAATACCCTGCTTCAATTTATTTATCCCGCTCTGCCTCAATGTCTTCATTCCTTGCCTGATTGCCTCCCTTTTAATCTCAAGTGACGATGCCCCTGTAAGGATTAGCTCCCTTATCTCATCAGTCATGGCTAATACTTCATACAATGCTATTCTCCCTTTGTAACCCGTATTGTTACAAACGGAACATCCCTTACCCCTGTAACATGTTATCTTTGTTGCCTCATCAGGCTTAACACCTATATCTATCAACGCCTGTAGGGGGACTTTAACAGACTCCTTGCATTCATTGCATATCTTTCTCGCAAGTCTCTGCGCTGCAATAAGATTGACTGATGATGATACAAGAAATGGTTCAACGCCCATGTTAAGTAATCTGTTGATTGTCTGAGGTGCATCATTTGTATGAAGGGTGCTTAACACAAGGTGACCCGTTAGTGCTGCCTTTACTGCAATTTCTGCCGTCTCGAAATCCCTTATCTCACCAACCATTATGATATTTGGATCCTGACGGAGAAATGCTCTCAGTGCCGTCGCGAAATTAAGACCTATTTCCTCATGCATTTGCACCTGATTAATACCGGGAAGATTGTATTCAACAGGATCTTCTGCTGTTATGATATTTCTTCCTGTTGTGTTAAGCTCTGTTAGCGCTGAATAGAGTGTTGTTGTCTTTCCACTTCCTGTTGGTCCTGTTACAAGGACCATTCCGTAAGGCTTCGATATGGCCTCTTTGAAAAGTCTCAGCTGATCTTCTTCAAAGCCGAGTTTTGTCATATCGAGCTGGAGACTCGATTTATCAAGTATCCTCAATACTATCTTCTCTCCGAATATTGTTGGAATAACAGAGACCCTGAAATCTATGTCTCTATCTTTACTAATTTTCAATTTTATCCTTCCATCCTGTGGAAGCCTTCTTTCAGCTATGTCAAGCTGTGCCATTATCTTAACCCTTGAGATAATCGCATTCTTCAATTTCATAGGGGGCTTGAGCATTTCATAAAGCACACCATCAATCCTGTACCTTATTCTGAATTCCTTTTCATAGGGCTCTATATGGATATCACTTGCTCCTTTCTTAATTGCATCATGAAGGATAAAATTAACAAGCTTGACAACAGGTGCCTCCTCAACCTCCTTTTCAAGTTCCCTTATACTTATTTCTTCTTCCTCTCTAATAATCTCTACATCAACATCCTCAATTGTTTCAGCTATCGAATCAATTATTGTATCGGCAACATCATAATATTTTTCAATTGCCTTTGATATCTGACTATCAGAAGCAATAACAGCCTCGACATTATAACCCGTTATAAATTTTATATCCTCAAGTGGATGAACATTTGAGGGATCAGATACCGCAACAATAAGTGTTGAACCAACACGATTTATGGGTATAAGTTTTGCTTTGTGGGCTATTTCACTCGGGACAAGTTTAATGAGCTCCGGATCAATATCATATTCGGAAAGATTTACAAACGGGATGCCATACTGTTTGCTCAGGAAGGAAAGGAGTGTTTCTTCATCAATGAAGCCCAGCTTTATCAGTATGTTACCAATTTTCCCTCCCACCCTTTTCTGCTCTTCGAGGGTCTTCTGAAGCTGGGCCTGTGTTATAACCCCCTTCTTTACAAGGATTTCACCTAATTTTTCAGACATATGCTTTTATCACTCATATTCTTTTCTCCTTGATATACTAATAAATAGCTCAAAGGTTTGTCAAGGCAGAATCACTCAATCCCATTTCCTTCTGTCATCGATCTTCTTTGCCTTATCAGGTATCGTTCCGGAAGGAACAAACTCAACCTCTCCACGCAACTTCATTATTTCCCTCATGGAGTTTTTCAACTGCTCTGAAAGTATGATTCTATTGACTTCCTCAGACTCAAGCTCAACCATCAAAACCATTTCATCCCTGTGGTCCTTTTTTGTAATAACAAGCTGATATCGCAAAATCCCTTTACAGGTAGAAACAACTTGATCAACCTGCCATGGATAAATAAACATGCCCCGAACCTTTGTTGATTCCCCAACCCTGCCAAGGATTCTTAAAAGCCTCGGCGACGTCCTTCCGCAGGCACAGGTCTCATCACTCATTACGGATATATCACCTGTTGCAAATCTAATAAGGGGGTAGGTCTCATTGAATGCAGTAAAAACAACCTCACCAGGTTCACCCATTCCTACAGGCTCTCCTGTGTCGGGATTAAGGATCTCAACAAAGACATCTTCAATTATGTGCATCCCGTTTTTCTCCGAGCATTCGTAAGAAATAATCCCTATATCTGCAGTCCCGTATCCCTGTCTCACATAAATTCCGTAAATCTCTTCAAATTCCCTTCTTGCACTTTCCGAAAGCATCTCTGCAATAACAAATGCACGTCTTAGGAGAAGCCCGCTTTTGATATTCACACCGAGTTCCTCAGCCCTCTTCAGTATTATTCCAAGGAAGCTTGGTGTTCCAACATAGCCATTGACAGGGATCCCTTTCAGTATGCCTATCTGGATATCTGTATTTCCTGGACCCGTTGGAACAACAACACATCCTATTGCCTGGAGTCCTTCATCAAGCATAAAGCCAAGCGGGGAGAGATGATAGGATGTTGTGTTTATAACTATATCGCCCTTTCTGAATCCTGCCGAATAGAGCGCCTTTGCAAAATTCCAGTAATCAAGTCTTCTTCCTTCAGGTTCGTATATGGGACCCGGGGATTGGTATATACGCTTCACATCCCTTATGTCCTTTGCGGCAAAACCACCAAATGGGGGGTTTTCGCTCTGCAGGCGGGGAAGATCGGTTTTCTTAAGCACAGGGATTTTTATGAGATCTGAGGCAGTTCTTATATCCTCGGGTTTCAATCCCTCCCTTTCCATTATCCTTCTAAATCCCGGAGAGTTATCGAAGGCATACCTTACGATTTCCCTTATTCTCCTGTCATAGTATTCCTTCCTCGCATCTGGATGCATCATCTCCATTTCTGGATCAAGACAGCCTCTCCTCTCCTCCATAAAAGCCCCCTCACGAAAGCCATCTCTTCCTTCTCTTATACTGCTTCACATCCCTATAGCTCTTCCTCTTTCCAACCTCGGTAAGCCCCAGATAGAACTCCCTTATATCCTCGTTCTCCTTGAGCTTATTCGATGGGCCATCAAGCACAATCCTTCCATTTTCCATAACATATCCATACTCCGCAATGGATAGTGCAAGCCTGGCGTTCTGTTCAACAAGGAGGATGGATGTCTTCTCATCCCTGTTTATCCTCTGTATTATTTCAAAAATTTCTGCAACGAGAAGTGGGCTTAGACCCATTGATGGCTCATCAAGGAGCATAAGTTTTGGATTTGCCATTAATGCCCTTCCGATAACAAGCATCTGCTGTTCACCACCGCTGAGATAGCCGGCAAGGATCTTCCTCCTCTCAAGAAGCCTTGGGAAATAGTAATAAACCATCTCCATATTCCTTTTGAGATCCCTGCTACTTTTAATTGTATGCCCTCCTGCTATGAGATTCTCCTCAACAGTGAGATCCTCAAATACCTTCCTCCCCTCCATTACCTGAAATATACCCATCCTCACGATCTCCTCAGCAGGAAGTTTATCTATTCTTACACCCATAAATTCAATGCTTCCATCCGTTACCTCTCCATCCTCAGCCTTGAGCAATCCGGAGATGGCCTTAAGGGTTGTGCTTTTTCCTGCACCATTGTTCCCCAGTATTGTAACAATCTGTCCTTCCTTAACTTCAAGTGAAAGGCCCTTTAGCACAAGAATCACATCACTGTATATAACCTCTATGTTGTTTACACTGAGAAATGAACCCATCTTCTCCTCTGGATGTTTTCGGACCCTCCCTTCTTAAAGAGAGGGTCCGTATAAAGGTCAGATTCGGAATGATTCCATTACCAGCCAATGAACCTCTTTTCCCTTGCAATTTCAACATCCTTTACAAAAACAAGCTTACCTTTACTTACCTTGTAGATCTTCTCCTTTACATTTGGTCTATGATCATCGGGTGTAAATGTAATCGGTGCACATAGACCACCTGTATCAAAGTTTCTCAATGTTTCAAGCGCCGCCTTTATATTTGGACCTGTATAATCACCCTTTACCCTTTTAAGGGCTTCCCACATAACCATCATGGTTGTCCAGCCCTGAACATAACGGATGGTATGCTTATCATTGGGATGATACTTTCTGTGCGCCTCAATAATCGGCTTCATTCCAGGAACATTTTCCCCCCAGAAGGCAAAGGGAACCATTCCGTATGCCCTTTCATCAGCAGCAGGTCCTGCAAGTTTGGGAAGGTTCTCATCAAATCCCCAGTTGTTGATGATAAACTTTGTCCTGAGACCAAGTTTTGCAGCATCCTTAAGGATTGTCGCTGTTGACATGGTTGTTCCACCAACCCATGCCCAGTCTGGATCGAATCCCTTCATGGAAAGGAGCTGCGAGGTTGCATCAAGCGCAGTTAGCGCAACGTTCTGATCAGGACCTATGTCTATTCCAAGCTCCTGCGCAAATGCCTTTCCTGCAGGAATAGGTGCCCTTCCGTATCCTACATCAGGATAGATGAATACAACCCTTGGCCTCCTCCCTTTTGCCTCAGGGAAGTGTTCTGTTATTGTCTCCTTTACATACTTCATGGCCATCCTGATGGCATCAGAATAGCTTGTTCCGACAAAGAAGTTGTATGGTGTTTTGGATGGATCATTAAGATGGGAAGAGTATGAGGCTGACATGTATACTACCTTCTCCTCATTTATGGTTTTGCTCAATGCCTCTGTGTCTCCTGTTCCCCACCCCTGAATGATCTGCACATTGTGGGCATCCCTCAGATTTTTATACGTCTTTACTGCCTCAGGAATCTTATACCCATAATCGTTGGCAAGAAGCTCAATGGGGATTCTGTGCACACCACCATGTTCATTAATATATCTTGCGGCGTCCACTGCACCCTGTGCATAATCCTTTCCCACATCCGATGTTGGTCCTGTCATATCAAAGATTCCGCCCACCTTGATCACCTTTGGTTTCTGCGCCTCACCGGGTGCAATAAAAACAAAGGCAAACAAAACTACAAAGATAAAAGAGAGTTTTAGAACAATGTGGATTCTTTTCATATGCTACCTCCTTTTGGTTTTGTTTCGTTGATCCCGTTGATCCCATTCATTTCGCTGGTTTTGTTTATTTCATGCATTTCGCCTGTCTCATTTCTTTTGATTCTCCTGTTCACTCCCTTTTCCAATCTTTCTTATCCCCTAACCCTTAACCCTTAGCCCATAACCCTAATGCCTAAATCAGTAAGAAAAAGGCCAGAGCTTCCAGTATGCCTTAATGGTTCTCCATCTTTCAGCCAGACCATCGGGCTCGAAGATGAGGAATGCGATGATAATCAATCCAAATACCGCCTCCTGGAGACCTGTGATCGCCCCTATTATCCCCGGATAGATCCTTCCAAAATATGATGCCGTAATCCTCAATATCTCGGGAAGTGCAGTCATGAATATTGCACCAAATATAGAGCCAAGAATACTTCCGAGACCACCAACAATGATGATTCCGAGGTAGTAGAGAGAAAGCCAGAGCGGGAAATGTTCAGGCGAAATGATACCTACATAATGACCCCATAGACTCCCTGTGATCCCTGCATAAAATGTGCTCAGACCAAATGCCATGAGCTTGTACTTCCAGAGATTAACACCGAGCAGTTCTGCTGCTATATCCCTGTCACGGATAGCGATAAATGCCCTTCCAACCCTGGTTCTGAACAGGTTCCTTGCAAAGATTACACCCAATGTTACAACAGCAAAAAGCAGATAGAAATACTTTCTGTCACTATCGAATACAAAACCCATCATGCTTGCCTTTGGAACTATGAGACCTGTTGAGCCCTGTGTGATGAAGTCAAGATTGTACATACACCACTCTATTATGAGCTGTGCTGCCATCGTTGCAAGAATCAGGTAGAACCCCTTAACGCGAAGCGAAGGAAGTCCGAAGATCATTCCCACAAGGGATGTGAAAAATCCTGCAAGGATCATGGAGAGGAGAAAAGGGATCTTAAAATGGATCATGAAAAGGGCTGATGAATATGCACCAACACCTATGAATGCACCGTGTGCAAAGGTTATCTGTCCTGCAAAACCTGTAAGCAGATTTATACCAACAGAGCCAAGAATAAAGATAAGTGCAACATTGGTAAAGGAAAGAAGTGCCTTGCTCACAACAAAGGGGTATATCAACATCAAAATAAAGAATACAAGGATCCATGCCCTGACCCACAGTGTCTGGAAGATTCTCTCATCCGTTCTGTATTTCGTATGAAAGAGACCTGTTGGCAATCAAACCTCCAGCGGAATCAAAGTCTTTCTATAATGGGTTTTCCAAATAGCCCATAGGGTCTGAATATGAGAACAAGGACAAGAAACACATATGGCGCTATCTCCTTTACACCGGCTCTGAAATATATATCAAAATAGCCACCGCATAAATTCTCAAGCACACCAACGGTTATCCCCCCTATAATTGCACCCGGGATTGAATCAAGCCCACCAAAAACCACGGCAGGAAGCACTTTAAGCCCCATCAGTGTTATGGATATGTTTATTCCATTTATCAATCCCAGGATAACACCTCCCATTGACGCAACAAGTGTTGCTATTATCCATGAAAGTGCAAAGACCTGGCTCACGCTTATACCCATTGAGAGCGCTGCCTGCTGATGGCTTGCTGCAGCACGCATAGCTATACCTGTTCGTGAATATTTAAAGAACAGGCTAAAGGCAATAAGCAAAAAGGCTGCAAAAACTATACTTGTCATATAGACCCTTGAGAGCGGGATAGGTCCAATATAAACAGGAACCTGTGAGAAAACAGGAGGGTAAATCCTTGTGTCCGTTCCCCAGATGATAATCACAATACCGCGGAGCAGGCTTGAAAGACCGACAGTTACCATGATCGTTGATATAATTGGCTCCCCCACCATAGGTCTGAGAGAAAGTCTTTCAATAAGAAGTGCAATAACAACCGATGCAATAAGGGTCAGTATAAAGGAAACGATAAAGGGAAGCTGAAGCTGGATACTGAAAAGAAAACAGATATAAGCACCAACAAGAACAAGCTCTCCCTGTGCAAGATTGAGAACACCTGTTGACTTGTAGATAAGAACCCATCCCAGGGCAACAAGTGCATAAACACTCCCTATAACAAGACCTGTTATCAGAAGCTGTAAAAAGAATAAAAGTGACTCGTTCATGAGGGCCTCCCCGGATTAATCCTCAATCTTCCAGAACTCCCACCATCTCTTTTTACCATAAATCCTTTCATACTCCTCATCGGATTTCATCGTTCTCACAAGGAGATTTGTCCTGATAGTTGATGTTCTCCCATCCTGATACCTTATCTTTGATTCAATGGGAAGTATTTCAACATCGCTGTATATGGCGTTTATCTCCTTCTCATATTTCTGGGTGATAACGTTTCTCCTCAGCTTCCTTGTTCTTGTAAGTTCCTCATCATCCGCATCGAGCTCCTTGTAGAGAAGGATAAACTTCTTTATCCTTGCTGCCTTTGGAAGTGTTTTGTTAACCTTGTATACTTCCCTTTCTATGAGATCATATACCTCAGGCTTTGCGGCAAGATCCGTATATGTTGTGTATGGAATAAGGTGGTCCTCAGCCCACTTCCCCACATGCTTGTAATCGATACATATTATGGCACCTATGTATGGCTTCTGATGACCGACAACCATTGCCTCTATGATATATGGTGAAAACTTAAGCTTATTTTCGATAAACATGGGTGAGAATCGCGTTCCATCTGAAAGCATCATCAGATCCTTAACCCTGTCGATAACAACAAGATGACCATCCTCATCAAAATATCCTGCATCGCCTGAATGCAGCCATCCGTCTTTAAGTGTCTTTGCTGTTGCCTCAGGGTCTTTGTAATAACCCTGAAAGACCGATGGGCTTCGGGAGAGAATCTCCCCTTCATCTGAAATCCTTATCTCCGTCTCCGGTATGGGGATTCCAACTGTATCAAATTTTATATCGCCATCCCTGTGGATTGTTGAAATGCCTGATATCTCTGTCTGGCCATATATCTGCTTAAGATTCACTCCTAATGCATGGAAGAATCGGAATACATCAGGACCGAGTGCTGCTCCACCTGTCATAGCACTCCTCAGTCTTGCAAAACCTAACCTGTCCTTAAGGGGTCTGAATATGGCGATCCAGGCCATAAGGTAGAGGATCTTCCATATTAAGGGGGGTTTCTGCTTCTTGAATTTAAAATCCGCCCATTTATAGCCGATGGGAAGGCAGATGTTGTAAACCATTCGCTTAAAGAACGATGCATCAAGCATCTTAACCTTTACCTGCCTTGAGAGGCTCTCCCATACCCTCGGGGGTGAAAACATAACATTAGGACCAATCTCATAAAGGTCATGCATGGCTGTCTCTGGCTCCTCGGGAAAGTTCACTGTGAATCCAATGGAAAGGGCAGTGGATACAGACATCATCTGCTCACCTATCCACGGAAGGGGAAGGAATGAGACATATTCATCATCCTCATATTTGGGATCGACCTTATTCAGGTTCATCGCCATCTTGAGCATGTTCCTGTGTGTTAAAAGAACACCCTTCGGAAAGCCTGTTGTTCCTGATGTGTATGCGATGAAAGCTATATCATTTTCCTTAACCCTGTTTACATTATCCTCAAAAAGCCCCTGCTCCTTCTTCTCAAGTTCCCTCCCCCGCCTTTCCACCTCAGGAAAATAAACGAGCATCGGATCCCTGTATTTTCTCATTCCTTTTGGATCGGTGTATATGATGTACTGAAGCTTGGGGAGTTTATGCTTCATATTGAGAATCTTGTCCACCTGCTCCTGATCCTCTGCAACAACGAATTTTGCATCGGAATGATCAATAATATATGCAACCTCTGAAAGGATGGAGTCCTGATATATCCCGAGGGGGATTGCACCTGCTGACTGGGCTGCAAGCTCTGCAAAGAGCCATTCAGGCCTGTTATCCCCTATTATTGCAACCTTATCATCCTTCTCAAACCCGAGACTTATCAGTCCGAGAGAGAAATATTTTACATGTTCATAGTAATCCTTCCATGTGTACTCCTGCCAGATCCCGAATTCCTTCTCCCTTAAGGCAGCCTTTCTTGCGCCGTATTTCTTTGTATTTCTCAATAAAAGTGCAGGAAAGGTTGTTTCTTCCACCAAAAACACCTCTCGCTTGATATATTTATAGCCTGGAGATCGAAAGATCCTCTTCCCCAAGATATGCCTTTATAACCCTCGGGTCACTCCTTATATCAGCAGGCTTTCCCTCTGCTATCTTTATTCCAAAATCAAGGACACAAACCCTGTCAGAAAGATCCATAACCACACCCATGTCATGTTCGATCAGCACAATGGTAATCTTCCACTCCTCATGAATGTCTAAAATAAACCGTGCCATATCCTCTACTTCCTCAAGATTCATCCCTGTCATCGGTTCATCAAGCAGGAGGATCTTGGGATTTGTGGCAAGTGCCCTTGCAAGCTCGACCCTTTTCTGAAGTCCGTAGGGTAGTGTTCCAACGATCTTCTTTCTGATAGGTGCAATTTCGAGCAGATCGATTATCCTTTCTTCAATCTCCTTTCTCAACTTCATCTCTTCCCTGTGTGCCTTACCCGCATACATACCCGCTGAAAATACCCCTGTTTTGAGACGCACATGGGCGCCGAGCTTTATATTATCAAGCACTGTCATCCCTTTAAACAGATTGACACCCTGGAATGTCCTTGCAATCCCTAAGGCTGCCCTCCTGTGAGGAGGGATATGTGTTATATCAATCCCCTCAAAAATAACACGACCTCTCTGGGGCTTATAGAATCCGTTTATGCAATTAAGAAGGCAGGTCTTTCCAGCACCATTAGGTCCAATGATGGCAAAGATCTCGTCCCTTAATATACCCACAGAAACGCCACTTAATGCCTTTACGCCACCAAAGCTGAGATGGATATCCTCACACCTGAGATGAATATCATTCATCTCATTTACCCTTAAATTTTTATCAAACGTCCATTTAACATTTTTATTTCCATCTGTCAAGAAAAAAATCTGCTAAGAAAAATATTGTTTTATTGCCTCTTTCATAACGGAAAACGGCGCCTTTCTGCCCGTCCATATCTCAAAGCTCAGTGCCCCCTGATATAGAAGCATCCCCTCGCCTGAGAGTGTTTTAAATCCATGTTTTTTTGCTTCACTTAAAAGACTCGTTCCTGATGGCTTATAAACAATATCTGCTATAATAGCATCTTTCTTTATTCTGTCAAAGGCTACGGGGAGATGATCTTCTTCCTTGAGTCCTATGGTTGTGGCATTGATAAGCATATGGATACCCGGCAGAATTTCCTTGATCTCCTGAAAACGAAAAGGGTGGTGATAGAATCTCGTTTGTGAAAAATGCTGCGAGAAATGTTCGGTAAGAAAGACTGCCTTCTCCTCTGTCCTGTTTACTATGTGTATGAGCTTTGCCCCATTTAGGGCGAGGGCACCTGTAATAGCCCTCGCAGCACCCCCAGCACCGAATATCAAAACCTCTAACCCCTCCGGTTCAACGCCTATTTCCCTCATTGACATCAGAAATCCTTCACCATCTGTATTGAACCCCTTGAGATAGCCATCTTCGTTTTTAATTGTATTCACAGCACCAAAAAGGGATGCCTCATGGGAGAGGCTGTCGAGATATGGAATGATCGCCTCTTTATGGGGAACAGTTACATTTACACCCGCAATCCCGAGCGCCCTTATCCCCTCCACTGCCTCCCTTATGGAACCTGGTGGAACAGAAAAGGATACATAGATCCAGTCCAGACCAAGAGATCTAAAGGCAGCATTGTGCATTACTGGGGATAAGGTGTGTTCAACAGGAAAGCCTATAATAGCGGCAACCTTTGTCCTTCCGGAAATTTGCATCTATTTTGAAAGCCCCTTAATCGTGTTCAAGCTCTGTATACCAGTATGATGCACTTACAATATCGAGGAATGGTAACCACTCCTTGTAGATTATATTTTTCAGTGAAAGCTGCGCATAGGGTGTCCACCTTGGCTTGACAGGCTTTCTTATAAGCCTCATGCCTGCCTCATGCAGGAGTCTTCCGCCCTTCTGTCTGTTACATGAAATACAGCAACACACTACATTCTCCCATGTTGTGAGACCGCCCCTTGATCTCGGAATAACATGGTCGATATTGAGTTCACTCCTTGGGAATGTTTTCCCGCAGTACTGGCAGGTGTTGTTGTCCCTTGCAAAGACATTGAGACGGCTGAACCGAACATGCCTCTTTGGCAATCTATCGTAGGTAACAAGCAGGATAACCCTCGGTATCTTTATGACCTTATCCACAGTTCTGATCGTTTCATCATGAACGGAAACGCTCAGCTCGCTCCAAGACTTGAAATCAAATGTCTTGAACTCCTCATCAACCGCACGGGCAATACCCTGATAGAGCATGCAGAATGCCCTCTTTACTGTTGTTATGTTTACAGGGACAAAGGAACGATTAAGGACAAGAACGCTTCCTGTTAACATGACAGGATCTCCTTGTTATGTTTTTCGAGTTTTATTATCCCTGCTATGAGATCTTCGATATCCTCATCCATAATAGTTCTGAAATCGATTATGACCTCATCCCCGGATATCCTTGAGATAATCGGAGGGGTATTCCTCCTGAGCATCTCATGCAGTGCATTTGCTGAGAGGGTGCGCGCCCTTATTGTGATAACCCATGTTGGCAGACCTACAGCAGGAAGTGAGCCTCCACCAGCCTGAGAAAGATCCTCCCTCAGGGAGATCTCCAGATTGCTGAGCCCATGTCTTCTCAATCTCTGAAAAACCCTTTTCCCCCTTTTCATAACATCCTCTTCACTTTCCGTTATCATTCTAAGAACAGGCACTCTTTTTACGGCATCTTCATAGTCCAGATAGATCCTCAGCAGCGCCTCAAGGCAGGAGAGTGTTAGCTTATCGATCCTGACTGCCCTGTGAAGGGGGTTCTTCTTAATCATATCAATATATCTCTTTTTCCCGAGGATAAGTCCTGACTGAGGACCACCAAGCAGCTTGTCACCACTGAAGGTCACAATATCAGCACCATCCCTTATGCACTCCTGCACCGTTGGCTCCTTCTCGATTCCGTAATGGGAGAAATCTATCAGCGATCCACTTCCCAGATCAACCATAACAGGGATACTGTATCTGCCTCCAAGGGAAACGAGTTCAGCTACCTCCACATCATGGGTAAATCCTGTTATGCGAAAGTTGCTCCTGTGGACTTTAAGTAAAAGGGCTGTCTTCTCGCCAATGGCACTCTCATAATCGCTTATATATGTCCTGTTTGTTGTTCCAACCTCAACGAGCACTGCGCCACTCCTTCTCATAACATCAGGTAAACGAAAGCTTCCACCAATTTCAACGAGCTCACCCCTTGAAACAACAACCTCTCTGCCCGATGCAAGCGTATTCAGGCTGAGAAGCACTGCTGCTGCATTATTGTTAACAGGAAGTGATGCCTCAGCACCTGTAATCCTTTTAAGGATCCCTTCAACATGCACATACCTCTCCCCCCTCTCACCCCTTTCCAGATCGTATTCAAGGTTGGAGTAGGATCTTGCAATCTCAACCATGAATGAAAGACACTCCTCAGGAAGTGGAGCCCTGCCGAGGTTTGTGTGGATTACAACCCCTGTTCCATTGATCACCCTTTTCAGGCTGTAAAGCCCCCTCTCTTTCAGTCTCCTTTCCACCTCATCAATGATCTCCTCATCAGGTGGAACAGAAAAGGGCTCGGCTGATCCCGGCACAAGGATCCGCCTCCTTATCCCATCCGTAACAGCCCTCAATGCCTCAAGTATTTCTCCCTTTGTGTATGAATTTAAAAGGATTTTTAAGCGGGGGTTTCTGAGGAGTTTTGCGATCTGTGGAATTTTTCTCAGTTGTTCACGTGGATCTGATATCATAGGGATGCCTTTTCATTCCGATTTCTGGCCCAAAAGGGCCTCAATTTTATGAATCTCTTCATCAGCCTCATAGATTTTTTATAAAAAAATATATTGCCTCTGAAAGATTTTTTCAATAAGCAAAATCCCTAATCCGCAATCAGCTCCAGAAAATACCTTCCATCATCATCGCGCGTAAGTGCCCATAATGCCTCTTTCCCTTTTCCTGTGAGGTCGCCAAAGGCGAAATCAAGGATATACCTTGGAACGGTCTTAGATCGGTAGGTTTCTGTAATCCTTCCATCCCTGAACTGGAATCCAACGATTGAATCCTCTCCTGATGCACCAAGGAGTGTAACCTTCTTTCTCTTTGCATCTATGGTGAAAAACTGATCGGAGTATTCCTTCTTATATATCATCCGCCTCTGCACATAAACGGGATAGCTTGTTTGTTTTGTATGGAAACCATAGATAAACTTCTCCTCCCTTAATTTCTGCTGATAGGTGAGCCTGTCATATTTTCCCAGGTTTCCCTCATATCGGGATATCATCCTTTCTGTTGAAAGCTCGAATACGGCCACTGTTCCCTCTTCATCCATAAGTATCACCAGATCATTTTCATCAGGATGGAGAAGGAATCCATAGAGCCTTGCCATATTTTTCAGGGACGGCAGCTTTTCCCTCTTGAGTCTCCCATCCATCCACTTAAGGGTGAATATATTACCCTGATATGGCTCCCAGTCGCCCTTTTCCTGTCCGATGAGGAGTGCCTTCCCATTTTCCCCATCCATTGCCCTTATATAAAATGGGAGATCCTTTGCAGCAAGATATAGCTTCCCCTCCCTTATCTCAAGGATGTAGGAATAAACAAGTGTATCCTTTCTGTCCATGTAGACAACTTCTTTCCCTGCTGATAGATAGATCTCCGGGAGTCCATTTCCATTCTCATCAGCACAGGTAAGCGCGATGGGTTTTAACTCTTTATCGGGAAAAGGATACGTATATGTGGGGATGAGCCTCCTTCCGGAAGGTGTGTAAACTGAAACACCCTTTTCTTCTGCCAGAATGATCTCTTCCCTCCGGTCACCATCTATATCCACCATGCACAGGAAATATGCATTCCTTTCAAGGGGGTAGGATGTGGAGATCTCCCCTTCAAAAGGTTCAATAACCTTTCTGAAGGAGCTTTCCTTTTTCTCTGCCTTTGTAAAGGGCTGGGCGGAAGGCTGGCTTCTGGACTGAAAAGGGGGAGGTTCTTTTCCTGCAATACTCGATACAATCCTCTCCGCAAGGGATGAAACGATATCAAGAGCCCCCTCCTCCCCTCTTGCCTGCTCGGAGAATGCCCTTTTTATTTCTTCAGTTCCTGTGGATGAAAGATTAATATCGATGCTTATTGCCCTTCCAAAGCGGGTGATGGATCCCCATATAACAAAATCAGCACCAAGCCTTTTCCCCACCTCCCTTGCAACCTTCTCATCCCATTCCAGCTTCCCCGATGCACCTACCACCTCCTCCACCTTACCTCCCTCCAGGACATCAAAACCGCCCTTTTCAATTAGGCGTGTCCTCAGCATGGAGAATATCCCTTTTTTGAGCTGGGTTATGTCTTCGCTGCTGTATGTTTCAAAGGGAAGGATTGCGATCTTCTTCTTCTCCGCTAATGCCTGACCTCTCAGGAAGGCGAGGATGATCAACATTAGAAGTGCACACCTTATCTTCCCCTGGGTATGCATTTTCTACTTTACCCCTCCACCTGCACCAAGAAATCTTTCCCTCACATCTATGACCTTTCCATTATCGATTACAACCTCAATAATATACCTCTCAATGGGGTATTCGTAGATCCATAGCTCATAGACCTCACCTTTAAGGCTTTTCTGCACTTCATCCCTTGCTATGTATGTGGGCTTTCCCAGTTTTTCTTCAACGATCTTCAGTGTATCCCCTATGGAAACGATTCTGAAGTATGGGATGGTCCAGAGAGTTCCTAACAATACTATAATCAGAGAGATTCTTTTTACTCCTTCCATACCCCCTTATATATCCCTTTCAGATCAATAAATCAACAGGAAATAAAAAACCCTGCCGGATGAATCCGGCAGGGTTTTTGGAGACTTCCTGCTTAGAATGTATAGAGAAGCTCAACGAGGTTTACAGTTGCAGCATCGTGCTCTCCGATGAAGTCCTTCACACCATCACCAGGACTGAAGTAGCTTAAGATGTATCCCAGCCTGAAGTGGGGATCAAAGTCGTAGGTCACATTGAGGTTGAAGTCCCAGCCAAGGGTATCATCGATGCTCTTTCCAGCAATAGCCTCAAGGACCTTTGTCTCGTTATACCATCTCCAGCTTGTTGTTGCCTTTATGTTTGTCTTTGGATTGGGCTGTGCCTTGAGTCCAATACCGATCTGCGTAAGACCAGGGTTAAGACCCGTGCTTCCTGTTCCGATACCGCCTATAATATCGTAGCCTTGGGGTCCAATAAACCCAGTATAGACACCAGCGGGAGCAGACCTTCTTTCAGGTTGCCCTGAATAAAGTGG
>CAZDGM010000003.1:0-205366 GCA_964505185.1 uncultured Thermodesulfobacteriota bacterium
TCCACATCGACGGGGAGGTTTGGCACCTCGATGTCGGCTCATCCCATCCTGGGGCTGAAGTAGGTCCCAAGGGTTCGGCTGTTCGCCGATTAAAGGGGTACGTGAGCTGGGTTTAGAACGTCGTGAGACAGTTCGGTCCCTATCCGTCGCGGGCGCAGGATACTTGAGGGGAGCTGTCCCCAGTACGAGAGGACCGGGATGGACGGACCCCTGGTGTATGAGCTGTCCCGCCAGGGGCATTAGCTCAGTAGCCATGTCCGGAAGGGATAACCGCTGAAGGCATCTAAGCGGGAAGCCCACTCCGAGATGAGGTATCCCTCTGCCGAAAGGCAGACTGAAGGTCCCTGGGAGATGACCAGGTTGATAGGCAGGAGGTAGAAGCACCGCAAGGTGTGGAGCCAACCTGTACTAATAGACCGTGAGACTTACCCACATAATGCATCACCCTGATTCCTATGCAATTTCCACAGCAACCTTTCATGTGAGAATCACTTCCATTGTCCGTGCTATTAAAATAGAATAATAAAGAAACCAGTGAGGAATATTATGAAGATACAGAAGCCCATCAAATTCAGATACCTCTGTCACAACACAAGGGAACCACTTTTGCATCCCTGTCAGGATATTAAATGCGACTGGTGGGTTAGGAGTGAAGACCATCTTAATTGCACATGGGTGGCAGTAAATAGCGGTCCATATACACTTGAAGAGATAGGTATGATGATGGGTATAACAAGGGAACGGGTGAGGCAGATTGAGGCAAAGGCCCTGAGAAAATTGAGGCATCCAAAAAGGAGGAATCTACTCAAAGATTTTGCTGATGAGGAAGATATAAAGCCCTGAATATGAAGATAATTTCAGCCGGGCTCTTCAGGAGTGTTTACGCTGCAGATGCCATCCCGGATTTGGATCTTCCCCATGTATGCTTCATAGGAAGATCAAATGTCGGTAAATCTACACTTATAAATATTCTTTTACAAAGGAAGATTGCATTTACCAGTTCAAAACCCGGTAGAACAAGATGCTTAAATTTTTACTTGATTAACAAAAAGTTATTTTTTGTTGACTTTCCAGGATATGGTTTTTCGTATGTTTCAAAGGATGAAAGAAAAGGCTGGAGAAATCTTATCGAGCAGTATCTCTCGTTGAGAAGATTGCGCAAAATTGCAGTCATAATTTTCGATATAAGAAGAAGACCGGATGCTGATGAACTCGCAATGCTAAAATGGATCAGAGCGGAGGGGATTCCATTAATTTTAGTGTTGACTAAAGCGGATAAAATATCTAAAAATAATCTGGGTTTACAAATGATGATGTATGAAAGATTAACAGGATTGAGTAAAGATGACATAATAATTTTTTCCGCATCGAACAGGATGGGAAGAGAAAAGATCTGGAGAAAGATTCGGGAGGCTGTTAACTTAAAAATTGAAGAAAGGAGATGATAAATTGTTTCGTATCGTTGAAAAAGTTGAACTCGCTCCTAAGGTAATTAAATTGAAAGTGCTGGTAGAACATATAGCGATGAAAGCCAGACCAGGCCAGTTTGTCATATTGAGGCCTTATGAGGAAGGCGAGAGGATTCCCATAACAATAGCTGATACAGATGCGGAAGAGGGTACTATAACGCTTCTGATCCAGGAAGTTGGAAAGACAACCTCATATATTGGTAGGATAATGAATGAGGGTGATTGTTTTCCAGATGTAGTTGGCCCACTTGGTTTGCCTTCGCACATTGAAAAATTTGGTACTGTTGTTGGACTCGGGGGTGGTTTTGGGATAGCAGCCCTGCATCCCATCGTGAGGGCATTGAAGGAGGCAGGAAATTATGTGATATCCATTATTGGAGCGAGGTCAAAGCATCTGCTTATAATGAAAGAGGAGATGGAGAGAGCTAGCTCAAAGCTTCTTATTGCAACCGATGATGGTAGCGAAGGGTATCATGGATTTGTGACGGAGGTGTTAAAGAAGCTTATTGATGAAGGAATGAAAATCGATTATGTGATATCAATCGGTCCTGTTCCAATGATGCAGGCAACAGCAAACATCACACGACCCCATGGGATAAAAACTACAGTGAGTCTGAATCCCATTATGGTTGATGGAACAGGGATGTGTGGTGCATGCAGGGTTTCTGTTGGTGGTAGAACAAAGTTTGCATGTGTTGATGGACCTGAATTTGATGCACATGAGGTAGATTTTGATCTTCTTGTCAAAAGGCAGAAGATGTATGTTAATGAGGAGAAAATAGCGATGGAAGAATTTATTCAGACTCATCAGAAGTGTTATGAAGGAGGTAGATGATGCCGGATAAAGATGCATATAAGAAACCCAAAGTAAAGATACCGGAACAGGATCCAAGAAAGAGGGCCAGAAATTTCAAAGAAGTAAACCTTGGATATACGGAGGAGATGGCAATAGAGGAGGCAAAGAGATGTCTTCAGTGCAAAAAACCAACGTGTATTGAGGGATGTCCTGTTGAAGTGGATATTCCTGGATTTATCAAGCTTATCCTCGAAAAGGAATTTGTTCTTGCTGCAAGAAAAATAAAAGAGACAAACAGCCTTCCCGCTATATGCGGGAGGGTATGTCCTCAAGAAACGCAGTGTGAGAAGACGTGTGTGCTTTCCAAGAAATGGGATCCAATCGCAATTGGGAGACTTGAAAGATTTGTTGCTGATTATGAAAGGGATAAGGGCTATGTTGAAATTCCATCTGTTGCCTATCCGACAGGAAAGAAGGTGGCTGTTGTTGGATCCGGTCCAGCAGGTCTTACAATCGCTGGAGAGATGATAAAAAGAGGACATGAGGTTGTTATATTTGAGGCACTTCATAAACCAGGTGGTGTGCTTGTTTACGGAATCCCTGAGTTCAGGCTTCCAAAGGATATACTTCAGGCGGAGATAGAATATCTACAGAAAATGGGTGTAACAATAAAAACAAATATAGTTGTCGGAAAAACATTTATAATAGATGAACTATACAATATGGGTTTTGATGCATTTTTTATTGGCACGGGTGCGGGTCTGCCCAATTTCCTGAACATTCCAGGAGAAAATTCAAACGGTATTTATTCAGCAAATGAATATCTCACAAGGGCAAATCTGATGAAGGCATATCTCTTTCCGGAATATGATACACCTATTGCGAAGGGAAAGAATGTTGCTGTAATAGGTGGTGGGAATACAGCACTTGATGCGGTGAGAACTGCACTTCGTCTTGGCGCTAATAATGCATACATCATATACAGAAGATCGCGTGCAGAAATGCCAGCACGGGTTGAGGAGATACATCATGCAGAGGAGGAAGGGGTTCAGTTTCATTTCCTGTGCAATCCCGTAAGGTTTATCAGCGATGAGCATGGTTGGGTTTGTGCCATTGAGGTGATCAAAATGGCCCTTGGAGAGCCCGATGAGTCCGGGAGAAGAAGACCTATACCTATACCTGGTTCGGAGTATACAATACCTGTTGATACTGTTGTAATAGCAACGGGAAATGGACCCAATCCTCTCATATCACGAACTACCCCCGATCTTAAAGTTAACAAATGGGGGTATATTATTGCCGATGAGAAAACAGGTAAAACTTCAAAGAAAGGTGTTTTCGCAGGAGGTGATATTGTTAGGGGAGGAGCAACTGTAATACTTGCAATGGGTGATGGAAGAAGGTCCTCTCCAGTAATGGATCAATATCTGAGAACAGGTGAATGGTAATATTGATAAATGGAAATCTCAGAAAAACCTATAGGTATCTTTGATTCTGGAATTGGGGGGCTAACGGTTCTTGGCCAGATAATGAGGCTCCTTCCCAATGAAAATTTGATATACCTCGGGGATGAGGCGAGGGTTCCATACGGAAGCAAATCGCCTTCTACTGTAATAAAATACTCCATTGAGAATACAAACTTTCTTATAAAAAAAGGGATAAAACTCCTTGTTGTTGCATGTAATACAGCATCAGCACTGAGTCTTTCTGTTCTCAGAGAAAAATTTGATATTCCGATAATCGGTGTCATTGAACCTGGTGTAAGGAAGGCACTTGAGGTATCAAAAAATCTTAAAATTGGGGTGATTGGCACAGAGGCAACAACAAAAAGCGATGCATATGTAAGAGAAATAATTAAAAACAAGTTATCTGCAATGGTGTTTCAGAAAGCATGTCCTCTTTTTGTTCCACTTGTTGAAGAAGGATGGGTCGAAGAAGAAGTGACATATAAAATTGCTGAAATCTATTTATCTGAATTGAGAGAAAAAGAAATAGACACACTAATACTCGGTTGCACCCATTATCCACTTCTAAAAGAAGTTATACAGAAGACAATAGGTTCCAATGTTTATCTTGTTGATTCAGCAGTTGAAACTGCTGGTGAGGTGAGGAGAATCCTTGAAAGGGAAAGAATGATGAGAATAAGCGGCAGAGAAAGATATATTAAATTTTTTGTAACGGATAACCCTGAAAAATTCAGTATAATGGGGAAGAGATTCCTTGGAGAAAGAATAAGGAATGTTGAAAAAATAGATCTATAGTGGTGAGATCATTATGAACCTAAATTTCCTTGAGGAGATAAAGAAAAATGTAGTTGTCTTCGATGGTGCAATGGGTACTATGCTTCAGGCGAAGATCCAAAGGAAAGGTTTCTGTCCTGAGGAGATAAACATTATAGAGCCAAAGCTTGTTAAAGAGATACATGCATCCTATAGGGATGCTGGTGCTATGGTTCTGACAACAAACACATTTGGTGCGAACAGAATTAAACTTGAAGATTATGGTTTGCAGGATCACGTATTCGATTTAAACTTTTATGGTGTTAAAATTGCTCGCGAGGTCGCGGGGAATGATCTATGGGTTGCAGGATCAATAGGTCCCACTGGAAAGCTTATAGAACCACTTGGTCCTCTTTCATTTGATGAGGCTGTTGATATTTTCAAAGAGCAGGCTCGTGCTCTCGAGGAGGCTGGTTGTGATATCTTTAAGATAGAAACAATGATGGATATAAAAGAGGCTAAGGCTGCAATTGTCGCAATAAAAGAGGTTTCAAGAAAACCTATTATAGCTCTTATGACCTTTGAGAAGAATGAGAGAACAGTTCTTGGAACGAGTCCTGAGGTTGCGGCGATTGTGCTTGAGTCAGCAGGAGCAGATGTTGTTGGAACAAATTGCTCGCTTGGTGTTGAAGGAATATATAATGTTCTTCAAAGGATGTTTACAATTACATCACTGCCCTTAATGGCTCAGCCAAACGCTGGGATACCGGAGATGAAGAATGGAATTAGTATCTTTCCAGATTCTCCGGATAAGGTTGGGGAATACACTGAAAAATTTATTGATATGGGGGTAAAAGTTATTGGTGGATGTTGTGGAACCACCCCGCAGCATATCAGGAGGATAAGGGAACGGGTATCAGCGAAAAGTGAATACCCTTTGATAATAAAAAAGATAGATATGTGTAGACTTGCGAGCAGAAGCAAATATGTAATAGTTGGCGGAAACTCGGGGATTGTGATAATCGGAGAGAGGATTAATCCAAGCGGAAGAAAAGCCCTTATGGAGGAGTTAAGAAAAGGTAATTTTTCAACAATAATTGAGGAGGCAAGAGGACAGGCAGGATCCGGCGCACATATGCTCGATATAAACATGGGAATTCCCATGATTAATGAAAGAGAATATATGAAAAAGGCAGTTCTACTTGTTAACAGTTCTGTTGATTTGCCGGTTGTTATAGACTCTCCCAACCCTGAGGTTATGGAGGAAGGAGTAAAGGCGTGCGATGGAAAACCACTCCTTAATTCTGTAACCGGCGAAGAGAAAAAGCTGGAGACTGTAATTCCTATTGCCAAAAAATATGGGGGTGCACTGATTGGATTAACGCTTGATGAAAAGGGTGTTCCATCAACAGCGGAGGAGAGGTTAAGAATCGCTGAGAAGATATTTGAAAGGGCTGTCAGTATGGGGATTTCTCCCTATGATATTATCATAGATCCGCTCTGTCTTACAGTAAGTGCCGATCCATTACAACCTGTTGAAACATTAAAAGCAATAAAGTTAATTAAAGAAAAACTTGGTGTTCCAACGATTCTTGGAATAAGTAATGTTTCCTTCGGTTTGCCAAAAAGAGGCGTAATAAATGCTGTATATCTATGTATGGCTGTCTCAATGGGGCTCGATGCTGCAATTGTGAATCCATATGATGAGAATCTTATGAATAGTGTTTTTGCATGTGATCTTCTAATGGGACGGGATCCAGGTGCTGAGAGATATATAGGACGTTTTTCCAGAGAGGGAGGTGATGAGAGAAAGGTAATTCATGTAGAGGCGCCTGACATTAAAACAAGGATAATAAAATGCGTAATAGAGGGAAACAAAGAACAAATAATATCCCTTGTTGATAAAGCAATTGATGAGGGGAACGATGTATTGGAAATATCCAACAACATGCTTATACCTGGACTTACTGAGATCGGAAAAAGGTTTGAAAAAAATTTAATATTTCTTCCACAGGTGATGGCATCAGCAGAGACAGTAAAGGTAGCTTTTGATTATCTCAAAGGAAAGATGGGCGGAAGAAAAGGAAAGGTCATGGGAAGGGTTCTCCTTGCAACAGTGGAGGGGGATGTACATGATATTGGAAAGAATATTGTTGGAACATTACTTGAAAACCATGGATTTGAGGTAATTGATCTGGGGAAGAATGTTCCGTCAAAAAGAATCCTGGAAGAGGCTATAAAAAACAGGGTGGATATTGTTGGGCTTTCTGCATTGATGACAACAACAATGATGGAGATGAAGAACTGTATAAATATGCTCAGAGAAAAAGGAATAAAATGTATGACAGTTGTTGGAGGAGCAGTGATAACTGAAGAATTTGCAAGGCAGATTGGGGCAGATGCTTATGCAAAGGATGCGGTCGAAGCAGTT
Organism: uncultured Thermodesulfobacteriota bacterium; assembly: GCA_964505185.1. GTDB lineage: Bacteria > Desulfobacterota > JBBIRW01 > JBBIRW01 > JBBIRW01 > JBBIRW01. Next base: position 6,916 of record CAZDGM010000003.1, read on the forward strand.
GCTAAAGTAAAAGAGCTGCTTGGTATAAAGGAAAGTTGAGAATAAGCTTTAAAATTGATAGTCTTGCATTTGGCGGAAACGGTATTGGAAGACATGCAGGAAAGGTTATTTTTGTCCCTTATTCGGCTCCGGGAGATGAAGTAGAGGTTGAGATTATAAATGAAAGAAAAAGATACTCTTACGGTGAGATAGTAAGGATATTAAAGGAATCTGAATTTCGAAGAAATGCTGAGTGTGTGTATTTTGGTTCATGTGGTGGTTGCCAGTGGCAGCACATAATATACGAAAGACAGGTGAAAAGCAAAGAGGAGATTCTGAGTGATGCATTGCAAAGAATCGGAAAATGTGATGTTAGTGTGATTCGCGATATTATCAATTCCCCTCTTGAATTCAGATACCGTCATAGAATAAGGTTTCATAAAAAGGGATACGATATTGGTTTTTATAAATTATCGAGTAACAGGATTATAAATATTGAAGACTGTGTAATTGCTCATGAGAAGCTTATAAATCCATTTCGAATCATCAGAAGATTGTTTCCAAACAGGAGATTCAGTTATTTAGCAGGGGATATTGAATTAACAATTGGTGATTACGGAAAAACACTTTTAATAAGTTCTGATATAAAAGGAAGGGATGCGCTTGAATTATTTGAAAAGCTCAAGGAAGAGGATTGTTTATTCGGCGGATTGATTTTTAGGGATAAGGGAATATTGAATCATCTGGGAAATCCATATATATATTTCAGACACGAATATAATCATGACATAAGCCTTAAGATGAGATATCATGCCAGTGTTTTTACTCAGGCTAACTGGTTTATTAACAAGTTAATGATTCAGGATCTGCTTCATTTCATAAATAATCTCAAAGTCAAAAGAGTTTTCGATCTGTTCTGCGGCGCTGGAAATCTGAGTGTTCCTGTTTCTTTTAAAGTTGAGTATGTTGAAGGGATTGATATCTGTGGAAGGGCGATCGAGGATGCAAAAGAAAATGCAAGGGAGAATGGAAGGGAAAACTGTAGTTTTATGAGGAGCAGTGTAGAGCAATTTTTTGAAAAAGGAGAGTTCAATAGCTACGAGCTTATTATTATTGATCCACCAAGGGAGGGTATAAAAAATCACCTGAATCAAATTTTATCAATGAAACCAAGGTATCTCTGCTATATCTCCTGCGATCCCATTACCTTCTGCAGGGATCTTAGATATCTCAGGGATAACGAATATTATCCGATATATATTAGACCATATGATATGTTTCCTCAAACCTATCATATGGAAATTATGGCTTTTATGGAAAGGAAGTAAAGATTCAATTTATTTAAATCCAAGCGATTCGAGTATAAGATCAAGGTTTAAATATTTTATTGAAAGATCAGCAAAAAAGCAAACACCCCTGCTTTTAATCCGTTCAATAAATGGTATCTCACCGATTATGGGGACTTTTGCAAGTTTTTCAATAGCATACGCGTTTGTTTTTCTTGAAAGATCCCTATTTTTGTGAATTGTATTCAGGACAATTCCAATTATATTTATATTCCTCATTTTTGCAAGCTGAACTGTAAGAAGGGTATGATTGATTGTTCCAAGCTTATTTGCCGCAACTATTATTATAGGTATCCTCATTAGTGAAACAAGATCAAGAAATGTTACGTCCCATGTCAATGGGACAAGAAGACCTCCTGCTCCCTCTACAATTACAATGTCAAATTTTTCTGTTGCTTTTTGGATATTTGTAAGTATATGGTTGATACTTATTTCCTTATTATCAATTTCTGCTGCAACAGCAGGAGCAAGGGGGTATCGGAGACAATATGTATTCACCTGCTTTATCGGCAAATTACCGCAGATTGAGCTAAGAAATCGGGAATCATCGGGGATTATTAACCCCCCTTTTTTCCTACAACCTGTTTCTACGGGTTTTAGGGGACAGACAGATAGACCTTTTCTTCTCAGTGCCGAGATTATGATTGCGGAGATTATGGTTTTCCCAACACCAGTGTCGGTTCCAATAACAAATAGTGCTTTACCCATCAGGATTCTGTAACCTTTTTTATGGAATGATAAACTACATCCATTAGATAGATTAACTCGTCATTAGAAATGCTGAGGGGTGGCATAATTACAACAACATTTCCAAGCGGCCTCAATATAACACCCTTTTTCCTTGCTTCGAGAATTACCCTGTGTCCTTTCCTCTCACCGATTGGATAGGGTTCCTTATTTTCTTTATTTTTAACGAGTTCAATACCTGCAATAAGGCCTTTCTGCCTTATGTCTCCAACATGTTCCAGTTCCTGGAAGTTCTTTAAAAGTCTTTCGAGAAGTGAAATCTTTTCCTGAATTTTCTTAATAACCTCCTCACTTTCAAAAATTTCGATGTTTGCCAGGGCGGCAGCACACGCAAGAGGGTTACCTGTATAGCTGTGACCGTGAAAGAATGTTTTAAGCTCTTCATACTGACCAAGAAAGGCATTGTAGATTTCATTTGTAGTGAGTGTTGCTGCAAGGGGAAGATAACCCGCGGTTATTCCCTTCGATAATGCCATAATATCTGGATCTATATTTTCATGTTCACATGCAAACATCTTCCCTGTTCTTCCAAATCCTGTAGCAACCTCATCAGCGATAAAGATTATGTTGTATTTTCTGGATATCTCATAGATTTTTCTCAGATAACCTGGAGGGGATACAATGATACCCCCTGCTGCCTGAACAATGGGTTCCACAATTAATCCTGCAATTTCTTCAGCATTCCTTGAAAGTATGTCTTCAAGCGGATCAGCGCATGCAAGGTTACAGGAAGGATAGTGAAGATCAAACTCGCATCTGTAACAGTATGGTGATGGAATCCTGTATGATGGGAATAAGAGTGGATTATAGATCCTGTGGAACAGATCTATTCCTCCAACACTAACAGCACCTATTGTATCCCCATGATATGCATTATTGAGTGATATAAACTTCTTTTTTATAGTATGTCCGAGATTCTGCCAGTACTGAAAGGAAATCTTTAATGCGATCTCCACAGCTGTTGAGCCATTATCTGAATAAAAAACCTTATCAAGCGATGGTGGGGTAATTTCAACAAGTTTTTTTGCCAGAAGGATTGATGGAGTATTTGAGAGGCCAAGGAGTGTTGAGTGAGATATCCTATCGATCTGGTTTTTTATTGCCTCGTCTATCTCTTTCCTTCTGTGGCCATGTATATTAACCCATAGTGATGAAACTCCATCGAGATATCTATTACCATTTATATCAATGAGATAGTTTCCCTCACCTTCCGCGATTATGATGAACTCCTCCCTCATCCATTCAAGCATCTGTGTGAATGGATGCCAGATATAATCTCTGTCCCATCTCTTTAATACTTCAGAATTCAGTTCAAAGCCATCCATTATTCTTAAATCAACCCCAGAGCCTTTCCTGCCTTTTCAAATGCGTTAAGTGCCCTGTTCAGGTCTTCTATGGTGTGATTTGCCATCACAGTTGCCCTTATACGGCATCTGCCCGCAGGAACAGTTGGCGGTCTTATACCGAGCGCAAAAACACCCTCTTCCAGTAGTATCTCTGTAGCGATAACAGCATTTCTTTCAGAACCCACGAATACAGGAATTATCGGTGTTTCTGTTCCCATCGTATCAAATCCCATCCTTTCAAGACCATCCTTGAAATACCTCGTATTTGACCAGAGATTCTCCCTCAGGGAAGGTTCATTTTCTATAAGTTCAATGGCTGCAATTGCCGTTGAAATAACGGCTGGTGGGAGTGCTGTTGTAAAGATAAAGGGTCTTGACCTATTTATCAGATATTCGATCAACTCTCTCCTTCCGGCACAGTATGCACCGAATCCACCAAGTGCCTTGCTCAATGTTCCCATGATGATATCGACCCTCCCCTCGAGATGGAAATGTTCAACAGCGCCTGAGCCCCTTTCACCAAGTATTCCTGTAGCATGTGCCTCATCCACCATAAGAATACAGTCATATTTTTCAGCAAGATAAACGAGTTCTGGAAGCGGTGCTATATCTCCATCCATACTGAAAACTGCATCAACAACGATCATCCTTTTTCCATGTGTATGGGATCTTTTTATCATCCTTTCAAGTATGTCGGTTCTCTTGTGAGGAAAAACCTTGATCTCCGCAGCACTGAGTCTGCATCCATCTATTATGCTTGCATGGTTTAATTCATCACTGAAAATTATATCACCTTTTGTTACTAAAGCGGAAATTATACCGATGTTTGCTGTATAGCCTGAATTGAAGACAAGCGCACTTTCCGTCTTTTTGAATGATGCTATTTTTTCTTCTAGCTTTCTATGGAGTGTCATGGTTCCGGAAATGAGTCGGGATGCCGATGCACTTACGCCATATTTTTCTATCGCCTTTATAGCAGCCTCTTTAAGGTATGGGTGGGAAGCAAGCCCCAGGTAGTTGTTTGAGGCCATTAAAACCACTTCTCTCCCATTAACAATGGTGCGGGGGATCTGCTCACCCTCTACTGTCCTCAATGTTCGGTATAGGTTCTTTTCCCTGAGAAGGTCAAGCTCCCTCTGGAGGAAATCTAATCTTCCCATACCTTCAACTCCAGATCCTCTAAAAGCTGGAGATCCTCTTCAGGGGGTCTGCCTAAGGTTGTGAGATAATTGCCAAGCATCGTTCCATTTGCACCAGCAAGGAAGATCCAGGATTGTAGATCCCTGAGGTTGTGTTCCCTTCCGCCGCAAACAAAAATATCCTTTTCAGGGTGTATAAAGCGGTAGATGGCTATGATTTTCAATGCCTCAAGGGGCTTTATAGGCTGCATATGCTCCAGTCTTGTTCCTTTGATAGGAATAAGGAAATTAAGCGGAATGGAGTCCACATCCAGTTCCTTCAATTCCATGGCGAGTTCAATCCTGTCTTTCCATCCTTCACCCATACCGAATATTCCACCGCAGCATACCTTGAATCCCACAGATTTAGCTATCCTAACGGCCTCTACATTTTCATTATAGGATCTCGTTGAACAAATATTCGGAAAGAAACTCCTTGAAGTTTCAAGATTATGATGGAAATGCTGAAGCCCTGATTCCTTCAATCTTTTCGCAATCTCATAGTCAATGATGCCGATCGATGCACACCTCTTCAATGGCAGTTCCCTTTTAATTAATTCCAGTGCCTTGCAGAGTTCTTCAAGATCCTTACCCTTTCTTATACTCTTTCCGCTAATTACAATACTGAATTCCTTTGCGCCTGATTTATAGGCAGCCCTTGAGTGTTCCAGAATCCTCTCAGCTCCAATAAATGGATAAACGGGTATATTTGCCTTGTTTCGTGCAGATTGAGAACAAAATGCGCAATCTTCCGGGCAGTTTCCGGATTTGGCATTCACAATGGAGCAGAGCTTTATATAATCGCCCTTGAATTTTCTTCTTATTCTGTTTGCAGCAGCAAGAAGGAAAGGGAATGCATGAGAATCGCATTCCGTTAAATTCAGTGCATCATTAAAATTTATTTTATTTCCCGAAAGTATTTTCCTCTCGAGGCTGAGTATAAAATCTACCATTTATTGTCCTGCTAATTTTTTGGGTAAGGATATCACCATTGCATGATTGATGTCAACCCATATTTTTTTCTGGTTTACTTATATTTAGTGAATCTGTATGTTTTATAGATTGATAATTGCAATTTATTTGTGATAATTTAAATTATTAACCAATTAATGGGAACTGGTTTCAGCAGCGATATTTTTTACAAAGGAATGCTTTTCCACATTGAAACGGAGGACAAAGGCCCGAGCATTCCCACCATCACAACAAGCCTTTTCTATAAGGGAATGGTCCTCTATACGAAAAGGATAGATTATAGCGATATAATAAAATTTGAAAGGCTAAATGAGGTTATAGATGAACTGATGAGGAACCAGCACAAAGATGTTTTAAAGGAACTATATGGGGGAAAGCTTGACAATCTTATCGAGGAAAAACTGGGATTTCAGGGAAAGGGGCAATGAATAACCCGATCGATGAGGAGAAGATAAACAGGCTCAGGCAGATTGCAAAGGAAATCAGGAAGGATGTTATTACAATGATCTATAGGGCTGGCTCGGGTCATGTGGGGGGTTCGCTCTCGGCTGTGGAGATCCTTACAACCCTTTACTTCCACAAAATGGTTCATGATCCTTCAAATCCCAACTGGAGTGAAAGGGATAAATTCGTCCTTTCAAAAGGTCATGCTGCTCCGCTCCTCTATGCAGTTCTTGCAAGATGTGGTTATTTTCCAAAAGATGAACTTTTTACATTGAGGATGCTTAATTCACGCCTTCAGGGTCATCCATGCATGGGCTCACCCCCGGGTGTTGAGGTCCCAGCAGGCTCCCTCGGTCAGGGCCTCTCTATAGCTGCGGGAATTGCCCTTGCCGCGAAACTGGATAGAATGAGAACAAGGGTTTATGTTCTCCTTGGTGATGGTGAGATGCAGGAGGGGCAGGTCTGGGAAGCGGCAAATGCAATTGCACATCACAGAATTGATAATCTTTGTGCAATCGTTGATAAAAACAGGTATCAGCTTGATGGCAGGGTTGAAGAAATCATGAATATTGATCCACTTGAGGAGAAATTCAGGTCTTTCAGATGGAACGTTTTTACAATAGATGGTCATAACTTCAAGGAGATCATTCATTCGCTCAATGAAGCGGAGAGGATCCAGGGTATACCCACCGCAATCATCGCTAATACGATAAAGGGGAAAGGAGCGAAGATATTTGAAAACAATAACAGATTTCATGGGACCGCACCAACGGAAGAGGAATATCTTCAAGCGATGAGGGAGCTGGAAGAGGAGCAATGAGGGAATTAAGTAAGGTTTTTGAAAGACCATTAAAATATGTTGGTATGCGAGAAGTATACGGTGAGGTGCTTACGCGCCTCGGTGAGAAATACGAGGATATTGTGGTTCTTGATGCGGACCTTTCTTCGTCAACAAAAACATCAATCTTTGCAAAAAAATTTCCGGAAAGATTTTTCAATATGGGGATAGCTGAGCAAAATATGATGGGTTTTGCTGCGGGGCTGGCTGCTGCTGGAAAGATCCCTTTTGTCAGCACATTTGCAATATTTGCATCGGGCCGTGCATGGGAGCAGATAAGACAGTCCATTGCATATCCATCTCTTAATGTTAAAATCGTTGCAACGCATGGCGGAATAACAGTTGGTGAAGATGGTGCATCACATCAGTGCACTGAGGATATTGCATTGATGAGGGTTCTTCCAAACATGACAATTGTTGTTCCGACAGATGCCGTTGAGACAGAAAAGGTTATTGAAACCATTGTTAAGGTAAAAGGACCATTTTATGTAAGGATATCAAGGGCAAAGTTTCCTATTATATTTGATAATGACCATCGTTTTCAAATCGGAAAGGGTTATATTTTAAGGGAGGGTAAAGATATAGGGATCATTGCAACAGGTCTGATGGTTAGTCATGCCCTCAAGGCAGCTCTTATGGCTGAGAGGGAAGGTATCAGTGTTATGGTTGTCAGTATGCCCACCATAAAACCCATCGATCATGGGCTTGTTGTGGAAGTAGCCCGCAGGACACGTGCAATTCTTACTGCGGAGGAGCACTCTGTAATAGGTGGCCTTGGAAGTGCTGTTGCAGAGGCTTTGTGTGAAAATGAGCCTGTTATTATGAAAAAAATAGGAATAAAGGATAAGTTTGGAACCTCCGGAAAATGGGAGGAGCTCGTCGAATTTTTTGAACTATCCCCTTCAAAGATTCTCGAGGCTCTAAAAGAACTTTATGCGAGAAAGCTTCGATAAATGATAAATGTATGAATTTAATCTTCTTTCAAAGTTTCAGAAAAAGTTAAGCCCATTTAAGATTATAACTGCACCCATAGTTATCATAGTATCTTTTGTACTGATTAGTTTCTCAATCCTTATATTCTATAACATAGGACAATTTTTTGGGTTATTAAAGAAAAACTATCGTATCATTGTATATCTGAAAAGCGATCTTATAGAGGATGATATAAAGTCGATCCAGAAGGAAATTTCCTCCTGGAGCAGTGTGAGGGAATGCAAATTTATACCAAAGGATGTTGCGCTAAAGGAATTGAAAGGCAAGCTCGGTATGGATCAGTCAATCATGGAGGGGATCGTGGGAAATCCGCTTCCTGATTCTTTTGAGATAAGGATCAGTAGTGAGAGGTGGGGTATCGATGAGATAGGCGGGCTTAAGGAGAGGTTAAAATCACTGAATGGGATTGAATCAGTGGAAAGTGACGAGGAGGTTTTGAAAAAGCTTTATGCATTGATCAAGACATTTGATGTTGTGTCAATGTTTGCAGGAGGAGTATTGATATTCTGCTTGATGATATTTTCATCATTAATACTCTATCTTCTTCACAACGAAGGACTAGTTAGAAAAACTTTTCTTTTTGTTGGAGAGGCAGGTATCATAGGTGCAACAGGCGCAGGCATTTCCCTTGGTATTGTATTTATCATCTATGTTGTGCTGAACAGATATGTCGAGAATTATTTAAAGATTATAGCAGAAGGATTCCATCTTAATTTTATTCCATGGCAGTCCTGTGCAGTTATTATCATATCGGGCTTGATACTTGGACTTGCTGGAGGTTTGATATTATCGGTAATATCGAAAAGATAGGGAGACGTTGAAGAGAATAAAAGTAATACTGTTAATTTCTTTGATCACTTTAGGAATGATAAACACCTCTTCTGCAATTGATAAATCCATCAAGGGGGTAAAGAGGAGTTCCAGTGCACCGGATGATATTACTGAAAAGAAAAGGGAGCTTGATATTATAAGGAAGCAGATTGAGGTAAAGAAGAAGAAGCTGATGGAGGTAAAGAAGAAGAAAGAGGCTGTTCTTTCGGAAATTAGAAATATAGAAAAAAAGATAGCAAGGATGGAAAAAGAGCGCAATGTCCTTGAATCAAGATTGAATAGAACAAACAGAAGGATAATGGATACGGAAAGAAGGATAGAAAAACTTCAGGGGGCTATCTCCTTTTACACCAATGTCACATCGGCAAGGATTACAGCGCTATACAAGAAATCGTCCAATTATAACGCAATTGTGCCTGTTTCATGGGAGGATTTTTATGAGAATGCAAGGATAAAGAAATATCTTGTTTCGATTATTCATAGCGATATAGCAAATTTGAGAAATTATCAATCGAATCTTGATGAATATAACAGATTAAAAGGACAGCTTGAGATTGAAAAGCGTAAATATGTGGAGCTGAAAAGGAGGATAGAAGAAAAAAAGGGCAATATCGTTCAGGAGAGGGAAAAGAGGAAAAAGCTTCTTGCAAGTATTAGGGAGAAGGAGGTCAGTTACAGTATTTCCATAAAGGAACTAAACGAATCTTCTAAAAGGATAATGGATTTTATCAGGAGAAGGGAGAGGGAGATAGAGAGGGCAAAGGTAAGGCCTCCAGAGGGCAAAGGGTTCCCATTTATGAAAGGGAAGTTACCCCTTCCTGTAAATGGAAGGATTGTTGGCTTTTATGGAAAGAGAAAGGATCCAGAATATAACACTTATACCTTTCATCGTGGAATAGATATAGAGGCGCCAGAGGGGGCAGAAATAAGGGCTGTTTACGACGGAAGGATCATATATTCTGATTGGCTTAAAGGTTATGGTAATATTATTATAATCGACCATGGTGATGGTTATTATACGGTATATGCTCATGTTTCAAAGATTTTAAGGGGCGTTGGAGAGAACGTAAAAGGTGGGGATGTGATTGCACTTGTTGGTGAGACAGGTTCAATAAAAGGTTCTTATCTCTATTTTGAGATAAGATATCATGGAGCCACTGTAAATCCGATGGAGTGGCTTGCAACAAAAAATTAAACATCGGGGAGGTAAAATGCTGAAATTTATAAAAAAGGCAAAGCTGTTTTTGCTTATCACAGCACTTTCTATATTATCGGTAAGTGTTGCCCTGTATATGAAGGATGGAATTGCTGGACCTGAGAATCCCTATGAAGATCTGAAAAGATTCAGTGAGGTGATGACTCTAATACAGAAAAACTATGTTGAGCCAGTGGATACCAAGGCACTTTTATATGGCGCTATTAAAGGGATGCTTGAGTCACTTGATCCCCACTCTACCTTTTTAACGCCGGAGATGTTTAAGGAGATGCAGACCGAGACAAAAGGTTCCTTTGAGGGGATAGGAATTGAGATAACAGTAAAAGATGGGATCCTGACAGTTGTTGCCCCTATTGAGGATACACCCGCATTCAAGGCGGGTATCAGATCTGGTGACCAGATCGTGCGAATAGGGGAGGAGCATACAAAGAATATGAGTCTTCACGATGCTGTAAAGAGATTGAGGGGCCCAAAAGGCACAGAGGTAAGGGTATGGATTATGAGAAGGGGATGGAGTGAGCCAAAAGAATTTACAATTGTTCGGGATGTTATAAAGACAAAGAGTATAAAGTGGAAGATAATTGAGCCGGGGTATGGATATATAAGAATCACGCAGTTCCAGGAGAGAACTGATGATGATTTGAAAAATGCACTTATCCAGCTTAATAAAAAATCACCACTAAGGGGACTTATTATCGATATCAGAAACAATCCTGGCGGACTCCTTGATCAGGCAGTAAAGGTTGCGGATGTTTTTCTTGAAGATGGGTTAATTGTATCCATCAGGGGAAGGAATAGTGACCAGAAAAAGGATTTTTATGCAAAAAAGGATGGAATAGAGCCACACTATCCCATAGTTGTGCTTGTCAACAATGGAAGTGCAAGTGCCTCAGAGATCTTAGCTGGTGCTCTTCAGGATCATCACAGGGCATTAATTCTTGGACTCGAAACCTTTGGAAAGGGGTCCGTTCAAACCCTTATTCCGCTTGAGGATGGATCCGGGATCAAACTAACAACAGCCATTTATTATACACCGAGTGGGAGATCTATACAGGCTAAGGGTATAATCCCTGACATTAAAGTCCCTGAAGAAGGTATTTCAGTTCATCCACCGAAGAAGCAGAGGTCCATAAGGGAGGAGAATCTTGAAGGACACCTGAAACCTGATAGCGAAGAAAAACCTAAGGATGAAGGCAGACAGGCGATGGAGGAGGCTGAGAAGCCTGATATCCAACTGGAAAGGGCAGTTGAGATCCTTAAGAGCTGGGAGGTTTTTAAGAAGCTCACCATGTAGAATGGATGTTAGATGGGGAGAGCAAAAAGGCGATGGAGAAGAACTGGATTATTGTTTCTTATCTTTCTTCTCGTTGTTTCTGGATATCTACTATATTCAAACGTGATATTCAGGCCAGATCATAAGGGAGTTAAAAAGAGGGCTATTTCTCCTCCTGAGAAACAGGAAGAAAGGATTGCAAATAGGGGAAAGGTAGCAATTGTTGTGGATGATCTCGGATCTAATATTTCAGAGGCAAAGGCATTTTTAAAAATGGATGCTCCATTTACATTTGCAATCCTGCCCTCTGCCCCGTTTAGCAGATCGATTGCAAGGAAGGCAGCAGCTATGAACAGGGAGGTGATAGTTCATCTTCCTATGGAGCCCTGGAAGTTTCCGGAAGATTATGAAAGGGATGGTGTACTGCTCCTTGAGATGGGTGATAGAGATCTCATCGATACAGTATCAAGGGAGATTTCTATGGTCCCGGAGGCAAAGGGTGTAAGCAATCATATGGGTTCAAAATTTACAGAAGATGCATACAGGATGCGCATTGTTTTAAATGAGTGCAGAAGGAGAGGACTTTATTTTCTCGACAGCAAAACAACAAACAGGAGCAAGGCTTATAAGATTGCAGAAGAACTGAATGTGAAATTCGCTGTTCGGGATGTCTTTATAGATCATGAAAGGGATACTGGGTTCATTAAAAAACAGCTTGATCTGCTTTCTGATATTGCTATAAAAAAGGGTAAGGCTGTAGGAATATGTCACCCTTATCCGGAAACAATATCAGTTTTAAGGCAATATATTAAAAAATTCAAGGAAAACGGGATAAAGATTGTTTCACTTTCAGAGATTGTCCAATGAGTGAATCATGACCCTTCCACCTGGAATAAAGCCATTAACAGTTTCACAGATAACGCAGAAGATAAAATCTATTGTTGAAAGTTATTTTGAAGATATCTGGGTTGAGGGAGAGATTTCGAATCTCAGGGTTCCCATATCAGGACATTACTACTTTACACTGAAGGATGAATTCTCGCAGATAAAGGCGGTTCTATTCAGATCACAGATCCGCTACCTTTCCTTTGAGCCTGCTGATGGGCTCCATGTAATATGCAGGGGGAGGGTTACACTTTATGAACAGAAAGGGGAGTATCAGATTGTTGTTGATTATATGGAACCTACAGGGGTGGGCGCAATCCTTATTGCCTTTGAGAAGCTGAAGGAAAAGCTTTTTAAGGAAGGGCTTTTTGATCCTGCAAAAAAGAAGAGTATTCCCAGAATACCAAGGAGGGTTGGTATAATAACTTCACCATCCGGTGCAGCCCTGAGGGATATCTTGAAGGTACTGAAGAGGCGTTTTTATGGTCTCCATATTGTGATCTATCCAGTTACTGTGCAGGGAGAAAAGGCTCCACAGGAGATTATCGAGGGCATAAGGATATTCAACTTCCTCGGTGATGTTGAGGTTATAGTTATTGCAAGGGGAGGTGGCTCATGGGAAGATCTTCAGGCATTCAACGATGAGGAGCTGGCAAGGTCAATCCATGGATCACGCATCCCTATTATTTCTGCTGTTGGTCATGAGATGGACTATACGATAGCAGATTTTGTTGCAGATTTAAGGGCACCAACACCATCAGCCGCCGCTGAGATGATTGTGAAGAGCAGGGATGAGCTCAAATCAATTCTTGATTCCTTTGAAAACAGGATGAGGAACAGCATGATGCGATACTATGAGATATGCAGGGTGAGGTTGAACAGTATTGAAAGAAGGATCGTTCATCCTGCAAAGAGGATCTGGGAGATACGGCTAAAAATAGATGAGCTGGTGGAGAGGCTTATCAATGCCTCGAAAAGGCTTTTATCAATGAAGATTGCATCACTCAGTGCAAAGGATTTCTTTCTTATAAGTGCATCGCCAAAAAAACTCATCCCCTCATTAAAGAGGGAACTCCAGCATAGTGAAACAAGGCTCAGGAGTTCAATGAATTCTGTTTTGAAGGCAAAAAGGGATTGTTTTAATATCCTCACCGAGAAACTTGATGGACTGAGTCCACTTAATGTGTTAAAGAGGGGTTATTCAATAACATGGCTCCTTCCTGAGATGAGGATCGTAAGGGATTCATCAGATACGAGAAAAGGGGATAGCGTCAGAGTGAGATTGTGGAAAGGAGATATTATATGTAAGGTTGAAGATGTTAAGGAGTAGATGTTTAATAATTATCTTTAACATCCTTATTTTTAAGATGGCACTTATCGCGAATGCCTTTGATATAAGGGATATTGGGGTTTCCCCAAAGGAAATTTTTCAGGGGGATGTACTGTATATAAAAATTAAACATTCAGAGCCGGACATTGAGGAAATATATTTTCAAAAAAATAGATTGCCATTATTTACAGATGGTGATGGAAATAAGGCAACGATTGCAGGAGTGGATATGGATGCAAAGCCAGGTATCTCAGAAATTACGTTTATTGGGAAAGGAAGAATTTTCAAGCTGCCTGTTGAAATAAAAGAGAGGAGATATAAAACAGAGATATTAAGTATTCCCGAAGAGCCGTTGAGTGATGAGAGCATAAAAAGAATTGAAAATGAGAGGGAAAAGCTTATTACGTTATTTAATAAAATAACACCTGAAAAATTGTGGGAAGGAGCTTTCATCCTTCCTGTGAAAGGAATTATTAACGACAATTTTGGATCGAGAAGAATAATAAATGGTGTAGAAAGACAGCCGCATTCTGGTATAGACATAAAGGGGAGAGCGGGAGATGATGTTCTTGCTTCTAACAGAGGGATAGTTTGCTTCACGGGTGAACTTTATTTTGGTGGAAATGCTGTGATAATTGATCACGGATACGGACTTTTCTCCATGTATTTTCATCTATCGGATATACTGGTTGATGAAGGAAAGATAGTGAATAAGGGTGATGTTATAGGGAAGATTGGAAAGAGTGGGAGGGCAACAGGGTCGCACCTGCATTTTGGTGTTAGAATTTTAAATGCAAGGGTAGATCCGCTCCGTTTAATTAATGAATGAATCGATCAAAAATATAAGGAGTTATTATGGCAGAGGAAAGCTTTGAAGAGGCTTTAAAAAAACTCGAAGATATTGTAAAAAAGCTTGAGGAGGGAGGCCTCCCCCTGGAAGAGGCATTGAAATCTTTCGAGGAAGGAATAAGATTGAGCAGAATATGTCACCGTATCCTTGATGAAACAGAAAGAAAGATGGAGATTCTCATTAAGGACCAGGAAGGAAGAATAAGGCGTGAGCAGTTTCAGCTGGAAGAGGAACAGTGATGGATATTTATGAATATTTCAGGAAGAGACAGGAGATCATTGAGGGGGAACTGAGGAGATATCTTACCTGTAATGGAAGATTTCCCGAAATCCTTGCTGAGGCGATGAGGTACAGTGTATTTTCTGGTGGGAAGAGATTAAGACCCATACTTATGATTGCAGCTGCTGAGATGATGGGTGGAAACTTAGAGGATATTCTTCCCTTTGCATGTGGAGTGGAGCTGATACATACATATTCACTCATCCATGATGATCTACCATCCATGGATGATGATGAATTCAGGAGGGGAAGACCAACAAGCCACAGGGTATTTGGCGAGGCAGTTGCAATTCTTGCAGGAGATGCACTTCTCTCAGAGGCATTTTATATTATGGCGAAATCCTCGAGTGAAAGGAATATCGACCCTAAAAAAGCACTCCGTGTGATATATGAAATTGCCGAGGCATCAGGTTCAAGGGGGATGGTCGGTGGACAGATTGGTGATATCACAATGAAGGCGAGTAAACTGGATCAATCTTCTATTGAGGCCATTCATCTTGATAAAACCGCACGTTTGATTACTGTATCTCTCAGGGCCGGGTTTATATTATCCGGTGCAACTGAATATGAGATCGATACTATTACGAGATATGGAAATAATCTCGGGATTGCCTTTCAGATAATGGATGATCTGATGGATGCGGGTAAGGAAAAAGGGGGGGTCAATCTCGCACATCTTATTGGTGTTGAAGAGTCAAGGAAGAGGGCAGAGAGGTTGATTGCTGAGGCCTTGGATGCTATTTCTGTCTTTGGTGAGAAGGCTGATGTACTCAGGGAATTAGCAAGATTTGTTATTGCGAGAAGAGACTAATTCGAGGGTCTACAGGGTGGAGAGGATAATTGATAGAATTAAGTATCCTTCTGATCTGAAATCACTCCAGAAACATGAGCTTTCCATCCTTGCAAAAGAAATAAGGGATGAGATTATAAAGACGGTTTCTGTAACGGGTGGTCACCTTGCGTCAAATCTTGGTGTTGTTGAGCTGACAATAGCATTGCATTATGTTTTTGATGCCCCTGAGGACAGGATCATATGGGATGTTGGTCATCAATCATATGCGCACAAGATTCTGACTGGAAGAAAAGATAGGTTCAGTTCATTGAGACAATACAAGGGAATTTGCGGATTTCCAAGGAGGGACGAGAGCATTTATGATGTATTTGGGACCGGTCATAGCAGCACTTCCATATCAGCTGCACTCGGTATGGCTGTAGGAAGGGATTTAAAAGGGATGAAGAACAATATTGTGGCTGTTATAGGTGATGGTGCAATGACCGCGGGTCTTGCTTATGAGGGAATTAATCAGGCGGGTCATTTGAGAAAGAAGCTGATAGTTATACTTAATGATAACGAATGGTCAATATCACCAAATGTTGGTGCTATTGCCGCCTATCTTAACAAAATCATGACTGGCAGAAGGGTTAGCGGATTTAGAAAGGCAATAAAGAGGTTTTTGAAAAGGGTGCCGTTTGCTGGAGATTATCTTTACTTATTGGTGAAAAGGGTTGAGGAGTTTACAAAAGGCTTTCTTACTCCGGGTATACTATTTGAAGAGCTGGGATTCAGATATATCGGCCCGATACCAGGTCATAGCATAGGTGATCTGATTGATACACTTGAGAATATAAAGAAGCTCAACGACAAGCCGATCCTTCTTCATGTGATAACGGAGAAAGGAAAAGGTTACAGACCTGCTGAAGAAAATCCAGAAATCTTCCACAGTGTGAGTGCATTTGACATAAACAGTGGGACTTCGCTATCTGTATCGGATAAGAGAACATATACCGATGCATTCTCCGAATATATCGTAAGATTTGCGCATGAAGATAAAAGGATTGTCGCTATTACAGCAGCTATGCGTGAGGGGACGGGGCTTTCCAAATTTGCAAAAGAGTTCCCGGACAGATTTTTCGATGTTGGTATTGCAGAACAACATGCTGTTACATTTGCTGCCGGGCTTGCTGTTGAGGGATTTAAGCCTGTTGTTGCCATATATTCAACTTTCCTTCAGAGGGCATATGATCAGATAATCCATGATGTTTGCATACAAAATCTGCCTGTTGTATTTGCCATTGATAGAGCTGGAATTGTTGGTGCCGATGGAGAAACACACCAGGGTGTTTTCGACCTGAGCTATCTGAGGCATATACCAAATATGGTTGTTATGGCTCCAAAGGATGGATATGAGCTTGGAGACATGCTGAAAACAGCATTGCAGCTGAATAGGCCCGTTGCTATAAGATACCCGAGGAGTGAGATAGTGGGAAAGGATATAAAGGATAAGCCCGAGCCCATTCCTTTTGGAAAAGCAGAGCTTATAAGGGAAGGGAAGGATATCCTAATTGTTGCTATTGGATCGATGGTATATTCCTCACTTGAGGCAGCATTTTATCTTGAGAAGGAAGGGATAGATGCTGCGGTTATTAATGCACGATTTGTGAAGCCTATGGATGAAGAGCTCCTCATAAATTGGTCTCTTTTAACACGTAATGTAATTACTGTAGAAGAAAATGTGCTCCAGGGGGGTTTTGGAAGTGCATTTCTCGAGATGCTTGAGAGAAACCGGATTACCGGGATAAAAATAAGAAGGATGGGAATTGGTGATGTCTTTGTCGCTCATGGTTCACAGAAGATCCTCAAATCTTCTTTTGGTCTGGACAGTGAGTGTATTGCAAACGAGGCAATTTTTATGCTCAAGAAATTATCGAGGATCTGAATTATGGAAAAGAGAGAGGTTATCAGAAGAAAGAAATTGAGGATAGATAAACTTCTTGTTGAAAGAGGACTTGTAGAGAGCAGGGAAAAGGCAGTTTCCATGATTATGGCGGGTGAAGTGATTATAAATGGAAAACCAATTCTCAAACCGGGTACATTTGTCGATGAGGGTTGCGATATAAAGATTGAAAGGAAGAAACCAGCATACATAGGCAGGGGTGGTATAAAGCTGGAGGGTGCACTTGATGCATTTTCTATAGATGTCAGGGGAAAGGTCATTATGGATGTTGGTGCATCCACAGGAGGGTTCACGCACTGTTTGTTGATGAGAGGTGCTGAAAGGGTTTATGCAATCGATGTGGGATACGGACAGCTCGCGTGGGTTCTAAGACAGGATCCAAGGGTTGTTGTTATGGAGAGAACAAACATAAGATACCTTCCAAGGGAGCGCATAAAGGAAGAGATTCATATGGCAACGATTGATGTTTCCTTCATTTCTCTTGAAAAGGTTATTCCCAAGGTTATTGAATTTTTGAAAAAGGAAGGAGAGATTGTTGCTCTTATAAAGCCCCAGTTTGAGGTTGGCAAGGGAGAGGTTGGAAAAGGAGGTATTGTGAGGGAGATAGAGAAACATATTCGGGTGATCGAGAGGATAAAGTCCTTCTGCACAGGTCTCGGTTTAAAGGTAATGGGTATTGTAAAATCACCAATTCCGGGTGCTGATGGAAATACCGAATATTTCATCTATCTCAAAAAGGTTTAAATGATAAAGGGTATCTTTGTTCGATGGATTGTAACATCCTTTGCTATAATCTTTGCCTCTCAGATCATAAAGGGTATAGAGATAGCATCCATAAAAGCAGCATTCATTTCAGCAATAATTCTTGGTATCCTTAATGCATTGGTAAAACCTGTTTTAATATTGATAAGTTTTCCACTTACAATTTTAACCTTCGGACTGTTTCTTTTTGTGATAAATGGATTACTGCTCTATCTTGTCTCCTTTATGGTGAAAGGATTCATAATAGAAAGATTTATTTCTGCCATATTTGGTGCATTGATAGTGAGTATTGCTGTGTCTATTGTAGATTTATTCATTGATTAAGTATTAATTTCAGGTGATTGATATTATTTAAATTTTGAAAATAATCGACTGAAGCTATAATAACAATAAAGGAAAGGAGTCAGGTATGAAAAATTTATATTTACCAATTTTTATTATCCTTTTGTTGTTAAACATCTTCTTTTCTCCTTCTAAATTAACCGCAGAGGAAAGAACTTTGCCGGAAAAAAAGCAACATATTGTTGTAAAGGGTGATACACTATGGGATATATGCAAGACATACTATAACAATCCATTTCTCTGGCCTAAACTCTGGGCAAAGAACCCCCATATATCCAATCCCCATCTCATCTATCCCGGCGATAGGATTGAACTCTATCCGGAGGAGGAACTTATTGCTGAGGTAAAAAAGGAGAAAATCACAAAAAAGGAAGAAAAGAGTGAGCAGGTTCCTGTAAAGGAGGAAAAGGCAGGGGTAAAGAGGGAAGAGAAGGTTGAAATTCCCAGGGGCGAGATAAAGGAAGAAGAAGAAGGGAAATATTACTACTATTCAATGATTGCATCCTGTGGATTTGTTATGGATGAAAAGCCCGCATATTTTGCGAGAATTGCCGGCGATGGTTCGGTAAAAGAAATATTTGGTGAGGGTGATACCCTCTATGCCGATCTTCTTGAAGAAAAAGAATTCAGATCGGGTTCAAGATTTAGCATTGTAAGGGTTGAGAGGAAGATAGTGCATCCTGTAAAAGGGAGATTTTCAGGATATCTCATTTCCATCCTGGGACAGGCAGAGTTAATAGAGTTGAGAGGGAATACAGGAAAGATAAGGGTTTTGGAATCGTTCAGCCCGATAAGAAAGGGTGATGGTCTGATCACATATCTACATCTCGATCCAAAGATTCAAATAAAGGAAAGCACGGGAAAGATAAGCGGGTATATTATTGATAACAAAAATGGTTTAGACCTGCTCGGTGAAGGGGATGTAGTATATATTGATATTGGAAGCAGGGATGGGATAGACAGGGGAAGTGTATTTTCTATCGTCAAAGAGGAGAGGATAAGATCCGGTGGGAATGTAAGGGTGGTTGAAAGGAGTGTTGGAAAGGCACTTGTGATTCTTTCTATGGAGAAGGCATCCACTGCCCTTATAATCCAGTCAGAAGAGCCATTGCGTGTGGGAATGAGGGTTATATCCATACAGCAGCAGTAACTGGCAGTAATTTCAGCTATTCAGAATCCTTTTTATATTTCTGAAGGAGTATTGAATTATGGATGTCGAGGAGCTTTCATGGTGGGTTGCCTTGAATATGGTCCCCGACATGGGTGATAAAACCTTTATAAGGTTGATCGAACATTTTGGCAGTGCTGAGGCAGTGTTTGTTGCGAGTTTTTCAGAATTGAAGAAGGTGGAGGGGATTAAGCCTTCAGTGATTGATGGCATAAAGATGTTCAACGGTTTTAAAAACGCCCAGAAAGAGGTGGAAAGGGCAAGGGATGCTGGTGTGAGGATCTTGACTTTTAGAGATCAGGATTATCCCGGCAATCTCAGGAATATTCAGGATCCTCCTCCTTTACTTTATGTGCGCGGTAAACTGGAGCAGTCCGATGCAAAGGCAGTTGCCATTGTAGGATCGAGGAAGGCTTCATCCTATGGGAAGGCAGTAGCAGAAAGGCTTGCCCATGAATTATCATCTTTGGGTATTACGATTGTGAGTGGGATGGCAATTGGTATTGATTCATTCGCCCACGATGGTGCATTAAAAGGTGGTAGGACTGTGGCTGTCTTGGGAAGCGGGATTGATATAATATATCCAAGAAGTAACCGGAAACTTTATGAAAGGATTATAGAAAAGGGGGCCGTGATTTCGCAATTTCCTATGGGGACTGAGCCGAGAAAATCAAACTTCCCTGTAAGGAATAGGGTCATAAGTGGTCTTTCCAAAGGTGTAATTATAGTTGAGGCCGCGGAAAGAAGCGGGGCACTTATTACTGCATACTGGGCACTTGAGCAGGGGAGGGAGGTTTTTGCTGTTCCGGGGAGTATCTTTTCTCAGAATAGCAAGGGTCCGCACAAACTTTTAAAATCAGGTGCAAAACTTGTTGAATCCGTTGACGATGTTCTGGAAGAGATATTTCCTGATTTTGTAGCGAAAAGAGAGAAAGTTAATGTTAATCTTACTACCGATGAGGAAAAGATTTTAGCGATAATAAAGAGGGGTTACAGATTTATCGATGAAATTATTGAGATTTCTGGTAAAAGTGCTGCAGAGGTTGGAGCAATAATAATGGGCCTTGAATTAAAGGGAATAGTCACCCAGATGGAGGGTAACATCTTCTTTATAAACGACTAAGGTGGAATTAGAAAAGATGGAGAGATATCTACTCATCGTTGAATCACCAACAAAGGCAAGAACGCTCAAGAAAATTGTAGGGGACAGTTATGAAATAAAGGCCTCAATGGGCCATGTAAAGGATCTTCCAAAGAGGGATCTTGGCGTGGAGATAGAGGATGGTTTTAACCCCCATTACGAATTAATTAAAGGAAAGAAGAAGATACTTCTTGAGATTAGAAAGTCTGCAAAAAAGGCAGAGAAGATATACCTTGGAACAGATCCAGACAGGGAAGGTGAAGCAATTGCCTGGCATATCTCTGAAGAGATAGGGGATGGGAAAAATATCTATAGGGTACTTTTCCATGAATTCACCGCTAAGAAGGTTCTTGAGGCCCTGAGAAATCCGGAAACATTAAATAGAAACAGGTATGAATCACAGCTTGCAAGAAGGATACTTGACAGGCTCGTTGGATATTTGATCAGTCCTATTCTCTGGGAAAAGGTAAGAAGGGGACTCAGTGCAGGAAGGGTTCAATCGGTTGCTCTGAGGATCATAGTAGAAAGGGAAAGGGAGATCCAATCCTTTGTACCCGAGGAGTACTGGACGATCTCTGCAAGACTTGAGGGAAACTGCCCGCCTTCATTTGAGTGCAGATTAGTTGAAAAGGGAGGTCAAAAAATCTCCATAAGGAATCAGGATGAAGCTGAACGTATAGTTGAAGAACTCAGGGGATCAAGATTTTTCGTTTCCCGGGTTATTAAGAAGGAGAAAAAAAGATTTCCATCCCCTCCATTCATCACAAGCAAGCTTCAGCAGGAGGCATCAAGAAAGCTTGGTTTTTCACCTGTTAAAACCATGCTTATTGCACAGCATCTCTATGAAGGGGTGGATCTCGGGGAGGGCGGTCCTGTTGGATTGATAACTTATATGAGGACGGATTCTGTGAGGGTTTCAGGGGAGGCACTTGCTGCACTAAGGAGGTACATATCAGAGCAGTACGGGGAGGAATATCTTCCAGCCCAGTCATATAATTATAGGAACAGTAAGACCTCTCAGGATGCCCATGAGGCAATAAGACCGACATCTGTTGAGATTACACCTCAGATGGTGAAGGAATATCTGGACGAGGATCACTACCTTCTCTACGATCTCATATGGAAGAGATTTGTGACAAGTCAGATGGCCCCTGCTATATACGATCAGACAATCTACGAGATAACTGCTGGTGATTATCTTCTTCGGGCAACAGGAAGCATTATGAGATTTAAGGGGTTTACAGCCATCTATACAGAGGGAAGGGATGAGGTTGATGCCGAGGAGGATGATGCAATCTCACTTCCAGTGCTTGAGGAGGGAGAGGAACTAAGACCTCTCGAGTTTTTACCTAAGCAGCATTTCACCCAGCCTCCGCCACGCTTCACGGAGGCCACCCTTGTCAAGGAGCTTGAGGAGAAGGGGATTGGAAGGCCATCCACATATGCACTCATCCTGAGCACGATTCAAGAAAGGGGGTATGTAAAGCTTGAGTCCGGAAGGTTCAAACCCACCGAACTTGGATTTCTTGTGTCAGATCTCCTTGTTACTCATTTTAGCGATATCATCAATGTTGAGTTTACCGCCTCAATGGAGGAGATGTTGGATAAGATAGAAGAGGGCGAGATGGACTGGAGATCTGTCCTTTGGAGTTTCTATTCCCCCTTCAGACAGAGTTTAGAGAAGGCAAAAATGGAGATGGTTAATGTAAAGGAAACCGGTATTCCGACGGATATAATCTGTAAAA
Source organism: uncultured Thermodesulfobacteriota bacterium (assembly GCA_964505185.1). Taxonomy (GTDB): domain Bacteria; phylum Desulfobacterota; class JBBIRW01; order JBBIRW01; family JBBIRW01; genus JBBIRW01. The sequence continues at coordinate 29,316 of CAZDGM010000003.1, forward strand.
GCTGTGGCTCTAAGATGGTTATCAGGTGGGGGAAAAATGGTAACTTCCTTGCCTGTTCATCCTATCCTTCCTGTAAGAATACAAAGAACTTTTACCGGGACGAGGAGGGAAGGATAAGGATCAAGGATGATGAGCCTGTTCATGATCTTGTATGTGAACTCTGTGGTTCACCAATGGTGATAAAAAATAGCAGATTTGGAAAATTTCTTTCATGTTCATCCTATCCAAAATGTTTGAACAAAAAATCCCTTGATCTTGGAGTTGGATGTCCTGTTAAGGATTGTGATGGGAAGATAGTTGAGAGGAAGACAAAAAGGAAGAAGATATTTTACAGTTGCTCAAACTATCCACGATGCACCTTTGCGATATGGGACAGACCCATATCAAGAAGCTGCCCGTCCTGTGGTTTCCCCCTGCTTGTTGAAAGAAAGGGTAGAGGAGGGGTAATTTACATATGCATCAATAAGGGTTGCAATTTTAAAGAGAGGAAAAGGGATTGATCATGGGTCATGAAAATGTGTTTGTGATCGGAGGAGGGCTTGCCGGTTGTGAGGCTGCATGGCAGCTCGCAAGAAGGGGGTTTAATGTCACGCTTTATGAGATGAAACCGTTAAAGATGAGTGATGCCCACAGGTCACCTTATCTCGCAGAACTTGTGTGCAGTAACTCATTCAGATCTTTAGATCCCTTTTCAGCCCCTGGGCTGCTAAAAGAGGAGATGAGAAGGGCAGGATCCATTATTATGGAAGCTGCAGCAAAAACTGCCATTCCTGCAGGACAAGCACTGGCTGTTGATAGAGAGAGGTTTTCTGCCTATGTTACCTGGCGTATTGAGACCCATCCGAATATAAAGGTTGAAAGGAAAGAGATCGATGATATTCCATCTGATGGAATAGCTATCATCGCGACCGGTCCACTTACATCTGAAAGGTTTTCGAAGAGGATCTCCATTATGACGGGCAAGGAACGTCTTTATTTTTATGATGCCATATCACCGATAGTTGATGCATCCTCAATCGATTTTAATATTGCCTTCAGGGCATCACGATATAATAAGGGTGGTGATGATTATTTAAACTTTCCGATGAATAAGGAAGAGTATGAATCCTTTGTAAGGGAGCTTGTTTCGGCAAAGAGGGTTCCACTTCGTTTCTTCGAAAGACCTATCTTCTTTGAAGGCTGTCTCCCCATTGAGGAGATGGCAGAAAAAGGGGTTGACACCCTTAGATTCGGACCACTCAAACCTGTGGGATTAAGGGATATGCGCGGTTTGGAACCCTATGCTGTTGTTCAACTGAGGGCGGAGAATCTTGATGGTACAATGTATAACATGGTGGGATTTCAGACGCGTCTTACATATCCTGAGCAGAAAAGGGTTTTTCGTATGATTCCAGGGTTAGGGAATGCAGAATTTCTGCGTTATGGAAGTATGCACAGGAATACATATATAAATTCTCCCATTCTTCTTGAAAAAACACTACAATTTAAGAAAAATGAAAGAATATTTTTCGCGGGCCAGATTACGGGTGTTGAGGGCTACATTGAGTCTGCTTCAATGGGAATTGTTGCGGGCATAGGGGCTGCATTATTGTCTGACCACAGGAAGCCTGTTCCACCACCCCCGGAGAGCGCAATGGGTGCACTGATAAATTATATAACCGATATCAGGAGAAGGAATTTTCAACCGATGAAGATCAATTTTGGACTTTTTCCTCTTCCGGAAAGAGGCCTTGGAAGAGCAAAGAGAGAGACTTTTATTGTGAGGAGGGCAATTGATGCCCTTGAAGGGTGGCTTGAGGATATAGACAGGATGATTCCTCCGGTAGATTTACATGGACGGGTCAGTCTTTAATTTTAGGGATTCAATGAGAATGGGGAGATGGAGAAGGAATTAGAATCCTTTCTAAATTATCTTCAGTATGAACGATACTACTCACCCCATACGGTTCGAAATTACCGGATTGACATATCAGAATTTATCAATTTTCTAAAGAATAAAAAGCATAGCTGGGATCAGGTTGATCTTTATGATATAAAGGCATATGTATTTTCCATTTATAAGAAGGACAGAAAGGTGACAATTGCAAGGAAGCTTTCCGCATTGAGATCATTCTTCAGGTTCCTTATGAGGATTGAGAGGGTAAGGTTAAATCCCGCACTGCTTCAGGAAACACCGAAGAGGGAAAGGAGTCTGCCATCTTTTCTTACGGTTGATGAGGCATTTTCACTTATCGAAGCTGTAAGGGGTGAAGGTTTTGTTGAAAAGAGGGACAGGGCTATCCTTGAACTATTTTATTCAAGTGGGCTTCGGCTGTCTGAGATTGCGAAGATAGATCTGGGGGATCTGGATTTCTCGCTTCAGATGGTTAAGGTGAAGGGGAAGGGAGGAAAGGAGAGGATTGTTCCTTTTGGAAATAAGGCAAGGGATGCCCTCCTGCAATATCTTGATGCATCTTCCGAGAAGCGAAAAGGGAAGGTATTTTTTATTTCAATCCGGGGAGGCAGACTTTCTACGAGAAATATAGCAAGGATCGTTGAGAAGTATAGAAGAAAGATATCCCTTTCCAAAAGGGTCACACCGCACACCCTCAGGCATAGTTTTGCAAGCCATCTACTTGAGGCCGGGGCTGATCTGAGAACGATACAGGAGTTGCTTGGCCATGCAAGTCTTTCAACCACCCAGAGGTATACGCATATAAATCTTGATAAGCTGATGAAGATATATGATGATTGTCATCCAAGAGCAAAAAAGAAGGATTAATGGATGAAGGAAAATATGGAGGAATCAATGATCAGATCAACAACTATTCTCTGTGTAAGGAGGGGCAGCAGTGTTGCCATGGGAGGGGATGGACAGGTAAGTATGGGAAGCACCATTATGAAGCATGGCGCGAGAAAGGTTAGAAGACTCTATAATGATAATGTGCTTGCCGGGTTTGCAGGCTCAAGCGCTGATGCCCTTGCCCTTTTTGAAAAATTTGAGTCGAAGCTTGGGGAGTTCAGAGGAAATCTTAAAAGGGCAGCAGTTGAGCTTGCAAAGGACTGGAGAATGGATAAGGTATTAAGAAGGCTCGAGGCCCTCCTCATTGTTGCTGATAAAGAGGTGTCACTTGTTATCTCGGGAACAGGTGATGTGGTGGAACCGGATGATGGTGTCTGTGGTATAGGTTCAGGGGGGCCATTTGCCGTTGCAGCTGCAAGGGCACTTTTGAAGTTCACAGAACTTGATGCAAAGAGTATTGTTAAAGAGGCAATGGAGATTGCCTCCGGAATCTGTGTATATACAAACAACAATATCATCATTGAGGAACTAAAATAAAAAGGAGGTTAAATGGAAATTAAAAAATTAGATAAATCTGAAAACATGGATGAAAAGGGAGAGTTTTTCCAGGAGGAGCTAACACCGAAGCAGATTGTTGAGGAGCTTGACAAGTATATTGTAGGACAGAATAAGGCAAAGAAGGCTGTGAGTATTGCTATGAGAAACAGATGGAGGAGGCAACAGGTGCCTCCGGAACTGAGGGACGAAATAGCACCAAAAAACATCATTATGATAGGGCCAACAGGTGTTGGAAAAACAGAAATTGCAAGGAGGCTGGCAAAACTTACGAATGCACCTTTCATAAAGGTTGAGGCCTCAAAGTTCACAGAAGTCGGTTATGTGGGAAGGGATGTGGAATCTATAATAAGGGACCTCATGGATCTTGCTGTTAACATGGTAAGGGAGGAAGAGAAGCAAAAGATAAAAGAGAAAGCAAGGGAGATTGCAGAGGAGAAGGTTCTTGATCTACTGCTTCCCCAGAGGGACGAAAGGATATTTTATTCGGAAAAGGCCCTTGAAATGAGGAAAGGTGACGACTTTAAGGGGACAAGGGATAAACTGAAAAAGATGTTGAGGGAAGGCCTCCTTGATAGCAGGGAGGTTGAACTTGAAGTAAGTGAGCGCGCATTTCCTGTAATTGAAATCTTTTCCCCAGCTGGTATGGAGGAGATGGATATCAATCTGAAAGAGGTCTTTAGCAATCTATTTCCAAAGAAAACAAAAAAGAGAAAGGTAAAAGTGGCAGAGGCCCTTGAGATCCTTACACAGGAGGAATCACAGAAGCTTATTGATATGGATAAAGTTACAAAAACAGCCCTTCGAAGGGTTGAACAACTTGGAATAGTTTTCATAGATGAAATTGATAAAATTGCAGGAAGGGAAAAGGGTTATGGACCTGATGTTTCAAGGGAAGGTGTGCAGAGGGATCTTCTCCCTATTGTTGAGGGAACATCAGTGAACACAAAATATGGAATGGTAAAAACAGACCATATCCTTTTTATCGCTGCTGGTGCTTTTCATGTATCAAAACCCTCTGATCTCATTCCTGAGCTCCAGGGCAGATTTCCCATAAGGGTTGAACTTGATCCACTTACAAAAGAGGATTTTATAAGGATTCTTACAGAACCAAGAAATGCACTCACAAAGCAATATATTGCACTTCTTCAAACAGAGGGTGTTGAATTGAAGTTTACTGATGATGCCATAGCTGAAATTGCTGAGATAGCATGTGTTGTAAATGAGAGAACGGAAAACATAGGGGCAAGGAGACTGCATACTATAATGGAAAAGCTTCTTGAGGATATTTCATTCAATTCCGATATTTATAAGGGAAAGAATGTTATAATTGATGCACAATATGTAAGGGAAAAACTTTCTTCAATAATTAAGGACATAGATTTAAGTCGCTATATTCTCTGATGAATGAAATAAACGAACTTATCAAAAAGGCGCGAATACTTATTGAGGCCCTCCCTTACATAACAAAATTCTATGATAAAACCATTGTGATAAAGTATGGAGGCGCCTCGATGGTTGAGGATAATCTGAAGAGAAGCTTTGCAATCGATGTTACACTGATGAAGTATATTGGACTCAATCCTGTAATTGTGCATGGCGGAGGGCCGCAGATAGGTGAACTCTTAAAAAGACTTGGAAAAGAGAGTTACTTTGTAAGAGGAATGAGGGTGACAGATGATGAAACAATGGATATTGTTGAGATGGTTCTTGTAGGAAAAATAAACAAGGAGATAGTAAACCTTATTAATCAATATGGAGGCAAAGCTGTAGGATTGAGTGGAAAGGATGGAAGATTAATTGTTGCAGAAAAGATGATTATGGAGGCTTTTAACGAATCTTCGGGTGAAAAGGAGTTGATAGATATTGGAAGAGTGGGTGTGGTGAAGGAGGTAAATCCTGATGTTATTAAGGCACTTGAAGAGCAGAGATTCATTCCTGTTATTGCCCCTGTTGGTGTTGGAGATGATGGGTCAACATACAACATAAATGCTGATATTGCAGCCAGTAAAATAGCATCTTCACTGTGTGCAGAGAAACTTATATTTCTTACAGATGTTGAGGGCATTCTTAACGAGGATGGAAAGCTTATACCGAGCCTTGATTTTGATGCAGCTAAGCAGCTGATCGATAAAGGTGTGATCAGAGGAGGAATGATCCCGAAGGTTGAATGCTGTCTGGATGCACTGAAGAGCGGTGTAAAAAAAGCTCATATTATAGATGGTAGAATTGAGCATTCCATTTTGCTCGAGATATTTACTGATGTTGGGATAGGAACACAGATCCATATTTAGAGAAGATTAAGGTGGATTCAACACAGAAGCTAATAAGGGAATCAAATAAGTATCTGATGAACACATACAGGAGATTTCCTGTTGTGGTTCAGACGGGGAATGGCTGTGTGGTTCGTGATGTTGATGGAAAGGAGTATATAGACTTTATTTCAGGCCTTGGGGTTTTAGGTCTTGGTCACTGTCCTTCATCTGTGGTTAAGGCGATAAAGGAACAGACGGGAAAGCTTCTCCACATCTCCAATCTATTTCATAGCCTTCCACAGATAGAGTTAGCAAAGATGCTTGTAGAGTATTCTTTTCCTGGGAAGGTATTTTTCTGTAACAGTGGAGCTGAGGCAAATGAGGCAGCGATAAAGCTTGCAAGGAAATATTCAAAGGATAAATTTGGGTTTGAAAGGTTTGAGATAATATGCATGGAAAATTCCTTCCATGGAAGGACCCTCGCAACACTTGCTGCAACCGGGCAGGAGAAGTTCCGTAAAGGATTTGAGCCGCTTCCTCAGGGCTTCAGACATGTGCCATTCAATGATATTGTGAGCCTTGAAAGGGCAATTGGATCTCAAACGTGTGCTATCATGCTTGAGCCGATACAGGGTGAAGGAGGTGTAATCCCCGCTGATTTAGATTATATGAGATCTGTAAGGGAGATCTGCAATAAAAACAACATCCTCCTCATACTGGATGAGGTTCAGGTTGGTCTGGGAAGGACAGGAAGGCTTTTTGCTTATCAGAATTACGATATAAAACCAGATATTCTGTCATTGGGAAAGGCACTTGGTGGAGGGCTTCCTCTTGGAGCAATCATTGCAAGAGAGGATATTGCTGAGGTTTTTACCCCTGGATCCCATGGATCCACATTTGGGGGTAATCCTGTAAGTTGTGCCGCTGGTGTTGCTTATATGAGAAGCCTTATAAAGGAAGGGGTGCTTGATCATTGTGCAACAATCAGTGAATATTTTCTTGATACATTGTTGAGACTCAAAAGTAAATACAGATTCATCAGGAGTGTCAGAGGAATGGGACTAATCCTTGCAATGGAGCTGGATTTTGAAGCGGATATGGTGGTGGAAATGGCAATGGAGGAAGGTGTGCTTATTAACTGTACCCAGGAAAGGGTATTGAGGTTCCTGCCTCCCCTTACCATAAACAGGGATGACATAGACTTTCTTTATGAGGTTCTGGACGGGATATTTAATCGTATTGAGGGGAAAGGATATAGATAATGAGGCAAGGGAAGAGGGATTTTCTAACATTCTGGGATCTCACCCGCCAGGAGGTGGAAGAGATACTTCTGCTTTCCAGGGACCTTAAGGAAAAGAGAAAAAGAGGGATTATTTACGAGCCCCTTAAGGGGAAGATGCTTGCTATGATCTTTGAAAAGGCATCAACAAGGACAAGGGTTTCCTTTGAAGTGGGGATGAGGGAACTTGGCGGCCATTCACTTTTCTTAAGTCCCTCCGAATTACAGATCGGAAGAGGGGAGAGTATCTCAGATACGGCAAGGGTTCTTTCAAGATATGTTGACTGCATACTTATCAGAAGCTACTCACAGGAATTAGTGGAAGAGTTTGCGATTAATTCTGAAGTCCCTGTAATAAATGGTCTTACAAACAAACATCATCCCTGTCAGGTCCTTGGTGATATCTTCACAATCTGGGAAAAAAAGGATTATTTAAAGGGTATAAAGGTTGCATATGTTGGTGACGGGAACAATGTGGCCCACTCACTTATACAGGCTGCATCACTGATGGATTTTTATCTTATTGTTGCATGTCCTGAGGGTTATGAACCGGATCAATCGATTCTAAGAAGTGCCATGGAGAAGAACCCTGGTAGCATCAGGGTTATAAGGGATCCTTTTGAGGCAGTTTCTGATGCTGATGTAATCTACACGGATGTATGGACAAGCATGGGATGGGAGGAGGAGACTGAATTGAGAAGAAAGATCTTCAGGAGATATCAGGTCAATATGGATCTCGTTTTCAGCTCAAAGAAGGATGTCATAGTTATGCACTGCCTGCCTGCGCATCGCGGAGAGGAAATTACTTCAGATGTTATGGATGGAAGTTGTTCTGTTATCTTTGATCAGGCAGAAAACAGGCTTCATACACAAAAAGCACTACTTATAAAATTTATCATTGGCTTTTGAATGTTCTTTAAGGAGGATAAAAAGTGGATGTAAAAAAGGTTGTGCTTGCATATTCCGGAGGTCTTGATACCTCTGTAATAATAAAGTGGTTACAGGAGGAGTATGGATGTGAGGTCATAGCATTCATTGCCGATCTCGGTCAGAAAGAGGATCTTGAAGAGATAAGGAAAAAGGCAATAAGAACGGGTGCATCAAAGGTGATTATTGATGATGTCAGGGAGGAGTTTGTAAGGGATTTTATATTTCCCGCTTTAAGGGCTAATGCAGTTTATGAGGGAAGATACCTTATGGGAACATCACTCGCAAGGCCGCTTATTGCAAAAAAGCAGATAGAGATTGCAATAAAAGAAGGTGCAGATGCTGTCTCACATGGTGCAACAGGAAAGGGCAATGATCAGGTGAGGTTTGAGCTTACATATTATTCATTAAAGCCGGATATAAAGGTTATCGCACCATGGCGTGAATGGAATATGAAGTCAAGATCCATGCTTATGGAGTATGCAAAGAAGCATAATATACCTGTTCCTGTTACAGCAGAGAGACCTTATAGCTGTGATAGAAATATCCTTCATATAAGTTTTGAAGGGGGGATCCTTGAGGATCCTTGGATTGAGCCTCCTGAGGATATGTTTGTAATGACTGTTTCACCGGAGAAGGCACCTGATAAGCCTGTTTATATAGAGATAGATTTTGAAAATGGAACCCCTGTTGCAGTAGATGGCAAAAGAATGCGGCCTCATGAGCTGCTTGAATATCTGAACAGGATTGGCGGGGAAAATGGAATCGGAAGGGTTGATATGGTTGAAAACAGATATGTGGGGATAAAATCAAGAGGTGTTTATGAAACACCAGGTGGAACAATCCTTCATGTCGCGCACAGGGCAGTCGAATCCATCACAATGGACAGAGAGGTTATGCATTTGAGAGATTCCCTTATTCCAAGATATGCGGAACTTGTTTATTATGGATACTGGTTTTCACCGGAGATGAGGATGCTTCAGGCTGCAATTGATCAGTCTCAGCAGGGTGTAACAGGAACAGCCAGAATAAAATTGTATAAGGGAAACTGTGATGTTGTTGGAAGAAGGTCTCCTTACTCCCTCTACAGAATGGATTATGCAACTTTTGAGGAGGAGGATGTTTACAGGCAGAAGGATGCAGAAGGTTTCATAAGGATAAATTCACTTCGTCTGAGGATTTTGAGGATGCTTGAGGAGGAGATGAGGAAGGGGATATGAGTGAGGGAGAGTTCAAAAAGTCCTGGAGTGGTAGATTCTCTGAAGAGACAGAGAAAATGGTGGAGGAATTCACAGCCTCCATATCCTTTGACTCCAGGCTTTATAGGTATGATATTAAGGGAAGCATTGCCCACTGCAAGGCACTTGAAAAGGCCGGGATTATCACATCTGATGAATCAGACAAGATCATATCAGCACTGCAGGAAATAGAGAGGGAGATAGAGGAAGGGGGGTTTGAATTTTTCACAGAACTTGAAGACATCCACATGCATATTGAGAAGAGGCTTATAGACAAGATCGGCGAACTCGGTGGGAAACTTCATACGGGAAGGAGCAGGAATGATCAGGTTGTGCTTGATATGAGGCTATATCTTGCGGATAAAATTGAGGAGATACTTTCTGATATCAGAGCAGTTCAGAAGGTTTTACTGGAAAGGGCTAAGTCCAATCTTGATATAGTAATGCCAGGTTACACGCACCTACAGATGGCACAGCCTGTGATGCTATCCCACTATTTAATCGCATTTATTGATATGCTGGATAGGGACAGGGAGCGGTTCCTGGATTGTTTGAAAAGGGTTAAGGTGCTACCCTCAGGATCAGGAGCACTTGCAGGGGTTCCTTATGATCTGGACAGGTATTATATAGCAGAACTTCTGGGATTCCCCGAGATATCAAAAAACAGCATGGATGCTGTGAGTGACAGGGATTTTCTGATTGAGTTTGCTTCTTCTGCGGCAATCACTATGGTCCATCTGGGCAGGCTCAGCGAGGACTTTATTATCTGGGCAAGCAGTGAGTTTGGATTTATTGAAATTCCTGATAAATTCTCAACAGGAAGCAGCATCATGCCTCAGAAAAAGAACCCGGATGTTTTTGAACTGATCAGGGGGAAAACAGGGAGGGTTTTTGGAAACCTTCAATCACTTCTTGTCATGATGAAGGGCCTTCCCCTCTCTTATAACAGGGACATGCAAGAAGACAAAGAGGCAATCTTTGATACTGTTGATACACTGAAAGGCTGTCTTAAGATTCTTGCTCCCCTTCTGGGCGCTGTAAATTTCAGAAAAGAGGCTATGCTAACTGCAGTTAATTCAGGATTTATTACTGCAACAGACCTTGCTGATTATCTTGTAAGAAAGGGGGTCCCTTTCAGGAAGGCCCACGAAATTGTCGGGAACCTGGTAAAATACTGTATCAGCTCTTCCAGAAAATTATCGGAACTTACGCTTGAGGAAATGCAGAGATTTTCCCCTCTGTTTGAAATTGATGCAATCCGTTTTATTGATCCCTGGAATTCGGTAAATAGTCGATCAGTTCCTGGCGGGACCGCAAGAATACGTGTTGAGGAGAGGATAAGGGAAATTGAAAGTCATTTTACCGATTAGCATACTTTCTCTGATTATTATGGCACTGATCGCCCCTGTGGGATGCGGTAAGAAGGCACCCCCTATCTCACCGGAGAGTATAGTGCCTGCGCGTATCGATGATCTCCATATCTCTGTAATTGATGGCGAACTCTATCTCATATGGTCAAGGCCATTGAGAAATGTTGATGGGACGCGGCTTGATGACCTTGCAGGTTTTAAGATCATAAAAAGGGGGAGGGGAGGGAAACCCGGTGAAGCGCTCACCCAGCTCTATGATATTCCGCTTTCATCCCCGCCTCAGGGGGCATGGATAACGGAGAAGATAATTTACTTTAAGGATCCCAAATTAAATGAGGGGTGGTCCTATTCTTACCAGGTCTTCTCTTACAATAGGGACAGGTATTACGGCGATGGATCAAATATTGCTAATATTTCATGGATAAACCCCCCTCCTCCTCCTGAAAATTTTCGTGCACAGGCTGGAGACCATAGAGTGGAGTTGTTCTGGGAAGATGAGCATGGAAAGGAGGGGCCATCACAGAAGAAATACAACATCTATAGGAGGAGTGAAGGTGCTCAATATCCACTAAAGCCCATAAATGAGAAGCCTATATCAGGGGCTTATTTCCAGGATCTTCAGGTGGAAAATGAGAAGGATTATTTTTATACTATTAGGACAACACTCATGCATGGTGACATTCTGATCGAGGGTAAATCTTCTGCTGAAATTAAGGCAAAGCCGAGGGACCTCACGCCTCCCATGCCTCCACCCGAGATCACTGCAATACCCCGGGAGGAGGGTGTTTTTATAACATGGGGTGCTGTATTTGAGAAGGATTTAGCTGGATATAACATTTACAGAACGGACAAACTCACTAATGAGAAAAAGAAACTCAACAGAGAGCTGATTACGGATACCTCATATACTGATAAGGAGATCCAGAAAGGGAGGGTTTATATATATACCGTTACAGCGGTTGACTCATCCCCCCAGAGAAACGAGAGTATTCCTTCTCTAGGGGCAGAAGTGAAAATTCCTGAGTAACGGAGCTGGAAGGGATGGATTATTTTCACTATATTGGGGATGAATTATACTGTGAGGAGGTTCCAGTAAGGGAGATTGCTGAAGAGGTAGGGACCCCATTTTATCTCTATAGTTACAGAACCATAGAGAGGCACTATAAAACTTTTGATAATGCCTTCTCAGGTATTCGTCATCTTATATGCTACTCTGCGAAGGCAAATACAAACATTGCGATTTTAAGGATCTTTGTGAATCTTGGTGCAGGGGTTGATATTGTATCCGGAGGAGAACTTTACAAGGCCCTTATCGCGGGATTCGATCCAGCAAGGATAGTCTTTTCTGGTGTTGGAAAAAGTGATGATGAGATTGATTATGGCCTGAAGGAAGGGATCCTGATGTTTAATGTTGAATCACCAGCGGAGCTTGAGGTGATAAATGAAAGGGCCCATATACTTAACAGGAAAGCGAGGGTATCACTGAGAGTTAATCCAGACATTGATCCAATGACACACCCCTATATATCAACGGGGTTGAAGAAGAATAAATTTGGGATTAGCTTTAAGGAGGCTTTGAAGGTTTATGAAAGGGCAAGGGAATTGAGAAACATGGAAGTTTGCGGGATTGACTGCCATATAGGCTCGCAATTAACTTCCCTCAGTCCCTTTGTAGATTCTCTCAGGAGACTGAAGGAATTGATATGGGAGCTTAAGGAAAAGGGGATACACATAAAATATCTCGACCTTGGTGGGGGTCTTGGTATCAGATATAATGATGAAAATCCTCCACATCCTGATGAATATGCATCAGCCATTATAAAAGAGATAGATGATATGGATTTAACGATTATACTGGAGCCGGGAAGGATAATAATGGGAAACAGTGGTATCCTTGTTACAAAGGTCCTTTATACAAAGGAGAACGAAGGAAAATTCTTTATAATAGTTGATGCTGCTATGAATGATCTTATAAGGCCTTCCCTTTATGGATCTTATCATCGAATTCAACCTGTTGTTGAAAAAGAGAGGGATAAGATAGTTGCTGATGTTGTCGGTCCTGTGTGTGAATCGGGGGACTTCTTTGCAAGGGAAAGGGAGATTCCACGGATGGAGAGGGGAGAGCTTCTTGCGATAATGAGTGCGGGGGCATATGGTTTTTCTATGTCATCCAATTACAACTCCCGGAGGAAAGTGGCTGAGGTTCTTGTTTATGGAGACAGATTTTTTGTTATAAGGAAGAGGGAGACGTACAGGGATCTGGTAGAGAATGAGATTATACCCGATGTTCTTAAGTAAGTAGACGCAAAGATGAGGGTACCTTTTTTCAAAACAACAGCAGCTGGAAATGATTTTATTGTAATTGACAACAGAAATTGTGCAGTCCCCTTCAGTGATCTTTCCAGATTTGCTCGTGCTGTATGTGACAGAAAGTTATCAATTGGTGCAGATGGACTGATTCTTATCATTAATTCATCAAAGGCTGATTTCGGATGGAGATTCTTCAATTCGGATGGAAGTGAAGCAGAGATGTGTGGAAATGGAGCAAGATGCGTTGCAATTGTTGCGGATTATCTGGGTATAGGTGAAAGCAAGAAGAGCTTCGAGACAATGGCGGGAATTATTGAGGTTGAGGTTAAGGATAGAAAGGTCATGGTTAAAATGGTTGATCCATCAAACTTAAAGCTTGATCTATGCGTTGAGGTTGATGGTTTTGTTTACACTGTTTCGTATGTGAATACCGGTGTTCCCCATGTTGTAATCTATAAGGATAATCTTGAAGAGTTTGATGTTGAAAGGGTAGGAAGGAGTATAAGATTTCATAATTCATTCAAACCTGCAGGGACAAATGTTAATTTTGTAAGTGTGATTAATGAATCTACATTAAAGATAAGAACCTATGAAAGGGGTGTTGAAGGGGAAACGCTTGCCTGCGGAACAGGAGCTGTTGCATCAGCAATAATTTCAAGCTGTAAAGGATATACAAAGCCACCTGTTGATGTTGTCACAAGACTCGGCGAAAGATTGAGAGTATATTTTAAGAATGATGGTTTTTCATTCAGAGATGTTTACCTGGAGGGTGAAGCAAGGATTATATGCGAGGGCAATCTCTGGATAGATTCTATTGCAGGTTTGAATGGATGATAAACCTTAAATTAAGAGATGGGAGGTGTAATTATGAAAAAAGAAATTAAGGGAGCAATAGTAGCTATTGTAACACCTTTCAGAGATGGAAAGGTTGACGAAAAAGCACTTGCTGATCTCATAGAATTCCAAATTAGCAATGGAACAGATGGTATAGTTCCGTGTGGGACAACCGGTGAATCAGCAACATTGAGTTATGAAGAGCATGAATTTGTTGTTGAATTTACTGTAAAACATGTAAAAGGAAGAGTTCCTGTTATTGCGGGGACGGGATCAAACAGCACGCATGAAGCAATAGAATTAACGAAACATGCAAAAAAGGTTGGTGCTGATGCTGCGCTTATTATAACTCCATATTACAACAAACCAACCCAGGAAGGTATGTACAGACATTTCAAAGCTATCGCAGAGGAAGTTGATATTCCTATTATCCTTTATAATGTCCCGGGAAGAACAGGTGTAAATCTGCTGCCTGAGACAGTTGCAAGACTATCCAAAATAAGAAATATAATCGGGATAAAAGAGGCAAGCGGTTCTCTGCAGCAGATAAGCGATATCATTAGATTAACTGGAAACGATTTTACGGTTCTCTCGGGAGATGATTTCATAGTGCTTCCACTTCTGGCAGTTGGTGGGAAAGGCGTTATATCTGTTGTATCAAATGTTGCTCCTGCTGATATGGCTGAACTCTGTGATGCATTCTTTGCTGGTGATTTAAAAAAGGCAAGGGACCTTCACTATAAACTTCTCCCCCTTTGCCATGCTATGTTTATCGAGACAAATCCCATACCTGTAAAAACATCGCTCGGTCTTATGGGGAAGATAAACCCGGAGTTGAGACTTCCTCTCTGCAGTATGTCGGAAGCAAACCTCAATAAACTGAAGCAGATCATGAAGGATTACGGTTTGATAAAGTAAAGGAGGCAGATATGCTGAGAACTGTTGTTATAGGTTCGGGCGGAAGAATGGGTGGAAGGATAATCTCTCTTATGAGAGAGGATAAAGATTTCAAGCTGGTTGGCGCTATTGAGAGAAGTGGACACAGCTGGATAGGAAGGGATATCGGTGAAATGCTTGGATTGGGAAGGATGGATGTAAAGGTATCTGATGATCTCAGTTCATGTATTGAGAATGCTGATGTGATAATAGACTTTACAAATCCTGAGGCAACTTTAAAAAATCTTGAGATAAATCAGAAAGGAAAAGTTCCTGTTGTGATTGGAACGACTGGTTTTACAGCTGAACAGAGGGAGGAGCTGAAGAGATTACTTAAAGGGATAAGATGTGTGCTTTCTCCAAATATGAGTATAGGTGTAAACATACTATTCAAAATCGTTGAAGATGTTGCAAGGGTCTTAAGGGATGGATATGATATTGAGATCATTGAGGCGCACCATAGATTTAAAAAGGATGCCCCCAGTGGAACTGCAATGAAGCTTGCGGAAATAATTGCATCTTCTATTGGCAGAAGTCTGGAGAAGGATGGTGTTTATGGAAGAAGGGGCATGATTGGTGAAAGGAAGAACGAAGAGATTGCAGTCTTTGCTGTAAGGGCGGGCGATATCGTCGGAGAACACACTGTGATATTCGGGGGACTTGGTGAAAGGATAGAGATAACACACAGGGCACATAGCAGGGATAATTTTGCGAGAGGTGCACTGAGAGCTGCAAAATGGATTGTAAATCAGAAAGAGGGAATCTATGACATGATGGATGTTCTTGGATTGAGGTGAAATAGGTTCAATCATCCCTCAGGGAGGTCAAGATGAAATTTGCAAGGATTGATCATAACGGTCAAATATTTTATGGAATAGTTGAGGGTAACGCAGTAAGGGCAATAGAGGGGGATATATTTGGAGAATGGCGTCCTACCAGCAAAATATACAGCATGGATATGGTTCGTATTCTTCCTCCATGTGTCCCGTCCAAAATTATAGGAATAGGGTTGAATTACAGGGATCATGCTGAGGAGATGGGTGTTCCCCTTCCCGAGGAGCCGATAATTTTTATAAAACCAAGTACATCAGTAATAGGTCATGAGGATACAATAATACTTCCATCAATATCACAGAGAGTTGATTATGAAGCAGAGCTTGCAGCTGTTATAGGAAGGAGAGCAAGAAAAGTAAGCGTTGAAAAAGCAAATGAGTACATTCTTGGATATACCTGTTTTAATGACATAACAGCGAGAGATCTTCAAAAAAAGGATGTTCAGTTTACGAGATCGAAGAGCTTTGATACTTTCTCTTCATTGGGACCATGGATTGTTAAGGACATCAATGCTATGGATCTTCGAATAGAAACAAGGGTTAACAATGAAATAAAGCAGAGCTCAAGAACATCATACCTTCACAGGAATGTATATGAACTTGTAAGTTTCGTTTCTCATGTAATGACGCTTCTTCCAGGTGATATGATAGCAACAGGAACCCCATCGGGTGTTGGACCGCTCAAAGATGGTGATATAGTTGAGGTTATAATCGAAGGAATAGGTGTCCTGAGAAATTATGTTTCAAAAGAAGAATGAGGGGGAGAGTATTCATGAGGAATAGATGGGCAGAAAGAATAAAAAAGCTACCACCCTATCTCTTTGCAGAAATTGACAGACTCAAGGAAGAGCAGATAGCAAATGGTGTTGATGTCATAGATCTCGGTGTTGGTGATCCGGATATCCAGACACCATTTCACATTGTCGAGAAGATGATCGAGGCTGTAAGGGATCCGTCAAACCACAGGTACCCATCTTATTATGGTATGCTTGATTTCAGAAAGGCTGTAGCAGCATGGTATAAGAGGAGATTTGGTGTAACTATCAATCCTGAGAGTGAGGTAATTTCACTCATTGGTTCCAAGGAGGGCATTGCCCATATTCCACTTGCCTTTGTTGATCCCGGAGACATTGCACTTGTTCCTGATCCGGGTTACCCTGTTTATCGCGTTTCGGTTGTTTTTGCCGGCGGAAACCCATATACAATGCCACTTAGATTGGAAAATGGTTTTCTTCCTGATCTTTCTGAAATACCTAAGCATATTGCAGAAAGGACAAAGTTGATGTTTATAAATTATCCCAATAATCCAACAACAGCAGTGGCGGGAAAAGATTTTTTTAAGGAGGTTGTAAGATTCGCGGATAAATATGGGATAGTTGTCTGTCATGATGCTGCATATTCAGAAATCTATTTCGATGAGGCTCCTATAAGTTTTCTTGAGATTGATGGTGCAAAGGATATCGGTATAGAATTTCATTCATTATCGAAAACATTTAATATGACGGGATGGAGAATAGGATTTGCTGTGGGAAATGCTGATATCATCAAAGCACTTGGTCATGTAAAAACAAATATAGATTCAGGTGTATTTCAGGCCATTCAGAGGGCAGCAATAGCTGGCCTTGAGAGTGAAGAGGCTGTTGTTCAGTTAAACAGGGATATTTACAGGAGAAGAAGGGATATCTTTATAAATGGTCTTAAGCAGGCAGGGATCAAAATCTTCTATCCAAAAGCAACATTTTATATATGGGCCCATATCCCTCCCGGATATAGTTCAACGGATTTTGCACTTAGTTTGCTTAAGAAGTCAGGGATAGTTGCAACACCAGGTATTGGCTTCGGATCATTCGGTGAAGGATTTATAAGGTTTTCATTAACAATTAATGAAGATAGACTGAGGGAGGCTTCTGATAGAATAAGTAGACTCATTCTTTAAAGGGATCATATATGGAAAAAACTGCCCATGCATATATAGGAATTGGTTCCAACAGGGGGGACAAATTGTTAAATATATGCGAGGGAATAAAAAGAATAGGGATGCTTCCTGATACACATATTAAAAAAAGATCAGGGATTTATATAACGGAACCCCTGGGATATAAAGACCAGGAGTGGTTCATTAACTGTGTTGTTGAAATAGAAACAAAGCTTGATCCATGGCAGCTGCTTTATTCACTGAAATCGATTGAGGGAGATTTTTTCAGGGAGAAAGGGATCAGATTTGGTCCAAGGGAGCTCGATCTGGATATTATTCTTTATGGAGATATGGTGATCAGAAGCGATGATCTTGAAGTACCACATCCACGATACAGAGAGAGGGGCTTTGTTCTTATACCACTGTGTGAGATTGCTGCTGATATTCGTGATCCGGAAGCGGGAATAACAATCAGACAGCTGAAGGAAAATCTGGTATTCCATGAGGTTGTTGTAAAATTAGATGAGAAGGTCTAAGAGAACTATTTATCAAAAGATTAAAAAAACAGGAGAGGAGCTATACAGGGCAGGTCTCGTCTCATCACACAGCGGAAACCTCAGCATAAGATGTGGTGATAAAATTTTTATCACTACAAGAGGATCAATGCTCGGAAGGCTGACTGTAAATGATATCATAGAAGTTCCACTCAGAGGTGAAGGAGTTTATAAGAGGGCATCAAGGGAGTTGCCCACACACAGAAACATCTATCTCAAAACAAGTAATCTTGCTGTTGTTCATGCACATCCACCATCTGCAATTGCCCTTTCTTTTCGCACAGAGGTTATAAAACCCTTTGACTATGAGAGTTCCATCTATCTTGGAGAGGTGCATGTTGTTGAAAATGAGAGGATAGAGGAAAGGGTTCCCGTATATCTCACAGATGGCGGGATTGTTATGGTAAAGGGGCATGGATCATTTGCTGCAGCAAAGAGTATTGAGGAGGCCCTCCATTATACAAGTACACTTGAAATATCTTGTAGGATAATGGTGATTGATAAAATCCTCGGGGGTTAAAATATGAAGTTTTTTCTCGATACGGCAAATATTGAGGATATAAAAAAGGCGAACGCCCTTGGCCTTCTCGATGGTGTTACCACAAATCCAACACTTATCGCTAAGGAAGGAAAACCACAGGAGGAGGTTTTGAGGGAGATATGCAGACTGGTTAAGGGTCCTGTGAGTGCAGAGGTAATAGGAGTTGTTGCAGAGGAGATGATAGATGAGGGAAGAAAACTCGCAGCAATAGCAGAAAATATTGTGGTAAAAATACCCTCAACAGTGGAGGGTCTCAGGGCAATAAGGGCATTGAAGGCTGAAGGAATCAAGACAAATATGACACTTGTATTTTCCCTTTCCCAGGCTATCCTCGGTGCAAAGGTGGGTGCAGATTTTTTAAGTCCATTTGTGGGAAGACTCGATGACATCTCTCAGAGGGGTATGGATCTGATAAGGGATATTATGCAGGCCATAAAAAATTATAATTTCAACAGCCAGGTGATTGTTGCAAGTATAAGGAATCCCTTACACATCGTTGAGGCAGCCCTTATTGGAGTACCGATTGTTACAGTTCCCTATCACGTTTTTGATCAACTTATGAAACATCCACTTACCGAAAAAGGGATCGAAAGATTCATCGAGGACTGGAAAAAGATACCGAAATAGTCATCACATTTATACTTGCCAAAACAAGGGAATTGATATAACATTGTTATAATTATATCCTTTCCGGGGGGTTTCGATGGTAAAGAGGAGCAAATCGGATTATGTAATACGGTCTGTTGCCCATGCCCTGGATGTGCTTGAACAGTTTAAAGGGGATACCGATGAACTTGGTGTTACAGAGTTGAGTAAAAGACTAAAACTTCATAAAAATAACGTATTCCGTATCCTGGCAACGCTGGAGTCCCGTGGATACATAGAGCAGAATAAGGCTACAGAAAACTATCGCCTCGGTCTCAAGGTTCTTGAACTTGGTCAGGTATTTATCAGACAGATGGGTCTGCTCAGACATGCCCACCCTGTGCTCCAGGAGATGGTGGCCAAATGCAATGAAAATGCTTATGTAACGGTATTAAGAGGTGATGAGGTGGTGTACCTCGATGGGGTTGAAGCAAATCAGACCATAAGGGTTGTCAACCGGGTTGGATCTCATCTTCCTGCCTATTGTACAGCTTCAGGGAAGGTTCAGCTTGCCTATCTGAGTGAGGGGGAACTGGAGCAACATCTTCCAAAGGAATTGCGGAGATATACAAAGAATACCATCACAGATATTGAGATCCTTAAGGAAGCCCTGAGAAAGATCAGACAACAGGGGTATGCAATTGATAATGAGGAATATGAGGAGGGAGTAAGCTGCCTTTCATATCCTATAAGGGATTATACAAGAAAGGTGGTAGGTTCCATAACGCTATCATGGCCTATATGGAGGGTCAATGAAGATAGGGTAAAGAATGAGCTGATCCCGGTTATTGTGATGGCAGGAAAGGAGCTCTGCCGGAAATTAGGATACGAGATTACAGAGGATACCAGTATTTAGATGGATTTTTTGACATCCAGTAATTCAACATAATTTAGCCTCCCAATAAACATATTGCATAATAAATCCGCTTGACAGATCTAATTTCTAATGGTATTTAGGAAGCTGATTGAACATTCGCTCATATTTTTAATTAAATTATCCCACATAAAGAAGGGGGTCATATGAATATTGTTGTATGTATGAAGCAGGTTCCTGATACTGAAACAAGGATAAGGCTGAAGCCTGACTTATCAGATATCGAGACGGAAGGGATCAAATATATTATAAATCCCTATGATGAGTTTGCTATTGAAGAGGCATTGAGAATTAAAGAGAGATTTGGACAGGGGCTCGTTACACTTATTACACTGGGTCCCCAGAGGGCAACAGAGGCCCTGAGAACAGGGCTTGCCATGGGGGCTGATGAGGCAATTCACATAAACGATCCATTCTTTGAAGGATGTGATCAGTATATAACAGCAAAAGCTCTTGCCCGTGCTATAAAGAATATCCCTTATGATCTCATTCTCTGTGGAAGACAGGCTATAGATGATGATTCTGCACAGGTTTATGCATACATTGCGGAATTTCTTGATATTCCATATGTTTCTTTTGTAATAAAGCTTGAAATTTTGCAGGACAGGAAATCCCTGATTGCACATCGTGTCATTGAGGGAGGTGCCTTTGAGGTTGTTGAGAGTCCACTTCCAGCGATTATTAGTGCAACAAAGGGTTTGAATGAACCGAGATATGCGTCACTGCCAGGGATAATGAAGGCCAAGAAAAAAGAGATAAAAAATCTAACAGCCTCGGATCTTGGTTTTACACAGGATGAAGGCGGCTCAAGGGGATCCAGGATAAAGATAAAAAAATATTATTATCCTCCTGAAAGAAAACCCGGAAGGATAATCGAAGGTGAACCTGAGGATGCTGTTAGAGAGCTTGTAAGGTTGTTAAGGGAGGAGGCAAAGATTATTTAAGGAGGTCTTAAGGATGGCAGGTATCTGGGTATTTGCTGAACATAAAGATAAGAAGATAAAAAGGGTTGTTTTCGAAATATTAAGTGAGGCAAAGAAAATCGCAGTGTCAAAAGGTGAGCCTCTGTGTGCAGTGCTTTTTGGTTATGGGATAAGAGACCTTTCCTCTGAACTTGCAGCGTATGGTGCTGAGAAGATCTTTGTTGTGGATGATGAGATCCTGGATAGTTATTCCAATGAATCCTATTCAGCTGTTCTTGCAGAGCTTGCCCGAAACCATCAGCCATCAATTATCCTTGGTGGAGCAACCGCTATGGGGAAGGATTTTCTGCCAAGGGTTGCAGCAAAACTTGATACAGGTATCGCCTCGGATTGTGTTTCTTTTTCAGTTGATGAAGAGGGAAGGGTTACCTTCAGGAGACCTGTTTATGCTGGGAAGGTCCTTATAGATGTTTACTGTGATGGAATGCCCCAGATGGCAACAATCAGACCCAATGTGCTTAATCTTGCAGAACCTGACAGGTCAAGGAAATCAGAGATTATAGAATGGCAGGTTCCTGAGGGTGCGAGAAAAATAAGGGCAAGGATTAAGGAAATCATAAAGGGTGCGAGCAGCAGACCGGATCTCACCGAAGCAAGGATCATTGTCTCTGGCGGAAGGGCGATGAAAAGTGCTGATAATTTCAAAATCCTCTATGATCTTGCTGATCTGCTGGGTGCAGCTGTTGGTGCATCAAGGGCTGCAGTGGACTCCGGATATGCCTCCCATGACATGCAGGTAGGGCAGACGGGAAAAACAGTAAGTCCCAATCTATACATTGCATGCGGAATCTCGGGTGCTATCCAGCATCTTGCGGGTATGAGGACATCAAAATGTATCGTTGCGATAAATAAAGATCCTGAGGCACCAATATTTAAAATTGCAGACTATGGGATCGTGGGTGATCTTTTTAAGATTGTTCCGCTTCTTACAGAGGAGTTAAGAAAGATTCTCAAGGAACAGTAAGGTCACGGAAGGAATACTTCTTATATGAAAAGGATGGGTATATACTTGAAAATGGAAATGGTTTCAGGGTCATAGGGTTTTGGATGTTTGATGAAAAGATTACAAGGGAATTAAAAAGGATATTTGGTGACGAAGGGTTTTCGGATAAGTTTGAGGATAGGGTATGTTACAGCTTTGATGCAACAAATCTGGAGTTTATCCCCGATGCTGTCACCTTTCCTGTTACATCAGAACAGATAAGCGAGCTATTAAAGATCGCAAATGAGAACCTTATTCCTGTTACCCCAAGGGGGGCTGGAACAGGTTATACAGGGGGCTCTCTCCCTGCAAAGGGTGGGATAGTGATCTGCCTTTCAAGGATGGACAGGATTATCAGTATTGACAGGGAGAATCTCTATGCAGTGGTTGAACCTGGTGTTATAACAGGTGTTCTCCAGAGGGAGGTTGAAAAGGATGACCTTTTTTACCCTCCCGATCCATCAAGCCTTAATGTTTGCACTATTGGAGGGAATGTTGCTGAGAATGCAGGTGGGCCAAGGGCTGTGAAATATGGTGTTACAGGGGATTATGTGATGGCCCTTGAGGTGGTATTGCCCACAGGTGAAGTTATAAACACAGGTGTTAAAACAAAGAAGGGTGTTGTGGGATATGATCTTACCCATCTTCTTGTGGGATCTGAAGGAACATTGGGTATAATTACGAAGGTTTACCTTAGGCTGATTCCACTTCCAAAGGCAAGAAGAACAATGGCTGCCCTATTTCCGGACCCGGAAAGTTCAGGTTCAGCAGTAGTTAAAATAATCTCTTCGAGAATAGTTCCATCAACCCTTGAATTTATGGATGATGTATGCATGGATGTTGTGGAGCGCTATCTTGGAGAGAGATTGTGGGGAGAGTCTGGATGCATGCTTCTTATAGAGGTTGATGGGACGATGGAGACAATAGAGAGGGAATCAGAAGAGATAGAAAAGATATGCGTGCTCTCCGGGGCTATAAGGTTCAGAAATGCACAAGAGAAGAAGGATGAGGAACTCCTCTGGAAGGCAAGGAGATCCATTTCACCTGCGCTCTATAGGATTAGTCCTGAAAAGATTAATGAGGATGTTGTTGTTCCAAGAAGTGAACTTCCATCAGCACTTAAAAAATTCAGTGAAATTGGGAAGAAATACAGGCTCTTCATGGCAAATTTCTCTCACGCAGGGGATGGCAATATCCACGTTAATATTATGATATCTGGAAAGGATGATGATGAAAGAAGGAGGGCTTACAGGGCAGTTGAGGAGATCTTCGATATCACAATCAAACTTGGAGGAACTATTTCAGGTGAGCATGGCGTGGGGATAACAAAGGCGTCCTTTTTGTGTAAGGAGCTTACAACGAGGCAGATCGAATTGATGAAAAGGATAAAGAGACTTTTTGATCCAAAGGGGATTTTGAATCCTGGCAAGATCTTTCCAGGGGATTGCCCAGATTTCCTTTCACAGCTTCATCAGATATGAGTTTCTTTGATTAAGTGGATGAAATGGGATAAAATATTTACACATTTTAATTAAAAATATGTTTTATTTCTGGAGGTATAGATGGGCATTGAAATAAATTTAAGGATCCTTGAAGAACTCCATCAGAAAGCGGAACTGGGTGGTGGAATTGAAAAGATCGAAAGGCAGCATAGGGCAGGGAAACTTACTGCAAGGGAGAGGATAGATCTTCTTCTTGATAAGGGATCCTTTGTGGAACTGGACAAATTTGTTACTCACAGATGCACGGATTTTGGTATGGAGAAGCAGAAGATACCTGGTGATGGTGTAATTACAGGCTACGGGTATATAGATGGCAGGCTTGTGTTTGTCTTTTCACAGGATTTTACCGTATTTGGGGGATCATTGAGTAAGGCATACGCTGAAAAGGTCTGTAAGATCATGGACCTTGCAATGAAAACGGGTGCACCTGTTATAGGTCTTAACGACTCAGGAGGGGCAAGAATCCAGGAAGGCGTTCAAAGCCTTGCAGGCTATGCGGATATATTTCTAAGAAACACGCTTGCATCAGGTGTTATACCACAGATCTCCGCAATCCTTGGCCCATGTGCAGGAGGTGCTGTATATTCTCCAGCAATAACAGATTTTGTATTCATGGTTAAGAATATATCCTATATGTTTGTAACAGGCCCTGATGTAATAAAGGCAGTAACACATGAGGATATAACCAAAGAGGAACTTGGCGGTCCTCATGTGCATGCAACCTTGAGCGGTGTTGCGCATTTTGTTGCTGAGGATGAGAAGGAGTGTTTTATGATGATAAGGGAGCTTATGAGCTTCCTTCCACTTAATAATATGGAGGACCCGCCTGTAAGGGAATGCACCGATGACATATTCAGGAGGGAAGAGAAACTCAAATATATAGTGCCTGATAATCCCAACAAACCCTATGATATAAAGGAAATCATAAGGGCTGTTGTGGATGACGGTTACTTTTTTGAGGTTCAGGAGCATTTTGCTAAAAATATAGTAATAGGTTTTGCCCGATTCAATGGAAGACCTGTAGGTATTGTTGCCAATCAGCCGGCAGTTCTTGCGGGATGCCTTGACATAAACTCATCCATTAAGGCTGCGCGATTTGTAAGATTCTGTGATGCCTTCAACATCCCTATAGTGACATTTGAGGACGTTCCCGGATTCCTACCTGGAACTGCACAGGAATTCGGAGGGATTATAAAGCATGGTGCAAAGCTCCTTTATGCTTACTGCGAGGCAACTGTCCCGAGGATCACGGTTATTACAAGAAAGGCCTATGGGGGTGCATATTGTGTTATGTCAAGCAAGCATATACGCGGGGATATAAATTACGCATACCCAACAGCAGAGATTGCAGTAATGGGTCCTGATGGGGCTGTAAATATCATATTTCGCCATCTACTTGCAAAGGCAGAGGATCCCGATAGCGAAAGGGAAAGGCTTATTCAGGAATACAGGGATAAGTTTGCCAACCCATTTGTGGCTGCAGAGCTCGGCTATATAGATGAAGTTATAAGGCCTGAGGATACCCGGCTCAAGATCATTCAGGCCCTTGAGATGCTTAAAAACAAAAGGGATACCAATCCACCCAAAAAACATGGTAATATACCACTCTAATTAGTAGGAGGGTTGTTGAAGGATGTTTAAAAAGGTCCTCATAGTTAATAGGGGGGAGATTGCAGTTCGTATCATAAGGGCTTGCAGGGAGCTCGGGATCAGTCCTGTTGCTGTTTATTCTGAACCTGACAGGAATGCACTTCATGTGAAGTATTCTGATGAATCATACTGCATAGGTCCTGCCTCCTCCCGGCAGAGCTATCTCAATACGGAGAGGATTCTTAGAGTTGCAGAGGAGGCAGGTGTTGATGCAATCCATCCGGGTTACGGATTTCTTGCTGAAAATGCAAACTTTGCAAGGAGATGTGAGGAATGCGGTTTTGTATTTATAGGGCCAAAAGCGGATACCATTGAAAAGATGGGTTACAAGGTTACTGCAAGAAAAACAATGATGGAGGCAGGCGTTCCTGTTGTTCCCGGGACAGTTGAATCTATAAGGGATGATGATGAGGCCTTTGAAATAGCATCCGAAATAGGATATCCGATTATACTCAAGGCAGCAGCAGGTGGTGGAGGAAAGGGGATGAGACTTGTCAAGGATGAGAAGGAGATGAAAAGTGCCCTTCGTGGAGCAAGATCAGAGGCGCTTTCAGCATTTGGAGATGATGCACTTTATATTGAAAAATATATCGAAAGACCAAGACATATAGAGATACAGATCCTTTCGGATATGCATGGAAACACAGTCCATCTTTTCGAAAGGGAATGTTCAATACAGAGAAGACACCAGAAGGTGATAGAAGAGACTCCATCTCCATTCATAAATGATGATATAAGAAAAAGGATGGGCGAGGTTGCTGTGAAGGCTGCAAGGGCTGCGCGCTATCTTGGGGCTGGAACTGTTGAGTTTATTGTTGACAGGGATAAAAATTTCTATTTTCTTGAGATGAATACAAGGATACAGGTGGAACATCCCATCACTGAAATGGTAACAGGTATGGATATCGTTAAAACACAGATAGAGATTGCTGCTGGAAAGGAGATCCCATTTAAACAGGAGGATATCAGACAGCATGGATGGGCAATTGAATGCAGGATCTATGCGGAAGATCCGGAAAAT
This sequence comes from uncultured Thermodesulfobacteriota bacterium, assembly GCA_964505185.1. Lineage (GTDB taxonomy): Bacteria > Desulfobacterota > JBBIRW01 > JBBIRW01 > JBBIRW01 > JBBIRW01. The sequence goes on from CAZDGM010000003.1 coordinate 55,302, forward strand.
AGCTTTTTCCCAACACCGGGCAGGATCCATATCCTCAAGAATCCATCTGGTCCGGGGATAAGGGATGATTGTGGTATCTATGAAGGGTGCGAGGTTTCTGTCCATTACGACCCTCTGATATCTAAGCTTGTTGCATGGGGAAGGGACAGGAGGGAGGCAATAGAAAGGATGAAGCGCGCGCTCAGGGAATATATAATAGTTGGCGTTAAAACGACCATACCATTTCATATATGGGCTCTGGAGGATGAAGACTTCATTGCAGGTAATTTCGATACAACCTTTATTGAAAGAAAATTTAAATCCATCCCGAGACAGAAGGAGGATAAGGAAGTTGCAAGCCTCCTCAGCGCCATTCTTACCTATATAAATGAAAAAACAAAAAAACCTACCGAAAAATCCTTATCACAGGAGTCTGCCTGGAAGATTGCTGGAAGAAAGATGCTTATGAACAGATTATAAGGGGAGCCTCATATGGCGTACGAAGTTGAGATAGATGGTGAGGTCTATAAGGTTGAGATTAACGAAGAGAGGGGCAGTATAATTGCGACTGTAAATGAAAAACCATACCGGATAGGGGACATAAACATTGAGAAAAATGCGGTCTCCCTTTTTATTGGAAGGAAGGTTTTCGATGTATATTTCAATATTGAAAGAGACATTGTTCATCTCTATTTCGGAGGAAAATATTTCACAGCCCGTGTAAGTGATGAAAGAAGATCAAGAAGGGAGAAAAAAGGGATTGTTTCTGGTAAACAGCTCATCTGTTCTATAATGCCTGGAAAGGTCCTGAAGATACTTGTTGATCCTGGAAAAGAGGTTCATCCTGATGAAGGTCTTATAGTGATAGAGGCTATGAAGATGGAAAACGAGATTAGGTCGCCTATAAAGGGGATTGTAAAGGAAATATATGTGAAAGAAGGACAGGCTGTTGATACAGGTGAGAAGCTTGTCCTTGTTGAATGAGGGAGGGTCTATGGGGGTTAATAGGAGTATGAAAGAGGCATTTGAGGCATGGGAAAGAAATACCCTCAAAGAATCACTTGCCCGACAGCCGGAAAGACAATCACAATTTGTTACTTCATCGGGCATTGTTATGAACAGATTGTATTTACCATCGGATATCGATGATATAGATTATCTGGAGGATATCGGGTTTCCTGGCCAGTACCCTTTTACAAGGGGTATTCAGCCCACCATGTACAGGGGAAGGCTGTGGACTATGAGGCAGTATGCAGGATTTGGGACTGCGGAGGAGACTAACAGAAGGTTTCTCTATCTCCTATCACAGGGGCAAACAGGCCTCAGCGTTGCATTTGATCTGCCAACCCAGATGGGGTATGATTCCGATCATCCCATGGCAAGGGGTGAGGTTGGAAGGGTCGGTGTTGCGATTGACACTATTGAGGATATGGAGGTGCTTTTCCGTGATATACCCCCTGAGAGGGTAAGCACATCTATGACCATAAATGCAACAGCAGCAATCATCCTTGCAATGTATCTTGTGCTTGCCGAGAGGAGGGGGATTGACTGGAATAAACTTGAAGGAACGATACAGAACGATATTCTTAAGGAATATGTTGCGAGGGGTTGCTACATATACCCTCCCGCTCCATCGATGAGGATAATCACGGACATATTTGCATTCTGCAGGGATCAAGTTCCAAGGTGGAATACGATAAGCATAAGTGGATATCATATAAGAGAGGCTGGCGCAAATGCTGTTCAGGAGGTGGCATTTACACTTTCAAATGGTATTGCATATGTCCAGGCTGCTATAGATGCGGGACTTAATGTGGATAGTTTTGCGTCGCGCCTTTCATTCTTCTTCAATGTTCACAACAACTTCCTTGAGGAGATAGCGAAGTTCAGGGCTGCAAGGAGGCTCTGGGCAAGGATTATGAAAAATAGGTTTGGTGCAAAGGACCCGCGATCACTGCTTCTGAGGTTTCATACACAGACTGCTGGATGTACACTTACTGCTCAACAGGCTGAAATTAATGTTGTCAGGGTTGCCATCCAGGCACTTGCTGCAGTGCTTGGAGGAACCCAGTCCCTTCACACAAATGCAAGGGATGAGGCACTTTCACTTCCTACAGAGGAGTCAGCAAGGATAGCATTGAGAACCCAGCAGATAATCGCGTATGAGAGTGGGGTTACCGATACTGTTGATCCTTTGGGTGGTTCATACTGCTTAGAATATCTCACTAAAAAGATTGAGGAAGAGGCATTGAGGTATATCAAAAAGATAGACGAAATGGGGGGAGCTGTTAAGGCAGTTGAGGCTGGTTATATCCAGAAGGAGATAGAGGAGAGTGCGTACAGATATCAAATGGAGATAGAAAAGAAGGAGAGGATAATTGTTGGGGTCAACGAATTTTTAATGGATGGGGAGCCTATACAGAATATTCTGAGGGTTGATCCTGAATTGGAGAAGTTGCAGCGGGAAAGACTCAATGCCTTCAGGAAGATGAGAAATTACAGGAATGTAGAGGTTGCACTTAATAGGGTTACAGATGCGGCCAAGGGGAGTGATAACCTGATGTTCCCCATTATAGATGCAGTCAGGGCAGGAGCCACACTTGGTGAAATTTCCGATGCCCTGAGATCTGTTTTCGGGGAGTACAGGTCAGCCGGATATTCACTGTGTTAACTTGCTTGATTTTATCAGGGATGTTTCTATAATTGAAATATGAGGAAGGGAGTGTAAAAAGTTGAAGAAGATACTTATTGCAGAAGATGAGGTGAATATAAGAAACCTGCTTTCATATCTCCTCACCAATGAGGGGTATAACGTAATTCTTGCATCGGATGGTGAGGAGGCGCTTAAAAAGACGTTTTTTGAAAAACCCGATCTTCTGCTTCTCGATATAATGATGCCAAAGAGAAACGGTTATGAGGTTGCCTGTATACTGCGCGATCAGCCCGAATTTAAAAGCCTTCCCATCATAATGCTCACCGCAAGGGGTGGAGAGATTGATCAAAGAATGGGATACGCAACCGGTGCTGACGAGTACATTGCAAAGCCCTTTGAACCATCGGAACTTATTGCAACCATAAAAAAGTATCTTCCCTGAATTGTGCAAGGGAGTTCATTAAAATCAAAAGGAAAGAGGGTTAAAAAATCCCTACCAGTAGGAAATATCCTACTGAATGAGAAACAGATAGAAAAGCGCGTAAAAGAGCTTGCAAAGATTCTTTCATCTGATTACATGGGGAAAACGCCACTTCTTATTGGGATACTGAAAGGAAGCTTCATATTTCTCAGTGATCTCATAAGATTTATGTCAATTCCTGTGGAGGTGGATTTCCTTTCTGTATCATCCTATGGACACTCTACAGAGTCTCGAGGGGTTATCAGCATAAGAAAGGATCTTGATGCAGATATCACAGGAAGGGATGTAATTATTGTTGAGGATATAATAGACACGGGTTTAACATTGAGTTACATAATCGATCTTCTCTCTGTAAGAAACCCTGCATCGGTGAGGATCTGCGCTCTTTTTCTAAAGAGAAAGGAAAGAAGGATGACAATAGATCCGCACTATGTCGGTTTTGAGATCCCCGATGTATTTGTTGTGGGATATGGCCTGGATTTTAAGGAAAAGTACAGAGGTCTTCGCTTTCTGTGCACGCTGAAAGAAGATCTGCAATCTGCCCCATCTTGATCTTTAAATAAAATAGGGCCCCGGGAATACTTCCATTCCCGGAGCCCTATTAATTATTGCTTCCGCCCTTCCTATTTCTTTTCGGGCTTTGCTGGTTCAGCAGGCTTTGCTGGTTTTGCTGGTTCAGCTGGCTTTGCAGGGGCCTCGAGCTTGTTTACAGACTTCGCAATGTTTTTCCCCTTCTTTTCCACATACTTGATCTCAACCTGATCGCCCGCCTTAAGATCTGTAAGCTTTATCTTCTTTTCGCCTGCCTTAACAGCGGCTTTTGGAGGAACGGAAAAGGTAACCTCTTTCCCTTCAACCTTTGCAACTATGCTCCTTGGCTTTGCAGAAACCTTAACGACCTCTCCCTTGGCTGTCTTCTCCTCTACCTTTGCAGCTGGCTTCTTCTCCTTTGCAGCCGGCTTCTCTTCCTTCGCAGCGGGCTTTTCCGGGGCAGCAGGCTTCTCAGGAGCAGCAGGTTTCTGCTGTGCGAGAGCAGATGCTGCAAGGCTCAAAGATGCAATAGCTACTACGAAAATAATTAAGATTCTCTTAAGCATTCTTCACACCCCCTTTCCTGAAAATTTTTTCAATTAATATTATGCAATGCTAATGCCATAGGTAATGGGGAATGGGATTTATAATATATCGATTTTCAAGCATTTTTTCCAATAAAAGGATTAGGGGATTTCTTTGCAATGAGTAGAAATGTCCCATTGGTTGATCAATGGGTAAAAATGCCACATTCTATCAATTTGACCGATAATCTGCATTCAATTAAGATAAATTACATGGTGATCATTGTTTTACTTATTTTATGGCTCCCTGGGTGTTATAACTATCCCAGTAAGATGCTATTATATCCCTTTTCGCCACCATCACCATCCTGGAGGGTAGAAGAGGGGCCATATAAATCCACGATATTTTTTCATGAAATTGAGAATGCAGCAATAGCCATAAGAAAGGATTGTGATAGATTCTATAAAAAGCTATCTCCAGGATTGATCTCAGATAAACTCTTCATTGGTATTGGTGGAAAAAGGGAGGTTCTCGAAAGAGAGGATATCGTTTTCAAAAATATTCCTGCCATAAGGAGTGTACAGCTTTTAAGGGTTGAGAAGGGGTTGATAAAGATTGAAAATATACTGGTAATGAGAGATGGATGCGTGCTTGATATCATTTTTCTTGCGGAAGAGAATGCCTTTGATCACCTCGAAAATGATTTCAGGAGATTCCTTGACGGAATTGATATGGAGGTGATCATGAAATGAAGAGGCTTGAGGCACGAGCACGGAGGTATCTGAGGAAACTTGAATATTTTTTTGATTATATGGGGGAGCTTTTCTTTCTTGGCATCTCTGTTCTGCGCTCCATTTTTAAAAGTCCCTTTTATTTAAACATAACTGTTGAGAACTTCTACTGGATATGTGTTCAGTCAGTTCCAATAATAGCAACGACTGCCCTTTTTACCGGGATGGTTATGGGGTTACAGTCTGCCTTCGTGCTATCAAAATACGGCGCAAAAAATTATATAGGCATTGCGATCCCCCTTTCGATGGTAAGGGAGCTTGGCCCGGTCCTTACATCCCTTCTTGTTGCTGGAAGGGTTGGATCTGGAATAACATCTGAGATCGGCTCAATGAAGGTAACCGAGCAGATTGATGCTATGAGGGCGATAGGTATTGATCCTGTGAAAAGGATCGTTACACCGAAGGTTATCGCAACGCTGATAGCCCTTCCAGTTCTGACCTTTATTTCAGATCTCATGGGGATCATTGGCGGTCTCATGATTTCCGTCTATGAGATAAGGATAGGTGGTATTTTTTATATGGAGATGGCATTCAGTGCCATGAAACTCGGTGATTTTTTCAATGGTATTGCTAAAAGCATTTTTTTTGCCTTTGTCATATCACTGATAAGCTGCCATCAGGGGATGAGGGCAGAAGGGGGCACAGAGGGGGTTGGAAAAGCAACCACTGCCACTGTGGTGATATCGTCAATAATAATCCTTGTTTCAGATTTTTTTCTGACCAAGTTACTCGGTGGGGTAGAGGAGTTCTGGATATGAGTAGGGAACCTGTTATTAAGGTTGTGGATGTATATAAGTCTTTTCTAAGGCAGAAGGTGCTTGAGGGGGTGAGCTTTGAAGTATATCCGGGTGAGACCTTTACCATAATAGGCGGAAGCGGACAGGGCAAAAGCGTTCTACTTAAGCTTTTGCTTGGTTTAATAAAACCGGAGAAAGGGAGCATCTTCCTGTGGGGGAAGGATATCGTCCCCCTTCATGAGGATGAAATCCTTCCCATGAGAAAGAGGATTGGAATGGTATTTCAGGCATCAGCACTTTTTGATTCCCTCACAGTTTATGAAAATATAGCCTTTCCTCTCCGGGAGCATACCAATATGGAAGAACCAATGATAGAAAGGAAGGTGAAAGAGGCGCTTGAGCTTGTGGATTTAAGAGGTGTTTTGCAAAAACTCCCTTCTGAATTGAGCGGAGGGATGAAAAAGAGGGTTGCGCTCGCAAGGGCAATAGTTCTTGAGCCTGAAGTAGTCCTATACGATGAGCCCACCTCAGGGCTTGATCCACTTACAGCAAGGAGGATTGGTGAACTGATCAGGAGGATTTCCCAGAAAACAGAGTCCACAACATCAGTTATTGTGACCCACGATATAGAACTTGCGTTTCATGTCTCTGATCGCATAGGTATGCTTCATGACAGAAGGATAATCTTTACTGGAAAACCAGAAGAGCTTCGTTCGCATGAGTCTGCTGTAATCAGGGAATTTATCTCCGGAGAATAGCATTAGGGGGTTTCCATGAGAACACACAGAACACATATAAAGACAGGTATATTTTTAGCTGTCGTCCTCATTCTATTTATGTGGTTTATCTGGAAGATCGGAACCACACAGCAGTATTTTGGTGAAAGGTCTATCCTCAGGGCCTATTTCCCTGATGTGAGGGGGTTGATTGTTGGTGCCCCCGTAAGACTTGCGGGTGTCAGGGTGGGGAATGTTTCATCTATAAAATTTCCGGAATCACTTGAAAAAAAGGAGATCCTTGTTGAGCTTTCCATTGATAGGGATGTTATGGAAAAGATAAGGGAGGATTCCCTTGCATCCATTAAAACAATGGGGTTGCTCGGGGACAAATATGTGGAAATAACGCTTGGCAGTGCCGATAAAACACCACTTAAGAATAATGATGTAATAAGGCGATATGAGTCCATTGAATATGAAGAGATTATAGGGAAAGGAAGCGAGGCACTGGGGAATCTCGTAGAGGTGAGCAGCAGACTAAATAACTTTCTGAGAGAGATTGAGCAGAGGGGGACTGTTGAGGATCTTTCAAGGGCAATAAAGGGTATGAGGAGTTTTTCAGAGGAGCTGGAAAAAAGGAAGATAATTGCAAGGCTTGAGGGGTCCATTTCAAAGATAGATGAGATCGCCTCCGATATAAGAAATAATCAGGGTATCCTCAACTACATGATTTATGAGAAAAAGGGGGCTGAAATTATAAACAATCTGAATGAAGTTATGCTTTCCCTTAAAGATATTACCCAGGATCTAAAAACAAGAAAGGGCCTTTTCTATGAGCTTGTCTATGAGGAGGAGAATAGAAAATTAATCGAGGACATGAGGAAGATAGCATCTGATCTGAGAGAGATTGCAGAGAGCCTGGAAAAAGGTGAGGGCTCGCTGGGTGCACTTATAAAAGACCCCTCTCTTTATGAGCGCCTTGTATCACTCCTTGAAGGGGCTGACAGGAGCAGGCTGATGAAGTTTCTGCTCAGGCATTATATGGAGAAGGGTTCAAAATAGATAAGCTATTGATTTTTAATAAACATATGGTTAAAGATTATGAGATTACACAATTGGGGAGGTGCTGATGGGGGTTACCATAACGAGGGAGATTTTCTGGAATATATCGTATGGGAACAGGTTATCTTTTTATCTGCTTTCATCGGTTTCAATCCTGATATTCTCATACTTCCTTTTCTCACTTCTCCGTATCTTATGGAAGACTCATCTGGGATCCATTAAATCTGCCCTGGACCAGAGGATCTCTGATTTTATTAATTATGCATTGATTCAGCGAAGGATATGGAGGAAAAGACTTCCAGGGCTTATGCACTATGGATTGTTCTGGCCTTTTTTTGCCCTTTTTATCGGGACATGCCTGGTTGCAATAGAGTATGATTTCGGGATCAGGTTTTTATATGGTAATTTCTATCTTATCTTTTCCTTTGTTCTTGATATTGCTGGTGTTATTTTAATATCTGGACTTTTAATTGCACTTTACAGGAGATTGGTTGAGAGACCCTTTTTTCTTGAAAACTCCTGGCAGGATGCCTATGTTATTTCATCTTTGCTTATAGTTGCCGTAAGTGGATTCATCACAGAGGGTTTGAGGATCGCCTATAACAATCCATTTTTTGAGGTATACTCACCGGTTGGTTATTCAATAGCTCAGCTCTTAAGATCCCTGGGGATAAAGGGTGAAAGGGCATCCTTCTTTCACTGGTATGTATGGTGGTTTCACGCAGTTGTTTCACTTATTTTTATTGCATTAATTCCATATACAAAAACATTTCACTTTTTGTTAGCAGGAATAAATATCATTCTCAGATCGCATAACCATCCCGGAGCACTTTCAACGCCTGACCTTGAGCATATCGAAAATATCGGGGTATCCAGGATATCTGATTTCAATGGCAAACAGATCCTTGATCTTTTTAGCTGCATGGAGTGTGGAAGGTGTAATGAGAACTGCCCAACGCATATAACGGGGAAACCACTATCACCGATGTACTATACAAGGGACCTCAGGAATTATCTTAAGGATAAAATCTATCATCTGAATGGGAAAGGATTTGAGAATCCTGTAACGGGATCCCTTGTCTCTGAGGATACCATATGGGCATGCACGACATGCAGAAACTGTGAGGAAGCATGCCCTGTATTTATCTCCTATGTGGATAAGATTGTTGAGATGAGGAGATACCTGGTCCTCATGGAGAGCAGGTTCCCCACGGAGGTGCAGATCGCATTCAGGGGGATGGAAAATAATAGCAATCCATGGAATATTTCATCTTCATCAAGGGCTGATTGGGCGAAGGACCTTGATATAAAAATTCTTTCGGAAGGGCACAGACCAGAGTATCTATTCTGGGTTGGTTGCGCAGGTTCATTTGAAGAAAGGGGGAAGAGGGTTTCAAGGGCATTTGTAAAGATCCTAAAGGAGGCCGATGTTGAGTTTGGAATACTGGGGGTTGAGGAGGGATGCACTGGAGATTCAGCAAGGAGGATCGGCAACGAATACCTGTTTCAGATTCTCGCGCAGAACAATATCGAGATACTAAAGAGATATGGAATCAGGAAGATTATTACAAACTGTCCTCACTGCTATAACACACTGAAAAATGAATACCCTGCATTTGGTGGTAATTATAAAGTATATCATGGGACAGAATTTATACTTTCCCTTTTAAGGAAGGGAAGGATCAGATTTAAGGGGACATTTGAGAAGCGGATCACATATCACGATTCCTGCTATCTGGGAAGATACAATAACATTTATGATTCACCGAGGTTATTGCTGCAATCCATACCCGGGATTAAAATTATAGAGATGGAGAGGAGCAGGGAAAAGGGTCTTTGTTGTGGGGCTGGCGGTGGAAGGATGTGGATGGAGGAGAAGCTTGGAACGAGGATAAACAGAAAGAGACTGGAGGATGTGCTGGAGGTAAGGGTTGAGGCCCTTTCCGTTGCGTGCCCATTTTGTATGATAATGCTGGGAAATCAGATAAGGGAGATGGATATGGATAGTATAATTAAGCCGTATGATGTGATAGAGATTGTTGCATCAGCAATCTAAATAATCAACAAACAGGAGGTAGACCATGAAGATCATCAATATAATTATGTTAATCTTTTTTGTTTCTCTTTCAACCGCCTTTGCAACCGAAGGGAAATTTGCCATAAAATATTTAGGCCATGCAAGCTTTCTTATTGTAAGCCCTGGCGGGGTGAAGATTGTTACGGATCCATTTGATCCGTCGATTGGATATCCATGGAAGCATGTTTCTGCAGATGTAATTACAGTGAGTCACGAACATTACGATCACAACTATATAAAGGCTATTGATGGAAGTCCAAAGGTGATCAGGGGGCTTAAAGAGGGTGGCAGGGACTGGAATATCGTCAGGGAGAAAATTGGGGATGTAGAAATCACAAATATTGGTGTTTTTCATGATGATAGTGGAGGAACCAGAAGGGGTAAGAACAGTATTTTTATCCTGAATATATCAGGATTGAAAATTGTTCATCTTGGAGATCTCGGGCATATTTTGTCGGATCAGCAGGTGAAATCGATAGGTAGGGTTGATATTCTCTTCATACCTGTTGGTGGAAATTTCACGATAGGTTCAAAAGAGGCTGACAAAGTTGTCTCTCTTATAAAACCATCGGTTATCGTTCCCATGCATTACAAAACATCGTGGGTAAACCTTCCGATTGAGCCGATCGATCCATTTCTTAAAGGGAAGAAGAATATTGTTAGACTCAATGGGGATACATGGATATTCACAAAAAAGGATATAAAGAAGGGAGGCATTGTGGTATTTGAATATTGAAAAGCCTCCTTATTCAATTAGATTGTTGCATAAATAGCAGGCTCTGTTTGAATGCCATCGATATTTCATCCCGCAGTAAGGACACACCCTACTTTCTATACCTGAATCCATATTTCTTTTTACATACTGCTGGATCCTCTCGATACTCCTTACATCGAGGTTATAAAATTTGAGCCCAATTCCTTTTCTTGCGGCATTCTCACTCCCATCATGCATCCATCTTATTTCAACCATTGCCCTTATCTGAAAAGGTGTTTCTGGAAGATTAAAAAATATATGTGTTTCACCCTGATATTCTTTCAGGGTTGGGGTATATTCAATCCCAACGCCACCAATACTTATATCCTTTGAGGGGATCCTAATTTCTTTATCACCCCTTTTTATCAAGACTGACGTATTCATTGAAACTCGTGGGTATTGTCTCATTAACTTCCTTTTGCCAATTTCTCCTGAACTCTATTCATAAACTTAACTTTATCTATCACAAATCTTTCATGGGTTCCCTCGCCAATCTTTTCCCTGTCATCGTAAGCTTCAACATTAAATATAAGTCTTCTTCTGTCAACCTCCTTAAGCACTGCCTTTACCCTTACATTGAATCCTATCGGGGTTGGTGCAAGATGGGAAATATTAACTTTTGTTCCAACAGAACTCTCACCATCATCAAGATATGGTTCAATCAGTTCACAGCAGGTTCTTTCAATAAATCCAACAAGCCATATTGTTGCAAAAACATCTGGGGTTTTTTCATAAACTTTTTGTGCAGTCATTTCAGGTTGAACCTTTAGGGTAATCTCATGTGATAATCCAGCCTTCAATCCTTCTTTCATTCCTGACCTCCCTTATCAATTTATTTTTAACCACCATGCACGTAGTGAGGGTTATCCTTTATCCATTCCTCATAGTCGTAAACATTGACAACCTCCATTTCCGATTCATCGCACTGATAACATGGAATGTACAGAATTTCATCAATCTCAGAGTCACCTTTATTCAATTCATCGGAATTTATAGTTCTGTAAAGAAGATAGCCGCACTCCCTGCAGTAATACTCAAGGGTCACTGCCTTCTCGCCCATGAGTTTCTTTATCTTTTCAATAATTGCCTGATCCTTCATCAATCATAACCCCTTATATATGCAATTCTACTATATCACCATCCTCAAGCACATAATCCCTTTTTACCTTCTGGCCATCAAAGACCTTTTTACCCCAGATTCTTGCATAGAGAAGTTTTTCAAGGAAATCCTTATGGATCGATCGCGCCACATCCTCTACTGTACTGTTCTTGTTGAGAATAAGGGGCTGATCCATTCTTGGCTTCTTCCCTGGCGATTTTGTATATACCCTGATTATATCCAGAATACTGAAAAGGTGTCTCTTCAAATCTTCAAGCCCTATCCCCTTCTTTGCGGAGATCGCGAGGCAATGGATATTTTCGTTCCCGAGACTGATAAAGGTATCTAATATCTCTGATGGGATGTTTTCATCAACCTTGTTTCCTGCAAAAATTGCCCTTTTTATAATCAGGCCCTCTGAAGAACCTTCATCGCACACCCCCTTGATGCCTATATTCCAGTTTCTGAGTTCCTCAATAATTATCTCCTGCTGTGTCTTTATATCCTCCGTAAGATCTATGATGATACAGAGGGCATCTGCATATCGCAGTTGGGCTGAAAGAAGACCCTCTGTGCCCTCAAACATAAGGGGAGGGGTGTCTATGAGCTGGATCATGATATTTTCATATGGCATCATACCTGCAAGGCATGATCTTGTTGAAAATGGGTAATCAGCAATAACAGGTTTTGCATTTGTGAGTCTTGAAAGCAGTGTAGATTTTCCGCAATTTGGAAGTCCAACAAGGGCTATCTGACCAGCCCCTTCCTTTTTGATAAGAGTGCTAAACCCCCTTTTGGCACCTGTTGACCTGGATCTTTCTTCCTCAAGTCTTGCGATTTTTCTCCTGAGCTGCGCCTGGAGCTTTTCTGTTCCCTTATGTTTGGGCATTATTGCAAGCATCTTCTCAAGGGCGCTTATCTTCTCCTCAATGCTCTTCGCCTCCCTGAATCTTCTCTCAGCCTCAAAGTACTGTGGAGGAAGATTAGCAGGCATATCAATAGCCCTCCAGCATTTTCTTTAAGGAGAGGGCATTTTTTACTGCATAGCCCATAGCATCATTATTGAAATATATATAAGTATCTATCCCTTTGCGAAGCCATGTTATTATCTTTTCTGCCATCCTTTCAAGTTCTTTATGAGAATAAGATGATGCATATAGTGAGCTACCTGAAACACCATGTCTCCTCACATACATAAAGGGAAAAAGTAGATCACTTATATCAGGAAGATCTGGATAATCTGAAACACATATCGACATACCGTTCTTCTTCAGAATGTCAATTATATCATCCCTGAATGCTGATCTATTTCTGAATTCAAAAACAGATTTTACTCTGAAGCGGCTCAGCTGTTCAATGAAGTTCTCCAGTCTCTCATGATCTACTTTCATTGAGGGTGGAAGCTGCCACAGGATGGGACCAAGCTTATCTCCAAGTAAAGTAGCCCTCTGGATAAAGGTTTTAAGTGATTTCTCTGTTGACTTCAGTTTTTTCACATGTGTAATGAATCTGCTTCCTTTTAAAGAAAATATGAAGTCTGAAGGTGTCTTATCGCGCCATGTTATAAAGGTATGCGGGGAGGGTAATCGGTAAAAGGTAACGTTCAATTCAACAGTGGAGAAGAACTCTTTATAATATTCGAGCAGATTCCTGGATGAAATCCCTGGTGGGTAGAAGATGCCGTTTTTCCAGTGGTTATAATTATAACCACTGGTACCAATAAAAATTTTTCCCATCCTCGGTGAATCCATTTTTAATTTTCTCTTCAGTACTTTCCTAAATTCAATTTTCCTGATATTTTTAATTACAGGCAAGAGAGGAGGTAAAGGTGATTGCGGTTACAAAGGCATATAGGAAAAAGGGGATGGGAACACACCTTGCAAAAGAGGTTATAATATCACAGAATCTTAATGTTCTCTGGAGAAGGGTTGAGGATCTGATAATTTCTCAAGAGCAGAGGAGTCAGGAATAGGAATGAAGCTTTTTGAGCTCCTTAATATTTTTTATCTCCTTGAGGGATACTACAGGATCGACAGATGCAGAAGATGCGAGTGCCTTCATGGAGCACTATGGAGATTAAGAGCGCTTGTTGATTCAGTGGAGGATGGCGAAAGGAGGGAGTTTCTCCTTGTTTCAATTGATAGACTCCTGAGTGCTTCAAACCTTCATCCATGTATGGGATGTGAACAGTGTGAACCTGCAAATCTGATTGCTGTTATGGGAGAGACAGGCAGGTGTCTGGGTTTAAAGGAGTATTTTTAAAGAGGGAGGCATATGAAATCATCACTAATAGTGATTCAATCTATTATTTTTATAATAATTTCAGTTTTACCCTGTAACGCAAAGATCTATAAATGGATTGATGATGAGGGTGTGTGGAATTTTACCGATGATTATAGCAGGATTCCCGAGAGATACAGGGATTTTGTAAAGGAGATGGAAAGTACTGAAGAGAGGGAGTACGAAGTCCATTTCGTGATATCGAAGGGTGAAGAAAAGAGAGAAATACAGCCCCCGGAGGTCAGGGAGGAGGCAAAAGTTCCTGAGGAGGTTACAAGAAAGGCTGCAAGGAAGGCTTATGCACCAGGGGTCGGATGGTTTGTTGAGGAGGTTGATCTTGGTCCGGGGGATGTGGTTTCAGGGGATATTATCATATATATAGATGGAAAGAGGTTCCGTCTTATTAATGAAGAGGGGATTGAGGCAGATGAACTTAATTTCAGGGACAGGGAGAATATGAAGAAGGTCTATCTACCAAAGGTGCTCGGTCCTCCATGGGTTTTATACGGGGAAAAGGCAGGGAAAAGGAAACAGTATCAGATACATCCTCAACTTGACAGGAAAAGCGGGGCTGATGTTATGAGGGAATTGATGAAAAACAGGGTATACAGGCATCTCTACTGATTGTTAATTTTTTAGATTGACACAGTAAAGAGGGGCAAGACCCCTTTCAATCCTTCTTATGTTTTCCGCAACAATCTTTCCTATCCCTGCGTAGGATTCCTTCGTAACACCACCTATATGCGGGGTTGTGATAACATTGTATTTGAAAAGCTCATCATCAGGATCAATGGGCTCTTCCCAGAATACATCCAGTCCAGCGCCGGCAATTCTACCTTCTCTCAGTGCTGTAAGCAGTCCATTTTTATCAACAACACCACCCCTTGCTACATTTATGATGAATGAGCCCTCCTTGATGATGGAAAGCTCCCTCTCTCCTATCATTCCTTTTGTTTCAGGGGACATCATACAACACAGGATCAGATAATCAACCTGTGGAAGTATCTTATGCAGATCCGATGGTGAGCCGCAAAAAGAGATGCCAAGTTCCTTCCTCCTCTCCTCGGAGGGATTTTTTGTTATTCCAAGTATCTTTACATTGAATGGCTTTAATCTGTAAATAATCTCTCTTCCTATGTTTCCAAGCCCAACAATTCCTACCGTCTTATTTATGAGTGCACTTCCAACAGGTGTCCCAATCCTCTTCTCTTTTATGGAGATCTGACACTGATTGAATTTCCTTCCGAGTGCAATCATGAAGAAGATGGCAAGCTCTGCAACGGATTCTGCATTCCCTGTTCCTGCACTTGGAACATTTGCAACATATACACCCCTTCTTGTTGCAGCATCTATATCCACACCCTCAAGGCCAACACCCCACTGCTGAATGAGTTTAAGTGAATTGCATGCATAGATTATTTCTTGTGTTATCCTTGTCATCGCTGGCACAATCACATTCACATCCTGCAGATATTCCATGATCCTTTCTCTGGGGCAGGAAAGAATTTCCAGTTTAGGGATAAGGCTTTTCAGTACATTCCTTGCATAACTAAAGCCTTCCTCACAAAAAAGTACCTTCATAGGGCATGCCTCAGATAAAAATTTCTTGATCTTTGTGAATATAACCCGGAAGATATAATGAACGGTTCCATGATGCAATTCTATAATATAGGAAGATTCTCTAAAAGACTACCGTGGGGATCAGTTTCATATATTAAAGCTGGCAAAGGCAGTCCTTCCCTGATCTTCATTCATGGTGCAGGCAACAATGCAGAGGTTTGGATGGATGTATTTCCATATCTTGCGGATATCGCCACAACAATTGCTGTTGATCTTCCTGGACATGGGAACTCAGCTTATAGATCCATAAAAGGGATGGATGATTACACTCAGTGCGTTATCGATTTTATAGAGGCACTCGGGGTAAATAGGCCTGTTCTTGTTGGGCATTCAATGGGTGGTGCAGTCTCAATAAAAACAGCAGCGCGCTATGGAAACCTCGGTGGATTGATCCTTGTGGGAACAGGTGCACATCTTAAGGTAAACCCCAGGCTCCTCAAAATGCTTGAGGAGGATTTCCCCGGGGCAGTTGATACCATGACAAAATGGTCATTCCTGAGGGGTGTTTCAGGGAATCTTATCGATAAGGTTAAGGAGATGCTTTATCTCGCAGGCCAGGAGGTCTTGCTTCAGGATATGAAGGTATGTGATGGCTACAGCGGTGAGGCAGATCTTGAGAGGATAAGTATCCCCACGCTTATTATCTGCGGAAAGGAAGATGTAATGACACCCGCACCCCTCTCCACGGAACTTCATGAAAGGATAAAGGGATCTAAGATTTCATTAATTGATGGTTCAGGACATATGGTGCAGCTTGAAAAATCTGGTGAGTTGGGAAGGACAATAGTTTGGTTCATAAGGGAATTAATTGAGGAATATAAAGGAGGGGGAGCATGATTCACTTCTTGTTGCTACAAAGGGCATCTTCTCGTAAAGGAGGAGTCAGAGATAAAGACAATAATCAACTACAGGGCTGATGCACTCAGCGAGGAGAAAGAGGGGGACAGTGAGGCGTATGATGGAAGAGGAAAAATGGAGGGGAAAATAGTTAGGGCATAATCTGAAAAATTTGGCATGGGATGAAAATTGGGCAGGATATTGACTCTGCCCAAATTTTTTGATAATTTAATAATCAATTAATTAATTGAATATTAAATAATGCATACAGGAAGGGATTTTAAGAACAGATTGTTTGAGTATTTTGCACTCGTGGCAAGGGCACTTTCCAGCGCTAAAAGACTCGAGATCATAGATGTTCTTTGCCATGGCGAGAGAACTGTTGAGACCCTTGCAAAGGAAGTTGCTATAACCCTTGCAAATGCATCACGGCATCTTCAGGTCCTAAAGACTGCACACCTTGTTGAGGCGAGAAGGGAAGGGACCTTTATATATTATAGGCTTGCTGATGAGTCCATTAAGGATTTCTGGTTTTCATTAAGGGAGCTTGGGAGGAGGAGAATCGCTGAGATTGAACAGCTTATAAATGCATTTTTTAAATCCCGTGATGAGCTCGAACCAGTTGATAGAAACGAGCTTCTCGAACGATTGAAAACGGGAAGGGCGATTCTAATAGATGTGCGTCCAAGGGAGGAATACCTCTCAGGGCATATTCCGGGTGCTATTTCTATTCCCATAAAAGAGCTTGAATCCCATCTTAAAGAGCTTCCCCGTGATGTGGAGATTGTTGCCTACTGCAGGGGTCCTTACTGTGTATTTTCTGTTGAGGCAGTAGATATACTCAGAAAAAATGGGTTCTCTGCCCGTCGGCTTCGAGAGGGAATTCATGAATGGAGATCCTTTGGTCTTCCCCTCGAAAGATAAAGGATTGGATGATTAATTCAAAATGGGTGTAAATTGGGCAAAAGGCATATTGTTCTCGGTTTGAAGGAGAATATAGGACAATTTTCACTCCTCGTTCTTATAAATCTCTTCGTCGGAATGATGGTAGGACTCGAGAGGACCGTTGTGCCCCTCATCGGAGAGCAGGAATTCGGACTTGCATCAAAGACAGCCATTGTTTCTTTTATTGTAAGCTTTGGAATAACTAAGGCGCTGTGCAATTTCTTTGCAGCACGGATCTCAGAAACATGGGGAAGAAAGAAGGTTCTTCTCCTGGGATGGATAATCGGGATTCCTGTTCCCTTTATAATTATATTTGCAGATAGATGGTTCTGGTTTGATGTGGCAAATGTGCTCCTTGGGGTTAATCAGGCATTATGCTGGTCGATGACAGTTATTATGAAGGTGGATCTTGTTGGTCCCGCAAGAAGGGGACTTGCCCTTGGTCTCAATGAATTTGCAGGTTATATTGCGGTTGGATTCACAGCATGGATCACAGGTTATATATCATCAATTTACACATTAAGACCCCATCCTTTCTACATGGGGATTGCCGTTGCATTTGCAGGATTCATACTCTCCTTTTTCACCCAGGAAACTAAGCCCTATGCCTTACTTGAATCAAAGATTCAGGCCTCTTCATCATCAATAGACCAGAAGAAGCCATCCATGTGGAGGATCTTTACCCATACCTCCTGGAAGGATAATGCCCTTTTTGCATGCTGTCAGGCAGGGCTTGTTAATAATCTGAATGATGGTATGTCATGGGGGATATACCCCCTCTTTTTCTCCAGTTTTGGACTTGGTGTGAGTGCGATTGGTGTTATCAAGGCAGTATATCCTGCAACATGGGGAGTAATCCAGGTATTGACAGGTCCTCTAAGTGATCGGTTCGGAAGAAAATGGTTAATATCATCAGGGATGATTGTTCAGTCCCTGGGGATCTGGCTTACTGTTTTATTTCCTCAATATCACTTCTGGATTGCGGGCGCTTTCCTTCAGGGGCTGGGCACAGCGATGGTCTATCCCACACTGCTTGCTGCCATAAGTGATGTTGCCGATCCAGAATGGAGGGCAACCTCCATGGGTGTCTACAGGCTTTGGCGTGATTCGGGTTATGCAGTTGGAGCACTCCTTTCAGGAATAATTGCGGATCTCCTCGGGATGGGATCTGCAATCCATGTAGTTGCCTTTATTACGCTTCTGTCAGGAGTGGTGGTTGCATTCTCCATGCCCGAAACACTCAGATTCAGGCGTTAATGTTATGAATTGGCCAGCAAAATTAAAAGGTATGATTGATTCAGAAAAAAACGTTATTATAATTTTACATAAACCCATGCCCGGAGTGGTTGTACTTTCGATATTTTTGATTGCGGGCATAATTATAATCCTCGTATTCTGGTCAGTTTATAGAACCTCAAAGAATGGCTCAAGGCATATAAGTGATCCTGAAAAAATAAGACTCATCGTATTTCTTGGTATCGCTCTGATTTCAGCCATATATACAATTTTCACTTTACCGAAGAATCCATATTTCAGTTACGCTGAAAAGGTACCAGATAAAGTTATACTTGTTGAGGCACGAATGTTTAACTGGAATCTTAGGGGACCTGCGGATGATATAAGGGCTGGTGATGTGGTTGAATTTAGATTAACAAGCAGTGATGTAAATCATGGGTTTGGACTCTATAACCCTGAAGGTATCATTATTGCCCAGGTTCAGGCTATGCCAGGCTATGAGAATCGTCTCAGGGTGAGGTTTGAAAAACCCGGTGATTATACAATTTTATGCATGGAATATTGCGGGGCAGCCCACTCCTATATGTCTGGAAAAATAAGTGTAAGGTGAGATCCCATTCATGAAAAGGATTACAGCCCTCTGGATAATAACCGGTTTGATCATTTTTCAACTGATGATAATCTTCGGGATACTAATGAGATTGGGTCAGGCTGGTTTGATTAATGTTGACCCTTTAAGGCATTTTCAGATTTTAACCATTCATGGGCTCGGTATGGTTGGGATACTTTTCCCCCTTGCAATGGCTGGAGTTAACTATTTCTTGACAAGATATGTTAACAGTCCTCTCTGGCCCAATGTAACTGGTTATTTATTTACTGTTATCGGTATTGTTTTAATCCTTGTTACGGTTTTTATAGGAGGGCTTCATACGGGATGGTATTTTCTCTACCCGCTTCCTTATTTTGCCAGAACAGAGCAGTGGGCAACGGTTTTATTTTTACTATCAATTGCTATACTGGGCACTGGATGGTTCATATGGTCAGCTGGTATGCTTGGATCCATTCTGAAAAGGTACCCCCTTTTTCATGCACTGGGATGGCATCATATAGCTGGCATAACAGAACCGAATACACCTCCATTTATCCTGATATTAACAACAACACTCATTGGAGTAATTACATGTCTGATTGCGGGTGTCGTGCTTATTATTCTCTGGATTATAGAAATTATAAATATTGGAAAACCGGGATGGCTTGATCCACTGCTTATGAAAAATCTGACCTTTCTGTTCGGGCATACCCTTGTTAACGAAATGCTATATTTAGGCGTTGCATCCGTTTATGAATTATTTCCTTCTTTTGCGGACAAACCACCTTATCGAACGAAGAGTTATGTGGCAATTGCATGGAATCTGATCCCTCTCGTTGTGCTTCTTGCATACTTCCACCACCTTTACATGGACTTTGCTCAGCCATTGACTTTTCAATTCATAGGACAGATTGCTTCATGGACAGCCCCGATCCCGGCTGTTGCAGTGACGTTATTTACAGTTCTCAGCACTGTTTATGGAAGCAAGGTAAGATGGAATATGTCGGCATCCTTCTTCTTTCTTGGTATCCTTTTCTGGATGATAGGTGGAGTTGGTGCAATACTTGATGCAACAATTGCCAATAATTTTATCCTCCACAATACACTATGGGTTCCTGCCCACTTTCATACCTACAACCTTCTCGGAAATGTTTTCTTTACCTGTGGATATATAAGTTACTTCATTTCTGGCGGAGGTGTTAATGGTAAAGCCATGATATGGCTTCCATTTTTGATAAGCATTTCCGGCTTTGGGTTTATCCTGATGTTTTACATATCTGGTGCATACTCCGTTCCCAGAAGGTATAATTTTTATCCTGATGTAGTATCAACAGGAAGATTATTGGCAGGATGGGGCGCAATGTTTGCCACATTTGTGTTTATCCTGTTTGCTGTTTTTTCTGTTTATGTTATCAGTGCTTCCTTTAAAATATTATGGAATGAAGGGAAATGATAATTATAATTTTTATGTTCCTTGCAATTTTGGGTTCAGATGCATTCTGTTACACGGAAGAATATGCGTATATAAATAAGAATGTTCCTGACATATCAATAGATTCACTGGAAGGAAGTTTCAGACTCTCTGAAATTGTGAGTAAAAAGCCTCTTCTGATGACATTTATATACACAAGATGTCCCCAGGCATGTTATGTATATTTGAACAGGCTTGCTGAATTTTTCAAAAAAAGGGGGACCTTCTATAACGTGGCTGTAATAAGTTTCGATCCGAGGGACAGTCTTGATGATATGAAGAGGCTTAAGCAAGGCCTTGCAACTAATTGGATATTCGGAATTTCAAAAGATATAAAGGCTCTTTTAAGGGAAGTTGGCTTCGAATATAAGGAGGTCGATGGCAATTACGATCATCCTTTTCTGATTGTTGCTTTAGACAGAGATTTAAAAATTGTAAGAAGGGTTAAAAATTTTGATGGTATTGAGATCATTCCACAGGTTGAAAAGGATTTAAGAGGGGAATATACACCAAGGAGTAAGTTCCAGAAGGGAGGATTTTTGAGCTGCCTCAGATATGACCCAAGAACAGGGAATTTAAGGATGAGCTGGGGGTATCTCATCATACTGATACCTCCGATTCTTACTTCACTTGTTGTTGGTGTGATATCTGTCCTTTCGAGAAGTCTGCATGGTAGAAGGAATATATAAAATCTTTCATCGCTTGCAGTTATGTTTTTTTCTTTCCTTGATGTTTTCAGCCCTTGCTTTGATCAAGTTGTTAATTTCAAGAAGGCAGAGCAATACTTTAAGAAACATTTATATTGCAGTGCTTGTTCTGGGGATGATCCTTCTCTTCATTCAGGGAAATATTGGTGGGAAGATCGTCTATGATTATCTTATAAAGCTGGACTGAATATCACTTTATCACGAAATCATAACACCTTATGCAGATAGGTACAATTTGAAGGGGAAGCACTGATGCCGAAGCCGGGAGTTGAACCCGGACGGGGAGATCCCCCACTAGACCCTGAATCTAGCGCGTCTGCCATTTCCGCCACTTCGGCATCATTGATAATACTCATGGAAATTATTAGAATAATAATTGCATTTTGTCAAGGAAGTCGGGCATTTTATAAATCATATGGAAAGCCATCCATCATTAAACCACCCCGAAATTTCAGTTGTTTTTCTTTATAATGAAGGGAGAAACTCGTTGACAGTCTGGAGTTTTTTGTGTTAACAATAGGTTTCAAGGAATTTTCAATTTTGCAGGTATTCACGCCGGATACCTGGGAATATTTTGGAGGCAGACATGCCGAAAAAAATACTTGTCGCAGATGATAGTATTACAATCCAGACGGTCTTTAGAATGACCCTATCAAAAGAGGATTACGATTTAACCATTGTGGGTGATGGGAAGGAGGCGTTGGAGAAGGCGCAGCAGATCCATCCTGATCTTATAATTGCTGATGCTAATATGCCTGAAAAGACCGGCTATGAGATATGCGAGACTATAAAAAGGGATCCAGCTCTAAAGGATATCCCTGTCCTTATCCTTGCCGGTGCGCTTGAGGGTATTGATGAAAAGACATTTATAAGGGTTGGTGGTGATGGTTATCTCCTCAAGCCCTTTGAAACAAAAGAACTTTTTGCAAAGGTAAGGGAACTGCTTGAGAAGAAGGAAAAAGGGGTAATTGCTGTGCCCCGTGAAGAGGTAATAGAGGAAGAGAAGTTTGCTGAAGCAGCATTGGAGAAGGAGATTCCAGTTGAGAAAGAGGCAGCCGCAAAGGAGATCACCCCTCCAGAGGAGGAGGTATGGGATTTCAGCGATCTTGTAGAGGAGGAGGAGTTGATGGAGGAGATAGAGGACAGAACCATAGATCTCAGCCAATTAGAGGCTGAAGAGGTAGCAGAGGAAGAAATGGAGACAATTATAGAAGGCGAGCCAATCGAGGAAGAGATACCAGATATCGAATTTGAAAAAGAGGCAATATCGCTTGAAGAGGAAGGAGAAGCAATCCCTGAAATAGCAGAGGAATTATATATTGAAGAAGAGATACCGAAGAAAGAGGAACCAATAAAGGAATGCATACCAGAAGAGAAGCCATCCATTCCTCAGGAATTGCTTGAAATAAAAAGGAAAGAGCTTGTTGATAGATTATCAAAGGAATTCTTTCCACAAATCTCCGAACTTATCGTTGCAACCATAATTGAGAGGATAGAAAAGATAGCGTGGGAGGTTATTCCTGAAATAGCAGAGGCATTAGTGAAGGAGGAGATTCAAAGGATAAGACAGGCAAAATAAAAAACTTTCATAAATGGGAAGGGTTATGCTCGAAAAGGTTTACAATCCCTCAAAAGTGGAGAGAAAGATCTATAGTTTCTGGGAGGAAAAGGGTATATTTACAGCTGATAATGAGTCAAAAAAACCTCCTTTTTCTATAGTAATTCCTCCTCCGAATGTTACGGGATCACTCCATATGGGTCATGCATTAAACAACACACTTCAGGATATCGTAGTCAGATATAAAAGGATGAGGGGTTACAATGTGCTATGGCTCCCGGGCACTGATCATGCAGGGATTGCAACGCAGAATGTTGTTGAAAGGGAACTGGCAAAAGAAGGTCTGACAAGGCATGATCTTGGAAGGGAGAAATTTATCGAAAGGGTCTGGAGGTGGAAGGAGAAATATGGCGACATAATTATTGAACAGTTGAAAAGGTTAGGCGCATCATGCGATTGGAGTAGAAAGAGATTTACGATGGATGAAAACCTCTCTAAGGCGGTTAGGGAGGTTTTTGTGAGACTTTATGAAGAAGGATATATTTACAGGGACAACTACATAATAAACTGGTGTCCAAGATGCCAGACAGCGCTTGCAGATATCGAGGTAGAGCATGAAGAGATTGATGGATTTCTTTATTACCTCAAATACCCCATTGCCCTAAAAGCAAATGAATATATATGTGTTGCAACAACAAGACCGGAAACAATGCTCGGTGATACTGCAGTTGCTGTTAATCCTCATGATCCGAGATACAGAAATCTAATAGGTTCACTTGCTGTTCTTCCCATCATGGGGAGGCAGATCCCTATAATCGGCGATGAATCTGTTGAAATGGATTTTGGGACGGGTGCTGTAAAGGTTACACCAGCTCACGACTTCAAGGATTTTGAAATTGCAAAGAAACATGCCCTCGAGATCATAAGGGTGATGGATGATGCCGGAGTTATGAATGAAAATGCGGGCAAATTCTGCGGAATGGATAGATTCCAGTGCAGGGAAGAGATTATCGATGAATTGAGGGATTTAAATCTCCTATCAAAAATTGAGAGATACAGTTATCTTCTGGGTCACTGTTACAGATGCAAGAGCATTGTGGAGCCCCTCATTTCGAAGCAGTGGTTTGTTAAGACGAAACCTCTTGCAGAAGAGGCTATAAAGGCTGTTAAGGATGGAAGAACAAGAATAATCCCGGAGGGATGGAAGAAGATATACTTTGATTGGCTTGAAGGGATAAGGGACTGGTGCATTTCAAGGCAGATATGGTGGGGTCATCAGATACCTGCCTGGGATTGCAATTCCTGTTCAAAGACAACGGTAAGCAGGGAAGCAGTCTCCCGCTGTCAGCATTGCGGATCCAGAGATATATACCAGGATCCGGACGTTCTTGATACATGGTTTAGCTCAGCACTGTGGCCTTTTTCTACATTGGGCTGGCCTGATAGGACAAAAGATCTTGAAATTTTCTATCCTACATCACTTCTTGTTACAGCTTTTGATATTCTCTTCTTCTGGGTCGCAAGGATGATGATGATGGGTATCAAATTTATGGGCGATGTCCCATTCCGCACCGTTTACATCCATGCACTCATAAGGGATGCAGAAGGTCAAAAGATGAGTAAGTCTCGTGGAAATGTTATAGATCCACTTATAGTTATGGATAAATATGGAACGGATGCCTTCCGGTTTGCACTAACAGCTATGGCAAGCCCTGGAAAGGATATAAAATTTTCTGAGGAAAGAATAGAAGGATATCGTAATTTTATTAACAAACTCTGGAATGCATCAAGATTTGTGCTCATCTCACTGAAGGATTTTAACCCATCATTCAAAGATTTCTCATATTCACTGCCTGATAGATGGATCATGAGCAAAACAAACAGGACAATAAGGGAAGTAATACGTTCGCTCGAGGAATACCATTTTAATGAAGTATCTTATATACTCTATCAATTTGTATGGCATGAATTCTGTGACTGGTATGTTGAGATTGTAAAGGAAGATCTAAAAGAAAATTCAGATTATCGCAGAAAATATACAGCCCAACATGTATTATTGAAAACAATTAAGGCTATCTTGAAGATGCTACACCCCATTATCCCATTTGTTACAGAGGAGATATGGGGTTATCTTCCGAAACTTCATGAAGAGAAGGACTGTATTGCAGTCGAACCTTTCCCTCAAGCAGATGAGTTTCCTCTGGATGAGATGGCAGAAAGGGAAATGGAGTTTTTAATGAACATTATAAGGAGTATAAGAAACATAAGGTCAGAGATGAATATCCCTATATCCAGTAGGGTTGATGTTTATTTCAGAGGTGAAGATGCATATAAGATTTCACTCATTGAAAGATACCCATCACTTATCAAAAACCTTGCTAAGGTTTCAAGGATATCATTTCTAGAAAAAGGTGGTGAGGTAAGATCATCAGCTGTTGCCATAACGGAGGGGATGGAGATATTTATTCCACTTGAGGGAATTATAAACCTTGATGAAGAGGAGAGGAGATTGAGAAAGGAATTAAATGAAATCTCTGAGGAGCTTATTTCGGTTCAGAGAAAGCTCGCAAACGAAGAATTCCTGAGGAAGGCTCCTCCAGTGGTAATAAAGAAGGAGAGGGAGAAGGAAAAGGAGATGGTGGAGATGAAGATGAAAGTCGAAGAGAATTTGAAGAAGATCATTAAATACAAAGGGAATCTGAGAAATAATGTTTAACATCGAAAATCTTATAGAGGATGCCCTAAGGGAAGATTTAGGTCATGGAGATATAACGAGTCTTTCCATAGTAAGCAGAGGAACAAAGGCGGAAGCTTGCATTGTTACCCATGAAAATATAATCCTTGCTGGTAATTTTATACCGGAGTTGCTATACAGAAAACTGGATCCAGAAATAAAGATAACCTGCTATTATGATGATGGAGACCATATCAATTCTGGAAGTGAGATAATACGAATTAGCGGGGATGCAGCTTCTATTCTTATGGGTGAGAGGGTCTGTTTGAATTTTCTTCAGAGACTCAGCGGAATAGCAACATACACAGCAAAATTTGCAGAGAAGATCAAAGGCTTTCCTGTAAAGATTCTTGATACAAGGAAAACAACGCCGCTTCTTCGTAAACTTGAAAAATACGCTGTTAGAATGGGCGGCGGCTATAATCACAGGATGGGGTTGTTCGATGGGATACTCATTAAGGACAATCATATAAAAATTGCAGGAGGCGTTAAGGAAGCTATAAGGCGTGTAAGGAAAAAAGATATCAACCCGCTTCTCAAAATAGAAGTTGAAGTCAGGAATTTAGATGAATTAAAGGATGCCATTGATGGAGGTGCAGATATAGTAATGCTGGATAATATGGGGATTGATGAGATCAAGAAGGCTGTTTCAATTGCAAAGGGGAGGGTTATGATTGAGGTATCAGGCAGGATCACTCTTGAAAATATAAGGGATATTGCATCACTGGGAGTTGATTTCATATCTGTTGGAGCGATAACGCACTCTGCCCCTTCGGCTGACTTGAGTATGGAGATTCTTTAATCATGTATGAAAGAGAAAGGCCAACACTTGAACAGGTTTTGCATATCTTGAAAAAGAACAGTGATAAATTTGTCTCGGGTGATTCCCTGAGCAGGGAGCTATCCGTTTCCAGGACAGCTATATGGAAACATATAAGGCAGCTTAAGAAAATGGGATACGAGATAGATTCAAAACCTGCAAAAGGATACAGATTGCTCAGCATCCCTGATACACTAACACCCCTTGAGCTGAAATCTCTACTGAAGACATCCCTGATAGGTTCAAGGATCCACTATTTTAGAGAAACAGACTCAACAAATGATGATGCATTCCGGATGGCAAGGAAAGGTGAAAGGGAGGGTACTGTTGTTATTGCTGAAGCACAGAAAAAAGGGAAGGGAAGGATGGGCAGGAGGTGGGAATCTCCACCAGGTGTGAATCTCTATCTTTCCATAATCCTGCGTCCAAAGATCCCTCCATCACTTACCCCACAGATTACACTCGTTGCTGCTATTTCGGTGCTCAGGGCTGTTCAGAATGTTACAGGGATGGAGCCGGAAATAAAATGGCCCAACGATCTTCTTATAAGGGGGAAGAAATTCTGTGGTATCCTTACCGAGATCGAGTCGGAAATGGATTTAATAAATTTTGTAATCGTGGGAATCGGGGTAAACATTAACATGGACACGAGAGTGCTTCCTGCGGATATAAGATTGCATGCAACTTCACTTATGGAAGAGCTTGGAAGACCCATTGATAGAGGGTACTTTACATCACAGTTACTCAGTGAATTTGAAAATCATTATACGATTTTTGTGAGAGAGGGGATATCGCCGATAATCAATGAAATGTATCCGTATTTAAAAATGATGGGTAAGAAAGTAAAGGTTCAGTTTATGGATGAGGTGGTGGAGGGGGTTGCGGAAAGACTTGATCTCGATGGCGCCCTTTTATTGAAAAAAGAGGATGGATCAATAGAAAAAATACTTGCAGGGGATGTTACAATATTAAAGGAATAAAAAGGATGAAAGTATTGCTTGTTATTGATGTTGGCAATACAAATATAGTTCTCGGCATATATGAGAAAGATCATCTCATAAAAAGCTGGAGGATATGGACGAGGCGCGATCAAACCCCGGATGAATTTGCTATTGTCCTGGCAAATCTGTTTCTGCAGGAGTCACTTGATATGAAGAGTATAAAGGATGTGATTGTATCTTGTGTTGTTCCACCACTGGTTGAGGTGATAACAGGCTTTGCGAGAAAATATCTTAATCTTGAACCTCTGTTTGTGGGTCCTGGAATAAAAACAGGAATGCCCATCCTCTATGATAATCCAAGGGATGTGGGCGCTGATAGGGTTGTAAATGCAGTGGCTGCATATGAGAAATACAAAAGGTCCTGTATAATTGTTGATTTTGGCACAGCAACAACCTTTGACTATGTATCAGAAAGGGGTGAGTATGTTGGGGGAGCTATTGCACCTGGCATTCTCATATCCACGGAAGCACTCTTCCAGAGGGCATCAAAGCTACCGAGGATCGAGTTGATAAAACCGAAGACAATTATTGGTAGAAATACACCACACAGCATGCAGGCAGGAATAATTTATGGTTATGTTGGTCTTGTTGATGGAATTGTAAACAAGATGAAGGAGGAAGCAGGAGGAGATCCAATGGTTGTTGCAACAGGAGGTCTTGCAAAAATAATTGCATCAGAATCAGAAACGATAAAGGAGGTAGATGAAAATTTAACCCTTGAGGGTTTAAAAATAATATACTACAGGAATAGAGGCTGATAAAAATTTTGAATGGAGGAGAGGGATGGGGAAATATCCAGTCGAAAAAATAAGAACAATTGTTCTCCTCGGTCATGGAGGTTCGGGTAAAACATCCCTTGCTGATGCAATGATTTATAATGCTGGTGCATCAGATAGATTGGGAAGGGTTGATGATGGCACCTCCATTATGGATTTTGAGCCTGAGGAGATAAAGAGAAAGATAACAATATCCGCATCATTCCACGATTTTGAGTGGAATAAATATCTGATACATATAATTGATACACCTGGTTACCCAAATTTCGAAACGGAGACAAAAACAGTAATGAGGGCAGCGGATGGTGCGGTGCTTATGGTAAGTGCCATATCAGGTATAAAGATTCAAACGATTAAGCTCTGGGATTATGCAAAAAGACTTAACCTTCCTGGTATTGCATTTGTGGGGAAGATGGATAAGGAAAGAACGGATTTTTATAAATCGATAGAGGAGATAGAAAGGCAGCTCGGAATAAAGCCAGTATGTATACATATACCCATAGGTAAGGAAGCGGATTTCAGGGGGTTTATAGATCTCATTTCAATGAAGGCATTCTATTTTGAAGAAGACCTGAAGGGGAATATGAAGGAGGGAGAGATCCCCTCAGAATTGATCGATAGGGCGGAGGAGTTCAGGAAGATTCTCCATGAGAATGTTGCAGAGCTCGATGACAGGCTCCTTGAGGCATATCTTGATAAAGGCGAACTTGATGAGAAGGATTTAAAGGAGGGACTGAGGAGTGGAACAATTGCGGGAAGACTTATGCCTGTCCTTGTGGGATCACCTGTGAAAAATTTTGGCATAAAAACAGTGATGGATGCAATTGTTGAACTTCTTCCTTCACCATCCGATAGGGGCTATTTAAGACTCACATCGGCTGTGTCAGGTGAGAGGGTTGAAAGAAAGCCGTCGGAAAAGGAGCCATTCTCTGCCTTTGTAGTTAAGACCATTGCTGATCCCTTTGCAGGGAAGCTTTCCATATTCCGAGTATTCTCCGGTGTGATTCAATCGGACAGCACTGTCTATAATCCAGGAAAACAGGTAAAGGAGAGGATAGGCCAGGTATTCAAAATGGAAGGAAAAAGGCAGGTTCAGGTGGAATCACTTGGCCCTGGGGAGATAGGAGCAGTTGCAAAGCTAAAAGATACATCCACAGGTGATACATTATGTGATGAGAAATCTCAGGTGATTTTTGAGGTACTGGAGGTTCAGAGTCCTGTAATTTCTTATGCAATCCAGCCACGGGCAAAAGGTGATGAGGAGAAGATAGTTGCGTCCCTGAACAGACTCACTGAAGAGGATCCAAGCATAAAGGTTTTCAGGGAACCCCAGACAAAAGAGGTTATACTCTCTGGCATGGGACAGGTTCATCTTGAGGTTGTAGTTGAGAAATTGAAGAGAAAATTTGGTGTAGAAGTTGATCTTAAGACACCAAAGGTTCCCTATAAGGAGACTATTAAAGGCATTGCCCAGGTTCAGGGGAAATATAAGAGGCAATCAGGTGGCAGAGGGCAGTATGGTGATGTATGGATAAAGATGGAGCCGCTTCCAAGGGGGGAAGGGTTTAAGTTTGTTGATGCCATCGTGGGTGGTGCAATTCCCAAAAACTACATCCCTGCCGTTGAAAAGGGTATAGTAGAGGCAATGCAAGAGGGTGTGCTTGCAGGGTATCCTGTTGTAGATTTTAAGGTGACCCTCTATGATGGCTCATACCATATTGTTGACTCATCAGATCTTGCATTTAAAATAGCAGCCTCAATGGCCTTTAAAAAGGGGATGATGGAGGCAAGACCCATGCTTCTTGAGCCCATCATGAGTATGGAAATAGTTGTTCCTGATGAATGTGTGGGAGACATCATTGGGGATCTCAATGCAAGAAGGGGGAAGGTTATTGGTGTTGAGGCCCAGGGAGGAAGCCAGATAATTAAGGCCCTTGTCCCCATGGCGGAGATCCTAAAGTACGACTCCGATCTCACCTCACTAACAAGCGGAAGGGGTTCATTCAGTGTGGAATTTTCCCATTATGAGGAAGTTCCATCTCATATTGCTGAAAGGATCATAGCGGAGGCAAAAAAGGAAAAGGAGAAGGAGTGAGGGTAATCTGAATGGATGAAGAGATACAGAGACCTCCAGAGGATATAGAAAAGGAGCTGCTCGAGGAGAAGGAGGAGTATACAGCTGATGAGAAGAAAACGATACTGCAAAGGATTCAGGGTATGAGTGTTCCTGAGAGGATAAGGCTTGCCCTGTGGGGGAACAGGGAGGTTAGAGGGATTCTGATAAGAGATCCGAATAAGGCTGTAAGGAATGCAGTTTTAAGTAGCCTGAGAATCACTGATAGTGAAATAATACAGATTGCAAACTCAAGGAATACAGATGAGGATGTGTTGCGTCAGATCCCAAAAAATAGGAACTGGATGAGGAATTACGGTGTTATTATGGCACTTGTAACAAATCCAAAAACCCCCCTTTCAATCTCGATAGGTCTTCTATCTAAACTTAGGGAAAAGGACCTCGCATTCATTTCAAAGAGCAAGAATATACCAACTGCACTTCAAAGGGAGGCAAGGAGGCTTTACCTTATCAAGTTGGAGAGGCACTGAAATGCCAATAATCAACTATGCAAAAAGGGAGATCAATGCAAAGATTGTATATTATGGGCCGGCTCTTTCAGGTAAGACCACCAATCTTGAATTCATTCACAGGGTATTGAAATCGGAACAGAAGGGAAAGTTGATATCACTTGCAACAGAGGGTGATAGAACGCTCTTTTTTGATTTTCTGCCTGTTGATATAGGAGATATATATGGTGTAAGGGTGAGATTTCATCTTTATACGGTCCCGGGGCAGATTTTTTACAATGAGACAAGAAAGATGGTTCTCAAGGGTGTTGATGGAATTGTTTTTGTTGCTGATTCGCAGAAAAGTATGCTTAAACAAAATATAGAGAGTTTGAAGAATCTCCAGGATAATCTTGTTTCATTGGGAAGAGAACTGAAAACTATACCCCTTGTGTTTCAGTATAACAAAAGGGATCTGGAGGGTCTATGCACCATCGATGAGCTTAATTCAAAGCTTAATACATTTAACTCGGATTGGTTCGAAGGTATAGCCATAAGGGGAACAGGTGTGCTGGAAACACTTTCTGCTATAACAGGGCATGTCTACGAAAGTCTGAAAGAGCTCTCAGTATTCAGGCCGCAAAGAGAAAAAAGGATAAGATTGAGGGTGATTACTGGAGAAGGGGAGGGCCAGAAGGTTGGGATAGGTGAGGAAGAGGATCTTGAATTCATCCCCTCCGAGGAACTCATACCTATTGAGGAGGCATCTGATATCCTTTCCGGCATAGGCGATATTAATGTTGCTCCACAACAGTGGGAAGAAGTTGCCCAGGTTAAGGGAGCATCAGAAGAAGTGGTTCAGCCTGCCTTTGAAGGTGTGAGATTTGGAACACCTGAGTATGAGGGAACAACAGACATGACAATCCCGCTTACCATTATATTTTCAGATAAGAAGGCACTCTCCATTAAATTAAAAATTTCCATCGAGAAGAAGGAATAATATGGAGGATTATTTTCAACGGATCCTTGAATACTCAATCACTATTTTTGATGCCGCCGGCGGTGTGCTAAGGGATGTTAAAAAGGAATACGGATGGATGGATGTCTTAGCCCACAGGGGGCTTGACAGTGATGTAATGCTTTCAAAAATGGGGATCGGTGAAGGGATCGCAGGAAGAGTAGCAAGGGATGGATATCCTGTAAGGCTTTCCGGGAAAGCAGTGGAGGGCTTGCAGGAGGAGAGCAGGTATCCGCACCTTCTCATATTTCCAGTAATCTGTGATGGAACTACACGCTGTGTTATAACACTTTTTAGAAAGGGTGATAAAGGGTTTGATGAAAATGCCCTTCTTCTTGCATCATCAATCTCCGGAGTATTTTCAATGCTGATTGAAGCCATAGAGAAGATCGGGGTCTTAAAGGATGAGATTACAATGGAAAAGGTGCTTAATGGAATATACACCTCGTTTATTTCTCAGAGAACGATAGATGAGAGGATTAAAGCTGTTGTTCTTCAAGTATCATCACTATTTAATAATTCATATGCAGAGATTTATCTCTTCGAGAACGATGAGCCAGTTTTGATTGCAAGCAGTGCAAGCTCCCATCAAAGGGAGGAGGGGATACATGGATTTGTCAAAAATATACTTCGTGAAAAGAGGGAGATGTTCCTGAAGGATGAGGTGTCAAACAGGGGGATTCTTTTGAAAAAATTTGGTATTCTCGGAAAAGATGGATTCATTGTTATTTATGGAAAGACAGTTGATATTGAGGGTCGAATCCGATATTTGCAGGTGATTCCCGAGATTATAAACAAACTTTTATCTGAAGAGGAGGAGAAAGCCGAGAAGTTGGCGATAGAATCTGAATATATCATAAAAGAGGGTCTCGGGATGCTTTCCCTGAGAGAACCGGAAGTTATATGTAAGAAATTTGCCGCTTTATCAATGGAACTCTGTAGCTCCGGCATAACAATTATAAGGGTTTTCAATCAGGAGAAGAAGACATTTGATGTTCTTCAAATAAATGGAATTTTTGATGATGATTTGAGCAAAAGGGTCATTGAAATAGAGGAAAGGTATTTTAGAGGTGCGATTGATAAATGTGTGCCTCTTTTTATAAAGGAACTTCCTGATAATGAAGGAATGGAGATCCCTATTAAATCTATAATGGTATTTCCTCTAAAAGTAAAGGATCGTATTTTTGGAGCACTGTCAACTATAAACCGTATTTCCTTCGATAGTATAATTCCGAAGCCCTTTTCAGAGGATGATTTTAAGCGGATATGCACCCTTTCAGAATATGTCTCGAAGGCATTTGAGGTATCAATGGAGATAAGGAGGCTTAAGGAATTTGTGATGATAGATGAGAGGACGGGTCTTCCAAACAGGAGATTTTTCGAAGCAAGGGCAATCGAGGAGATTAACAGATGTGTAAGGTTTTTCAGAAGGATTACCGTGATACTGGTAGATGTGGATATTGATGAGAGGGATGAAAGATTACATGAGATTGTGAAGATCATCGGTCAGGATTTGCGTAAATCTATAAGGAGTTATGATGTAATTTCAAGCATGGATGAGGGGAAAATTGCATTTCTCATACTGGAACCACTTGATGGTGAAATGGTTATAATTGAAAGACTGATGGATACGATGAGAAAGAAAGGGTGGGAGTATCTGGGAAAGGAGAAGCGGTTTCTTATAAGAATGGGATGGGCATCCTTTCCAAGGGATGGAGGCTCATTGAAGCATCTCATAAATAGTGCATGCGTCAGAATCCAGGAATTCAGCATAAACTGATTAAATGAATAAAATCATATATTGAAAATATATTGAAAATTTATTGGATAGGCATATAATGCATAATTAGTTTTAGAGAAAGGAGGTGATGGGGATGAAAAGGTTGATGGCTCTAGTTTTGATATTCATGCTTGCAGTTTCTGTAGCGGCAGTTGGGTGTGCAAAGAAGGAAGAGCCAAAGAAGCCCGAGGTGACAGCACCTGCACAGCCACCTGCGCAGCAGCCTGCACCTCCAGCTGAGCAGAAGCCTGCTGAAGCTCCAAAGGCCCCTGAAACACCAGCTGAAAAGAAATAAAAAGGGAAAGAAAAGAGGGGCAATTATTAATCCATTAGAAGGGGGGAGGGTGTGTGTTCTCCCCCTTATTCATTTTTTATCCATTTAATAAGGACAGATGCTACTTCCCTTCGTGTAATCTCTTCAGGAGGGAATATGCCCTGCTTCAGCATATCCCTCAATTTTGTTCCACTGAGGATAATATGATCCTCATCCGTATGGGGGCAGGTTTTGGCTGATGCCATATTTCCACAGACCTTGCAGAAGAAGGTATTGTCAAAAAAGAGTGGAGTGATGCCAAGTTCCTCAGGGGAGAATTCCGAGAAGATATGCTGTGCATCAAAGGGGCCATAGTAGTTACCAACCCCTGCATGGTCCCTTCCCACTATAAAGTGGGTGCATCCATAGTTTTTCCTTACAATAGCATGGAATATGGCTTCCCTCGGCCCTGCATATCTCATATAGGCAGGATTCACAGCAAGAATGACCCTTTCGGCAGGGAAATAATTTTTTATGAGGATCTCGTAGCATTTCATCCTTATTTCAGCAGGGATATCGTCCTTTTTTGTTTCCCCTATTATGGGATGAATGAAAAGCCCGTCCACTATTTCAAGGGCGCATTTCTGAATATATTCATGAGCCCTGTGGATGGGATTTCTCGTTTGAAACCCCACAATGGTCTTCCACCCCTTTTCTGAGAAGATCCTTCTTGTCTCTTCCGGATCAAGCCAGTATTCCTGAAATGCCATCCATTTACCCCTTTTTATGAGTGTTATTTTTCCGCCGAGATAAACATCCGGTGATTTTTTAAGGTGGTAAACTCCTGGATGCCTGTCATCGGTGGTTCCATATACCAGCATTGCCTCCCTCTCCTTATCAAAAGTAAATCTTTCCTCAAGTTCAAGAACAGCTACCAGCTCCTTTTCTGCACTATAAAGGGGCACAATGCTTCCTTCCCTCAGCTGATTAGCGGTTTCCCTGTTGCATGGGAGGGTAATGGGTATGGTCCATGGGAGCCCGTCAGGGAGGCGCTTTTCATAGAGAACTGACATATATTGCTTTGAATTCATAAATCCTTCAAGAGGGCTTAGTGCACCATTTGCTATCATTTCGAGATCACTCATGGTTCTATTGTCAACAGTCAGACCTTTTGCATTTTTTACGTTTTCTAAAATTTCTTCGACATCCGATGGTTTCGCCTTTCTACTAATAAGTCTTCCCCCGTGGGGTTGTATCGGTTTGTGCATCATCCTTCTTCCATTACCTCCTCCAGAATTTTTATGATGAATTCTTCGACATTTCCACTGCTATCTTTCAGCGACCATTTTATGTAGTTTCCCTGTATCGATGGAATCAGCGATGCCCCCCTGTCGGCAAGCTGAAAAGACAAAACCGATATGATTGCACCTGATGGACATTCCTTCACGCAGGACATACAATCCCAGCAGTCCCTCTCGGATCTTAGGTACGACTTGTTTCTTTCCTCATCAAAGGCCATAAGATCACCGGGGCATATCTCTACACAGGCTTTGCACCCCCTACACTTCTCTTCTATCACCCTAACTGCCATTGTCAGTCCCTCCTTATTTCGGTAGATATCTGTCTCCAGGAACTATCTGTTCATATTTTCTTTCGATAATCTTGATTTCGCCTGATTCTCTTTCCCTGACACTGTTTACAAACTTGAGCCAGTTGAAATCATCCTTTTCTGGATAATCAAGTCGTGTCTGGAATCCTGGCCATCTTGTTTCTTTTCTGTAAAGGAGGTGTTCAACAAGTACTTCAGCAACATCGATTCTATCCATGACTTCATGGGCAAGCAGCAACTCGTGGTAATCCCTTGCAACAAGGAAATCAATCTGTCCCCTCATTCTTCTTAAATGTTTCCTTGCATAGAGAAGGCGTTCTTCGTTAAGTTCGTAAAATACATGGACACCTCCGGCATATTCATCCATGATTTTCTGAAGTCTCTCTTCCATTTGCTCAGGAAAAACACCATCCCTTAGTTTTTCATACCTATGAATGGGTGCAAAAACCCTTTGTTCCTCCTTCGATATCTGCTCGTTATCAATGGCTCCAAAGGATGAGGAGGATGCATATTTACCTGCTGACCTTCCTGCAATGATACCCTCTGCCCAACATCCACTTATGAACTTATAAGGAGCACCACCTGCAACATCACCTGCAGCCCAGAGACCTTCGAGTGTTGTTTCTCTCTGCGTTGTTATCCAGTATCCTGACTGGCAGTGACCCCCAACTATGTATGGTTCTGTGCCGCATATCTCAACGGGTTCTTCAGAGGGATTGAATCGATTTGAAGCCCAGTAGAGCACAAGATCGGGGTACATATTGAGATAAGATGCCTTCAGATCACGAACCTTCTCAGGAGGTATACCCCTTGTATCCATGAAGCATGGCCCTCTGCCCTCCTTTATTTCCTGAACAGGACCAAATACCCTTATACATGTTGGAGCACCATCCCCTCCGAGATGAGCGTACCTTTTTGCCATGAATCTTTCTCCCTTTGCATTCACCTGTGGTGCGCCGAAGCCAAGTGCAAGTGTTCCTGTTGGAGCAATGAGATCCTTGACCCTTAAAGCGATGAAACGCATTTCGAAGGATGTCATTTCTGCACCGGCTCTTATACCCATTGCATAACCTGATCCCGTGTTAAAAGGGCTATACCACATCTTGTGATGGCATGTTCCATCGTTATTCGGTCTGTATATTCCCGCAGCACCACCTGTTGCAATTATTGTTGCCTTTGATCTTATCACATAGAATTTTCCATCCCTCACACCAAAACCCATAACACCTGTTACCCTGTTTCCGTCGAGAATAAAGTTTGTTACATTTATTCTGTTGAGCACTGTTGCACCTGATCTTATTGCTGCTCGCGCTATTATTGGTTTAATATGCTCGCCCTCTATCTCAACATTCCATCTCCCCCTTCTCATGTATCTCCCATCCTTATCCTTTTTGATGGGAAGACCCCATTTTTCGACTCTGTGAACAGCGTTGTTTATTTCCTCTGCCATTGAAAGGATAAGATCTTCCCTTACAAGCCCCATCGCATCGAATCGAACGTATTTCAGGAAGCTTTCAGGTGTTTCTCCAGGATGCAGATAAACATTTATTGCATTCATCCCAGCTGCAAGGCATCCGCTTCTCTTTATATGAGCCTTCTCAACTATCATAACCTTGAGATCGGGATATCTCAGTTTAGCCTCAACTGCTGCCATACATCCTGCAGTTCCGCCTCCAATTATGAGAATATCTGTTTCGAGGTATTCTCTTCTTAATTTCATCTAACCCTCCCTAATTAGTCTTCTATTATCTGAATGGGACACGGCCTTGAATTAATGAGATCATCAACAACAGATTTGTGTATAATTCTTGAAAGTAAAGAGCCCCTCTTTTTTGTAAGGATACAGAGATCAATGCTATATTTTTTTATAAATTTGATCGATTCAGAAACGAATTCTCCCTTTTCGAGATATATTTCACAGGGTATTGAAAACCTCGTTGCCTTGTCTTTTATCTCCTGAAGCCTTCTGTATGCAGATTGTCTGTAATCCTTCATGATAGCCTGTGTTAACTGCTCACTTGGTTTTCCACCGAGAAATCCTATGTCGGTTAATTTTTGAAGGATTGATTCCGGTATCTTGCTGTCAAGTATAAATAAAACAAAAAGTGATGCACATTCTTTCCTCGCTAAATCCATAGCGAAATCTTCTGCCTTCGGAGAATCTGATGCAGTTGAAAGGATTAGCATTATCCTTTTCATCTTTAATTAACCTGTAGACCCAGTAAAGGCCAGTAAATTTTCGCTACGAGGTAAATTATTCCAAGTGCCATTATATTCATCAAAAAGCCTAACCTTGCCATATCGGAAATCTTCAGTAATCCAGATGAATAAACAATTGCGTTTGCTGGCGTTCCTACGGGAAGCATAAAAGCGAGTCCTGCTGAGAGTGTTATTGAAAGTGTAGCAATTCTTACATCCAAACCAAAAAAGGTGAAAAGGTTTATTCCAATGGGCAAAAGAACAGCAACAACGGACGCATTGCTCATAGCCTCTGTGAGAAACATGGATGTAGCAATGAGAAATATTAAGATGGTATGAGGCGATGAAATCCAATGTTTTACAGTATTTTGAGTTAACCATGAAGCTGCACCTGTGGTTTGGAGTGCATTTCCAAGACAGATTGCTCCACCATACATTAAAATTACACCCCAGTTAACATACTCCTCAAGATCTTTCCATCTGATCAATTTAAATATAAAAAGTGATATAGATGCGATAAACGCAATATTTGCAAGACCAATTTCATGTCCATATGTTGACCATGCAATTACAGTTAAGAGGAGGATGAGCAAAATAAATTTTTCATCCATACCCATCCTTCCCATCTGTTTGATTTTTTCTTCAATAATTCTCTTCATATCATTTATGCTGACACCTTCGTAATTGGCGGATTTAAGTATTAATACAAGAGCTATAATGCTTAAAGAAGCAACAATTGGAAATGAGTAAGTTATCCATTCAAAAAATCCTATTTTTACTCCGCTCATCTCATAAAGTATTCCGATGGCCAGTGGTGTTCTCGCTCCACCGAGAAATGTTGCAATGCCACCAATAACGCAACCCCATGATAAACAGAGCATCAGGTTTCTTGAATATTGTCTATTCATTAATGGTGGTTTCCAGGATTTTGCTAATTCCATTACGGTTGGAAACATAAAAGCTGCAACTGCATGTTCTGTGATAAAAAATGACATAATAGCGGAGATAATGAAGATGCTTATAAGTAATCTCCTTGGTGATGTGGCGAACCTATTTAGAACAAGAAGTGAAATCCTTGTGCTTATTCCTGATTTCATAACAGAAGCTCCAAGTATAAATGCGCCGAGTATAAAAAAGACCGCCTCATTCCCAAATAGCGAGTATGCCTTTTTCGTATCCATTATCCCAAGGAGGGGGATAAGTGTTATAGCAAGAAGACCTGTTACTGCTGGTGGTAACAATGTAAAGACCCAGAGCGGGACGCATAATGCAAAAACGGCAAGAACCTTTTTTCCTTCAGGAGTTAAACCGGTTGGCTGAGGAAGCTGAAGTATGTAGAGGAAAATCGCCGCTATAACTGCAAAAGCTAAATACCGTGAAAACCTGCTGAGTATAACAATGAGTATTGGCCTTTTATCAATCACATATTCCATAATGAAATTAATCCTCGGAGATTTTTTTCACCCTCAAAAACCTTCTAAGATTTGAAATACCTTTTTGAATTCTTATTCCGAAAGAGGATTTTGAAAGATTATTTATTATATCAAAGAGCGCTGCGCTTTCTCCTGAAAAGAACCTTCCCTCTATAGGTGTTGCAATGATGCTTACTTCTTTTATCCAATTCATATTTAGTTTATTTTTCTTAACCATTTTATAAAGATGGATGTATACTGGAATGAGATCTTCCGGTTTGATCTCCTTGAATGGGGTAATAAAACTATCAATATAATTAAAAATGGGAAGGATAGGTATTATACCCCTTTTTGTAAGATAGTCTATAGCCTGAATGGTTGATTCAACAGATTCGAGACCGACAAAGATATTTGTTGAAACTGCACCGGAAGGAAAAACAGTTGTTGCATACTCAAGGGCTTCAAGATACCTTTTCCTTCCTATTATTGCGGATCTGAGGGGAAGCAGAAGGGAAAAGACATCGGGATCAAAGACAAACATATTATATCTTATAGAATCCACTCCGATAGCATAACTCCAGTCTATCCACTCATTTATCTTTGGTGGAAATGCATCAACAGAGATCATGAGGCCAAAATTTTTTCTTATAGATCTTATATATGGCTGAAGAGTAAATATCCCCCTGTCTTCTGAATCAACATAACCCATTGAGAGATGAACTATCTCGATCCTTTTTTCCTTAAGACAGGTTTCTATGGTTTCCATTATTTCATCAAGGGGCTTTAATGATCTCTTCAGTTCACCCTTTAGCATCATCTCCTCGCACTGAATGCATTCCATATGATTAAAGGAAAGCGCACATCTTCCCATGGGAAATACTGAGAGAAAATCCCCGTGAAACGAGCATATTTTACCCATCAGTGTTCCCCATCGTGTTCTTTTAAAATAAAAGTCAGGGAACTGTGAGATTTGGACCGGAATCTGGATTCCATCTTTTCTGAGGAAGTATCTGCCTTCTCTTTTCTCCAATAAATAAGGAGATGAGGATGAAAAGGTATTAGAGAGCGGGGCTGCAACAGGGGTGCTGTCATTAAGTATTATCTCAAGGGAATTGATCAGTCCATCAGCGATAACTTCTTTTCTTATTGATCCGTTTTCGATAACTGAGGGGTGAATGCGAACCCCCCTTATCAGAAGATCGAGTTTCAGGTATCCCGGATTTAAAAGCAATTCCTCTAAATTTTTCATCCCTTACTCCACGATTAGCTCCTTGATTTTCTTATAACTATCTGCCAGTCCGTTTCATTTATCTGGCTGACATCTAAAATTTCGTGTCCTTCCATCTCCATGCTCCTTGGAACATTCTGGGTTGCAGGAATATGGTCAACTATAACCTTGAGGATTGTGCCAGGTTCCATCTCCTCAAGGGCAAGTTTTGATTTAACAAAAGTATAGGGACACACTTCACCTTTAAGATCTAATTCCCTATCCGCAACTATTTCCTTTTTCATAGTTTTCATCCTCCTTCAAAAGGATTTCTTTAATCCTTAATTCTTTCAATATTCTTCTGATGTCATCCTGTTGGGGCAAGAATGGGTAGTTTCTGAAGGGTCTGCCAGGCCTTGTGTGGGCAAAAGGTCTGTTGCATGCAAGTTCTCCTGATAAATCAGGGCAGCCCGATGTCATAAATGGTTTCCCGGTCAGGATCAAGTCATAAATTATTTGAGGATTTATGTTTATTGAAGATATCCTACCCTCGCTATCAAATGTGATGTCTTTCTCCGATAAAATATGATTTTTCTCTATCATGTATCTTATGAGTTGAATCCTTCTGTATCTCTTCATTGAAGGTGTTCTTCTCTTCTCAAGCACAGTTCCCTTTTCAGGTGTGAAACTGAAGAGATGACACATAATTCTATTTCTTTTAAGGAAAAAGAAGATATCCACAAGTTCCTTATCCGTCTCGCCAAGGCCAACGACGATATGGCAGCTTACCTTCTCATCTCCAAAAATTTCAACACCATCAATTAGTGTTTCCACATACCTTTCCCACCGCAGGGATGCATTTACACCCCTTCCCCTTCGTTTCTCAAAGACCCTCTTTGATGGCGCATCGAGTCCAACACCGAGGATATCGAAGCTACTTTCCTTAATAGTGATCAACTTATCCTTATTGATACACATCGGCGAAATGAGTGCAGAGAGTGGAATTGATGTTATCTTTCTGATCTCCCTTCCAATCTCTAAGAGATCCTTATATGCATATGGATGGTTTATCATGGATATACAAATCCTTTTTATTTTTGATTCGTAACGAGCGATTCTTCTCAATATCTCCTCAAAAGGATAGAGTGGCCAGTCTACCCTGATAAAGGTTTTTTCCCCGAAGTTTCCCGATCGTGAAAGGGAAAGACCGCAATATGCACACCTCCCATAGCATCCCTCTTCATATGAGAGAAGCAGGTTAAGGCAGCGTGGATATGCATCTCTAAAAAATCTGCCACCCATCAGTTTCAGCATCATAGCACCTGCCAGTGATGTTCTTATATAAAGGGGAGAGGTTTTATTCTCCATCTTCATTTCCCATCTCGGACTCTTCAAATACGGATTGATCAATAAAGCATGATGAAGGATAGTAGTTGTTTGAGGATTGAAGATGATCTCCTGCCTCAAGAATTATGGATGCAAGTGTTTCCGGATCAATCCCTATTATCCATCCGTTTTTATCATATTCCTCGCTAATTGTTCTAAGTACACCCTCCTTTGAGAATTCTTTTCCCACGATATTTTCTTCAATACCCTTCAGGGTTGATGGATTTGAAAAGAAGTCTCCATATATTTTTGCCGATGTAATCAATCCATTATGGATTTTTATGGATACACGAACAAGGCCTGAATCTGTCTTCTTAATGAATTCCTTCTTTTCTGGTTCATGGTCTCCACCGAATATCCAGAGGGGGTTGGCGTATTTTCTCTCCTCGAGGATTTTTACCTTTCTGATTTCTGAATAATTAAGGGGGCGAGAGATAAACTCAATACCAAGATTTTTTTCAAAGCCTCTTTTTATATATTCCCTTACATATTTTGTTGATACATTGTAGCCAAGCTCCCTGCGAACTGTTGTTAATCTTTCATTGAGTGAAACAATGTTTCTTTCTGATAGCTTTTCCTTTGGAAGATTGAGGAGTTTCAGCATAAGCGGTATATCGAAATCAACAAGTAGGCTTGCATGAAATAACCAGGAATCCATCTCGTTCGCATATATACCAAGGCCCGCTATTTTTCTCCCATTCACAGTAAGGTCATTCTTAATCCGGAAGGCTGATCTGATACCTAAAGATTTTAATCCTTCAGATATGCATCTGCTGAAGTGAATAAAGGCTTCCCTCGGATTTTTTATATTTTTAAAATTATCGCCACGCATGACAAAGGCAACGCCCAGTTGATCTTCCCCCATTAATATTGTTCCACCACCAGTTGGTCTCCTGCTTATTTCAAAACCCATCTTTCTGCATTCCTCTATGTTTATCTCCCTGTAAACATCTTGAAATGAGCCTGCAAGAACACAGTATGATCTGTATGTGTAAAGCCTGAGGGTTGGAGGTTCAGGATTAGAGGGGTTGTTGTAATAGCCCATCAGGAATTCATCTACAGCAAGACCATATGAGGCACTTACAGCATCTTCTTCTATATACCTTCCTGCTATCAAGGCAACAATTCTCCTCCATATGGGTTCTGCCTTTTTTAGTTAAACAAAAAACAATTTATACTAGCCCCCTGACGCTTTTCTGACTTTTTAGAAGATTCAAAAGCTCAATCCATT
The DNA here is from genome assembly GCA_964505185.1 of uncultured Thermodesulfobacteriota bacterium. Taxonomy (GTDB): domain Bacteria; phylum Desulfobacterota; class JBBIRW01; order JBBIRW01; family JBBIRW01; genus JBBIRW01. Next base: position 97,938 of record CAZDGM010000003.1, read on the forward strand.
GGGGAATAACCCGCAGCAGTATTCCCTGACACTAACCTTAAATCCTTTTTCTTTTAGATAGGTTCCTGTTCCCTCTGCTGGATAAGCGATACCATCAAGCCCTGCATCAATTGCAGCAAGATCAATCTTCAGTTTGTCCGGTCCATGAGGTCTTGCACATCCGAGAAATATGGGCTTTTCCTGTATAAGTGTTCGGGCCTCATTAAAGATGGTTAAGACTTCGTCAATGCACGGCGGTTTTATTCCGAACATGGGGGTCCCCTGGATAGGTGTTATAACAACAAGCACCAGTGATGAAATGGGGTATCGGGAAATGATTTCAAGTGCTTTGTGCTCCCCGATTATCCTTCCATAATGAAGTCCAATCACAATGTGTGGTGTTACATTTAGACCTTCTTCAGTAAGATTTATCAGTGATGATTCGAAATCCCTCACCGTCGCCCTGAGGTGATAAATTTTTCTTATAGTTTCATCGGAACCAATTATATCTATCATAACCCCATCAACGCCTATATCGGAAAGCATCTTCGCATATTCTTTCCTCACAAGACCGGTATGCAGGAGTATCTTAACATTTAGTTCATCTTTTGTCCTTTTTATCTCTTCATAGAATTCCCGTATGTCAACTTCCCCGCTTTCATTTGAACCTCCGGAGAGAAGAAAACCCCTTGTTCCTTCATGCGATTTCTTTTTGCAAAAATTGAAAAGCTCGTCCTTTCTTACACTTTTCATGTATGATAGTATCTTTCCTCTGCAGTGATCACAGTTAAGCGAGCATTTTCTCCCTGTTAGACTTATCGGAATGAATAGATCGGGATTGGAAGGTGAAAATTCCTCTGTTTCATATCTTTTTATTCCAGGAATAAAGATACTGAATTCCTTTGCCATTATTCTTCAGGAAGAAGCCCCTTTTCTCTGTATTCCCTTATTTCTGATTCCAGCCATGCCCTGACTTCATCTTCAGCATGAACAAGATCCATAAGGTCTTCCTCAAGGTTTTCCGGTTCTATAATAACAAACCATCCCTCACCATAGGGATCTGTATTGACAAGTGATGGTTGCTCAATTACCCTGTTGTTTGTTATCAGTATTGTTCCACTAACAGGTGCTTTGAGGGGTCCAACATATTTTCCAGCTTCAAGCGATCCGAACGCCTTCCCCTTTTTCACCTTTTTCCCTGGTGGCATGAGCTTTATGTATGCAACATTTCCCGCAGCCTTCTGACCAAACATATCAAGTCCTACCCTAACATTGCCGTTTTCAATTCTTGCCCATAAATGATCCTTTCTATCATAATAGAGATCCCCGGGTAAAAAGAATCCCTCAACCTCTGCCATTGAACTTTACCCCTCTGACTCTGAGATGATAAATTAATCGGTCTTTTTTATGTAGATCCTGAAATGGCTGCCTTCTTCTATTACCTCGTAAGGATATTTTTTCTTTTCACAGAAACTGGGGATGGTTTCCTTAGCTGCAGGAGGATGATCGCATATCACCTCTAGAACCTCCCCCGGATGCATAGTTTTCAACTTCTCCCTTGTTTCTATAAGGGTATAGGGACATATTTTACCCCTTATATCGATCGTCTCGGAGATGTTGCTCTTATCTATCGGTTCCATTCTGACCCCTTAAGCAAAGTTTATTATCTTTTCGTGCTTTAATATTATATTGACCAATTCATGATAATCTATAATCCTTGCCTTATTTTTTATTTTTTCTTTAAGTCCTCTTCTAATAACATCATGCTCAATAGCATAAACCTCTTTGAAGTTTCCGTAAGCGTCTGGATCCAGATAAACTCCATCCTGTATCAGCACAATTACTGCTTCGCTGTCAAGGGATGCCATCTTAAGTGCTATTTCACCCTTCGGTTTGTCTATGAGATAAAGTGCCATACTCACCTCCTCTGAAATTTCATATCCTTAAAAATCTATTGTGTGATCTGCATCAAGTAAGAGTCGGAGAGCCTCTTTCCTGCTTATTACCTTCACAAAGGGGGAGAGCTCTTTGCTGTTTATCCCTCTTTCCTTCAGGGATTCCTCTTCTGCATATATACTGGAATTTATCCCTGTAAGCGTCTGGATATATTTTGCAGAATCCTTTCTGTCAACATTATCTAATGCATAATAAACACCATCACCTAAAAGTAGCACATCAACAGTGTGTTCATCGATACCGGATGTAACACCAACTGCTGCCCTTAGCCCCTCGGTGTAATATATGGAACCAAAGGGTGGATGAGTTATCATAACAACAACCTTTTTTTCTGCCATTTCCCACCTCCTTAAAGTGTAATAAGCCTATCTACTTCCCCGATTATCTCAGCGAAGTCAGGAAGCCCCCCAACCTTGACCTGATCAATATAATCCTTTCCATTCTCAAGACCTCGGGCATTTACACATATTCCACATGCTATTATCTTACCTCCCTTCTTCAGTATATCAGCCCAGCAATCCTTAGGTAGTGTCTCCATATCAGGAAACTTCTGATACCTTATGGGATTATAAACGCCATCGAGATAGTAAAAAATAAGCACATCATGCTTCATCTCAAGTGCAGCGTTTGCTATATGATATGCCGTTTCCCAGTTTTCAAACTGATATGGGCCAACTGTGAGTAGTATTCCTATCTTTGCCATTTTTCCCTCCTTAGGTAAAATTAAAAATCTAATAATCAAAAATCCTATGTCAACTATCTGACCTTTTCCTGACTTATCACTACCAGGATATTACCCTATCATGGGAGAAAATAAGGTCAACAACCTGATCATAATCTAAAGATTCGTCAAGATTAAGTCCTCTTGCCTGAAGATCATCCCTGCAGAAGAAAACCCTGAAAGGGTAAACCATTTCCTTCTTCATTTCCTTCTTCAATGAATATACACCATCTTGGATAAAGAGAAGTGAGACCTCGTGTTTCTCTGATTGTTCAAGAGCAACCTTCATTGCTGTTTCATCATCCGGATTTCTTAAAATATGAAGTATTTTCATTGTATTAATAGACGATTAATATATCGCTGCTTGCGATCTCCTCAATTATCTCTTTCCTTTTCTTTAGCTCTACATTGTAAGGGATATCATTTATACGCCTCTTTTCCACGTCCTCCTGATCGGCAATTACCCTTGCTTTGAGATGAGGTAGTGTCTCAAGATGCTTTGAAAGATCATTCATATTGATTATTTCCGGTTTTAATCTGGATATGGCATATGTGCCATTTTCCAAGAGGATCACCTGAACTTTGTCGTCTGATAGTGTTAAGCCTACACCCATTCTCAAGGCTTCAGAAACCCTTGTTGTATTAAGTGGAAGACTTCTTATAAGAACAGTTATTGTTTTCATCCCTCACTCAATTAAAAGAAAGAAATCTGTCAGCAGTGTGTGCAATCTGCGCAAGATCCCACTGACTTCCCCAGACAACCTCATCAATTTTGTTTATCCCTCTTTCAATTGCATTGTGGGCACAGACAACTATACGGACACCTTTTGATGAAAGCTTGATGAAGTTTTCAAATTTCAGATTATACACACCATCAGCCATAAGAAATATTTCCACATCCATATTTTTTCTAAGTGCAGCTTCAGATAATTTTATAACGGTTCTCACATCCTCACTCTCAGATGATGTTGTGAGCAGAATACCAAGTTTCTTTTTCATACGATCTCCATTTCCTCCTCTTCAAATTCCCCATCCTCATCATGAAGAATCCATGATTTGGCTGTTTTGAATCTTCCCTCGTCAATGGAAACAATAATGTAGGAATAAAGGGGCCAAGCCCTCTTTCTATCAAAGATTGAAGGAAGAGGAGGGTTATCAGGGTGGGAATGAAAAAAGCCGATTATCTCTTTTCCGCAAGCCCTTATCTTCTCTTCAGTTCTAAGGATTTCCCTCGGGTCAATTTCATACCTATCCCGGGCCCTTTCCCTATTTATGTTTTCTGTTGGATATACCATGGATATCCTTTTTTTATCCTTTTCTATCTTCCCCACAAGGATACCACAAACTTCAAATGGATATCCTTGTTCGGATAATTTTATTATTTTCTCCCAGGCCTCCTTTTCTATCTCCATTCCTTTAATAAATCTCCCAGAGCCTGCTACTCAGATATTTATCGCCACCATCTGGGAATATTGTTACAATAACACCCTCATCCAGATCTTTTATTATCTGGAGCACACCAGCAAGTGCAGCACCTGATGAAACCCCTACCAGTAGCCCTTCCTCCCTTGCAAGCCTCTTCACACACTCATAAGCCTCCTCTGTTTTTACCTTTATTATGCGATCAAGGAATTTTTCGTCGAATATACCTGGAATAATTGCGGTCTCCATATGTTTAAGGCCTTCTATTCCATGAAGAGAGGTATCAGGCTCCACACCTATAACCTTTATCTTTTTGTTGAATTCCTTAAGCCTTCTTCCTGTTCCCATTATTGTCCCGCCGGTTCCCACACCGGCAACAAAGTGCGTTATCCTTCCTTCAGTTTGAATGATAATCTCAGGGCCTGTTGATTCGTAATGTGCAAGTGGATTGCACGGATTGTTATATTGATCGGGCATGAAATATTTATCAGGATTTTCCATATATCTCCTGTGGGCTTCCTTTATTGCCCCATCGGTTCCTTCGAGTGGATCTGTATATATGATTTCTGCACCATATGCCTTAAGGATCTTTTTTCGCTCCTCGCTCGCATTCTTCGGCATTACTAGTTCGACCCTGTATCCCTTTATAGCTGCGATCATCGCATATGCAATTCCTGTATTGCCGGAGGTCGAATCAAGTATTATCTTATCCTTTGTTAACTTTCCTGTTCTTTCACCATCCAGGATCATCTTTAGTGCAGCCCTGTCTTTTACCGATCCTCCAGGATTGAACCATTCAAGCTTTGCATAAACCTCAACCCTTTTAAAATCTCTTGTTATATTGTTTAATTTTATAAGCGGTGTGTTTCCTACAAGATCCAGTATGTTTCTTGCACGAAAATTTTTATCAGGCTCAACATTAAGTCCTTTTTTCATAATATGTGCTCCCGATTAGGATTTTTAATGTCTGATATTGCAGAATTCATCGTAATCTATAAGCTGCCTGATGGTTGCATTATCTCCGCACAGAGGACATTGAGGGTTTTTCTTTAACTTCAATTCACGAAAAGACATCTTCAGTGCATCGAAAATGAGCAGTCTTCCGGTTAATGTCTTCCCTATTCCAAGGAGAATCTTTATTGTTTCAATTGCCTGTATTGTTCCGATAATTCCCGGAAGCACACCAAGAACACCTGCCTCCTGACAGCTTGGGACCATGCCGGGCGGCGGGGGTTCTGGATAGAGGCATCTATAACAAGGCCCGTTCTTTGGATCAAAAACCGTTGCCTGACCTTCAAATCTGAATATGCTTCCGTGAACATTTACCTTTCCTGAAAGCACACAGGCATCATTGACAAGATATCTTGTAGGAAAGTTGTCACACCCATCAACAATAACATCATAATCCTTTATTATTCCAAATATGTTTTCTGAGGTAAGTTTTTCTTTATAGGGGATAACCTTTACATCAGGATTGAGCGCAGTTAAAGTCTCCTTTGCAGATTCAACCTTTGGCTTACCTATATCGTTTGTTGAATGAAGGATCTGTCTTTGAAGGTTTGAGAGATCAACGATATCAAAATCAACAATACCTATTGTTCCTATACCCGCTGCAGCAAGGTAGTATGCAGCCGGTGAGCCAAGTCCACCTGCTCCTATAAGGAGGACCTTGGATGAAAGAAGTTTTTTCTGACCTTTCCCTCCAACTTCAGGAAGGATGATATGCCGACTGTATCTTTTTATTTGGTCTTCAGTAAATGACATTTTCAACCCTCTCTATTATTTTTCTATTCAATTATGTTCAATTCAACAGGTTCTACTTTTATTTCTTTTTCCTTGAGAAAATTTATCGCTTTTTCCAGCTCCTCCCTTTCCCCCTCCATTTCAAGAGCAACAATACCAATCTCGTCTGAAACACTTGCCTGTCTTATGTTTGTTATAACATCAAAATTTTTGCCCACCATCCATATGATGGGTTCTTTTATAAGCTTTTGAGGAAATGTTAACCATACTTTAATCTTTTCCCTCATGGTCACCTCTCAAATGACTCCTCCTGCTATTGCAGGAACAATGGAGATTTCGTCTCCATCCTTTAGTTTCGTTGTTATATTATCGAGAAATCTGATGTCCTCTTGATTTACATAGATGTTTACAAATTTTTTAACTTCACCATTTTCATCACAGATCCTTTCCTTCATCCCCGGAAATTCCCTGTCGAGGTATTCGATCACCTCCGCCACTGTATTTCCTTCAGCCTTTACCTCCTCCAGACCCTTTGTTAACCTTCTTAAAGGTGTTGGAATCCTCACTGTTACTCCCATAACGCATCATCCTCCTTGATTAAGAACTTTATTTTTTTAAATGTTTTTTTCTTTCCTTTAGAAACTGGTCAAATTCCGAAAGCTTGGCATTTATAATCACAGGCTCGGGAATCCTTCCATAAACAGCTTCCTGTGTCTTCAAACCATTTCCAGTTATACATAGCACAATGGATTCATCACGTGGAATTATGCCTTTATCTATCAATTTCTTTGCAACACCAACAGTGACTCCACCAGCAGTTTCTGCAAATATACCTTCTGTTTTTGCGAGTATTTTAATTCCTTCAATAATTTCTTCATCGGATACATCCTCACCATATCCACCACTTTCCTTCATCGTCTTAATTGCATAATATCCATCAGCAGGATTTCCTATAGCAAGCGATTTTGCAATTGTTGATGGTTTAACAGGTGTGAATATATCCCTCCCCTGTTTTATAGCAGTCACTATTGGTGCACACCCTGAAGCCTGTGCGCCGTATATCTTTGCTTCATTCTTTTTTATAAAACCGAGCTTTTCAAATTCTATGAATGCTTTCCAGATCTTTGTTATGAGAGAACCTCCGGCCATAGGAACTACTATATGCCTTGGTGTCCTCCAACCAAGCTGCTCCATGATTTCATAACCGAAGGCCTTGGACCCCTCTGCATAATAAGGTCTGATGTTGATATTTACAAACGCCCATCCGTATTTGCCAGCTATTTCGCTGCAAAGTCTGTTTACCTCATCGTAAGTGCCCCTGATACCTATAAGACAGGCACCGTAAATGCTTGTTCCGATTATTTTGCCCTGCTCCAGATCCTCCGGAATAAATATATAGCTTTCCATTCCACTTTGTGCAGCTTGGGCGGCAACAGAGTTGGCGAGATTTCCCGTTGATGCGCATGCAACAATTTGAAAACCGAATTCCTTTGCCTTTGATATAGCAACAGAAACCACTCGATCCTTGAATGAAAGGGTTGGATGATTGACTGCATCATTTTTAATGTAAAGTTCTTTTACTCCAAGCACCTTTGCCAGATTGTTTGCTCTGATCAGCGGAGTAAATCCAACATCGACACCAACAGTTGGTGGAAAGTCAAGGGGGAGCAATTCCCTGTATCTCCACATGTTTGCAGGACGCCTTACAATGATCTCCCGGGTAAGTGACTTTTTTACCTCATCGTATTTGTAGACAACCTCGAGAGGACCGAAACAGAATTCGCATACATGAAGCGGTTCCTTGGGATATTCCCTTCCACATTCCCTGCATCTTAGGCCTTTTACAAAGCTCATCCTTTTTCTCCTTTCTGCTCAAAGCAAGCAGTATGGAAGATTAATTTCCAGAGGCACATAACCTATCCCCTGCAGTTCTAATCGGTTTTCTGATTGAGGTATAGGGTCCGCAAACAGGACAACTGCTATTTCTTTTTATTTTAATTTCGCTAAAAGAAAGATAAAAGGCATCTATAAAAAGTATTCTATCAATAAGACAATCCCCTATCGAAAGGATTACCTTTATAACCTCAGCTGCCTGTATGAGTCCTGCTATTCCTGCGACCGGTCCCAGTATTCCCGCTTCCTGACATGTTGGAACTGCTCCTTCAGGAGGTGGTGATGGGATTAGACAGCGATAACAGGCACTTTTGCCCGGAAGAACCGTCATAACATGACCAAATAGTCTGACCACAGCGCCTATTACAAGGGGTTTGCCTGAAAGAATAGATGCATCATTGAGAATTAGTTTCGTCGGGATATTATCCGAGCCTTCAACTATTACATCATATCTATCTATGATATCCATTATATTTTTTTCATCGATCCTGAGATCATAAGTCTCAACCATTACATTAGGATTGAGGGTGGTGATTTTTTCATAGGCGGAAAGTGTCTTTGGTTTTCCTGTGTCCTTTGTGAAATGGATTATCTGACGATGTAGATTTGATAACTCAACCCTGTCTCCATCCACAATCCCTATCCTGCCTACCCCGGCTGCTGCAAGATATAGTGCGGCAGGTGAACCAAGTCCTCCTGCCCCGACAATCAGCACGCTGGATGCAAGGAGCTTCCTCTGCCCCTTCCCTCCCACTTCCGGAAGGATGATATGCCTGCTGTATCTTTTTATCCTCTCCTCGCTAAGTTCATTAAACATGGATTGGGCCATTCTATATAAATTCTGCTTCCCCATTTTTTGTTGATTCCAGTCCGGCCTTTTTTCCCTTCTGACAGAGATCCTTTATACTTATTGAATCAAAGAATTCACTTATCCGATCCTCGAGCTCCTTCCATATTGGGGTTGTAATACATTTATCGGCGCAATTTGATTTTAGGTTACAGTTTGGTCTAATGGAGAACCGGGGAGTCTTCCTGAATCCGTTACAGAATACAAGCCTTATGGGTCCTTCAGTGGCCCTGATTATATCACCGATTGTAATTTTCTCCGGTTCCCTGACAAGAAAATATCCTCCTGATCTCCCCCTTCTGCTCCTCACTATCTGGGCCCTTTTCAATTTCTGGAAGATCTGTTCAAGATAGCGTGGAGGTATCTTCTGCCTTTTAGAGATGTCTTTTATCTGGGCGCATTTTCCCTCAGCGTAGTATGCAATATCGAATACAGCCCTCACCCCGTATCTTATCTTTGTATTGAGCCTCATTTTTTAATAAAGAATTTCTTATTAAGTTAAGGTAATTTATTTAGATAAGTTTACCATTTTTGTCAAGAAAAAAATACTATCCTTCTGAAGATTTTCACTCGTTCCACTTACTTTTTTTCTTTCCTCAAATTTCTCCTTCTCTCCTTTCTATCCTTGTGACTTTTTCCTCTATGGCCACTTTTACGCTCCTTCATTTTTGCCTTTTCAAATTTTTCAGGATGCCTTTCAAGTTCATCGCCGATTATTCTTATATAGGGCTCCTTTTCCCTCCTTTTTAAAACCTCCTCAACCTTTATTTTATAATACTCTGAGGCAATTCTGAGATTGATTAATTCCCTTATTTCCTCATCGGAGAGCTTTATCTTTAAGGACTTATGCTTCCTCCAGTAACCATAAGCCCTTCCGTAAGGCGGCCCGACCTTAATATGGGCAGGTATAGGAACGATAAATATTTCAGGCTTTAGCCTTAGCTTAATGGTTATTTCATACCAGCTCATACCCGCAAGGCGCCATTTAATTATAACTTCTGGGTTTACTCGGCTTTTCTTAGAGAGAAAAAGGACAACAGGAACCTCTTCGACTGGAATCCCCATATGCTCACAGTGGTAGATTACATCGGGTTCTACATTATAATAATCGCTATATACGAATCTTATCCTTGCCTCAGGTGTGGAGACACCTATGGAGAATTGAACAGTGGCTTGGGCAACAGATGTTAGAATGAATATAAGGATGGTTAAAGTGGCTATTATTTTTAATTTAGGATTCATGATACTCCTCTCATTCACTTAAGTATCTTACCGGTCTTCATGCTCCATATGAGCAGATCCAGTTCATCGACCGGGATACCTATAGATTTTGAAAAATCGATGAATTTTTCCTCCATTTCGAGGTATTCCCTCCTTGTAGAGGGTCTTTTTGGTCTTTCAATGATACCCAATTCCCACATAGTATTGATAATATGTTTATCAAGGATCGCATATCCATTGAATCCTATGTTTCTCAAAAAATGGCTTGCCTCCTTAAATCCAACACCCTTTATCCCTGGATTCAGGGCTATTATATCCCTCCTCTTTATCCTGTTGGTTATACCTGAAAGCCTCTCACCTATGACAAATCCCCATTTTTCAGTTATATAATTCCTTGTTTCCCATATATACAATGCCCTTGTTCTCCAGTATCTGTGTCTGCCCCTCAATTTTTCCATAAGTTCAGATGGCTTGGCTGTGAATATGGAGTCACCAAGATGGGATATGCAGTTAATCCCCATGGTGGCACTGGCCCCTGCTGTAAGTATACAGAAGCAAAGCTCCTTGAATATTTCCCTGTCTCCCTTTTTAAATACCTCTTTAAACTCCTTCAGTCTTTCCCAGATCAGGGATTTCTTTTTTTCATAATCGTAAAGAATTTCCTCGAGTAAAGACATATTATATAAAGTAGTTATCGTTTTTAATAAAATCAAGAAAACTTTTTTGTGGTTTTATTGACGCCCCCATTTTTTGGTGGTATATTAAAATAATATGAATCTACTGGTTTTTCGCGAGCTTAGAGAAAATGTTTAAGATCGGTGATATAGGTGTTATTCCAATGCACGGTGTTGGGGTGCTTGAGGATATAAGGGAAGAGGAGATATCTGGTGTTTCATATAAATTTTATGTATTCAGGCTTTACAATGGCGGGATGACTGTAATGATACCTGTGGAAAATGCTGAAACTACAGGGTTGAGGGGGATTATTGATAAAAAGGAGATTCCAAAAATTTATAAAATACTTCAGGAAAGGAACCCCCATTCAAATAATAATCATACGTGGAACAAAAGATACAGGGAGTATGTGGAGAAATTAAAAAGTGGTTCAATTTTTGACGTGGCAGTTGTGCTAAGGGATCTCTGTTTGCTGCAGGTTGAAAAGCCTCTTTCCTTCGGAGAGAAAAAGATGCTGGAGGCGGCAAGGAACCTGCTTGTAATGGAGATCTCCATAGCAAAGAATATTAATGAAGAGATGGTCGAAAAGGAGATAATGAGGATTATAAAGCCTTAAATCTCCAACATGAATGTTCCTGAAAAAGGAGGTGATAAGTAAACAGATGGGTTTAAGAATAATAAAGGCCCTTTTCATACTTATAAGTTCAATCATAGGGTATTTTATCGCATATGCCATATACGAGAGCCTGTACACTGGTTTGATAGGCTCAGCAATCGGTATCATTTTATCCTTTACAGTGATTTCCCTTGAAAGGTCAATAATGAAGCTTCCCCTGAAGGTCATCCTCGGTGGTTTTATCGGTCTTGTTATGGGTTTGATTGCGGCGAGATATATTGCCGGAATTCTCCTTCTCGATATCTATAGAAACCCAACACTTGTTACCTCCCTGTATCTTCTGATAAGTGTGATTGTTGGATATCTTGGGCTTTCAATAGGGGTGAAAAAGGGAGAGGAGGTAGATTTTACAAAGATTAAATGGTTTTCTGGAAAGATTTACTCAAAGGGTGATAATGCAAAGATCCTCGATACAAGTGCAATAATAGATGGAAGGATCGCTGATATATGTGAGGTAGGTTTCCTGGAGGGTGCACTTATAATTCCGCAATTTATATTAAAGGAACTCCAGCATATAGCGGACTCCTCGGATTCTATAAAGAGGGCAAGGGGAAGAAGGGGTCTTGAGGTACTGCAGAGATTACAGAAGCTTGAGGGTGTGGAGGTGAGGATATCAGATCATGATTTCCCTAAACATAAGGATGTTGACACAAAACTTGTTTCACTTGCAAAGAAACTTGGCGTGAAAATAATAACGAATGATTATAATCTCAATAAGGTTGCCGAATTACAAGGTGTTAGTGTGCTGAATATAAATCAGCTGGCCAACGCATTAAAGCCTGTTGTGCTTCCCGGGGAGGTAATGAATATAAAGGTTCTTAAAGAAGGGAAAGAGCATGGACAGGGTGTTGGATATCTTGATGATGGCACAATGGTTGTTGTTGATAATGCAAAAAAATATATGGGGAAGAATGTTGAAGTTGCTGTTACAAGTGTATTACAGACAGCAGCTGGAAGGATGATCTTCTGCAAGATAAAGGATGAGTTGAAAGAAGGCGTTGTGGAGGAGGCAGTTGGTAACTGAGATTTAAATATTGCTTTTAACCCACGGGGATTGTCCCCGTGGGTTTTTTGACGGTGGAGAATTGTTAAAGGTTTCATTGATTCTTGTTGCTGCTGGTAAAGGAAATAGAATGGGGGCAATAAAAAAGCAGTTTCTTCATCTTGGGAATCTTCCACTCTATATTCACTCCCTCAGGATATTTGATAGATGCGGGTTAATTAACGATGGAGTTATTGTTGTTCCTGAGGAGGATAGAGAAAGGGTATCTGAAGAGATTTCAGGTCTGGATCTGAAGAAGGATTACCTGATTGTCAATGGAGGCATTCGAAGGCAAGATTCTGTGAAAATGGGGTTGCTTGCAATTTCATCAGATATTGTTGTAATCCATGATGCAGTAAGACCCTTTGTTTCCGAAAAGATGATAGAGGATTGCGTGATGGAGGCAGAGAAGGAAGGTGCAGCAGCGGTTGCAATTCCATCTGTTGATAGTCTTAAGGAGATTTCGGAGGATCTGTATATCTGCGCTTCAGTCCCGAGGGATAAGATATGGCATGCTCAGACTCCTCAAGCATTCGGATATGCTATGCTTAAAACGGCAATCGAATATGCGGAAAAAAATTCCCTCAACTTTTCCGATGAGGCATCCCTCTTTACATATCTTGGTATAAAGGTGAAGGTTGTCCCTGGTTCTTCCTTAAATATGAAAATCACAACTGAGAGTGATTACATAATTGCAAGGGCAGTATACGGAAGCATGATAAAAGATGAGAATTGGAATAGGGTTTGATGCTCACCAGCTGGTTCCCAACAGGAAATTAATCCTTGGTGGTGTAGAGATCCCTTCTGAAAAAGGGCTTCAGGGGCATTCTGATGCAGATGTGCTTGTTCATGCCATATGTGATGCACTTCTTGGCTCAATGGGAAAGGGTGACATAGGGCATCATTTTCCTGATGATGATCCGTCATTCAAGGATGCTTCGAGCCTGGGTTTCCTCTTGAAGATAGTAAGGATGGTGGGGCAAGAAGGGATGGAGATTATAAACATAGATAGCACCATAGTGGCAGAGAAGCCAAAGCTAAGGGAATATATACCAAAGATGATAGAGAATCTTGCAGAGGTGCTATGTATTGATAAAAGAAGAATAAGTATAAAGGCAAAGACAACAGAAGGGCTCGGATTTACAGGAAGAGGAGAGGGGATTGCAGCTTATGCTGTTGCACTTATAAGGAATAAGAGGGAGGATTGAGGAGAAAAATTATGGGCTTGAGGATTTTCAATACATTGACAAAAAAGAAAGAGGAATTCGTTCCACTTGAGGAAAACAGGGTAAGGATGTATGTTTGCGGCGTTACTGTCTATGATCTCTGCCATATAGGTCATGCAAGGTCTGCAATCGTTTTCGACGTAATCTACAGGTATCTTAAATTTATTGGTTATGATGTTGTATTTGTGAAGAATTTCACTGATATTGATGACAAGATAATAAACAGGGCAAACCATGAAGGAACAAGATGTGAGGAAATAGCTGAGAGATACATCAGGGAATATTATGAAGATATGGATGGGCTTGGTCTCATGAGGCCCACATATGAGCCAAGGGCAACCCAGTATATCCAGGAGATGATAAAGATTATAGAAAGACTCATTGAGAAGGGATTTGCCTATGTTGTTGATGGAAACGTTTATTTTCGTGTGGAGAAATTCAGTTCCTATGGAAAACTATCGGGAAAGAGACTGGATGAACTTATTGCCGGGGCAAGGGTGGAGGTAGAGGAGGGAAAGGAGAACCCCCTCGATTTTGCCCTCTGGAAGATGAGTAAACCGGATGAACCGTGGTGGGATTCTCCATGGGGAAAGGGCAGACCCGGATGGCATATTGAATGTTCAGCAATGGGATTAACTCTTCTTGGAGAAACATTTGATATCCATGGTGGTGGAATGGACCTCATCTTTCCTCACCATGAGAACGAGATTGCACAGTCAGAGGCAACAACAGGGAGGCACTTCGTGAGATACTGGCTTCACAACGGTTTTGTCAATATAAGAAAGGAGAAAATGTCCAAATCCCTCGGAAATATTGTAACGATAAAGGAGATCCTTTCCATCTATCATCCCGAGGTTGTTCGAAGCTTTATCCTTTCAAGTCATTACAGAAGCCCCATTGATTATACTCCTGAGGCAATGGAGGAGCACGCAAAGAGTCTTGAAAGATTCTATTCAACGATGAAGGTCGTAAATAGCCTGATAGAAGAGCAGCCCGAGGAAGAGCATTGTAACTCTTTCACAGAGGAGGCGAGAGAAGCATCGGAAAAGCTGAGCATGCTTGTTGAAAAATTCAGGGCTGCAATGGATGATGATTTCAATACAGCTCAGGCAATAGGATATATCTATGATGCGGTTAGATCCCTTAATAGATGGATCAATGCATCTTCTTTCAGGTTAACAGATAAAGTACATGCAATCCTTAGAATGGGAAGAGAAAATATAAGAAAGGTTGGAAATGTACTTGGCCTCTTCATATTGGACCCTGAAGTGTATCTTGAGGATTTGAAAAATCGGGAATTAAAAAGGAGGGGGCTCTCAAGGGAGGAGATCGAAAGATTGATAGAAGAGAGGATGAGGGCAAGGAAGGCCCGACAGTTTGATAAAGCAGACAGGATAAGGGAAGATCTCCTTAATAAGGGGGTTATTCTGGAAGACACGCCCAAGGGCACGATCTGGCGCATAAAGCTTACATCTGAGGATAAAGCCTGATATAAATCCATGGATAGATTCAAGCTTGTCAGTGATTTAAAACCAAAGGGTGATCAGCCAGAAGCAATATCACGTCTTGTGAGTGGTATCCTCGATGGTTTAAAACATCAGGTTCTACTTGGTGTAACAGGAAGTGGAAAAACATATACTATGGCATGTGTAATTGAGAAACTTAACAGACCAACCCTCGTCATATCTCATAACAAAACGCTTGCAGCTCAGCTTTATGGTGAATTTAAGAGTTTCTTTCCTTACAATGCTGTTGAGTATTTTGTGAGTTATTATGATTACTACCAACCAGAGGCATATGTTCCACAAACAGATACATACATAGAAAAGGACGCTTCTATAAATGATGCAATCGACAAAATGCGCCACTCTGCAACTCGCTCTCTCCTCGAAAGAAGGGATGTCATAATTGTTGCAAGTGTTTCATGTATTTATGGGCTTGGCGAGCCAGATGTTTACTACGACATGTCAATCAAGTTAAGGGAAGGAGACAGGATAAGCAGGGAAGAAATTCTCGAAAGGCTTGTTGAGATTCAGTATGAAAGGAAGGATTATGATTTCCATAGGGGAACATTCCGCGTAAGGGGTGATGTGGTTGAGGTTTTCCCATCACATGAAGAAAACTCTGCATTGAGAATAGAGCTTTCCGACGAAACTGTTGAAACAATATGGGAGTTTGATCCTGTGAGGGGGAGGAAAAGGGGGAGGTTAAGAAAGGTGATAATCTATCCTGCAAGCCATTATGTGACCCCGAGGAATTGGTTAAAGATTGCGATAGAAAATATCAGAAAAGAGCTTTATGAGAGGGTTGAGGAACTGAGAAGACAGAACAAAATTCTCGAAGCGCAGCGCCTCGAGCAGAGAACCCTTTTTGATATTGAGTTGCTTGAGGAGATGGGTTACTGCCCTGGTATAGAGAACTACTCACGCCATCTTACGGGTAGAAGGCCCGGTGAACCGCCACCAACACTTATGGATTATATCCCGAAGGATACATTAATATTTATCGATGAAAGTCATGTTACAATACCCCAGCTCCAGGGTATGTACAGGGGTGATAGGTCCCGTAAGGAAACACTTGTTGAGTATGGATTCAGGCTCCCCTCTGCCCTGGATAACAGACCCCTTACCTTTGAGGAGTTTGAAGAGAGGGTTACACAGGTTATATACGTTTCCGCAACCCCCGCATCCTATGAGCTGCAAAAGGCAGCAGGAAGGGTTGTTGAGCAGATAATAAGACCAACAGGACTCACGGATCCCGAGATTGTTATTAAAGAAGCAAAGAATCAGGTGGATGATCTCCTCTCAGAGATAAGAGAGACGGTTAGAAAGAAGGAGAGGGTCCTTGTGACAACACTGACGAAGAAGATGGCAGAAGAACTCACGGAGTATTATTCTGAAATGGGGGTCCGCGTTCGCTATCTTCATTCAGATATCGACACACTCGAAAGGGTGGATATAATAAGGGATTTAAGGATGGGTAAATTTGATGTATTAATCGGGATCAATCTGCTTAGGGAAGGTCTTGATATACCGGAGGTCAGCCTTGTTGCTATTCTCGATGCAGATAAGGAAGGATTCTTAAGGTCAGAAACATCCCTGATTCAGACCTGTGGAAGGGCGGCAAGGAATGTTAATGGGAAGGTAATTATGTATGCTGATGTTGTAACAAACTCGATGAAGAGGGCCATAGAGGAGATGAGGAGAAGAAGAAGGATTCAGGAGGAGTATAACAGAAAACATGGTATAACACCACAGAGCATAAAGAAGGAGATCCATGACATAATGGGATCTATTTATGAGAGGGATTACTATACAATTCCTCTTGTTAAAGAAGAAGAGGAGAAATATATCAGGAAGGGTAAGATAACAGAGCTTATAATGAAATTGAGAAGGGAGATGCTTAAGGCTGCGAAGGAGATGGAATTTGAAAAGGCTGCCGTCCTCAGGGATAAGATAAAAAGGCTGGAAGAATTTCATTTGAAATATGGATGAGACACTTACTGAAAAAATTGAAAAGCTACCAGCGCTGCCAGGTGTCTATCTATTTAAGGACGCCGAAGGAAAGGTAATTTATGTGGGCAAGGCAAGGAGTATCAGGAACAGGGTAAAATCATATTTCCATGAGGGGTGTCCTGATTTCAGATACCATACAAGATTTCTCCGTGAGAGGATTAGTGATATAGATTATATAATCACGAATAGTGAAAAAGAGGCAATCCTTCTGGAGAACAACCTCATAAAAAAGCACAGACCGAGATACAATGTCGTCTTCAGAGATGACAAAAACTTCCTTTCTATAAGAATAGACCCGGGTGAGAAATTCCCCTATCCTATGCTTGTAAGAAGGATAAAGGATGATGGCGCATTATACTTCGGACCATATTCATCTTCACATGCAGTGAGACAGACTCTGAGCATACTGCACAAGATCTTTCCATTAAGGAGCTGTAATAACATAAAATTCAGAAACCATTCGGAAAGACCTTGCGTTCTCTATCAGATCCGCAGATGTAGTGGTCCCTGTTGTGGTCTAATCGATGAAGAACGATACAAGGAGCTGCTCAATGATGCCATAAGATTTCTCAGGGGAGAGTCAAAGGAGCTTCTTGATATTATAAGAAAGAAGATGATCGAGTCAGCTGAAAAAATGGATTATGAAAGGGCAGCGATTTACAGGGATCAGATTCTTTCGCTTGAGAAAACAGTGGAGAGGCAGAGTGTTGTTTACACAAAATTAATAAACATTGATGTAATAGGTATGTCAAGGATAGATAACAGGGCATCCATACAGGTTCTTCAGATAAGGGATGGAAAGATGGTGGGTGGGAGGCACTGGATTCTTAATATAAACAGGGAGATATTCGATGAAGAAATAGTCTCTTCATTCCTTTCGCAATACTATGCAACAGAATTGTTTATACCCGAGAGGATAATCATTCCTGTTGAAATAGGGGAGAAGGAGATAATTGAAAACTGGCTTTCGGAAAGGAAGGGCTCGGATGTAGTTATAATAAAACCGAAAAAGGGAGAGAATTTAAAGCTTTTAAGGATGGCTGAACAGAATGCGCATGTTTATCTTCATGAGAAAGGGGCAGATAGTGAAAAGGCTCTTGTAGAACTATGTGGAGTAGTATCCATGAAGCGTGTCCCGAAAAGGATAGAGGTATTCGATGTTTCTAATATACATGGAAGATATGCAGTTGGTTCCATGATCGTATATGAAAACAACTCATTTTCAAAAGGAAGTTATAGGAGATTCAGGATTAAGACAGTTGAAGGTATCGATGATTATGCAATGCTTTACGAAATACTGAAAAGAAGATTTGAGAGGGCTAAGACTGAAGGGAATAATCCGGATCTCATCGTCATTGATGGAGGCGCAGGACACCTTAATGTTGCACTTGAGGTACTCAGGGAGGTAGCAATAGATAATGTTCATGTAATTGCAATAGGTAAGGGCCGGAGAACATCCGGCAGAAGAAGGGTGGAGGATCGGGACGATGCCATCTATCTTCCGGGCAGAAAAGGTCCGCTTTTCCTTTCCCATTCATCCCCCTGTTTACTTTTGCTGAAGAAACTTCGAGATGAGGCACACCGATTTGCCATAACCTATCACAAAAGAGTAAGGGCAAAATCATTTCGCTCCTCAATACTCGACGACATCAAGGGAATAGGAAGCAGAAAAAAGGCATTGTTACTCAAGCATTTCGGAGATATAGAATCAATAGCAAGGGCGGATGAGGAGGAGATTTCAAAGATTCCCGGAATAAACAGAAAACTTGCTTCACGCATTGTTAATATGCTGAGGGAGAAATACTCCTCTGAACGTTCCGAATAACAGAGGTGTGGATTGGAGGGGTCACTTTCATGGATTTATCTTTCTTATGTTTCAGGTCTTATAGCAGGATCTATTATTACTTTTCCGGATTATATACTGCTTCTATCATTTCCCCTTCTTATACTCCCCGCATTCACCGTAAAATATAGACCATATCTTTCATTGATATTTGTATGTCTTTCCCTGATTCCCGCAGGAATCAGTTCAATGGGACGTGAACTTAATAAGGACCTGGATTCAAATTATATATCCTATTATGCCGGCAGAGATAAGGAGCTGATCGAGGGCTATGTTTTCAGAAAGCCCGAGAAATTCAGTGAGGATACCGTCAGGATTTATATTAAGGCAAGGAAGCTTATAAGGGAAAATGAGATCAGATATGTAAAGGGAGGCATGCTTGTATATGTAAGGCAGCTCGGTAAAGATCTTTTTCCAGGTGATATTATACTGATCAGGTGCAGGATAAAGAGGATAGAGGACCCATACAATCCTGGTCAGTTCAATCAGAGGCTCCACTATCTGGAATCCGATATTGTGGCAAAGGGATATATCGATGATGGGTCTCATATTCTGAAGATCGGAAGAAAAAGGGATTTAATCCCGGAGATTATAGAGACCGTAAGAGAAAGACTCAGGGATCTTTACGAAAGGAGCGCAAAGGAGAAGGCCCCCATCTATAAGGCACTTATACTGGGGGAGAGGGATGAACTTGACGAGGATATAAAGGATACATTTTACTCCACAGGGACAGGCCACATTCTTGCGATATCAGGCCTTCATATCGGAATCATCGGTTTTGTAACATTTTTAATATTTTACTTTCTTCTTAAACGATCTGAAAGACTTATGCTTCTTTTTGACATCAGGAAGATAGCATCCTTTCTCTCATTACCCTTTATTCTCTTTTATGTTGTTCTCTCCGGGGCTTCATATCCCTCATTGAGGGCAGGGATAATGGCGATCTTTATACTTTTCGCATTTCTCCTGAACAGGGATTACAGGATGTACAATGCACTTGCAATGGCTGGTTTAATTATAAATTTTATTGATCCCCTTTCGATATTTTCAGCATCCTTTCAGCTCTCTTTTGTGGCTGTCCTCTCTATTGTATATTTTAAGCCTCGAATCGATGGATTGATTGATAATTACATGGAAATAAAGGCAGATTCAATCCGCTTATTGAAGATTATGAAAGATATCATAACTTTAACAATAGCAGCAACAGTTGGAGTAACACCGATTGTTTCATATTATTTTCATAGATTTCCTCTTTACAGTATATTTGCAAATATTGTTGCTGTTCCCTTAATGGGTTTTATAATCCTTCCATTGATGTTTTTCTCATCCCTTCTTACCCTTATGAGTGAAGGGATTTTATCTCCTGTTTTCCTCATACAGAATACCCTTCTGGAAGGGGTGATAAGGTTTCTCAAAGGAGTAAGGGCTTTTCCCTATTCCACCATCATTACTACAATACCAACTATTTTTGAAATCATGATCTATTACCTATTTGCATTCTCCATTTTCAATATTAAATCTGGTAGAAAATACATCATCCTGTTCTGCATTTCTGTTCTTCTTACCGGAGGTGATTTCGTATACTGGTTTATCAAAAAAAATTACAACAAAAATCTTACAGTAACATTTTTCCATGTAGGTCACGGTGATTCCTGCTTTATTGAATTTCCTGGCGGCAAAAGGATGATGATCGATTGGGGAGGCGGAAGGGATTCAGGCAATACAGGTGAATTCATAACGGTTCCTTTCCTTTTGAAGAATAAGATAATGAGGATAGATTATGGGATAATTACACATCCCCAGATGGATCACTGGGGAGGGATAATGGATGTAATGAAATATGTTGATATAAGAGAATTATGGATAACCCCTTCAAAGGGTGGTATCCGTTATGAAAATTTCATCAGGGAAGCCGGAGAAAGGGGGGTAAAGGTTATAAGGATGAAGAGCGGTGATGTAGTTTTAATAGATAGTGTGAGGGTTGAGATATTGAATCCACCACTGACGGGCTGCGCTTCCCCTTTAAAGTATAATTATGATTACAATAACTGCTCACTTGTTATGAGGATAACTTATGGGAAGAGATCCTTTCTTTTCACAGCCGATATAGAGAGAGATGCACAGCAGAGGATCATGAAAACCTTTAGTGATTTAAAAACTGATGTTCTGAAGGTTCCACACCATGGATATCCATCAGGCTTCTACAGGGATTTTTTAATGAGGGTAAAACCTTCCGTTGCGATCATAAACAATTCCATAGAAATAATTTCAAGATATACAGATACATTGGAGTCTTACAAAAGCGCAGGTGCAGATCTGATTATAACCGGTAGAGATGGAGCCGCAATTGTTTGGACAGATGGTGAATCCCTGGGGTATTATACATTCAGAAACTCGGATACAAGAATCGTTGACTTTTTAAAATTTTCTTGGGAGTATTATAATTAATTTCAGGGGATAAATAGCCGTGGGAAGAATACTTATTGTTGATGAAGACAGGGTAATAGTTAATATCTGTGAAGAGATACTGAAACAAGACAAACATACAGTAAGATGGGCTTCTAATTGGGAGGAGGTAAATCATATTCTATCATCTGAGGAGATCGACCTGATGGTTATTGAGCTGATCCTCGGTGAAATGGATGGCATTGAGATAATGCGCAGGGCAAAGCAGTTAAAGGCAGGTCTTGATGCGATAATCATAACGGATTATCCATCAATAGATACAGCTGTTAAGGCCTTTAAAATTGGTGCGCTTGACTACATAAAGAGACCTTTTAATGCAGATGAATTCAGATTAATAATAAACAGCTCTCTTGAGAGAAAGAAACTCCTTGAAGAGCATCTGGAAATAAAGGGTGTTATAAAATTTCTTGAAATAATAAGATCACTTTCATCAGCTTTGGAGATCGATGTTCTTTATGAGGTTTCACTCAATGCCTTTATCCAGGCAACAGGCCTGGGAAAGGGTATATTTTATCTTCTTCTCCCAGAAGGGTTCGTGGAGAGTAAGGCATGGGTAGGGATTGATGAATCAGATGTGAGGAAACTAAAAGATTTCTTCGAAAGGTTCTATACAGAAAAGATAAGGTCTTGCAGTACAATAACACCCCTTGGTCTATGGAAGGCGAAGGATGCACCGGGAGAGATCAGCAGATCACTATTTGTTCCAATAAGGCCTATTCTTCAGGATAAAAAAGGATTTATCATTCTTATTTCTGAGAGAGAGCAGCCTTATTTTAACGAAAAGGATATAAAGAACATATCACTGCTGAGTGAATATGCGAATCTATCCTTTGAGAATGCATTGAAGTTCATGAGGGCTCAAGAACAGGCATTTACCGATGATCTTACTCAACTATATAACGCAAGATATCTGGATATTGTCTTGGATAAGGAGATAAAGAGGTGCGATAGGTATGGCATCCCCCTCACCCTTCTTTTTATAGACCTTGATTATCTGAAAAAGGTAAACGATGTTTACGGTCACATATTTGGGAGTAAGGTTATATCTGAGGCTGGAAGGCTTTTAAAAAATTGCGTCAGGGAAACAGATATTCTGTCACGATATGGGGGAGATGAGTTCATCGTTATTCTGATTGAGACTGATGAGGAGAATGGTTATAAGGTGGGTGAAAGAATAAGATCCGCTGTTGAAAAGCATATCTTCCTGAAGGAGGAGGGATTGAATATAAGGATGACTGCTTCAATAGGTGTTGCTACATATCCCCGGCATGCAAGAAGTAAGCATGAACTTCTTGATCTTGCGGATAAGGCTATGTATGAGGCAAAAACATCATCAAGAAATGCGGTATTTATTGCAGCCCCAAGGATACCTTGATGGGATGCCGCTTAGCCCATTAAATCATGTATGGATGGAGATCAAAGGGAAAGGGCGGATCTTTTATGATATTATTTGGGTAAGAGGGTTTTTGTTATGGAAATAAGATCGATAAGGGGTTTTTGTGATATCCTTCCCCACGAAACAAAAAAATGGCGATTTGTTGAAGAGAAGGCAAGGGGGATCCTTGAGAATTTTGGATTTTCAGAAATAATATTACCCATCGTTGAGAGGACTGAGCTCTTCATTAGGGGGATTGGTGAATCGACGGAGATTGTAGAAAAGGAGATGTATACATTTCTTGATAAAAAGGGGGAATCCCTCACGCTGCGGCCTGAAGGAACTGCACCCCTTGTAAGGGCATACCTTGAAAACAGACTTTCCAGCAATGATATTGTTTCAAGGCTCTACTACATTGGACCCATGTTCAGATATGAGAGACCACAGAAAGGAAGGCTTCGTCAATTCTACCAGATCGGGGCAGAGGTTCTTGGAATCGATTCCCCCATGATTGATGCGGAAGTAATATATATGCTCAAGCTTATAATTAATGCACTTAATATAAATAATGTGCTTTTTGAGATAAATACCATAGGATGTCGAAAATGCAGAAGTCCGTACAGGGAAAAATTATCAAAATTTCTGGAAAGCAGGTTCAATTTTCTCTGTGAGGATTGCAGGAGAAGGCTCGCTTTGAACCCCCTCAGGGTTCTTGATTGTAAAAATCCAGGATGTATTTCCATATCATCTGAAGCCCCAGGCATCTCTGATCATATATGCGATGAGTGCAGGGGACATTTTGAAGACGTAAAATATTTTCTTAAAAAGGCGGGGGTTGATTTCATAATAAATCCGAGGATAGTAAGGGGACTTGATTACTACACAAAGACAACCTTTGAGGTTACATCATCCTTGCTCGGTGCCCAGAGTGCAATTGCAGCGGGAGGGAGATACGATGGGCTTGTTGAAGAGCTCGGTGGTGAAAGAACACCGGGATTTGGATTTGCTATCGGAATGGAGAGGGTTGTTATGCTGCTTCCCGATAAGAAGGACAGAAAATGTGATGTTGAGCTTTTCATAGCTGCCCTTGGAAGAAAGGCGCAGGAACTCTCGTTCCTTCTGAAGATTGATTTTGAACGGAAAGGCATTAAAACTGAAATGGATTATTCAGAGAGAAGCCTTAAAAGCCAGATGAGAAGGGCAGACAGGCTGGGTGCCTCATATGTCCTTATCCTTGGTGATAGGGAGCTTGAGTCAGGACGAGGAGTTCTCAGGGATATGAAAGAGAAAAGACAATATGAGATTCCCATTGAGAGGATTTCTGAGGATATAATTTTTAGGCTGAGGAGATAGAGAGGGTAAATCATGAAGATAGAGAGTCTCAGTAATATGAAGAGGACCCATGGATGTGGGGAGTTGCGGATAGATGACAATGGCAAAGAGGTGATCTTAAATGGATGGGTCCACAGGAGAAGGGATCACGGTGGGTTGATCTTTATTGATTTAAGGGACAGGAGTGGTTTAGTTCAGACAGTATTTAACCCTGAAATATCAGAGGAGGCGCATAAAAAGGCCCAGGAAGTGAGGAGTGAATATGTGATTGCTGTAAGGGGAGTGGTAACAAAAAGGCCACCCGGAACGGAAAATCCAGCGATACCTACGGGTGAAGTTGAGGTTTCTGTGAAGGAAATAAGGATTCTCAATACCTCAAAGACACCCCCATTTTCCTTAGAGGATTTCAGCGATGTAGCAGAGAATGTTCGCCTCCGGTATAGATATCTTGACCTGAGAAGGCCAGCAATGCAGGAAAATATCAGAAAACGCCATATTGTTACCCACACGATAAGAAATTATCTCCATTCGAAAGGGTTCCTCGAAATAGAGACACCGTTTCTAACAAAGAGTACCCCTGAAGGTGCAAGGGACTTTCTTGTTCCGAGCAGATTAAATCCCGGTCTATTTTATGCTCTACCCCAGTCTCCTCAGTTATTCAAACAGATATTAATGGTTTCCGGATTTGAAAAATATTTTCAAATTGTTCGATGCTTCAGGGATGAGGATTTAAGGGCTGACAGGCAGCCTGAGTTTACACAGATTGATCTTGAGATGTCATTTGTTGAAAGGGAGGATATCTTTGAAATTATTGAAGGGATGATGGAGGTTGTTTTCAGAGAGGTTGCTGGAATTGATATAAATAGGCCATTTCTCAGGATGAATTATCAAGAGGCAATGGAAAAATACGGAACTGATAAGCCGGATACAAGATTTGGTCTCCATATTATTGATCTTACCGAGATATTAAAGTACTCAAAATTCAGACTATTTTCAGATGTTTTTGGAAGGGGTGGCGCGATAAAGGGGATAAGGGTCGACGGAGAACACCAGCTTTCAAGGAGGGAATTGGATGAGCTCGATGAGATATCAAAGAGCTTTGGTGGTAAGGGGTTGTTGTGGATAAAATTTTCAGGATCAGGAATTTCAGGTCCTCTTTCAAGGCATCTCACAGATCCTGAAATCGAAGGGTTAAAGAATGGAGTGAAAATAAAGGATGGAGATCTTCTCATGATAACTGCCGATACCAAAGAAGTAGCAGGCAGTGTCATGGGAAGGATAAGGATTCATCTTGCGCAAAGGCTTAATCTGATAAAGGATGGTCTGTATCACTTTCTATGGATAGTGGATTTTCCACTTCTGGAATGGAGTGAAGAGGAGAGACGTTATCTATCAATCCACCATCCATTCACTGCTCCCCTTGATGAGGACATCCATATCCTTGAGGATGAGCCACTTAAGGTCAGGGCAAAGGCCTATGACCTTATTCTAAATGGAAATGAAATTGGAGGCGGGAGTATAAGAATCCATCAGAGGGAGATTCAATCTATAATCTTCAGGAAATTAGGTCTCAGTGATGAGGATGCAAGGGAGAAATTCGGCTTTTTGCTCGAGGCGCTGGAATACGGTGCACCCCCACATGGTGGCATTGCACTGGGCCTTGATCGCCTTGTGATGATCCTTTGTAAGGAAGAATCGATAAGGGATGTTATTGCATTTCCGAAGACCCAGAAGGCAACATGCCTTATGAGTGGTGCACCATCTCCTGTTGATGAGAAACAGCTAAGGGAGTTATATATAAGGGTGATTCAACCAAAAAAATGAGATGAAACGTAGAGTCCCTATTATTATTTTTCTTTTCCTCCTTTCCTCATGTGCACATGTAGAATATGCTGAAATAAATGAGGCAAAGAGGGCAATTGCACATGCAAGGTTATCAGGTGCACATATATGTGCAAAAAAGGAGCTTATGGATGCAGAAGAGTTTATCAGGCAGAGTGAGATCTACAGGATAAATGGGCAGTTAGAGGTGAGCAGATTTTTTGCAATAAAGGCAAAAGAGATGGCTGAGCTCGCTGAGCTTAGATGCTTGGAGGGTATTGAAGAACAGAGGGCATATGCAGAGGAGGCATTTGATAGATTAAAGGCGAGGTTTGATTCCATTTCACCTCTCCTTGATAGTGAAAAGAGGGATGAATTGAAAAAGAAACTGGACTCAATCGGTGGGATGCTAAAGGAAAAAAGATATTTAGAGGCAATTGAGGGAATAGTTAATTTTGAAAGGGAAGTGGAAAGATTACATTTAAAAAATTTGCCAAATTTTTCCTTGACACAATCAAGCCATATCCTATACCTTTTATTTGGATAAGCTGCGAAATATCCGGGTGAAATAAATGATATATGTAGCTGAGAGGATGAAAGAGTCGTAAATTTTTTTTGCCCAAAAATGGAGCTATAAATGGCATCAAATATAAAAAATCCCCTTCCTGAGGATGATGAAATCCCGGAAGCATCCGATAATGAAAGTGAATTTTTAAACACGCACATCTCTCGAGTAATAAATGATGAGAAGGTTTTCTTTCCAAAAGCCATAAAAAAGAAGGGAGGTATATTATGCGGAGGGCAAAGATAAGCATAATAGGTGCAGGAAATGTGGGTGCAACAACCGCTCATTGGGCAGCATCAAAGGAGCTGGGTGATATAGTGCTTGTTGATATTGTGGAAGGGATGCCTCAGGGAAAAGCGCTTGATCTTTTAGAGGCCTCTCCCATAGAGGATTTCGATTGCAATATAATCGGGACAAACTCTTATGATGAAACCGCAGATTCCGATATAGTTGTGATCACCGCAGGACTTGCCAGAAAGCCTGGTATGAGCAGAGAGGATCTTCTTGCAAAGAATAAAGAGATAGTATCCGGGGTTGTAAATGAAGTTGTAAAAAGATCCCCCAACTGTTTTATGATTATGGTTAGCAATCCTCTTGATGCAATGGCATATCTTGCAAAAAAACTCAGTGGCTTTCCAAAGGAAAGGGTTTTTGGAATGGCAGGCGTCCTCGATACTGCAAGATTCAGGACATTTGTTGCAATGGAACTGAATGTATCAGTTGAGGACACACAGGCGCTGGTTCTCGGTGGTCATGGTGATGATATGGTTCCACTTCCAAGATATTGCACAGTCAGTGGGGTTCCCATTACTGAGCTTCTGCCAAAGGAGAAGATTGACAGGATTGTAGAGAGAACAAGAAAGGCAGGCGGTGAGATCGTGGCATTGCTTAAAACAGGAAGTGCATACTACTCCCCTGCTGCTGCAGTGGTTCAAATGGTCGAGGCTATACTTAAGGATAAGAAGAGGATACTTCCATGTGCAGCCTATCTCGAGGGTGAATACGGTCTTAATGATATATACTTCGGTGTCCCTGTAAAACTTGGGAGTAAGGGTGTTGAGGCAATTATTGAGGTGAGCCTCACTGATGAGGAGAAGAAGGCTGTTGAGAAATCCGCACAGGCTGTGAGGAAGACTATAAAGGAACTGGGTATTTAGTATTTTATCCATAAGGGAGCTTGAATGATGAAAAGAATTGCAGCATCTATTATCACACAAAAGGTGAGGGATCTTTGTATAGAGGCAAACTGTATCCTGAGCAGTGATGTCCTCCAGGCACTTGAAAGGGCAGAGGAGGAAGAAGAATCGCAAATTGGCAGGGAGATCATTTCGCAGCTTATAGATAATGCAAGGATAGCAAGGGAAGAGATGCTACCCCTGTGTCAGGACACAGGGGTAGCCGTTTTTTTTGTTGAGATGGGAACAGGGGTTTTCATTGAAGGAAATCTCATAGAGGCGATAAATGAGGGTGTGAGAAAAGGTTACACAGAAGGTTATCTTCGAAAATCTATTGTTGCGGATCCGTTAAACAGGGTAAACACGGGTGACAATACACCTGCTATTGTACATGTTGATATTGTCCCTGGAGACGAACTGAAGATATTTTTTCTCCCGAAAGGCGGTGGAAGTGAAAATATGAGCGGGATTAAGATGCTTACCCCTGCTGCAGGAAAGGAGGGCATTATAGATTTTGTTGTTCAGAAGGTAAAGGAGGCAGGATCAAATCCATGTCCACCAATTGTTGTGGGTGTTGGTATTGGTGGAACATTTGAAAAGGCTGCAATCCTTGCAAAGAAGGCCTTATTAAGACCTCTCGGTATGAGGAATCCAAAACCTGATCTTGCCTCACTTGAGGAAGAAATTCTAACAAGGATAAATAATCTTGGCATTGGACCACAGGGGTTTGGAGGAAGGATAACTGCACTTGCAGTAAGTATCATCACACACCCCTGCCATATCACTGCACTACCTGTTGCTGTAAATATAGAATGTCATGCCCACAGGCACAAGGAAATCGTGCTTTAAAGATATAATATGGAGAAGAAGATGTCTGAATGGATAAAATTAAAAACCCCTCTGAGCAAAAAAGATGTTTCTACATTAAGAGCAGGCGACAGGGTTCTTCTGAGTGGTAAGGTTTATACAGCAAGGGATGCTGCCCATAAAAGATTGGTTGAGCTTATACAATCCGGAGGTAAATTGCCCTTTGATCTGGAAGGGCAGATTATCTACTATGTGGGTCCTACCCCCCCACCTCCAGGAAAGGTTATAGGTTCAGCAGGACCAACAACGAGTTACAGGATGGACCCTTATGCTCCAGTTCTTATGGAGAAGGGGATGAGGGGGATGATTGGAAAAGGTTCGCGGTCGGATTATGTTAAAGATGCGATGAAGAAGTTCGGATGTGTGTATTTTGCTGCTGTTGGAGGTGCAGGTGCCCTGCTCTCAAAAAGGATAAAGTCAGCAAGGGTGGTTGCTTATGAAGACCTTGGTCCAGAGGCTGTTAGGGAGCTTGAAGTTGAAGATTTCCCTGTTATTGTTATAAATGATATATATGGCAGTGACCTCTATGAGGAAGGGATTAAAAAATACCAGAAATTTTAGTGTGAAAGGAGGGATTGAGAAATGAGGGTTGAGAAGGTGGGATTCTGGTCATGGTTTCTGCAGCGTATAACAGGGCTATATCTGGTATTCGGTATGATGGTTCATCTGGTTGTGTTACCGCTGAGCGGGAAAGAGATAACATTCAAATCTGTAAGCCAGAGGCTATCCAATTTATGGTGGCTGATTTTTGACATATCACTCCTTGCAACCTGTATATATCATGGATTTAATGGGATTCGATCGGTAATCCTTGACTACAGTCCATCACCTGCTGCTGATAAGTTCATAGAAACAGGTATTGCCCTTATAGGTCTCTTACTATTTTTCTATGGAATATTCGTCCTTGTTCCCTTTTATAAATAAAGATTTTGGAGGCAAAAATGGGGTGGTTAAAGGATTTAAAATTAAATAGACATCTGGGTCAGTGGGCATTTACCCTTCAGAGGATTACAGGTGTACTACTTGCAATATATCTTATCCCCCATATATTGTTAAATAGTGCAGCGCTCATCGGAGGTGAGAAATATTATAATGATATAACGGCAAGGGTTCAGAAATTTCACATACTCGAAATAGCGATAGTTGTTGGGGTTGCATTTCATCTTTTCAATGGGCTGAGGATTATACTTGTTGATTTCCTTGAATTGAGTAGATATCAGAAAAGGCTCCTCTGGGGGGCGGGGTTTTTCACATTCTTAATGTTTCTGTATGCCCTTGTCGTGTATATTCCGAAAATCCTTGGTTAATTAAAAAATGACAGGAGGATTATAAAAATGAGATATCATCCTGTGATTGTTGTCGGCGGTGGGCTTGCCGGCCTGAGGGCGGCAATCGCTGTAAATCAGCAGAACATAGGTGTTGCAGTAATATCAAAGGTTCACCCCCTTCGTTCCCATTCCATAGCCGCACAGGGAGGGATCAATGCTGCACTCGGGAATCATGTGAGGGGTGCATTTGACAATCCGGAGAAGCACGCATTTGATACAGTAAAGGGGAGCGATTACCTTGCCGATCAGGATGCGGTGGTCAGGATGTGCATGGATGGCCCGAAGAGGATTTATGAAATGGAGCACTGGGGGTGTCCCTTTACAAGAACGGAGTCTGGAAAAATTGCACAGCGACCATTTGGAGGCGCCGGTTTCCCGCGAACATGCTATGCAGCGGACCTAACAGGGCATGTGCTTCTCCATACCCTTTATCAGCAAGTTGTGAAGTTTGAGGAATCTGCCGAGAGGGGTGAGATGGTTGTTTATGATGAGTGGCTTGTTACAAGGATCGTTGTGGATAATGACTCAAGCTGCGGGGTTATTGCAATGAATTTGAAAACAGGAGAGCTTGAGGCATTCCAATCAGAGGCTTTAATCATTGCTACAGGCGGTTGCGGAAGGATATATGGAAATTCTACAAATGCAGTGATAAATACAGGGATGGGGATGGCCATTGCTTACTGGGCGGGTGTTCCACTGAAGGATATGGAATTCGTTCAGTTTCATCCAACCACACTTGTGGGTACAAACATCCTTATAACAGAGGGTGCAAGGGGAGAGGGCGGTTATCTGCTTAACAATAAGGGCGAGAGATTCCTTGCCAATTACCCCGATTCAAGAAGGGCTATGGAGATCGCACCGAGGGATATAGTAGCAAGGAATATGACAAGGGAGATCCTTGAGGGTAGAGGGTTTGAAAACTCTTACCTCCTGCTCGATCTAAGGCATCTTGGTGCAGAGAAGATAATGACAAGGCTTCCGGGAATAAGGACTCTTTCAATCAATTTTGCTGGTGTCGACCCTATAAAAGAACCCATACCTGTTCAGCCTGGCCAGCATTATTCAATGGGTGGAATTCATTGCAATAAGGATTGTGAGACCATTTATAAAGGATTGTATTCAGCTGGCGAATGTGCTTGTGTAAGTGTACATGGTGCAAACAGGCTGGGTGGAAACTCTCTCCTTGAGACCATTGTATTTGGTGCAATTGCCGGAGAGAATGCTGCTATATATTTCATGGGTAAGGAGGGGTTACAGCAGGGAGAAAAGGCATTATCTGATGCACTTAAGGAGGAGGAGGAGAAGATTCAGAGGCTTCTCAGAATGGATGGTAAAGAGTTGCCCTTTACCATAAGGGATGAAATGAGAAGTGTTATGGCCCAAAAGGTAGGTATATTCAGGGATGCGGATGGATTAAGGGAGGCCCTGAATAAAATAAAGGAATTGCAGGACAGGTATAAGAACATAAGGCTTATGAATAAGGGTAGGAAATTTAATTATGAATTGATGTGGACCATTGAACTAAAAGGGAGTCTTGATGTAGCAGAGGCAATTGTGGCGGGGGCACTTGCCCGTCAGGAAAGCCGGGGTTCACACTTCAGAACGGATTTCTCAAAAAGGGATGATTCAAACTGGTTGAAGCACACACTTGCATATTACCATCCCGATGGGGTGAGGCTTGCATACAGTGATGTTAATTTAAGCTACTTTAAACCCAAGGAGAGGAAATATTAGTCCTTAAAGGTGGATTGCATTTTATTTCAAACCCAATGAAAGGAGATAAGTGGTGATGGAGAGATATACCTTCAGGGTTTATAGATTTGATCCTGAAAAGGATGAAAAGGGAAGATTTCAGGAGTTTGAGGTCCCTGTTAAGGGCGCAATGACAGTACTGGAGGGTCTTTACTATATCCTGGAGAATCTTGACGGATCTCTTGCATTTCGATCATCCTGCAGGGCTGGTGTCTGCGGCTCCTGTGGCATGCACATAAATGGAAAATACAGGCTTGCCTGTGAGACCCAGATAAAGCTTCTGAACTCCCGTATTATCACGGTTCAACCCCTTGGGAGTATGAGAGTCATCAAGGACCTTCTGGTTGATATGGATTCTTTCTGGCAGAAATACAAATATGTGAAGCCTTATCTTTTGCCATCAACCCCACCCCCTGAAAGGGAAAGGCCTCAGAGTATTGATGAGAGGGCAAAGCTTGATGGTCTCTATGAATGTATACTATGTGGCTGCTGCACAGGCTCATGCACAGTTGCATCCACTGATAAAGATTACCTTGGGCCTGCTGCACTACTATGGGCAAACAGGTTTGTTGAGGATTCAAGGGATGGTGCCATGATTGAAAGGCTTAAACTTGTGGATTTTGAGCATGGGGTGTGGAGATGCCATACAATTTTTAGCTGTCAGGAAGTCTGTCCCAAGGAGCTAAGTCCCACATCGAGTATAATGAGCATGAGCAGAAAGATAATAGCCATGAAACTCGGTCTCACAAGAAAAAAATAGGAAGGGGTGGATTGGGAGATGAATATACATGAATATCAGGCAAAGGAGATTCTAAAAAGATATGGCGTTACTGTCCCCATCGGAAGGGTTGCCTTTACTCCTGAGGAAGCAGAGGAGATTTACAGGCAGATAGGGGGAAGATGCGTTGTAAAGGCGCAGATCCATGCAGGAGGGAGAGGAAAGGCGGGAGGGATAAAGCTGGTCAACTCACCATTAGAGGCAAAAGAAGCTGCGAGTTCACTGCTTGGGAAAACACTTGTGACATATCAGACTGGACCGGAAGGGAAGATAGTGCGCAAGGTTCTTGTGGAAAAGGCTTATGAAATAGAAAGGGAGCTATACCTCGGAATGGTTATTGATAGGTCCATTTCACAGGTTGTTATGATGGCAAGTGAGGAAGGAGGGGTAGAGATAGAGAAGGTTGCTGCTGAAAGGCCTGAGAAGATCATCAAGGAGACTATCGATCCTGTAGTTGGATTTATGCCCTATCAGGGAAGAAAACTTGCCTATGGGCTTAATCTTGATAAGGTGCTTATAGGCAAGGCTGTTAACTTTATGAGTGCGCTTTATAAGACATTTGTGGAGGCAGACTGCTCCCTTGCAGAAATAAATCCACTTGTTGTGACAAAGGATGGGGAAATCCTTGCCCTTGATGCAAAGATAAACCTTGATGATAATGGACTGTTCAGACACAGGGATCTTGAGGCGATGAGGGATGTGGAGGAGGAGGATCCCCTTGAAGTGGAAGCGGCAAGGTATGGCATAAGTTATATAAAGCTTGACGGAGATATTGGATGCATGGTAAACGGTGCAGGTCTTGCGATGTCCACAATGGATATAATAAAGCTCTGCGGGGGAGAGCCTGCAAATTTCCTTGATGTGGGAGGTGGTGCATCAAAGGAGCAGGTATACAATGCGTTTAAGATACTCCTTTCTGATAAAAATGTGAAGGCAGTGCTTGTTAATATATTCGGTGGTATTATGAAGTGTGATGTTATTGCCCAGGGTGTTGTTGAGGCGATAAAGGAGGTTGGATTGCAAGTCCCTCTTGTTGTGAGGCTTGAGGGAACAAACGTAGAGCTTGGCAGGGAAATACTTAAGAATTCTGGACTTAATATCATTTCAGCAACAAGTATGAAGGATGCAGCAATCAAGGCAGTGGAAGCAGTAAGAAATTATCATCCATGAGGAGGAAAAATGGGGATACTGATAGGTAGGAATACACGTGTTATAACACAGGGTATTACTGGTAGTGCTGGCTGGTTTCATACCCAGCAGTGTATTGCATATGGAACAAAGATTGTAGGGGGAGTGACCCCTGGAAAGGGCGGAACCAAGATAGACGGTATTCCTATATTCAATACGGTATGGGAGGCTGTCAGGGAAACAGGTGCAAATGCCTCGATGATCTTTGTTCCTGCAGCATTTGCAGCTGATGCAATAATGGAAGCGGTTGATGCAGGACTTGAAGTGGTGGTTTGCATCACTGAGGGGATTCCACCCCTTGACATGGTAAAGGTAAAGGGGTTTATGAGGGGTAGAAAATCCCGGCTCATAGGGCCCAACTGCCCTGGAATTATAACACCAGGGGAGTGTAAAATGGGAATAATGCCTGGATATATCCATATGCCTGGTAGTGTTGGTGTGGTATCAAGAAGCGGGACCCTTACATATGAGGCTGTTGCCCAGCTTACAAGCAGGGGTATAGGACAGTCCAGCTGTGTGGGAATTGGGGGGGATCCTATATGCGGCTCCACATTTGTGGATATATTAAAGCTATTTGAGGAGGACCCACACACAGAAGCAGTCATGCTCATAGGCGAGATTGGAGGCACAGCAGAGGAGGAGGCGGCGAAGTTTGTAAAGGAGCACATGACAAAACCTGTTGTGGGATTTGTTGCGGGAAGAACAGCACCTAAGGGGAAGAGGATGGGCCACGCCGGTGCTATAATTTCAGGTGGAAAGGGAACAGCACTGGAAAAGATAAAGGCATTTATGGATGCAGGCATACATGTTGTTGAAAGTCCTGCGGATATGGGAGAAAGGATGGCTGAAGTCTTGAGGATGAGGAAAAAATAAGGGCTTAAGGGGGATATTTAAATGGAAACAACAGTAAAGGAGTCTCCAAAGGTGGCGGAGAAGAAAAAGCCTGTTGTTATAATAAAGGCTGAATTCTGCAAGGGTTGCGATGTCTGCGTTCAATTCTGTCCAACAAATGTACTTGCAATGGATAAACTTATGGCGGTTGTTGTAAAACCTGATGCATGCACGGGGTGCATGATGTGTGAACTTTTATGTCCGGATTTTGCCATAAAAGTGGAAAAATAAAGATTAAGGAGGTTTATAAGTGCAAAGGCAAACACTTTTAATGCAGGGAAACGAGGCCTGTGCGGAGGGAGCTATCTATGCAGGCTGCAGATTTTTTGCAGGATATCCAATAACACCATCCTCCGAAATAGCAGAATATATGGCCATGAGGCTCCCCCAGGTGGGTGGGATTTTTATTCAGATGGAGGATGAGATTGCCTCGATGGGTGCAATAATAGGTGCATCACTTGGTGGTTTAAAATCAATGACTGCAACAAGCGGTCCAGGATTTTCACTGAAGCAGGAGAACCTCGGCTATGCTTACATGACTGAGATACCATGTGTTGTTGTAAATGTTATGAGGGGTGGACCGAGCACAGGTATGCCAACGGGGCCTTCTCAATCTGATGTTATGCAGGCAAGATGGGGAACACATGGTGATCATCCCACCATAGCCCTTACGCCATCAACTGTTAAGGAGATCTTTTATGAGACCATAAGGGCATTCAATCTTTCAGAAAAGTACAGAATTCCTGTAATTCTTCTTACTGATGAAATTATAGGCCATATGAGGGAGAAGATGGAGCTTCCTGATCCCTCAGAGGTTGAGGTTATAGAAAGGGTAAAGCCTGTCTGCCCCCCTGAGGAGTACCTTCCCTATGATTCCCGTTATGATATTCCACCACTTGCTGTTTTTGGCGAGGGATACAAATTCCATGTTACAGGGCTCAATCACAATGATAAGGGGTTTCCTACTAATGTAAACAGGATCATCCAGGAGCAGGAAGAAAGGATGGTAAATAAAATCAAGAAGAACGCAGCGGATATAATCAAATATGAAACATATATGATTGATGATGCTGAGGGTGTTGTATTCGCATTCGGAAGCAGCGCAAGATCTGCAAAGGCAGCAGTAAATGAGGCAAGAAGGATGGGTATGAAGGTGGGGATTTTCAAACCCCTTACAATCTGGCCATTTCCTGAGGATGCGATATACGACATTGCAGGTTCAGTGAAATTCATTGTAGTTCCTGAGCTTAATCTTGGCCAGATAATCCATGAAGTGGAGAGGGCATCGAAGGGAAGAACAGAAGTTGTCGGGGTAAACAGGGTTGACCCCGAGCCTATAACACCACAGCAGATCCTTGATAGGATATTAGAATTCAAATAGATGGAGGAAAAGATGGCTTTTGATTATGAGAAATACCTAAGGATGGAGATGATGCCCCACATATGGTGTCCTGGATGTGGCAATGGCATCGTGATGAAGGCAATAATAAGGGCTGTTGACTCACTGAAGCTTGATAAGAATAAGGTTGCATTTGTATCAGGTATAGGTTGCACATCAAGGCTTCCCGGATATGTTGATTTCTATACGCTTCACACAACCCATGGAAGGGCACTTGCCTTTGCAACAGGCTTGAAGTTAGCAAGGCCGGAGCTTACAGTAATTGTTGTTTCGGGCGATGGTGATGCAACTGCAATAGGTGGAAATCATTTTATACATTCATGCAGAAGAAACATAGATATGACACTTATTATTTTCAACAATTTCATTTATGGAATGACAGGTGGTCAAGTAACACCAACAACACCAATGAATGCATTTGCAACAACAAGCCCCTATGGGAACATTGAGAACGCATTTGATATATGTAAGCTTGCAGATGGTGCAGGTGCAACATTTGTTGCAAGGGGAACATCATATCATAACGTTGCCCTTGAGAAACTTATAGCCCAGGCAATACAGCATAGAGGTTTTTCTGTCGTGGAGGTGTTCGTTGGATGTCCTGTATACTATGGGAGAAAGAATAAATTCCGCTCACCATCTGATCTTTTAAGATGGCAGAAAGAGGTCACTGTCTCAATAAAGGCAGCAGAGAAGATGAAACCAGAGGAGCTGCAGGGGAAAATCTTAACAGGTATATTCAAGAAGGAGGATAAACCCGAGCTTACGGAGAAATACCGGGAGTTAATTCAACGTGTTGCATCCGCAAGATAAAAAGGAAGGAGAGAGAAATGCCTGAAAGATACGAAATAAGATTAAGTGGAGAAGGTGGACAGGGCGTTATTCTTGCTGCGATCATCATGGCTGAGGCAGCAGCAATATATGATGGTAAGAATGCAATCCAGACACAATCCTATGGTCCTGAGGCAAGGGGAGGGGCAAGTAAATCTGAGGTTGTGATAAGTGATGGTCCCATTGATTATCCAAAGGCAACAAGGGTTGATCTGTTACTTTCCTTTACGCAGGAGTCCTGTGACAAATACATAAAGGATTTAAAAGAGGGTGGCATACTGATTATCGATTCCGATTACGTCACAAGGGTTCCTGATGGAAGGTATCAGATCTACAGGCTTCCCATTCTTGATACTGCAGCAAGGGAGATAGGGAAGGCTTTTGTTGCTAACATAATTGCCCTCGGTGTGATTGTTGAAATCACAGGGATTGTTTCAAAGGAATCCATTGAAAAGGCTGTTATTGCAAGGGTTCCGAAGGGAACAGAAGATCTTAACAGAAAGGCGCTTTATAAAGGCTTCGAGCTTGTAAAGAAATACAGGGAGAAATTCGGATCCGTTGCATAAGTTAAAGAAAGGATTTCTATAAGAGGAAATCTGAAAAGGAGGGGTTCATCCCCTCTTTTTCATTTATGGAGGTATTCATATGGTTGAGCGAACACTCTCATTTATAAAACCTGATGGGGTTAAAAAGGCATTGATTGGAGAGGTAATAAGGAGATACGAAAGCAGCGGACTCAGGGTTGTTGCAATGAAGATGCTCAGGATGTCAGTTGATGAGGCGGAGAAGTTTTATGAAATTCACAGGGATAAGCCCTTTTTTAAAAGCCTTACACATTTTATAGCATCAGGTCCTGTTGTTGTTATGGTGCTTGAAGGAGAGGATGCCATTTCAAAAAACAGGGAATTGATGGGTGCAACTGATCCAAGGAAGGCGGAAAGAGGAACCATAAGGGGTGATTTTGCTACGGAGATCGAAAGGAATATCGTTCATGGATCCGACAGTCCTGAAAGCGCTCAAAGGGAGATAAGATTCTTTTTCAGCGATATGGAGATATTCAGTTATTGAGAAAAATGATTGATTTTAAAGATCTCGATCCGGTAGATGGCGTCCAATTCGTAGAATCCCTTGGGATGGAGCCTTTTAGATTTTACCAGCTGATGAAGTGGATTTATAAGAAGAGGGTTGAGGATTTTGGAATGATGACTGATATACCCCGAGGGATGAAGGCGCTGTTAGAAGAAAATGCATACATTTCATCTTTGAAAATTCATTCCCATCTTAAATCAAAGGATGAGTCAGAGAAGTTTTCCTTCTTACTCCGTGATGGTTTTATCATTGAGAGTGTTTTCATTCCATCGGAAAGGAGAAACACAGTATGTATATCCACACAGGTAGGATGCAGGATGGGGTGTTCATTCTGCTATACGGGGAAGATAGGTTTCTCAAGGAATCTTACCCCAGCTGAAATTGTAAATCAGATACTTTACATGATGGATCATCCAAAAAACAGGCACATTCATAACATCGTAATTATGGGTATGGGTGAGCCCCTGGATAATTTTGAGAATCTGGTAAAATCCCTGCGTATAATCACTCATCAATCAGGTCTTTCTATCTCCCCCAGAAGGATAACACTCTCAACATGTGGAATACTTCCAAAGATTCCTGAGCTCTTAAAGGAATTTTCTGTTAATCTTGCAATATCGTTGAATGCATCCACAAATGAGAAAAGAAATGAAATAATGCCTGTAAACAGGAAATATCCTATTGATGAAATTATAAAACTCTGTAAAGATCTTCCCATTGATAGGAGAAGACGTATAACATTTGAGTATGTGCTCCTTGGTGGTTTCAATGATAAAGAATCCGATGCAAGAATGCTTGGAAAGCTTCTTTATGGAATAAGATCAAAGGTAAACCTCATCGTCTTTAACAGCTACCCCGGGGCTTCCTTCAGGGAGCCTGAAGAAAATAATATTAGAAGATTTCAGGAGATCCTCTCACATATGGGTTATACAGTGACTATCAGGGAAAGCAGGGGAAGAGATATATATGCTGCATGCGGTCAGCTTGCATCTTTCCATTTTGAAAAACAAACAGAAAATATTATGAAGGAGGGTTAAAATGGATGAAAAAATTGTTGGGATTATCGGTGGCAGTGGACTTTATGAATTGGAAGGTCTTAGAGATGTAAAAGAGGAGGTTATTTCCACACCCTTCGGTGATCCATCGGATAGCTTTATCATAGGTTATCTTGATAATGTAAAGATGATCTTTCTCCCCAGACATGGAAGGGGTCATAGAATCCTCCCTTCGGAGATAAACTTCAGGGCAAACATCTACGGAATGAAAAAGCTGGGGGCACAGTGGATAGTCTCGGTAAGCGCTGTTGGCAGTATGAAGGAGCATTTAAAACCGGGACACATTGTTATTCCCGATCAATTCTTTGACAGAACGAGATCGAGGATAAACACATTTTTCGGGGAAGGTATTGCCGCCCATGTTTCCTTTGCCGAGCCTGTTTGTCCTGTTCTTTCAGAATGTCTTTACAGGGCATCCCGAAATGTTGCTGCAGATGTCCACAGAGGTGGCATTTACATCTGTATTGAAGGACCGCAGTTCTCGACAAAGGCAGAATCACACATCTACAGAAGCTGGGGCGTTGATGTGATCGGAATGACAAACCTTCCTGAGGCAAAGCTTGCAAGGGAGGCAGAGATCTGCTATGCAACCCTTGCCCTTGTGACGGATTATGACTGCTGGCATGAAACTGAGGAGGTGGTAACAGCAGAAATGGTGATGGAGACACTCAGGAAAAACATTGAAACATCAAAGGGGATCATAAGGAATGTGGTAAAGATTCTTCCTGATGAGAAAAGTTGTTTGTGTGGTTCAGCACTTAAAAATGCTATAATGACTCAGAAGGAAAAAATACCACCCGAATTGAAAAAAAAGCTTGATATTTTGATAGGAAAATATTTAAATGCATAATAATTAATGAGGTTTTCAGGAATCAGGTTTTCAACGGTAATAATTGTTGCATTGATTTTCTTAACGGCAATAGCCTACTGGTTGATCTTCCATCTTCCGCTTTCAGCGGAAATAAACAGATTAAAAATAAGGCTTTCTTCACTCAAAGACGAAATATCAACAAAAGAGATGGAATATGAGAGGTTGAAGGAAACACTTTCCAGAAGTGATTATTCAAATATAATCAGGGAGATCCTGACATGGGAGGACATGGACACAGGTTTGTTTCTTTCGAAGCTTTCATACCTTGCTGGAAAATCTGGTGTAGATTTAATGCTCGTTGAGCCCGAGAGTCAAAGGAAGATTGCAGGTCATGAAGGTTTTCCATTCAGATTAGTTGCAGAAGGGAGCTATGAATCCATGACAACCTTCATAAGAGGTCTTGAGGAGATACCATTTCTTATCATCACTGACATTGAGCTAAAAGAAGATCCAAAAAAGAGGGGGTTGATTCATGCACAGCTTCTTGCTAATCTCCTCTCATTAAAGATAGACAAACAATTTGTTGAAGGCATCCATATTCCATCTGATGATGGAGGGAAGGTCAAGAGTTCTGCCATTGAGAGGGATCCTTTTCAACCGCCGTTCCTATATTTTTCCATCGGTAAAGGAGAGGTTATGGATATATTTAAGGGGGTTGAGCTGAAAGGGATAATTGATATAGAAGGGAAGAAGGCGGCCATCATAAATGGACAGATAATGCACGAGGGAGATTCGATAAAGGGATTTGATATAAAGCGGATTGAGAGAAAAAGACTTATACTTCAGAAGAAGGATGTGCAATACTATCTGGAGCTG
Source organism: uncultured Thermodesulfobacteriota bacterium (assembly GCA_964505185.1). Lineage (GTDB taxonomy): Bacteria > Desulfobacterota > JBBIRW01 > JBBIRW01 > JBBIRW01 > JBBIRW01. The sequence continues at coordinate 138,296 of CAZDGM010000003.1, forward strand.
AAGGATTGAAGGAATGTATGCGAGGATATTTTTAGTCGCAGTGCTTTCCCTGACAGCTGTTTTTCTCCTTTCAGGTTACAGTTCCTGCAATGATGATCTCTTCCCTCAGAAACTCATAACAATAGAATTGAGGGATGCGGAACTCAGGGATGTCATCTGGCTTTTTGCAAAGGAAGCAAATCTTAATATCCTCCTTGGTGAAGAGGTCAAAGGCAGAATAACAGTCAGTCTATACAGGATCCCCATGAAGAAGGCCTTTGAGGCAATTCTTTCCAGCGCTGGCGTTGGCTACATTGTTGAGGATGGGATGATAAAGATACACACAATAGAGGAGATAAAAAAGACGAGGGAGGTTGAGCCTCTTCAGACCGAGATATTGCAGGTGAGATACGCACCATCATGGGAAAAAGGTGGCGATCTTGATGAGCTAAAGAAGGCACTCGAAAAGCACCTGTCAGGAAGAACGGGATCCCAAATAATAGTTATGACAAGAACCAATTCACTTATAATAACCGACACAAGATCAAATATTGAGAAGATCAAAAAATTAGTAAGGGAACTGGATGTGAAGGGAAAACAGGTTCTCATAGAGGCAAGGATTGTTGAGGCATCCCTTGATTTTAGTCGTTCATTAGGTATTGAATGGGGTGGAAGTTTTACAAGGACATCACACGGTGGAACATGGGACTGGAGAGGAGGACTTGCAGGAGGTCAGCCTTTGCCTTCTTCACAGGTCGGTGAACTCGTAACAGGAACAGGGGGTCTCGGCAATACCATTGTTAACCTTCCTATCACTCTTTTTAGCGGCCAGACGCCCTTTGGTGGTATCAATCTTAACTTTGCCAGGATAACAGGGGAAAGCTTCGCAACATTCAATGCACGGCTTACACTTGCTGAGAGTGAAGGGAAAGCGAAGGTTTTATCAAGCCCGAAGATTCTTACCCTTAACAATAAGGAGGCAAGGATATCCCAGGGTGCCAGAATACCCTATGTTACTGTTCCAGCAGGACAGCAGGTACAATTCTTCACACAAACCGTTGAATTTATAGAGGCAGCACTTACCCTTCAGGTTATTCCACATATAGTTGAAGATAGGAGATTGATTCTCAAGATTAAAGCAACAAAAAATACACCAGATTTCTCGAGAAGTGTTCTTGGGAATCCCACAATACTCACAGAGGAAGCCCAGGCTGAGGTTTCACTCAATGATGGAGAAACAGTTGTAATCGGAGGAATTTACCAGCTAACAGAGGGTGAGCAGGAAAAGGGTATCCCCTATTTGAAGGACATTCCATATCTGGGTGGTCTTTTTAAGACAAGATTGAAGACGGAGGGAAGAAGCGAGCTTTTATTTTTTATTACTCCCAGGATCGTAAGAGATACCGGTGGCGAGGGGTAATTATGGAGGATAAAAAGATGATGAAAAAACATGATAATCTTGGAAACATCCTCCTTAGAAAAAGGTTGATCACTGAGAAAGATCTAATTGATGCTATAGAGCAGCAGAAAAAGACAGGGCAACTACTTGGGGAGATATTTATTGAAAAAGGCCTTATCAGTGAAGATGATCTCGTCGAGTCGCTTGCAGAGCAGATAGGGATATCATTCTGCTTATCTTCGGATAATTTACCTGTGAGTGAGGAAGACGCACGCATGATACCGAGAGATATTGCAGAGAAACACAGGGTAGTCGGTGTAAGGAGGAAGAACGGCTCCTTTGTTGTTGCAATGGCAGATCCCTTTAATGTTATGGCAATTGATGATCTGAAAGCAATAACAAAGCTAAATATAGTTCCTATAATAGCAACGAGGAGCAAAATTTCTGAATATATAAACAAAATTTACCGGAAGGCAGAGCCGGAAGAAGAGAAGATCTTCGAGATTCTTACCCATCCCCCTGGAACCGATTATGTTTACAGAGATATTGCTGAGGAGGATATAAACCTGGACAATTTGAGGTCGCAGGCAAATGATCCACCGGTGATAAGGCTTGTTAATCATATAATCCTGAAGGGTATAAATGACAGGGCAAGCGATATACATATTGAACCACTTAAAAACATACTGAATGTTCGATACAGGATTGATGGTGTCCTTTATCCTTTAACAACGATATCCAGGGATTTAAAGATGGCTGTAACATCAAGGATAAAGATTCTTGCAAATATGGACATAGCTGAGCGGAGGCTTCCACAGGATGGGAGATTTACTGTGATACATAAAAAAAGGGAGGTTGATATAAGGGTATCCACACTTCCAGGCATTTTTGGTGAAAAGGTTGTCCTAAGACTTCTAATAAAGGAAACAGCACCCCTCAGACTTAAACAGCTCGGCCTTCATCACAAAGCGGAGGAGGTTTTGATAAAGCATATAAAGAAGCCACAGGGGATGGTGCTCCTTACAGGTCCAACAGGAAGCGGTAAGACAACAACACTCTATGCCTGCCTCAATGAGATTGACATAAAATCGAGAAATGTTGTTACTATCGAGGATCCAGTGGAGTATCAGCTTCCGGGCATCCATCAGGTGAGGGTTAATCCCAAAATAGGTCTTACATTTGCAAATGGACTGAGGCACATCCTTAGGCAGGATCCTGATGTGATCATGGTTGGTGAGATCCGTGATCAAGAGACAGCCGAGATGGCTGTAAGATCAGCACTAACAGGACATCTCGTCTTTTCAACCCTCCATACAAACGATGCCCTTGGGACGGTAGTAAGGCTTGTAAATATGGGTATTGAGCCCTTTCTCGTTGCAACAGCTGTAAATCTTGTGGGATCGCAGAGGCTTGTAAGGAGAATATGTCCTGAATGCAGGGAGCCTTATAAACCCGCTCCCCAGCTTCTTGAGAAATTCAACCTTCTGGATAAATTAAAGGACGGTTTTGTTTTTTATCGGGGGAGGGGGTGTGATTTCTGTAAATATGTCGGATACTATGGGAGGATGGCCATCCTTGAATATGTTGAGCTTAACAGGGAGATGAGAAAGATAATCATGGAGAATCCCTATTCCGATAAGCTGAGGGAAGAGGCATTAAGGGCAGGTATGGTTACTCTCAAGGATGCAGGTGTTCATAAGGTGCTAAGTGGTGAAACAACAATTGAGGAGATCATAAGGGTATGTGTTGAAGAGGAATAGATAAGGGATGGAGACTTTCATATACAGGGCGAAGGACATAAGCGGAAATCTTATAACAGGGGAGATAGTTTCGGAAAATGAGGATGCAGCCTTCAGGGAACTTTCGTCAAGGGAACTTTTTATACTTAATATACAGAAAAAAAGGGAATCCATATCACAAAGGCTCTCCGCTTATCTTAAGTTATTTAAAAAACCCATTGAGTTTAGAAAACGGATCAGGACAGTTGATCTCCTTTTCTTTACATATCAACTCGCTGCAATGGTTGCGTCAGGTGTTTCCATTTACAGGGCACTTACTGCAATTGAGGATGAAGTGAACAAAAGATCATTCAAGAAGATTATCGGTGATGTGAAGAGGGATATCGAGGCAGGAGATTCCTTCTCTAAAGCACTTTCCAGATACCCGTTGGCATTCAGCCGAATATACGTTAATCTCATCCATGCAGCAGAAACAAGTGGTGAGATGGACAGAATTCTTAACCAGATTATTGTGTATCTGGAGAATATATCAAGGATGGCAGCGAAGATAAGGGGGGCACTTGCTTATCCATCTCTTCTTGTCATTTTTGGCATAATTACTGTTTGCATACTCGTGCTTAAGGTTATTCCCATTTTTGAAAGCGTCTACAGATCTTTTGGGGCGAGGCTCCCCCTTCTTACAGAGGCACTCATTGCTTTTAGCAGATTTATTATTTCAAATTTTATAAAGATATCAGTTGCACTGATAGTTTCGATCTTAGTTATTGTTATCCTGCTTCGATCTGAAAGGGGAAAAAGATTCAGTGATTCTATGAAGTTCAGGATTCCACTTTTTGGTTCCCTTTTCCGCCAGTTTGAATTTGCAAGGATTTCAAGAACATTAAGCACCCTTGTTGCAAGTGGTATTCCTGTTACAGAAAGTATCGTACTCACATCGGATGTTGTGAGGAGCGTTACGATGAGGGAGGCACTTCTGAGGGTAAAGGATATGATTGAGGCTGGTAGCGCGATCTCCCACGCATTTAAGATGACAGGTGTTTTCCCATCGCTTTTCGTACAGATGATTGCCTCCGGTGAGGAGACAGGAAGGCTTCCAGCAATGACAGAAAAGGTTGCAGTATACTATGAGGAATCCGTGATAAGAAGGATTGATGCAATTTCATCGATACTTGAACCCCTTCTCATTGTTGCAATAGGTGTTGTGATTGGATTTATTGTTGTTGCTATATACCTTCCGATCTTCTACATAGGGAAGATTGTAAGATGAAGTATAGAGCTTCCATATAAAAATTCAAGAGAAAGGAGGTGTGAGGAATGGAGATAAGGGATAAAAAAGGCTTTACCCTCATTGAGCTCATGGTTGTTATAATCATCATCGCAGTGCTCGCTGCAATTGCAATACCCCTTTACACAAGCTACACAAAGCATGCAAAGGCTGGGGAGGCATCAAATCTTCTTGGCTCCTGTGTTACAGCTGCCCAGGTATACTATCAGAGGTGGGGGCAGTATCAAGGTTTAACAGGTGTTATATGGGATCCTAGCTCACAAACTGGTAATCAGGATCTCCTCCCCGGTGTCGATCTCAGGGCTGCAAAATACTTCAAGTATGAGATAACGGCTGTTGATAACTCGAGTGATCCAAAGACCATGACGCTCAAGGCGACAGGTGTGGCATCTCCATTTACAGGTGCAAATGAATGGCTTCAGGTAGTTGTTAAGTCCTACGGAAGACCTGTATGGACATCAGGTAATCCCTCTGATATACCGACACCGGAGTAAAGATTCCGCCTGCCTGTTTTTTCCAGAACAGGCAGGCACTAATATTTATGAATGAGAAGGGTCTTTCAATAGTTGAATTTATTGTTGCCATTGCAGTCCTCCTTTTTGCCATAATATCATTAGTTTATGCAATGGGGACAGCGAGGGGGTTTATCGAACAGCATGGTATGGAAAGGAGGGCAGTAAAGCTTGCTGAAGAGAAGCTTGAAGTGTTAAGGAAGATACCTTTTGATCATGCTGATTTAACCGGTTCACCATCAGGGGTTATACATCCCACAAACCCTCCTTATTATGAATCAGTTTACTATGACAACCTTGAATGGAGGAGATCCTGGATCGTTTATGATATAGATGATGAAGAGGATGGTCTTTCACCAGCTGATGATGTTACTCCTGACTACAAGCTTATTCTTGTATCAGTAACATGGATTGATTTCAAGACTGGAAAACCAGCCACTCCTGCCAGGGTGAGCACATACAGATGTCCCTGAATTACTCAGCCAGAAGGGGATTTACACTTGTTGAACTTATTGTTGTTATAACGATAGGGAGTTTCATCTTCCTTTCACTCATCTACTTCTTTCTCCATAGCAGTTTTGAATACAGAAGGGGGCAGCTTAAGGCAAGACTTCAGAGAATGGGGGATCTTTGTATGGAGGAAATTGCAAGGGAGATAAGAAGGGGTGCTTATGCTGATGTAAATCCCAGCGGTGACAGGATAGTAATTTATGCCTCAGGAGGAAATATTATTGCAACATTTGAACGTGATGGAGCAGGGAGATTTCTTAAAAATGGAGTGGATTTTATCGACAGGGCTGGTATCTCGGTAAAAAGACTCTATTTTGAGCCGCAGGGAAGCGGTATCAAAAATACCCTCTCTATAACAATGGTTCTAAAAGAGGAGATGGACCCACAGGATCCATCTGATGATGAAGAGATGGGATTTTTTACAAAGGTAAATTTCAGAAACGAGGCTCTCTGATGGGTGAGAGGGGCTCTGCACTTGTATTATCCTTAATGATCGTTCTTGTCATAATACTGATAGGAGCTGCCTATTTTCTGCTGGGGACTGTTGAAGGGAGTCTGGTCATTTATGGAGAGCGCCTCTCCCAGGCCTTCTACTCATCCGAGGCATCTATGAACAGAACGATCTGGAGGATAAGGGAGAATCTAATAAACCCCTTCGATCCATCCTTCAGCCCGATCCAGAACAACTCATCACCATTTGTTAATAATGATCCGTTCCTCGGTGCACTTACACTTACCGACCTTGTGGATTATTCAAGATACACCTCAAGGTCACCCGATCCAAGGGATCTCCCCCTCCCTTCAAATCCGCCGCAGATGGGAAACTCATGGTTCTTTTTAAGAAATGCAGGGAGGATAAATCCCAAAGTCAGTGATAGCTTCTTCAGTGTGGAGAGGCTTGTTGAGGCATGGGTAAAGCTTCCTGGATCCCTTGGAAACAACTATACAGTTGCAGCAGTAGGCGGTTTTGTTATTCCAGGGGGTCTATCTGATAGGGGGACCTTATCCCTGACACTTAATGGGAGAACAAGAACAGTGAGGCTCTGGTCATCATGGCCTTTCCCTCTTTCCTCTCCAGGGGTTATCATTGAAGTTCCATATCTGCAGACAGGGGCTGTTCTTCCTGATGGACTTTTCCCCCTTGATCCATCATACTTCTCAGGTGCAGACATCCAGATCTTTTCGGGTGATCAGGTCTTTGATAAAACAAACTATCCTGTAAAGAATGGTTCTCCACATACGGGAAGGAATGATGTAAATTATGTTGTGGGGAATGTGACAATAAGAGGGAGTTTATCACCAGCTGTTGAAAGAAAGGAACTCGACATAGAAAGGGACTGGCCCCCATATGGAATACCAAAGGATGTTACCATCGTTGCAACAGGAGACATAACAATTGATGCAAATGCTGTACCCCTTTCATGGGTGAACACAGGGGCTGGAAGCAGGCTCGTTCTTATAGCAGGTGGTGTTATCAATATTAAGGGTGTGCTCTGGGGAACGAGGATAAATGGTATATTCATCTCCAGTGGTGGTGTGAATTTTTTAACTGTTGGACCATCAACAGGAACATTCTTTACCCTTCCTGATCTTGCAACAAAATCCGCATGGTTCAGAGGAAGCATAGTTACAGGAGGTGCTGTGAGTTTCTCGCCAGGATGGGATGTAGAATTTGATGAAATGGATGCAGGTGGAAGTGAGATACTAAATGGAAACATGCTGGATTACCAGCAGTTATTACTCGATGACTTTGAAGGAGGGGTTTCCAACTGGGATGGTGTTAGGGGGACAACAAAGAGGTGTGGTACTCGAGGAGCAAGGAGACTTGAGTATTGCACAAGGAGTGATGATCCAGCGCCACCGGGAACAATTTCAATGAGCCTGGATATAAAAAATGATAAAGCCGAGGATGATGGTGTCAGATATATATCCTCCCAAAATACCCTCGGCTTGAATAGTATATCCTTGTGGACCAAGGGGATCAAGCTGGAAGGAGGTCCGGGTGTGCCCGGCAATACATCGAATTTTAAACTTGTGCTCACTGGTAATACCGATGCAGAATTGAATTTCCCTCCTGTTACACCCAATCACTGGTTTTTAAGGAAGTTCTATTTTGTTGAGTTTTCAAATGCCCTCAACCTTGATCTTACAAATGTAACGGTTGAGATCATATGCACAAATGCTGATCAGATTACCAGGGACATACTTGTTGACGATATCCTTTTTCCGGGATACACTCCCTCAAGGAGGCATAACCTCCCTTATGCCCTAAAATGGCAATTTTTTAACTGGAGGCAGATAAATTGATAACGAGGCTTAAGCAAAGGTTTTTTGATCTTTTTAAAATTAAAAAGGGAAGAAGGCGGACTACCCACAGTGTTTCTGTTGCCCTGGATATTGGCGATTTTTCCATAAAGGCACTCAAGGCCTTTGTTGATGAAAAGGGGAGGATAATCCCCATCTCCTGGTGGATTGGTGAGCTTGAGGATAGGGAAAAGGGTATCTCCAGGATTATCAAAATATGTGCGGAAAAGATAGATTACAGGGGAGAGGTTCTTGTTACAGCAATCGGTGGTGAGTCAGTGATTATAAGAAGTATTGACCTTCCCTATATGACTGATGAGGAGCTCAGGGATTCCATAAAATGGGAGGCAAAGAAGCATATCCCTATCGATATTTCAAATGCAGTTGTTGACTATCAGTTAATGAGAAGGGATCCTGTAACGGGGAATCTCCATGTGATCCTTGTTGCTGTTCCCAATGAGATTTTTGAGTCACATTACAACATGATGTCCAGGGCAGGTTTCCCACCTGATATTGTAGATGTTGAGCCCCTTGCCCTGATGAACAGCGTCCTGCTCTCCCAGGATTATGCTGAAATAGAGGATATTGTGCTTATCGATATAGGAAGATCCTTTGCAAGTTTTTCTATATTCAGTCATGATCAGATATATCTTGTAAGACCTATCTCTATAACAGGAAAGAGGATTGAGGAGAAGCTGCTCGAGGTAAAATTTGCGAATGTGGATGAGATCAGGGGTATTATGAAAGGGATATTTAAAAGGGAAGAATCGCAAGGGGAAAAGCTGAGGAGGGCACTGGAGGATGAAGTAAGGATGCTTGAGAATGAGATAAGACAGAATGTTATATATTATGAGAGCAGAAGGGGGAGGGTTCTTTCAAAGATCCTTTTAGCAGGTGGGCTTACGAACTTTTTTGAGCTCTCAGGTATTCAGGATTCACTTTCAAGAAGGCTTGATCTTGAAGTAGAGATATATGATCCATTCAAAAATTTGAGAAAAGAGGGATTTGATGTTAAATTAACGGAGAAGGAGGGGCCACTCTTTGCACTTGCATGGGGACTTGTATCAAGGGGGTTTAGAATAGCTAAGGATGTTTGAAATCAACCTTGTCCGTGCAATTAAAAAAGAGCCTGGGAAGAGGATTGCGATAGCACCCTCACCCATTTTTGTCAGCCTCTGCCTGCTTTTCATCCTGGAGCTTTTTTTCTTTTACTATATCAGAAGTAATATGTTCTCAAAGGTATCATCCCTTTCAAGGGATATTAAAGAATATGAGCAGAGGTTATCGATCCTGAGTGAGAATATTGGAAAAATGACATCCCTTAAGGGAACACTGGATGCATTAATTGCCGAGAAGGATGATTGGTGGGAAAAGCTTTTTGTTATAAGCAAAGAAATACCATCGAATCTCTGGTTAAGCAGTATAAGAACGGAGATAAAGGGCGCCCCTTCAGGGAAGGAGACGTCAGACTATGTGAAGATTTTATATATAGAGGGATATGTTTATTCTCCAAAGGAAGAGCCTAATATAAAAGAGGTTGGTAAATTTCTGGAGAGACTAAAGAATAATAATGAAATAAAGAAGAGATTTCTACCACCTAAGCTCAATTACATTAAAAAATCCGATCCTTCATCACTTTTAATACAATTTAACATAAGCATGGAGAGAAGGAAGGGTGGAGTGTGAGATTTCTAATCTTCATTGGAATTATTATTGCGTCAATAAACTTTATCAGCTGCACTACTGATAGGGAACTCCTCAAGGAGCAGGCAAACCTCCATTACAGGACTGCCCTTTCATATATGATGCAGGCAGACTATACAACAGCATTAAGGGAGTTGATGATAGCAGCCGAAAAGGACCCTGAAAATCAGTCAATCCAATCAGCACTGGGTCTCATATACTACAACAAGGGTTTATACAGGGAGGCGATAACGCACTATAAAAGGGCAATAGAACTGAATCCACGGTCAGCTGAGGCATCATCCATCCATAACAATCTCGGTGTAGTATATCTTGCTATCGGGGATTTTGACAGTGCTATAAGTGAATTTGAGAAGGCAGTTGCAGATGTCCTCTATCCCACACCGGAAATCGCATATAACAATATGGGGTGGGCTTTTTATAAAAAGGGTCTTATCGACAGGGCAATAGAAAATTATATGAAGGCTATAAAACAAAACCCCTCTTTCCCACAGGCAAGAAACAATCTTGGAATTGCCCTTCTTGAGAAGGGAAGGCTTGAGCAAGCAGAGAATGAGTTTAAAAAGGCCCTGGAGATATTTCCCGGATATACGGAAGCAAGATTTTATCTGGGAAAGGTATATCTGAAGATGGGACAGAAGAAGAAGGCACTGGAGGAGTTTGAGTATATAGTGAGGGAATCGCCAGAAGGTGAGTATAAAGCCCTCGCAAACCAGTATATCAAGGATCTTCAGTAATTATGGAATCCTTCGGAAGTTATCTGAAAAGGGAACGGGAATTAAGGGGGATCAGCCTCGAAGAAATAAGCAATGCTACAAAAATAAGAAAATCCATCCTTGATGCAATAGAAAATGATCGTGTGGAGGAGCTTCCTTCCGAAATATTTGTGATCGGATTTATAAAGGCATATGCAAGGCATATCGGTCTTGATCCGGAAGATGTTGTTACAAGATACAGGGGTTTTCAGAACGCAGAAGAAGCTAAGGATGAAGAGCTCATAGCAGGTGAAAAGGATTTTGAGAGGAAGGAGCCATATTATGTGGTGAAGTTTGCGGTTCTGGCCCTTCTTGTCATTACTGGATTAGGGCTTCTTATTTACAGAGATATAATAAGGGGAGACAGGGGCACAATAGCAAAGCAGCCCCCTTCATCATCGATCATAAAGGAAGATACCCAGAAATCAGGGGTTCCCATCCCTGAGGAACCCCGTCCAGGGAATCAACCTTCTGTGGAAAAGGGAGAGGCAAAGACTGAAACGTTGAAATTGACAATCGAGGCAGTGGAAAAAGCATGGGTGAGGGTTATTGTGGATGATGGAACACCTGCTGATGCCCTTCTTGAGCCGGGTGATGTGATCATCAAACATGCACAGAAGAAATTCCTCCTTATCATTGGAAATGCTGGAGGTGTTAAAATCAGCTTGAATGATGTTCCTCAACCACCTGCTGGAAAAAGGGGAGAGATTGTACGGATGATCCTTCCTTGAAGGGATTGATTATTAAATAGACCGGATATGTCACACAGAAGGACAGAGGCCATTGTGCTGAGAAGAAGTCCCCATGGAGAGTCGGATATTATTATAAGATTCCTCACCAGGGATTTCGGGAAAGTAACAGCAATTGCAAAAGGTGGTAAGAGGAGTATAAGGAGGTTTATGGGTGGTTTTGAGCCCTTTTCCCATGTTAACCTTCAGTTTTATGAAAGGGATGTTTCACGCATTGTGAGAGTTATTACATGTGAGATAATCGATAGCTTCATCGCACTGAGAGAGGATCTCAGGAAATTCTACACTGCAAGCTATATGGTTGAGCTTGCGGATTCACTGCTTCCTGAAAGGGAGAGGAACGATGCAGCATTTGAGCTTCTTTTAAATATGCTGAGATTGTATGCAAAGGAGGTTTTTAAACCATTCTCCCTTATGATTTTCGAATTAAAGATGCTGAGACTTTCAGGCTACCGACCTGTTATTGAGAGGTGCCTGCGTTGCGGGAGCAGAGATATATATGATGCAAGGATATTCTTTAATGCAGCAAAGGGTGGTGTTGTATGTGAGAAGTGCGTTAATGAAGCTGAGAGCCTCCATCCTATCCAGGTTGAGACTTTAAAAAGACTGCAGGATGCAATCAGGATGGATCCCCGTGATCTGCTCCCTGATGTTTCTGAATCTGTCCTTTATGAATGGGCAGGGATCCTTAAGGCACTCCTTATCTTTCATACGGATTTATCAATAAGATCAATGAGGTTTGTATATCCCATTATTGACAATTAGCAGAATAAATGGTAATTTCATCTAAAATTTTCTAAGGGGTGCAACATGGATTATCAGGAAGTAGTTATTGCCCTTGAAAGATTCTGGGCTGACAGAGGGTGTGTGATCCAGGAGCCCTACGATCTTGAGAAGGGGGCAGGTACAATGCATCCTGCGACTTTCCTGAGGGTTCTTGGGCCAGAGCCATGGAATGTTGCCTATGTTGAGCCTTCAAGGAGACCGAAGGACGGAAGATACGGGGAGAACCCCAACAGGCTCCAGCACTACTACCAGTTTCAGGTTATACTTAAACCCTCACCCATGGATATTCAGGAAATATATCTTGACAGTCTCAGGGCGCTTGGTATTGATCCGCTTGATCACGATATAAGGTTTGTTGAGGACGACTGGGAGTCTCCAACATTAGGAGCATGGGGTGTTGGATGGGAGGTATGGCTTGATGGAATGGAGATAACACAGTTTACATATTTCCAGCAGGCAGGGGGGATTGATTTAAAACCTGTTTGTGGTGAGTTGACCTATGGGATAGAGAGAATCGCCATGTACCTTCAGGGAATAGATAATATATTCGATCTGAGATGGGTGGGAAAAATCACATATGGTGATGTGCATTACAGGGGAGAGGTTGAGTTTTCCAAATATAATTTTGAGGAAGCTGATATAGATATGCTCCTTAAGCTTTTTGATATGTATGAAAAAGAAAGCATGAGGCTGATAGCAAAGGAGCTTGTCTGGCCTGCTTATGATTACTGTCTCAAATGTTCGCACACGTTCAACCTACTTGATGCAAGGGGAGCATTGAGTATTACTGAGAGACAGAGATTTATAGGGAGGGTAAGAAACCTTGCAAAGATGTGTGCAGAGGGATACCTCAAGCAGAGGGCTGCAATGGGATATCCCTTCATGAATAAATTTTAACTCTTTCTGTTTAATTAAGAAGTTAGAATAAAAAGGAGGTTTCATGCGGAAGGAATTGGTGCTTGAGATTGGAACGGAAGAAATACCTGCCCGATTTCTGCCGCCGGTTCTTAATGAGCTAAAGGAGATTGCAAAAAGAGAGCTGCAGGAAAATAGGATCACATTTGGTGACATGATATCAATGGCAACACCAAGAAGGATTGTGCTATGCGTAAGGGATGTTTCTGAAAAGCAACTTGATACAAAAATGCAGATCCTTGGTCCTCCAAAGAAGGACGCTTTTAATCCTGATGGAAGTCCGACAAAGGCGGCACTTGGTTTTGCAAAATCCCAGAATGTTGATGTTTCAGAAATCAGGGTTGTAAAAACGGAAAAGGGTGAATATGCAGCTATTGAAAAGGAGATAAAAGGTGAGGACTCAAAAAAGGTCCTTGCTAATATCCTTCCTAAGATTATCCTTTCCCTGAGTTTCCCTAAGACGATGAGATGGGCGGATCTGGATATAAGATTTGCAAGGCCCATCCATTGGATTATTGCGGTACTCAGTGGTGAGGTTATCGAATTTGAGCTTGGAAATGTGAAAAGTGGGAATAAAACTTTCGGTCACAGGTTCATGGCCCCTGGCCCAATTGAGGTAAAGGACTTTAACAGTTATAAGGAACTGTTAAGGAAGGCATATGTGATTGTTGATCCCGAAGAAAGAAGGTCTATTATCCAGAGGGAGATTGATACCCTTGCGAGTGAGGTTGGTGGTGAAATTTTAAAGGATGATGAGCTTCTTGAAACGAATACATTTCTTGTGGAATACCCTGTTGCCCTCAGGGGTAAATTCAGTGATGAATATCTTTCCCTTCCAAAAGAAGTCCTTGTTAATGCAATGAAAGAGCATCAGAAATACTTTTCCGTTGTGGATAAAAGTGGGAATATACTTCCCTACTTCATTGCGATAAACAACACAAGGGCAAGGGATATGGCTGTTGTTGTAACAGGAAATGAAAGGGTTCTCAAGGCAAGGCTTGCAGATGCGAAGTTCTTCTATGAGGATGATAAAAAATATCCCCTTGAGAAGAGGGTTGAAAGACTTAAGGATATAATATTCCAGTCAAAGTTAGGAAGCATTTACGATAAAGTCCTGAGGATTGAGGCGCTTTCGGAATTCATAGCAGAAAAGGTCCATCCCGAATTGAAAAACATTGTAAAAAGGGCTGCTTATCTCTGCAAGGCTGATATCGTCACACAGATGGTTGGTGAGTTCCCGAAGCTTCAGGGGATAATGGGAAAGGAATATGCGCTCCTTCACGGAGAAAGGAGGGATGTTGCTGATGCTATAAGGGAGCACTATCTTCCTGTATATGCAGGTGATATGCTTCCTGCAACGGATGCAGGCGCCATACTTGGAATTGCTGACAGGATGGATAGCATAGTTGGGATTTTTGGTGTTGGCGAGGCACCAACAGGGGCAGCAGATCCATATGGGTTAAGAAGGGCTGCACTGGGAATCATTTATATCCTTCTTGATAAGAAATATCATCTTTCCATTAAAGAAGTAGTAGAAAGATCTATAGAGCTCTTTAATGGCAGGATAGAAAGACCAGCAAATGTTGTTAAGAATGAGGTTATTGAGTTTATAAAGATGAGGCAGAAGTTCCATCTCCTGTCCCAGGGATTGAGCACTGATATAACGGATGCAGTCCTTGAAGCTTCCTACAATGATGTCTATGATGCATCAGAAAGGGTTAAGGCGTTGTCCGGTTTTAAAAACAGAGAAGATTTTCTGGAGATAGTTACTGCATTCAAAAGGGTTATAAACATAGTTCAGAATGCAAATCCTGCTGAGATCGGAAAGGAAATCGTTAAGAAGGATCTTTGTGAGGAAGCGGAGAAGAGGCTTTTTGAGGCATATACCTCCCTTTCAGAGAGGATGGATTATCTGATTGAGCGAAGGGATTATGAATCAGCCCTGCTTGAGCTTGCAAAGATTAAGGGTCCTGTGGATACATTCTTTAACACCGTGCTTGTAATGTGCGATGATCTTGCATTGAGGGGGAACAGGCTTGCACTCCTCAGGGAATTGTCAAGGGTTTTCCTGAGAATTGCAGATTTTTCGAGGATTGTTACCTAATCTATCCAAGAGCACATATCCCTGAACTGGTAATACCCTAAGGATATACAATATGTTGTATTGTTATATTTTTTAGCCTCATCTTATTGTATTTTCTCTTTACTTTATTTTTTCAATATGATAATAATTAGAGCGCTTGTAGATGAAAATAAAACTCATTGAACTGATCGGATTCAAATCATTTCCCGAAAGAACCGTTATACATGTCTTTCCGGGAATAACAGCAATAGTAGGACCTAATGGGTGTGGTAAGAGTAATATTGTTGATGCAATAAGATGGGTCCTCGGAGAGCAGAGCCTTTCCCTCCTTCGTGGGAAAACGATAGACGATATCATATTTTGTGGTAGCGATTCAAAAAAACCTCTTGGTATGGCAGAGGTTAGTGTAGTATTTTTAAATGATGGTTCTGCTCCCCCCCCATATGCTAATTACAGCGAGATAGAGATCCGTAGAAGGGTTTATAGATCAGGAGAAAGTGAATATTTTATCAATCGTATACCCTGTAGGCTTAAGGATATAACAGAGCTGTTTATGGATACAGGTGCTGGTGCAAAGGCTTACGCGATAATTGAGCAGGGCAAGATTGGCTCAATTCTTAATGCAAGACCGGATGAACTCAGGAATTTTATAGATGAGGTTGCTGGAATAAGTAAATACAGGTTGAGGAAAAAGGCAGCATTAAAAAGAATGGAGGCAACCTCATCAAACCTCCAGCGTGTTAAAGATATACTGGGAGAGATAAAAAGACAGCTCAATTCACTTGAAAGACAAGCAAAAAAGGCAGAGAGGTATAGAAGGCTGAGGGATGAGTTGAGAGAACTTGACCTCATGGTTTCTTCTACCCTATACAGAAGGATGAAAAATCAGTATGAGGAACTCGAGAAGATTGTTTTACCTTTGAAGGAAAAACAGGGAATGATTGCGCTCAAAATTTCTGAAGATGAGGCAAGGGTAGAGGAAAGAAGATTAACATCCATTGAACTTGAGAAAGAGATAATGGAAATACAGAAACTATTAAATGAAACAAAGGAGAGGATATCAGCACTTGACAGAAATATGCTGATTGCGACTGAAAAAATTAACAACCTCAGGGGGGAACATATACGCCTGAAGGAGGAAGCAGGGTTTATACAACTGCAGTTGAAGGAGCTATCAGATGAAGCAACAAGCCTTAAATCGAAAAAAATGGAGTTAAAGCAAAAATATGAAGAGGAGCTATCGCAATTTATCTCTGATGAGGGGGTACTTGAGGGGATTAGATCAAGGCATCAGGTTATTGTCGAGGAGATAGAAAGGAACAAGGACAGGCTCATTCAGTTACTTGTTGAGATTACGGGCATTGGAAATTCCATCCAGTCAATTGAAAAGAAAAAGGAGATGCTGGCGGTGGAAAGGGAGAAGAGGAAAGCAGAGCACTTGAGGGAGAACAGGAATCGTATGGAGTTGGAAAACAGGGCGGCGGAGATAAAGAGAATTATAGAAGAGCTGGACAGCGATATATCTTCAAAACAGATTGAACAGGAAGAGCGGAGGAGGAAGCTCGAGATTTTGCGAAAGAAATTTGATGACATATATTCAACCCTGCGTAGTTTTCAGGAAAAAAGGGAAAGGTTTGAGGCGAGGTTGGGTGCACTTAAAGAGATTCAGAAAAATTATGAAGGATTAAAGGGTGGTATAAAGGATGTCATGATGGCAAAGGGTGAGAATTTAAATGGAATCAGGGAACTTGTTGCTGATATATTTGATGCAGACCCACGTTATCTGAGATGTATTGAGTCTGTTCTTGGGGAAAGGATGCAATCTATTATTGTAAATGGGGTTGAGGACTGCATCTCTGCTCTTAGGTATCTCAAGGAAAAAGGTAAGGGAAGGTTGACATTTATACCGCTTTCATTGGGAAATGATGCAACCGAGATAGAACCATCTTATGGAGAGGGTCTGAAAGGTCCACTTATAAATTTTGTAAAGGTGAAGGAAGGATATGAGGATTTAGGAAGAAAGCTACTCGAGGGTGTGTTCCTTGTTGAATCTTTTGATGTTGCTTACAAATTATGGAAGAAGAGAGAGAGGGATTTTACATTTGTTACAGATGATGGTGATGTTATTTATCCATCAGGAATAGTCACTGGCGGTTATGGGGAAGAGGGTGTAATGGAGTATATAAGGAGAAGAGGTGAGATCAAGGAGCTTGAGAAGATGATCGAAATGATTAAGCGTGAAGAGGATAAGGAAGCAGGGAATCTTGAGGCCTTGAAGGTGGAGCTCGAGGCAATAGAAATTCAGCTTAATGAGGCCAGCAACTCTCTGGAAAAGATTGACAAATTACTCAATGAAAATAAAAGGGATCTTGAGAATCATACGCAACGGATAGCAAATCTCAATCTGAGATTACAGGTTCTTGAGAAAGAAATAGACTATATAGAAAAAGAGCAATCCTCATTGATAGATGAAAGAGAGAAGCTTGAGGATGAGCGAAGGAGGCTTGAAGAAGAAAAGGTAGTGGTGGAATCGCTAATAAATAGGCTGCAGGAAGAGGAGAAGATGACCAGGAAAAAAATCGAGGAGATGGAAAAAGGAATATCGGAGTTCAGGACAAGGGCATTTTCATTAAAGGAGATAATAGAAAAACTCAATGAGGATTTAAAAAAGGTAGAATCGAAGGAAGAGAGGCTTAAGGATCTATTAGCAACAAAGGAAAAGGAGGTGCTGGTTAAGGAGAGTGAACTGGAAGCAGCCGAAAGGGAGATCATGGATTGCGAAAAGGAAATTGCCATTCTGAGAAGGGATATGGAGGAGATGGAAAAGAGACTGTTTGAGAAAAGGGAGGTTTATGAGGGGGTAATTGCATTTATAAAGGAGAGGGAAGAGAAGATAAGGGCACTTCGTGTTGAACTTTCTGCGGTGGAAAAGGAGATCGGTGAGTATGAATATAAGTTAATGGAACTTCGATTAAAGATGGAAAACATGATGGAGCAGATAAGGGATAAGTATTCAGTCAACCTTGAGGGGCTGGAATATGAAATGATCATGGATGAGGAATTTAATGAATTTATAAACAGGTTGAATGAAAAAAAGCAGAGGATCCAAGAGATAGGTGAGGTAAACATGGAATCGATACGGGAATATGAGGAGATAAAGCAGAGGTTCCTCTATATGACAAAGCAGAAGGAAGATCTTGAGAATGCAATGAAGGATTTAAATAGCACAATAGACAGGATCAACAGCATAACAAGGGAGAAGTTTATTGATACATTTAATAAGGTCAATGCAAAATTCAAAGAAGTTTTTATAAGACTCTTTTCCGGCGGAAATGCGGAATTGATCCTTACTGATCCTCAGAATATACTTGACTCAGGTGTAGAAGCAATTGTGCAGCCTCCAGGCAAGAGACTTCAGAATATGAACCTCCTTTCAGGGGGTGAGAAGGCACTTGCTGCAATAAGCCTTGTTTTCTCACTTTTTCTCACAAAACCCTCACCGTTCTGCATCCTCGACGAGGTGGATGCACCCCTTGATGAAGGAAACCTTGAAAAATTTATTGCTTTTATAAAGGAATTATCCCGGAATATTCAGTTCATATTGATCACCCATAATCGCAGAACCATGGAGATTTCCGACTGCCTTTATGGTATTACAATGGAAAAACCTGGTATTTCACGGCTTGTTTCTGTAAGACTTTCCTAATTGTTAATATGGGCTTTTTTGAGAGGCTAAGAGAAAAACTTATAAAGACACGTCAGGATCTCTCCTTCAGAATTAGCAATCTTTTTTCTGCAAAACCTGTTATAGATGACGATTTCTTTTCCGAGCTTGAAGAAATACTCATTACTTCTGATATGAGCATAAAGGTTGTTGATAAACTCCTTTCAGAGGCGAGGAAGGCTGTAAAGAGGGGTGAGCTGAAGACAGAAGAGGATCTAAGAAATTTCATGAAAGTGAAGATATCTCAAATGCTTGCTCCATTTAAAGGAACCATTGAGATTAATACCAAGCCATTTGTGATAATGGTTGTTGGTGTTAATGGGGTTGGAAAAACTACAACTATTGCAAAAATGGCGAAACGATTCATTGACGATAATAAAAAGGTTGTTATTGCAGCTGCCGATACCTTCAGGGCTGCTGCGATAGAACAACTGCAGATTCTTGGCAGGAGAGTGGGTTCTGAGGTTGTTGCACATCAGAGGGGTGCAGACCCATCAGCAGTGGTTTTTGATTCGGTAAAAATGGCGCTCGCAAAGGGGTTTGATATCCTGATTGTGGATACAGCAGGAAGATTGCATACAAAGATAAACCTTATGGAGGAGTTAAAGAAGGTAAGAAGGGTTCTCGGAAAGGATATAAATGGATCCCCCCATGAGATAATCCTTGTGCTTGATGCAACTACAGGACAAAATGCCCTTCAGCAGGCAAGGTCCTTTCACGATGCACTGGCAATTACAGGCATTATCGTTGCAAAACTCGATGGGACTGCTAAAGGTGGGATTCTCCTTACGATAGCTGATGAACTGAAGATCCCTATTAAATATATCGGTGTGGGCGAAGGGTTGGATGATTTAAGGGATTTTGATCCTGTGGAATTTGCGGAGGCCATCCTTGATTAATTCCTGAAAAATTTTTTAAAACCTATTGACAATATATCTTTGCCTAATATAATTTTGGATTATGCCAAAATTTTTTTATAATTTTAAAGCAATAGCTATGATTTTCTAAAAATATAATATCGTTATATTGTGGAGAACAAATGAAAGGATATACATTCTTCTGGGGATGCCAGATTCCAGCAAGATTTAGCTTTATGGAGAAATCAACAAGGCTTGTGCTTGATATGCTAAATGTTGATTATGTTGATCTTCCCGGTTTCACATGCTGCCCTGAGAAAACACTTGTTAAAAATTACAATGAAAAACTCTGGATGATAACAGCTGCAAGAAACATTGCAATTGCTGAAAAGAATGGTAGAGGAATGCTCCATGCATGCACAGGATGTTACAGCACACTGCAATCTGTAAACAGCAAAATAAAGGCATATCCAAAAATAATGAATGAGGTAAACGGATTTCTTGGCTCTGTTGGGTTAATGGTCAGTGGAAGATGCGAGATAAAACATATAGTTGAATTCTTTCATGATGAGCTTGGATACGGGAAGATAAGGGAAAAGGTTAAAAGGCCACTTAAAGGGATGAGGATTGCCGTTCATGGAGGATGTCATCTTGTTAGGCCAAGCAGGGCGATACATTTTGATGATCCTGTGAAACCGGTAAAATATGACAGGCTTATAGAATGGATCGGGGCGCGTTCCGTTTACTATTCAACAAAGATGATGTGTTGCGGAGGATACCTTGACAGAACAGGACAGCATTCAAAAACACTGTATATGGCAAGTGTGAAGCTCCGTGAGCTTTCATTAATAAAGGTTGATGCTATCACAACTACATGTCCTGAGTGCTTTAAGGTTTACGACAATTACCAGTATCTTTTGAAAAAGGAGCACCCGGAATTTAACATACCTGTGTTTACACTCCAGGAATTGATGGCCCTTTCTTTCGGGTTTTCTCCTGATGAGCTGGGTCTTGATCAACACAGGATGAATACATCACAATTTGTTGAAAAAATGGAGAGGGGGTTCTGAATGGAAATTTTTAATTTACAAGCAATAGAGAGATGTGTTGCATGCAGAGGATGTGAGGAGGACTGTCCCTCATTTAAAAATATACCTGGATACAATCCAACGAAAATTAACGCCGATATTTTGCGGAACGACTGGGAAAAGTATCTAAATAAGGAGGTCATATGGCAGTGTCTTGAATGTCATACCTGTAGCGAGATGTGCCCGCAGGGATACAGTTGGGAGACCATAATGACAAAACTCAAGTCGATTGCGATGGGCAGGGGTATAATGCCGCCTCAGGTAAAAAAGGGATTGGAGATGTTTATGAATTCCTCGAAACTGGGAGAGCCAAGAACTGTATTGAGAAAAAAGCTTAATCTGCCTGATCTTCCTGCGGATGGAAGAGAGGATTTTGAAAAGATGATCGAACTTCTTGGATTAAAGAAGGGGGTTGAGGCATGAATCATATCTTTCAAAAGGATATATCTGGCTGCGGCCTTGTGGGAATTATAAACCAGAAGAAAGAGAAGTTCAGCGGAAAGATCATAAAAAAGGCTGTATGCCTGATGAGCGAAAGGGGAAATGGATTGGGTGCCGGATTTGCAGCGTATGGGATATACGAGGAGCTCAGGGATTTTTATGCGATACATATGATGTTTAACAGTGCAAAAAGTGTGAAGGATACGGAGGAGCTCTTTGAAAGATACCTACATATTGAAAAGCGCGAGCCGATCCCCCATAGACCTTTAGAAACAATAAGAAATTATCCTGCACTATTCAGATATTTCGTTATTCCAAAGAAGGGGAATATAGATGCGGGTATGTACGAGCTTGATGATGACGATTTCATCGTAAGCGTTGTAATGAAGGTGAATTTAGAAATAGATGGTGCATATGTTTTCTCAAGTGGGAAGAATATGGGTGTTTTTAAAGGAGTTGGACATCCCTCTGATATAGCGGAATTTTACAGAATTGATGAATACGAGGGATACATGTGGACAGCACACACAAGATTTCCAACAAACACACCTGGATGGTGGGGTGGAGCTCACCCCTTTAACATCCTCGATTGGGCAATTGTGCACAATGGAGAGATTTCATCTTACGGTATTAACAAGAGATATCTGGAGATGTTCGGTTATAGACTCACACTACTTACAGACACAGAGGTTGTTGCTTATCTCCTTGATCTGCTTGTAAGAAAACACGGAGTTGATATAAAACATGCCTGCATTGCACTTACTCCTCCTTTCTGGAAGGATATCGATGAAATGGACAGTGACGAAAAAGAGTTAATGACAGCTATAAGAATGGTTTACGGGAGTGCTGTTCTCAATGGTCCATTTGCAATCATTTTTACTTATTCAATGGGAATGGTTGGCCTTAATGATCGCATAAAATTAAGACCGCTTGTTGCAGCGAAGAAGGGAGATTTCACATACATAGCCAGCGAAGAATCAGCAATCAGGGAGATATGTCCATCGCCGGATGTGATATGGCATCCAAAGGCAGGGGAGCCTGTAATTGCAGAATTTATTAATTAACAAAATGGAGAATTTTGAGAAATGTTTCCAAGCCTTGTAACACCTCTTTTCAGAGTAACAGTGAGTCATGATAAGTGTATCCGATGCAGGAGATGCATCCAGCAGTGCGGATGGGGTGTATACAGATATTCTGAGAAGGACAACAAGATTATCCCTGATGAAGAGAGGTGTACTGCATGTGGGAGATGTATGGTTTACTGCCCTGCTGATGCTTTACTTGTTGAAAAACATCCAATGGCATTAAGGGAAAACTACAACTGGCAGCCCTACCATTTAAGAAATATCTGGAAGCAGGCTGAAACAGGGGGTGTTCTCTTAACAGGAATGGGAAACAATCTCCCCTATCCTGTTATCTGGGATCATCTTCTGATAGATGCATGTCAGGTTACGAATCCTGCCATAGATCCATTAAGAGAACCAATGGAGTTAAGAACATATCTGGGTAGAAAGCCCGATAATGTTCAAATAACCAGAAATAACGGAAGATACACACTCAAGGTTAAAATGCCTCCCCAGATAAAGCTTGAGGCACCATTTATATTCGCCCCCATGTCCTATGGGGCTTTGAGTCTCAATGCACAGAAGGCAATGGCAATTGCTGCAAGGGAGACAGGCATTGTCATGGGCATAGGTGAGGGTGGACTCCATGAAGATCTTTATCCCTTCAGGGACCATATAATTGTTCAGGTGGCATCAGGGAGATTTGGTGTTCATCCGGATTATCTTAATGCAGGTGTTGCTGTTGAAATAAAGATTGGTCAGGGGGCAAAACCTGGAATTGGTGGCCATCTGCCTGGTGAAAAAATTCCTTATGAAATTTCGAAAACAAGGATGATACCTGTTGGAACAGATGCACTTTCTCCTGCGCCGCAACATGACATATATTCCATTGAAGATTTGAGACAACTTATTTATGCAATCAAGGAGGCAACAGCATATAAACCTGTTTCTGTCAAAATAGCAGCTGTTCACAACGTTGCAGCCATAGCAAGCGGTATTGTGAGGGCAGGCGCAGATATCATATACATAGATGGCTTCAGAGGTGGAACAGGTGCAGCTCCAACTATAATAAGGGACCATCTGGGAATACCGATTGAGATTGCACTTGCTGTTGTTGATGAAAGATTGAGGCAGGAGGGTCTAAGGAATCAGGTATCCATAATAGCTGCTGGAAGTATCAGGAGTAGCGCTGATGCTGCCAAGGCTATTGCACTCGGAGCTGATGCTGTTGCACTGGGAACTGCTGCACTCATAGTCATGGGCTGTCATGTTTGTATGCACTGCCATACGGGGAACTGCTCATGGGGTATAACAACACAGAGACCTGAGCTTACACAACGTCTTGATCCTGAAGTTTTTGGCCGGAGGCTTGTAAATTTAATAAGGGCGTGGAGCAGGGAGTTAAAAGAAATACTTGGTGCACTTGGAATAAATTCAATAGAAAGTCTCAGAGGAAACAGGGAGAGGCTACGAGGATTAGGCCTCGATGCCCAGACATTGAATATTCTTGGTGTTAAGCCTGCAGGGCTATAAAAATAATGATGGAGTTGCTTGTATGTTTATTGATGCAACATCCCTTCATTACCGGGAATTGAATGAATTGATAAGAATGGCTATAAAGGATGGAGCAAGGGAAATCTTTGTGAAGAATGTGAATGGGCAGCGTTATATTGCAGCAGGTCTCAAGGGGGATGTTTATTTGGAGATCGATGGCGTTCCAGGAAATGATCTTGCAGTTTTTATGGATGGGCCCGAGATTATTGTGAGGAATAACGCACAGGATGGTATTGGTAATACGATGAACAGTGGAACAGTGGTTGTCCATGGACATGGAGGTGATGTTATAGGTTATGGAATGAGGGGAGGCAGGATCTTCATAATTGGTGATACAGGTTACAGAACAGGTATCCATATGAAAGGATATATGGATAAACAGCCTGTGATAATAATTGGGGGAAGGGCTGGTGATTTCTGTGCTGAGTATATGGCAGGAGGGATGATGATTCTTCTTGATCTTGAGGAGAAAGGCGATATTGCTGGTGATTACCTTGGAACAGGAATGCATGGAGGTGTAATCTTTATCAGAGGAGATGTAAGCAGGAGGAGGTGTGGTGCAGAGGTAGGAATTCTTGAGCCTGATGATAAGGACATGATCTTGATTAAAAGGCATATTGAAGATTTTTGCAAATATTTCAATATCAGCATTGATGAAGTCCTTTCCAGACCATTTAAGAAATTGCTTCCAGTATCATCAAGACCTTATGGTAATCTTTACTGCTATTGAGAATATAGAAACTTCCCCTTTTAAATTAGACTTAACTATCCCCCATAAACTTGACATTTTGGTATATGGAATATAGGATAGCTTAAGGAACTGTTATGCAGCTTGAGAATTTTCTTATACTTGAAGAGAGGCTGAGGGAACTGGTCAGAATTACAAAAGGCCTGATTGAAGAACGTGAAAAAATAACCAGTTCATTGAGGCAGAAGGATTTACAGATTGAGGAGATGAAAAAGGAACTGGAAGACTTAAGAATAGAAAGGGGCAACATAAGAAAAGAGATTGAGGAAATTATTGAAAAGATTGAGTCTGTTCTTTAGGTGTTTCTATGAAGAGATCTGTTGAGGTAAAAATAATGGATCAAAGCTATATATTAAAAACGGAAGTGGATGAGGAGTATGCGAAAAAGATCGCTGATTATCTTGATGGTAAAATAAGGGAGATTATGCAAGGCGGAAAGATTATGAATGTTCAGAATGCCGTTGTACTTGCAGCTTTAAATATTGTTGATGAGTATTTTAAATGTAGGGAGGCAGTAGAAAATATAAATAAAATTGTGGAAGGGAAATCAAGGGAATTATTAAAAGAGTTGGATGAAATAAAAGTTGATGAGGTTCCCCTGCGATTCGCGTGATCAATAGGAATGTCTTGAGCCAACAAACAAAAGAAGGGGATCCTTCCTTACCATGGAGTGCATGCTCACTTAAGTGAGAAGCCAGAAATGGTAAAAGGATTCCCACCTTGTAGAGCAAGGTTCAAAAAGACTGCTATTGACACGGTATTCGCGGGGGAAATTGTAATATATTTTCTGTTACCTCCCTTCTTTAAAATCTTTTCAGATATTAGCCATCAGGATGATCGAAGATTTAGTTGATTTTGAAAAGAAAAGATTAAGAAGGCATTTTATTAAGAAAAGAAATTCAATGATGAGTCATGAAATTAAATCAAAGGGGCTTCTTGCTCAGAAAAATCTGCTTTCGCTCAATATATTCAGGGATTCAAAGATAATCTCACTCTATTCAAGTATAAGAAATGAGACGGCAACTGATCTCATTTTTTTAGAAGCATTAAAGCGAGAAAAGATCGTTTGTTTTCCAAAAATGGGTGAGAATTGTGATAAACTTTATTTTATGAGAGCTGACAGAAGCACAATCTTCAAACAAGGCCGTTACGGGATAATGGAGCCAGAGGATGGTGATATTATAAAGATCGATGATATAGATATCTTTGTTATTCCGGGAGTCTGTTTTGATGAGAGGGGTTTCCGTATTGGTTATGGGAAAGGATATTTTGACAGAACACTCTGTGGTGCAAAGGGAAAGATCATAGGACTTGCTTATGAATTTCAGGTTCTTGATAGGATTCCTCAAAAGGAACATGATTTAAGAGTGGATATTATTGTTACGGAAAAGAGGGTTATTTTATGCAAATGAGGGTAAACGAGTAAAAAGGGGGTGATGATGGTGCCTTTAAGTGCACTTTTTATAATAGTTGGAATTATCTCATTTTTCGCAGGTTCAATCGTCACATATATATATTTGAAGAATATTTTGAAGGGAAAGATCCTCAGTGAAGAGTCAGAGAGGATCCTGAAGGAAGCGAAGGAGGAGGCGGAGAGGATAAAGAAAAATACCATTCTCCAGGCAAAGGAGGAGATATACAGATTAAGATCAGAGGTTGAGCGTGAGGTCAGGGAAAGGAGGCATGATCTTCAGAACTGGGAGAGAAAACTCTCTTCAAAGGAGGAGAGCATTGAGAAAAGGCTCGAGTCCATAGAAAGAAGGGAAGCCGAGCTTAATAGAAGAGAGAAAGCAGTTTTGCTTCAGGAAAGAAAATGCGAGGAGATGATAGGGGAGTATAGAAGAAGGCTTGAGGAAGTTGCGGGTATGACTTCTGAAGATGCAAAAAGGATAATAATTGAGTCTATGAAGGAGGATGCAAGGCATGATGCAGCAAAACTTATCAAACAGATTGAGGATGAGGCTAGGGAAGTTGCAGATAAAAAGGCAAAGAAGATCATAAGCCTTGCCATCCAGAGATACGCAGGTGAATATGTTGCAGAGAAAACAGTATCTGTTATACCCCTTCCCAATGAGGAGATGAAGGGGAGGATTATCGGGCGCGAAGGGAGGAACATAAGGGCAATAGAGGCATTAACAGGTGTTGATATAATTATCGATGACACGCCTGAGGCTGTTATAATTTCGTGTTTCGATCCGATAAGAAGAGAGATAGCGAGAATATCCCTTGAGAGGCTTATCAGTGATGGAAGGATACATCCTGCAAGGATAGAGGAGATTGTGGCAAATGTTCAGCAGGAGATGGAGAATACAATTAAGGATGCCGGGGAAGCGCTTGTTTTTGAAACAGGCTTGCATGGAATCCATCCTGAGCTGGTCAAACTCCTTGGAAAACTGAAATTCCGATCAAGTTATGGACAGAATGTATATCAGCACTCAAAGGAGGTTGCATTTCTCACAGGTATCATGGCATCGGAGCTTGGGCTTAATCCCAAGCATGCAAAGAGGGCGGGTCTCCTGCATGATATAGGAAAGGCAGTGGATCATGAGATGGAAGGGCCCCATGCATTGATAGGCGCAGAGCTGGCGCGCAAATATGGGGAGTCGGTGAAGATAGTTCATGCAATTGCTGCACATCATGAGGATGAAAAACCCCTGACAATCCTGCCACTCCTCGTTCAGGCAGCTGATGCATTATCGGGTGCAAGGCCTGGGGCAAGAAGGGAGACCCTCGAGAGCTATGTAAAGAGGCTCGAGGAACTGGAGGCAATTGCCAGATCATTTCCTGGTGTTGAGAAATGCTATGCGATCCAGGCAGGAAGGGAACTCAGGGTTTTTGTTGAAAGCGATAAGGTATCTGACGAAGAGGCTGTCCTTCTTTCAAAGGATATAGCAAAGAGGATTGAAAAAGAATTAACATATCCGGGTCAGATTAAGGTCACTGTAATAAGAGAAACAAGGGCAATTGAGATAGCAAAATGATAAGGGTCCTGTTTATAGGAGATATTGTTGGCAAACCCGGAAGGAGGGTCCTTTCCTCACTTCTGCCTTCCCTAAAGGAGAGATATAGACCATTTATTATAATTGCTAATGGTGAGAATGCAGCAGGTGGATTTGGTATTACCCCTGATGTGGCTGATGAGATATTCTCCATGGGAGTGGATGTTATAACATCGGGGAATCATATATGGGACAAAAAAGAGATCATAGAATATCTTGATAGGGAAAGGAGGATTTTGAGGCCTGCAAATTATCCTGATTCTTCACCTGGAAGGGGGAGCGTGATTTTGGAGATGGAAGGAGGGGAGCGGATTGCTGTTATCAATCTACAGGGAAGGGTTTTTATGGACAGCATCGATTGTCCATTTAGAATAGCAGTCAAAGAGATCGAAAAGATATCATCAGAGGCAAGGGTCATAATTGTTGATTTCCATGCAGAGGCTACATCGGAGAAAGCTGCAATGGGATGGTTTCTTGATGGAAGGGTAAGTGCGGTTGTTGGCACCCATACTCATGTACAAACAGCAGATGAAAGGATCCTTTCTGAAAGAACAGCCTTCATAACTGATGTGGGGATGGTTGGTTCTTTAAATTCCGTCATTGGACTGGAGAAGGAAGCCGTGATAAAAAGGTTTCTGACAAATATGCCGCAGAAATTTGAACCCGCAACGAAACAGCTCAAGCTTGATGGCGTTATCATTGATATTGATAATATAACAGGATGTGCTATTAGCATAGAGAGATTGACTATACCCCTTGAGTAAAATAGGAGGTAGATCGGATGGATATCAGGGAAGAGCTGGACATTATAAAAAGGGGGGCTGTTGAAATAATAACAGAGAAGGAGCTTATAGAGAAACTGGAGAGATCAAGAAGATCAGGAAGGCCCCTAAGGATTAAGGCTGGTTTTGATCCAACTGCTCCGGATATCCATCTGGGGCATACAGTTCTTATTCAGAAGATGAAGCAGTTTCAGGATTTAGGGCATGAAGTTTATTTTTTAATAGGTGATTTTACTGGAATGATAGGGGATCCCTCTGGAAGAAACGAGACGAGATCACCACTAACAAGGGATGAGGTCCTTGCAAATGCAAAAACATACAGGGAGCAGATATTCAAAATCCTTGATCCGGAAAAGACAAGGGTTGTTTTCAATAGCGAATGGATGAACTCAATGTCAGCTGCTCAGCTTATCGAGCTTGCAGGAAAATATACGGTTGCACGAATGCTTGAAAGGGATGATTTTCATAAGAGATTTATCGGACATTATCCGATAGGAATACACGAATTCCTTTACCCATTAATTCAGGGATATGACTCTGTTGCCCTTAATGCGGATGTTGAGCTTGGTGGAACAGATCAGAAATTTAACCTTATTGTTGGCAGGGAGCTTCAAAAGGAATTCGGGCAGGAACCGCAGGTTATAATAACGATGCCTCTTCTTGAAGGGATCGATGGTGTTCAAAAGATGAGCAAGAGCCTTGGTAACTATATAGGGATTAATGAACCGCCGAAGGAGATATATGGAAAAATTATGTCGATTTCCGATGATCTTATGTGGAGATATTATGAACTTTTAAGCTCTCTACCAATGGATGAGATACGAAGGATGAAGAATCAGGCAGATAGCGGAGAGGTCAATCCGAAGGAATTCAAGAAAAGGCTTGCCTTTGAGATAGTGGAGAGATTTCACGGATATGAGGCATCCTGTAATGCACAGAGGCTTTTTGAGGAGCAGTTTGAAAAAAGGGGTATTCCATCGGATTTAGAGAGTATAGATTATTTCACAAACTCTGAGAAAGTTAGCATTATCGATCTTCTTGTAGACTGTAATATGGTATCATCAAGGAGTGAAGCAAGGAGGCTGATAAGACAGGGATCTGTGATTCTGGATGGGGTAAGGCTCAGCGATGAACTCTCTCAAATTTCAGCAAAGGATAGTATTATTGTCAAGGTAGGAAAGAGGAAGATTAAGCGAATAGTGTTTAGGAAAAGTTAGAAATTGACAAAATAGGATGTGGGTGTTAATTTAAAAATTCAATGAAAATGGGCCTATAGCTCAGGTGGTTAGAGCGCACGCCTGATAAGCGTGAGGTCGGTAGTTCAACTCTACCTAGGCCCATTGGGGGGCCGTAGTTCAGGTGGGAGAACGCCTCGTTTGCACCGAGGAGGTCAGCGGTTCGAATCCGCTCGGCTCCACCAGATATTTCATTAATTTTTCAAAAAATTTCTGTCAAAGCATTACTTATCAGGAATATTCATACTTTACAAACTATCCACATTCATATATTTTTTAATTGTGATTCTGCTAAGGGAGGCGCTAAATGTCAGGTCATTCGAAATGGAGTCAGATAAGACATAAAAAATCCAAGGAGGATGCAAGAAGAGGCAAAATCTTTACGAAGCTGATAAGGGAGATTATAGTTGCGGCAAGGATTGGTGGTGGAAATCCTGAGTCCAACGCCCGTCTTCGCACTGCAATAGCTGCAGCAAAGGCTGTTAATATGCCCAAGGAGAATATAGAAAGGGCAATAAAAAAGGGAACGGGTGAGCTTGAGGGAGAGACACTGGAGGAGTATGTATTTGAGGGATACGGGCCTGGTGGGGCTGCTGTAATGGTAAGAGGGACAACAGACAATAGAAATAGAACTATTGCTGAGATAAGAAAGATCTTTTCGAGGCATGGTGGTAGTCTTGGAGAAACAGGTTGTGTTTCCTGGTTATTTGAAAGGAAGGGGGTTTTTGTATTCAACAAGAAGGATGTGGACGAAGAGAAGCTACTGGAGAAGACACTTGAATTTGGCGCCGAGGATATAAAAGAGATGGAGGAGGATGGGACATTTGAGGTTTATACTGATCCGTTGAAATTTGAGGAGATCAAGAAAAAATTTGAAGAGGAAGGGATTAGATTCACTTTTTGTGAAATATCGATGATTCCACAAACAACAGTAAGACTCGAAGGAAAAGAGGCTGAGCAAATGCTAAAATTGATGAATGCTCTTGAGGAGTGTGATGATATTCAGGATGTATATGCAAACTTCAATATTGCAAGTGATGTTATAGAGGCAATGGCAAGCTAAGGAGGGATGGATAATTAAGGGCAAGAAAGAATGTGGGACAGCGGTTCGGATACTCGGCGTTGATCCTGGTATTAGAAAGATCGGATACGGTATCATTGACTTGAAGGAAGACAAAATACAGGCTGTTGTGTTTGGAAGTTTATCATTAAGTTTAAAGGCCTTCTTCCTTGACAAACTCAAGCTACTGCATGACCAGCTTTCCAAAATAATATCCGTTTACCAGGCTGATACTCTTGCTATTGAAAGTCTCTTCTATTCAAAGAATGTAAATACATCAATAAAATTATCCCATGCACGTGGTGTCATTATAATCGCTGCCCTAAACAGTGGAATGAATGTTGTTGAATATACACCGATGGAGATAAAAAATACCATTACAGGAAGCGGCATGGCATCAAAAGACCAGGTGATGAAGATGGTTGTCCATCTGCTTGGAATAAGGAAGGAGCTTTCTGCTGACACATCGGATGCCCTTGCCATTGCACTTTGCCATGCATATAGAATTTCATCCGGGAAGGGATATGATCGGGGAAATAAAGGGAAAGCTCAGTTATAAATCATTTGAGTATCTAATTGTGAATGTGAATGGGGTCGGGTACAAGATTTTTGTTCCATTATCAGTTTTTTCAAGATTACCTGAATTAGATGAAACTGTACATATCAAGGTGCATACGGTATTGAAGCCGGAAACTATTGAGCTCTATGGATTTCTCACAGATGAGGAACTCAGGACATTTCAGCTCCTTATAAACATAAACGGGATTGGCCCCAGACTGGCGAGAAATATCCTCTCAGGAATTCCCGTTCAGGAACTCCTCTCTGCGGTAAGTAAGGGGGATGTGAAGAAGATAAAATCCATACCTGGTGTTGGTTCAAAAATTGCTCAGAGGATTGTTATTGAGCTCAAGGATAAAGCAGCGAAGTTTTTAGGCACGGATCAGAGTGAAAAAAAGGCTGGGGATCAGCAACTTAAGGAAGAGGTTATATCAGCATTGGTAAATCTCGGGTACAAAAGGAAAGAGGCAGTCGATGCATTTGAAAAGGCAAGAAAGGATGAAATGCGCATTGAAGAGATAATCAAGGATTGTCTGAAAATAATTGCATCAAAGAGGGTATAAATATGGATGAAAGAAAATTTTCCCCTCTTCCAATTTCAGATGAATTAATATACGAAATCAGTCTTAGACCGAGGTTTCTTAATGAATATGTGGGGCAAGAGAGGATAAAGCAAAATCTGAGGATTTATATTGAGGCTGCAAAGAGAAGGGCTGAACCCCTCGATCACGTGCTTTTATGTGGTCCACCAGGGCTTGGGAAAACAACCCTTGCATATATAGTTTCCAATGAACTTGGCGTAAACATTAAGGCCACATCGGGTCCAGCTATTGAAAGGCCGGGGGATCTTGCTGCAATCCTCACTAATCTGGAGGAAAGGGATGTCCTTTTCATTGATGAGATTCATAGACTGAGCAGGATTATAGAAGAAAAATTATACCCTGCGATGGAGGAGTTTAAGCTTGATATAATAATAGGCCAGGGTCCTTATGCAAGAACGGTGAGACTTGATCTTCCAAAGTTTACCCTGATAGGTGCTACCACAAGGACAGGCATGATAACCTCTCCATTAAGGGACCGCTTCGGTGTGCATATCGGACTTGAGTTCTACTCAGAGGAAGAGCTTGTTCAGATTCTCCTGAGATCAGCCAGGATACTTAAGATTGAAATCGACATCAAAGGTGCAGAGGAGATTGCCAAGAGGGCAAGAGGAACACCGAGGATTGCGAATAGACTGCTCAGAAGGGTAAGGGATTTTGCACAGATTATGGGGGATGGTATCATCACATCATCAATTGCAGTTCGTGCCCTCGAAATGATGGAGGTCGACCCTGCGGGCCTTGATGTAACGGACAGGAAAATACTTCTTACAATAATAGAAAAATTTGATGGAGGACCAGTTGGTCTTGAGACAATTGCCACTGCACTGAATGAAGATAAGGAGACAATTGAGGATGTTTATGAGCCTTATCTCATCAGAGGCGGATATATCAAAAGAACCCAGAGGGGTAGGGTTGCGACACATCTTGCGTATGAGCATTTGAAAATATCGTATAATAAAAAGCAGGGGACCCTCTTTGGAGGTTGATGGGTATGCTTCCGAATTTCGGCAAATTATTAATTTTATTCGGATCTATCATGATAATATTTGGTCTTCTCCTTCTTCTGGGTGATAGGATCCCATATATCGGAAGACTTCCAGGGGATATTTATATAAGAAAAGGAAATTTCTCCTTCTACTTTCCCCTTATGACCTGCATCATACTAAGCATAATACTTTCACTGATTTTCACAATAATAAGGAGATAGTGTGTTTTTTTGACCACATTATCCCATTTATACTGTATCCATATGGAAACAGTAAAATAGGATTAAAAGCTCCCCAATTAGAAACCATTTGAAAATAAAGGGAAATCTACTGAACTTGGATTAATACGATTGGAATAGTATTTGCAATTTAATTATATGATATGAGCGGTCATTATCAGTGCACGATAAAGAAGGAAATCATCATCCAAGGTAAGGGATTGCATACGGGTAAGGATGTTTCGATGAGACTTATCCCTGCGCCTCCCGACAGTGGTATAGTTTTTAAAAGAACGAGGGATAGGAATTCTTATCTCATTGAAGCAAACTGGAAGAATATTCTGGGAGGGCAATACGCAACCGTTATCGGAAAGGATGGCGCATCCATTTCGACTGTAGAACATCTCCTTGCAACCCTCAATGGCCTTTGCATTGATAATATTTTTATTGAGATAGATGGTCCTGAGGTTCCCATACTGGATGGTAGTGCTGAGCCTTTTGTTCAGTTGATAAAAGAGGCTGGAGTGCACCATTATAAGGAGAAGAAGAAGTTTATTGTTGTAAAAAGGATGTTGAGAATAAAAGAGGGTGATAGTGAGATCATGCTTTTACCTTCTGAGGAATTCAGGATTACATATACAATTCAGTTTTCGCATCAAGCCATCTCCAGTCAATCCTATTTTTACCGTCATGAGGATGGTGCGTTTGAAAGGGAAATTGCTTCAGCAAGGACCTTCGGTTTTCTGAAGGATATTGTTATGCTCCAGGCAAAGGGTCTCGCACTTGGTGGATCCCTTGAGTGTGCAATTGTGATTGACGATAGGGGAGTAATCAACAGGGAGATGATGCGTTTTGACAATGAATTTGTTCGTCATAAGGTGCTTGATGCCATCGGTGATCTGGCACTTGTAGGCTATCCTATAAAGGGCCATCTGATCGCTTACAGATCAGGCCATTTACTCAATCATAAGATTATCAGAAGGCTTTTTACAACATCAGGCGGATATACAATCACGCAGCAATAAGATATAAAAATCCCTCCCGATTATGGCTTTCTTGAAAAAATAATCCCTTTAAAGTATCATCTTTAAGAATTCAAATTTTTCAGGAATAAATGAGGTTTTGTTTAAAAGGTATAATCTTCTTCTCTGCTGCCCTTTTCGTTATTGTATATAGCATTCCCCTGTCGTTTTCAGCCGATTTCGCCATAAAGGATGTATCCTTGAGAAATGATGGAAGTGAACTGAGGGTTTCATTCAGACTCGATGAGAGTTTTTTTGAAAGGATTGATGATATAGTAAATTCTGGTGCAAAGGTTAACATGATCTTCTATGTAAAGATAATGAGGAAGAGGAAATTATGGATGGATGAGAATCTGTTAACGATTAAAATAAAACACTCAATAAAGTACGATGTATTAAAGGATGAATTTTTTCTTAAATTCAGCGAGAGGAGATCTGGAGAGACAGTCGTTAAGGATGCCGCTATGGCGAAAAGGCTCATATGCGAAGTCAGTAATCTCAAACTTATATCCACCGCCTCGCTTAATGAAAGTAATAAATACTATATCATGATTAAGGGTGGACTGAACAGGCTAAGACTTCCTTTTTATCTTGACCATCTCCTCTTTATTCTGCCAGGAATATGGAAGACGGAGACGCCGTGGAAAATTGTTGAGTTTAAAAAATAGGGTATTGATGGATAGCTTATGCAAAGAATAGATACGGGAGAGAAAAGAAAAAGAAGAAGAGAGTTTATAATCATAATAACAATAATATGTCTCGTATCATTTCTAACATTATTTGAAGCGAAATATTCGGAGTTCAGTGATACTGTTCCATTTGCTCATAGTTTTCTTATATATGCAATAATAAACATAAATGTCTTATTTCTTCTTTTTCTCTTTTTCCTTGTTACAAGGAATTTCATTAAACTTTTCTTTGAAAGAAAGCAGAATGTACTTGGTTCGAAGTTAAAATCGAAGCTTGTTATAGCATTTGTGAGTCTTTCATTCCTTCCAACAGTTATTCTATTTGTTATATCATCTGGATTTATAACAAAGAGCATTGAAAGCTGGTTCAGTAAACCTGTTGAAAATTCACTTGAAGAAGCAATCAAGCTTGCAAAAACATATTATTCTGAAACACTGGATAACCTTGAGAATCAGACAAGACTTATAAGGCAAGAGCTTGTAAGGGATAAATTTTTTATTCCTTTATCAGGAGATAAAATATCATCAAGGATTGATAGCTTAACCCAGTTTGTTGATTTTTCTGGAATGCGTATTATAACGGAAAAAAATCAATCCATAATTAATATAAAGAAAGAGGATTATGAGCCGCAACCCATAGAGGAAGATAATATAAGGGATGCAATTGCAAATGGAATTTCAAGGCAGATAATTCCATATGGCAATGTTGAGTTAATGAGGGTTGTGATTCCTTTTGAAAATAATAACCTGAAATATTTTTTAATTCTTGAAAAGAAAATAGATGAAAACCTCGTTAAGAAATTAAGTTCTGTTGCAAAAAATTATGAGGAATATAAACAGACCAAGATTTTAAAACAACCAATTAAAATGGGATATAAAATAATATTATTAACAACAGCTCTACTTATAGTGCTTGTTTCAAGCTGGTTTGGTTTTTATCTGGCTAAAACCATAACAGTTCCTATTCAAAAGCTTGCGGAAGCCACGATTAGAGTTGCAGATGGTGACCTGAATTCCAAAATCCAAAAAGAGACCGATGATGAGATCGGCATTCTTGTTGATTCATTCAATAAAATGACCGATGATCTGAGGATAAAGAGGGAAGGTCTGGAAAGGGCAAATCTTCTATTAAGAAAGATAAATGAGGAACTTGATCAAAGAAGGAAATACATGGAAATCATACTTAATAATGCTGCAACAGGGGTTGTGGCTGTTGATAGTGAAGGCAGAATTACGATAATTAATAAGGCGGCTGAGGGAATCTTAGATATAAATGCTGAGAGGATTATGTTTAGAAATTATAGGGATGTTCTTGAGCAAAGATACATAGATTTAATAGATGATATTATAAGAGAAATGCAATTATCAGGACAGGAAAGCATGGAAAGACAGATCAAGGTAATTATAAAAAATAAAGTCGTTATTCTTATGCTTCATGTAAGTATATTGAAAGATGAAGCTGGAAGATATATGGGAATAGTTGGTGTCTTTGACGATATGACAAAATTAATAAAGGCTCAGAGAATGGCTGCATGGAGAGAGGTTGCACGGAGGATGGCTCATGAGATAAAAAATCCCTTAACACCAATTAAACTTTCAGCTCAGAGGTTAAGCAAGAAATTTGGAGAAAAAATTCATGAAGATGGTGCAGTTTTTTATGAGTGCATAGATACAATAATAAAACAGGTTGATGAATTGAAGAATCTTGTTGATGAATTTTCACAATTTGCCAGAATGCCTGCGATAAACCCTAAACCAAATGATATTAATGAAATCATAAGGGAGGCGGTCCTCCTTTACAGTGAAGCTCACAAACATATAAGTTTTGAATTTTATCCGTCAGCCGATATACCCGTATTCGAAGTTGACAGGGATCAGATAAAAAGGGCTATTATAAATCTTCTGGATAATGCTGTTGAAGCAGTTGAGGTTGATGGGAGAATAGTTGTATCCACACAGTATGAAAAAGGTTCAAAAATAGCAAGAATTGAAATCGCTGATAATGGATGTGGAATCGCTGATGAAGATAAACTCAGGCTTTTTGAACCTTATTTTTCAAAGAAAAAGCATGGAACTGGACTGGGGCTTGCAATTGTGAATACGATAATCTCTGACCATAATGGTTATATAAGGGTTTGTGATAATATTCCAAAGGGAACAAGGTTTATAATAGAACTGCCTATAAAAAACGAGGGGTAAAGATATGTCAAAGTCGATCCTTGTTGTTGATGATGAAGAAAGTATAAGAAGAACACTCATGGGTATTCTCAATGACGAGGGGTTCAGGGTTTTGCTTGCTGAAGGGGGGCGTAGATGCTGTGAAATGGTGGAAGAGGAAAACCCTGATCTTATTCTTCTTGATATCTGGATGCCTGATATGGATGGTATTGAAACACTCAGGATAATAAAATCCATTAATCCATCCATACCAGTTATAATGATTTCAGGTCATGGAACGATAGAGAGTGCTGTTAAGGCTATAAAACTGGGTGCATATGATTTTATTGAAAAACCACTCTCTCTGGAAAAGGTGGTGCTTACAATTAACAAAGCCCTTGAACATGTGAGGCTTGAAGAGGAAAACAGGTTATTAAAACAGAAGATAGAGCGACAGCTTGAAATTATTGGGACAAGCTATGTAATACAGGAAATCAAAGAATTTATCAAGATTGTTGCTCCAACAAACACCTCTGTTCTGATAACGGGAGAAAGCGGAACAGGAAAGGAGCTTGTTGCAAGGGCTATTCATAAAGAAAGTCCGAGATCCATGAATCCTTTTGTTGAGGTCAATTGCGCTGCCATCCCGGAAGAGCTGATAGAGAGTGAACTTTTTGGACATGAAAAGGGATCTTTTACGGGTGCCATCCAGAAGAGGAGGGGGAAATTTGATCTTGCAAATGGAGGAACGATATTTCTTGATGAAATAGGTGATATGAGTTTAAAAACCCAAGCAAAGATTTTGCGAATAATAGAAGAAAAAAAATTTGAAAGGGTTGGAGGATCAAAACCCGTTGAGGTCGATGTAAGGATAATAGCTGCTACGAATAAAAATCTGGAGGAGGAGATAAGAAAGGGGAATTTCAGGGAAGATCTATATTACAGACTCAATGTTATTCCTATTCATATAAAGCCTTTGAGGGAGAGGAAAGAGGATATTCCAGTCCTTGTTGAATATTTTCTCTCAAAAATCTGTTCTGAAAATGGAAGGGATAAAAAGGAGATTACGAAGGATGCAATTGATATATTATGTAATTACAACTGGCCGGGTAATGTAAGAGAGCTGAGAAATCTTATAGAACGCCTTGTGATACTTACTCCGGGTAGAATAATAAGATCATCGGATATCATCGGTTCGCTTAAGGGTGTAACATACAGGAGATATGAAAGTGCAATAGATGCAAAGACATATAGGGAAGCGAGGATTAATTTCGAGAAGGAATTTATTTTGCAGAAATTGAGGGAAAACGATTGGAATATATCTAAAACCGCTGAGGCAATTGGATTGGAGAGAAGCTATCTCCATAAAAAGATCAAGCTCTACAATATAGAACAATATAGAGACTCCAAAGAATGAGTAAATAATCTGTATCTTTTCTATGGAGCCCTTTCCATTTGGTAAATATATTATTGTTGAAAAGATAGGCTCAGGCGGAATGGCGGAGGTATACAGAGCGATTTCAGTTGGGCCTGATGGTTTTGAAAAAGAGGTAGCAATAAAAAGGATACATCATCATCTTCTGAAAAACAATGAGTTTTTATCAATGTTTATAACAGAGGCCAAGGTTTCTGCGCTTCTTGATCATAACAACATTGTAACCATATATGAGCTTGGATACTTTAATAATGAATATTATATATGTATGGAATATGTATGGGGAAAAGATCTTGCTGAATTTATGAAAAGAACTGTTAAAAAGGGGTTATTTAATCATGATATTGGAATGTATATTTTATCAGAAGTTTGCAAGGGGCTTGACTATGCACACAGAAAAACAGATTTGAATGGAAATCCACTCAATATCGTCCACAGAGATATAAGCCCACAGAATATCCTGATATCCTTTGAGGGAGAGATTAAGATTACAGACTTCGGTATCGCAAAGGTAGCTTTAAGAACAAAGGATACAGCACTTGGTATACTTAAAGGAAAAATAGATTATATGTCCCCGGAGCAACTGTCATTTAAGTCTGTTGATCATAGGTCAGATATTTATTCAGCAGGTGTTTTGCTTTATGAGTTAATAACGGGAAGGAAGCCGTACGAGCATCTTAATGATACCGAATTAATTGAGGCAATTCGGAAAGGGTTTCCTGAAAAGTTATTGAATGATCTTGAGGAGAAACATGGAGAGATAGGTCGAATAATAAGAAAAGCAACAGCGAGAGATATTCGAGACAGATATGAAAACTGTAAAGATTTTTATGATGATATAAGAAGGTATCTTTTATGTAAGGGTAATGATTATCAGAGGAAGCTCTCCGATCTGATGAGAAATATCTTTCCTGATGAATCAAAAGTAAAAAAAATTGATACGGATGTTAGAAGGATGATTGAACCAACAAAGATATTAAATGTAAAAGAAAGGAAAATAGCATGGCTAAAAAGTAAAATGGCCAGAATTACAGGATCTTTCTTTATAGCACTTTTGATAATGATTCTTATTGTATATGTTTTATTACCTAAAGGTGAAAAAAAGGAAGTTGCCTCATTAAAGATTATATCCAATCCATCTGATGTCGATGTTTTTTTAAATGATAAGTTAATCTCCAGAAAGACTCCCTTAATAATTGATAATCTATCGATTACTGATCAACATGAAATTGTTCTCAGGAAACAGGGTTATTCTGAGGAAAAGAGAAAACTTGCATTATCTCCCGGTGAGACGAAGGAGTTGCGCTTTGATTTGAAGGTAGCAAATTTAGGGGAAGATATAAAGAAAATAGAAGAAAAAACACCAAGGCTTCTTGTAAAGAAAAGAAATATAAAGGAAAAGGGAGAAATTTATGGGATCTTGAAGATATCAACTAATCCTGAGGATGCGATGGTGTTCATTAATGGAAAATATAAGGGACAGAGTCCTCTCGAAATCGGATCCATTATATCAGGAGAGAATTATGAGGTCATGATTAAAAAGGATGGATACCGGGAATGGAGAAAAACAGTAACTGCGGGGAATAACAAAATCCTGAATCTCCAGATAAAATTGGAGCCTTCATTTGGACTGTTAAGCATCAATGTAATTCCATGGGCTGAAGTTATTATTGATGGAAACAGATATGGTGAGACGCCACTACTTAACATAAAATTGCAAACCGGGAATCGTAAAATTAAATTGATAAATAAAAATCTAAATATTGAAAGAGAAATGGAGGTAAAAATTCACGAAGGCGAACATGTAAAAAAGGTTGTTGATCTATTTGAGAAATGGAGATAGCCTGGCATCAGAAAGAATGGATGATCCTCAGGATAATGGGTGAGAGAAGTATAATGAAAACTGATGGAAAGATGAATAGCAGAAGGGGAAGCAGTAGTTTCACCGGTGCTTCTGATGCGAGTTTTTCCGCCATCTGAAATCTTTTAATCCTGAGATTTCTTGACTGAACTCTGAGAACATTACTTAACCCAGTGCCCATCTGATCAGCCTGGATAATTGCGGAGATTATTGATGAAAGTTCGCTCAGATTTACCCTTCCAGCCATCTCGAGTAACGCATCCCTTCTTGAAACCCCCATCTTGATTCTTCTTAATGTTATATCAAATTCATCCTTGAGTGGCCCGGGCCTACCATTTTTTATAATCCTTTCCATTGCTGCCGCAAAATCTACTCCTGCATCTACGGAGATGGCCAGCATATCAATATGAAAAGGAAGATCGAACAGGATCATACTATGTCTTATCCGAACGGCTTTTTTAAGTAACATCAGGGGAAGCATTGATAGTATCAATGAAAACAGGAATGCAAAGCCTGAATTCAAAAAGATAATTAAAGTGAGGAGGGATAGGAAAAATATATACTCCTGAATACATAAAAAGACCCTTGCATTTTTTATCCTTTTGCAACCTGAGGAGTTAAGATTTCTTTCTATATATTCAAAATATCTCCGGCCCACAATCTTTTCGTTTATTTTCGATTGAATGGTGAAGATAGCTACTGCATATTTTATCGCTAGGTTTAAAATAAAACCCTTATTTATCCTTAAGATTCTGTGAATTGATAGTAGGAATGAGAAAATAGAAAAAAACAGGAGAATATAAAAAGCGAGCTCCATTTTTATACCTTTATGTTTACTATCTTCCTTATAAGAAGAGATCCCATTATCTCCAGGATAAGAACAATTGCAAGTATAAGTTTCCCAATTTTTTCCGAAAAAAGTGGATATACAAGTTCATAATCTATTATTGATAGAAAAAACAGGAAAAAAGGAGGAACCAGACTAATGATTATTCCCTGTAATTTTCCCTGTGCAGTGAGGGATTTGATCTTTCCTTCTATACGATGTCTTTCATCGATGGTCTGAGACAATCTTTCATATATTTCAGATAGATTTCCACCTGTTGTTCTTGCTGTAACAGAGGAGATAACAAATAACTGTATATCATCAATAGGATTTCTTTGATAGAAGTTGAACAGTGATTGATTAAAAGCAATTCCAACCCTCTGTTCCTTAAGTATTAATGAAAATTCCTGTGATATTGGTGGTTTCTCATATCTTGAAACGATTTCTATTGCCTGAAGAAGTGAAAGGCCGGATCTAAGTGAGTTTGAAAGTGACAACAGGACCGAGGGGAACTGCATCTCCACCTCTTTTAGCCTCCTTTTCCTGAGGATATAAAGGGAATACCTGGGTAAAAGGACTGAGAAGAATAGGATGAAAAGGGAGACAATGAAACTGCCTGTTATCAGAAAGGATAGCATGAAGAGAAAGGCTGGGATTCCCGCAAAGATTATCAGCAGCGCTCTCTTATTTATAAAGAGATAAATTTCATTGAATCTTTTTGAATAGTTTTCCGCTTTTTCTAATATTCGGGGTGAAATATATTCATAGATGAAATAAAAGGATGAGAATGAGAACAGAAAGGTCAGGATGTATATTATGAATTCCATAGATCATCTCCCTGTGAAAATATTGAAATGTCAAGGGAAAGCCCCCTCTGTCTTAAATCCTCATAGAATTTCGGGATCATTCCTGTAGGAATGAGTTTACCCATTACCCTTCCATTACTATCAAAACCCGATTGCCTGAAGAGAAATATATCCTGTGTAAGTATTACTCCATTCTCAATACCACAGATTTCCGTTATATGCGTGATCTTCCTTGTCCCGCAGAAAAATCTCACCTGATGGACGATTATATTGATAGATGATGCTATCTGTTCTCTAATTGCTTTTACAGGAAGATCCATTTGAGACATTAGAACCATGGTCTCGAGCCTTGAGAGAAGATCCCTTGGTGAATTTGCATGTGCTGTTGTTATAGATCCATCATGTCCTGTATTCATTGCCTGGAGCATATCAAGGGCTTCACCTCCCCTGCATTCACCTACTATTATCCTGTCAGGTCTCATTCTCAAGGCATTTCTCACAAGATCTCTGATCGTAATAGCACCCTTTCCCTCGAGGTTCGGTGGTCTTGCCTCCAACGGGATAACATGTGGCTGAAGTAATTTCAGCTCAGCAGCGTCTTCAATGGTAATTATCCTTTCACCATCAGGGATAAAAGAGGAGAGGATATTGAGAAGGGTTGTTTTTCCCGATCCAGTCCCCCCGGAAATGATAATATTTCTTCGTGTTCTGACGCAGATCTTGAGAAACTCTGCTGCCTCTTCTGTTATGCTACCAAGTGCTATGAGATCATCCATGGATAGCAGTTCCTTCGAGAACTTTCTTATCGTTATGACAGGGCCCTTAAGTGAGATGGGTTTTATTATTGCATTGAGTCTTGATCCATCAGGCAACCTTGCATCAACAATGGGGGATGACTCGTCCAATCTCCTTCCAGTTCGAGAAAGTATTCTTTCGATGATTGTCGTCAAGGAGTGTTCAGAAGAAAAGCGTTTATCAGTCCTCTCTATTCTTCCATCCTTTTCCACATATATTTCATCCACTCCGTTAATCATTATTTCGGAAACCTTGGGATCCATCATCAGATCCTCTATGGGACCAAGACCCAAAGCCTCATCAACTATTTCCCTTATCAACTCCATTATATTGCCGTTTATTGGCGACATTTCTGAGAGGATCTCAATTGCCATTTTTTCCATCTTTTTGCGGATTTCAGGAGTTGCCGTTTCTGTTAAATCAAGCTGTCTCAGGTCAATCCTTTCGAGTAATTTTCTATATACCGAAGCTTTTATATATTCTGCATCCATTTTTCACCCCCTCATGAATCTTACTATTCATAAGAATCAATGATTATGCCAGCCTTCCATCAATATAAATACTTGAAATTTAAGGGGTTATCCATTATACTGCATAACAGCCAGTTCGATATCGGGACCCAGGGTATGATTTATGAAAGGGGGAAATTTTCTGATAAAAAGTAACCCAACCATAACATTAATCAAGGATCTCCTGATTGATATTCTCGATGGTACTACAAGAGACGATATACTCAGAAAGATAACCTCTTATTTTGTCTCCAGGTTGAACCTCGACAGATGTAGCATATACCTTTTCGATGAAGAGGGAAATTATCTTAAAAGCGAAGTGAATTATGTTAACGGAGAGTTCGTTAAGCTTGATGTTATTTTCCTCCTTGATGATATCTCCATTGTAGTTAACTGTTTTAAGGAAAGTAAAACAATAGTAGTGGAGAATGCAGAAACACATCCAATTACAAGCAAGGAACTCGTGCGTAAATTTGGTGATAAAACGCTCTTCGCTGTTCCCATATTGTTTAGAAACACAAGACTTGGTGTTGCAGTGTTGGGATGGACAGGTGAGTTTCATTCAGTGACCCCTGATGAACTGGATAAGGCAAGAGAGATTGCCGAATTTCTTGGAATTATAATTTCGGTCCATACAATCATGGAAAGGGAGAAGGTAAACAGAAGAAGGGCAGTTGAATTTCAACATATAATAGATGAGCTATATAGAATGAGCGAAATCATTCAGAGGGT
Organism: uncultured Thermodesulfobacteriota bacterium; assembly: GCA_964505185.1. Classification (GTDB taxonomy): domain Bacteria; phylum Desulfobacterota; class JBBIRW01; order JBBIRW01; family JBBIRW01; genus JBBIRW01. The sequence continues at coordinate 181,764 of CAZDGM010000003.1, forward strand.
ATCAATTTCTGAAAGGCTCAGGGAGATCCTTCTCAAGGCAAAAAATGCAATAGGTTTTGACAGGATAAATGTTTTTGTCAGTTCCCCCGATGGAAGATGGCTTGAATGCATTGCATCAACAGAACAGGATGTTATAGTTGATCCTATAAAAATTCCACTTGATGGAAGAGGAGGTGGCCTTTCAAAATCTTTCCTCAAGAGAACAGATGTTTACTTCAATGGGATCGGGAATTTACCGCGTGAATTAAGGATAAAGGAACCTTATTCAAAGATTGAAGCAATAAGGTCAAGGAATTTTATCATAACACCGATTATTATAGGAAAAGAAACCATAGGGGTAATAGGGGCAGATAATAAATTTAGTAAAAGACCCATAGGTCCTGATTCCATAGAAATCTTGAAAATATTTGCATCCTATATAGCTTATACAATTGAAAACTACAAGCTTTTTGAAAAAATACTGGAAGAGAAGAAGGAATGGAGCGAGACCTTTGATGCCATAGAAGATCCCATCTTCATTGCGGATGCGGAATATAAAATTTTAAGGGCAAATGCGGCATTTATAAGAAAGGCCGGGCTTTCAAAGGAAGATGTACTTCTGAAGAGGTGCTATGACGTTTTCTGCAAAAGGGGATCCCCTCTTGATGAGTGTCCGCTTACTGTTTTCCTCCGGGATCAGGGGAGAAGACGATCCGAGTTTGAACTCGACATGGATGAGAGATCCTATGTTGTTTCCGTATTTCCCGTTATTGGAAAACAGGGGATCGCTGAGAAATTTATTCATGTGGCAAGGGATATCACTGATTATAAAAAACTGAGGGAGGAGCTGTTTCATGCTGAAAAGATGGCATCAATGGGAAGACTCCTTTCAAGTATTTCCCATGAGATAAACAATCCGCTAACAAGTATAATCGGGTTTACATATATACTCAGCAAGGATGAGGAAGATGAATCAAGGAGGGCTTTTCTTGAGGTTATAAAGAAGGAGGCGGAGAGGGCTGCAAAGATCTGCAAAGATTTACTTTTAATGGGAAGGAAGGAGAGGGAAGAGAAGACAAGTGGAAATGTAAATGATCTTCTTGGAGAAATAGTGAAACTGAGGACATATCACTGGGGCATAAATAACATAACGGTTCATTGCGATCTCGATGCTTCGATTCCTGACACTGTTGCTGACTTCCATCGACTCCGACAGGCATTTTTCAACATCATATTGAATGCGGAAGATGCCATAAAGGAACATAAAAAAAGGGGAAATATCAGGATAAAAACGCGTCATGATCCGTTAAATGGAAAAATAAACATTGAGATCTCCGATGATGGTTGTGGGATACCTGCATCACTTTTATCCAAGATCTTTGAGCCATTTTTTACTACAAAGGATGTGGGAAAGGGAACAGGACTTGGTCTATCACTATCCCATTATATAATCAAACAGCATGGCGGTGATATTCATGTAACAAGTCAGCCCGGAGAAGGATCAACCTTCTTTATAACCCTTCCACTTCAGAAATGAATCTATTTGTAATTCAAAAGTTCTTCAAGAAAAGAAGCAAGGGCAGGGGAGATATTTTTTCTTCTTTTATGTATTATCAGAAAATTCCTTTTTATAATGAGGCCCGGTATATTAACAGAGATAAGGGAACCCTTATTCAATTCATCCTTTACCGCAAAATACGAGATAAATGCAGGCCCCATGCCTGCAAGCACACCTCTTTTTATAGCTTCAGGTCCAGGCATTTCCATTGCAACATTTAATCTTATACCCATTTTGCGAAGGACTTTGTCTGTAATATCCCTTGTTGCTGAGCCTTTCTCCCTGATCAAAAAATATGCATTTTTTAGTTCTTCCAGCAGAATCCTCCTCCTTTTTGCCCAGGGATGAAGGGGGTTGACAACAAGGAGTATCCTATCCTCCAAGAAGTCCCTGATTTGAAGCTGTTTTTTTGTTATATGGCCTCCGACAATCCCTATATCCAGCTCATCGTTGTGGATCTCCTCTTCTATCTTTGCGGTATTGGATATCTTTAAATTGATGCTGATTCCCGGATATTTTGATTTAAATCCCGCAAGTATATCAGGGATGATGTAAAAACCCACAGTTGTGCTCGTCCCGATCCTTATGGCTCCCCTTTTAAGTCCCTTTAATTCGTCCAGTGCCCCATTCATCTCCTTCAGGATTGAAAAGATTTGACGTGCATAGAATTCAAGGGTCCTTCCCGCCTCGGTCGGAAATACCTTTTTGCCCGATAAATCAAAAAGCTTTACACCAAGCTCTTCTTCAAGTGATTTCATCTGGATAGATACAGTAGGCTGTGTGAGGAATAGCTCCTCTGATGCCCTTGTAAAGCTTCTGTTTTTGATAACTGATAGAAAGGTTTTTAGCTTTGCGATTTCCATAAAAAAATCCTATGAAATAAATAAAATTAATTAATTTTTATTATAGAAATTTCCCCGTTAAAATTCCAGTATGAATCTCTACCTTCTCTTTCTTCTATTCCTTTTAGGTGGATCCGTTGGTTTTTTATCAGGTCTCCTTGGTATCGGAGGGGGTATTCTGCTTGCCCCACTCCTTCTCTACCTTCCGCCATTGCTCCAGGCAGGCTCCCTTGATATGAAGGAGGTCTCGGGACTCACAATGGTCCAGAGTCTTTTTGCAACATTCTCCGGAGCCATTGTTCACAAAAAGTTCAAATATGTAAACAGAAATCTTGTCCTTTCCATGGGAATAAGCATTGCATTTGCATCATTTGCTGGTGCCGTTATATCGAGATGGATTTCGTCGAGAACACTTATTGCAATATTTGCAACTATGGCATTAATCGCTGCTGCTATGATGTTCATCCCGATAAGGGATAAGGATGAAGGTGTAGAGTGCGAGAATATAAACTTTAATAGAAAACTCGCAGTAATCGTATCGTTAATAATAGGTGTTTTCGGGGGAATGGTTGGTCAGAGCGGGGCATTCATAATAGTCCCTGCAATGATATATATTCTCAGGATTCCTATGAGGATCACTATCGGAAGCTCTCTCGGTATAGTTTTCTGTGCTGCACTTTCAGGAACTGTTGGCAAATTATCCGTGGGGCATATTCCTTTAAAACTTGCCGTTGCAACTGTTTCCGGTGGTGTGATCGGTGCAAGATTGGGGGCATATGTGAGTGTGGGTGTTAAGATTAAGTGGCTTAAAATCCTGCTTACCATTATAATAGCGCTCACTGCGATAAAAATGCTGTACGAAATTGTTTTTTCGGGATAAGGTTGATTGACATAGGATATTGCAATTACCTAAAATTTTTTAAGGAGGAGAAAATGGAAGAGAAAAAGATTTCATTGACATCATTTGCGTTCTGTGCAGGTTGAGCTGCAAAATTTGGTCCAGTGGATCTGGACGAAATATTGAGAAATATACCATCCTTTGATGATCCGAATATACTTATTGGATCGGAGACAAAGGACGATGCAGGGGTATACATGATTTCAGATGAAATTGCCCTGGTTCTTACTGTTGATCTGTTTCCACCAATTGTTGATGATCCATATGTATATGGGGCGATTTCAGCAGCGAATTCAATGAGTGATGTGTGGGCAATGGGTGGAAGGCCTGTTACTGCTTTGAGCATAGTGGGTTTCCCGGAGAAGGATTTACCACGATGGGTTCTTGGAGAAATACTGAAGGGTGCTGCGGAGAAGTGTGCGGAGGCAGGTATTGGTATAATTGGGGGACATACAATAAGGGATAATGAGCCGAAATTTGGACTTTCGGTAATTGGTGTTATCAATCCAAGGAGGATTATCACAAATAAAGGCGCAAAGCCGGGAGATACCCTTATTTTGACCAAGCCAATTGGAACGGGAATAATAACCACGGGATTGAAACTGGGGTTTATTAAAGAGGAGACAATGAGAAGGGCTGAGAAGATCATGATGAGTTTAAACAAGACCGCATCGGAACTCATGATAAAATATGATCCTCACTCCTGTACTGATATAACGGGTTTTGGATTACTCGGACATCTCAGGGAGATGATGGATGCAAGCGGAACGGGCTCAAGGATCTTCTTTCACAGGGTCCCCCTGATTGAAGGTATCATGGATTTTGTAAAGGAGGATTGCTTCCCTGGAGGTGCACATAATAACCTTCGGTATGTCAATGAATCAGCGATCTGGGCAAAGGGTATTGATAGGGATAAAAAACTTATTCTCTGCGATCCTCAGACATCAGGTGGTCTTTTGATAATTATGGAGAAGGATAAGGCAATAGACTTTCTTGACGAATTAAAAGAAAATGGAATACAGGACGCTGCAATAATAGGTGAGGTCATTGATTCACCGGGAAAGATAATCATCGAAGAATAAGAGAAGGAATTGAAGGAAACGACAGGGAGCTGTATTCTTATCCATTATCATGAAATTGCCCTTAAAGGCAAGAACAGACCCTTATTTATATCACAGCTTATTGAGAACCTGAAAAAACATTTTATCACTGATGGTTTAAGGAAGATAGAAAATCTCGAGGGAAGAATCGCACTATTTTTTCATGAGGATGCGAAATGGGATCAGATAGAGGAGAAATGCCGTAAGATATTTGGTGTTTGCAATTACTCAAGGGCGTTTGTTATTCCATCTGAAATTGATCAGCTTAAAAAAGCACTTTATGTTGAGCTTGGGAAGCTCTCATTTAATTCCTTCAGGGTTATTACAAAAAGGGCTTACAAGAAGTTTCGGTTAAATTCAATGGAAGTAAATTCAATTATTGGGCAGTTTGTAAAAGAGATCTTTGATAAATCTGTAGATCTCAGAACCCCTGATATTAATATCTGGATCGAGATTCTCAAGCATAATATTTTTTTCTATTTTGAAAAAAGACCTGGTCCCGGAGGTCTTCCTGTTGGAACAAGTGGAAGGGTATTGAGCCTTATTTCCGGTGGAATAGATTCTCCTGTTGCAGCATACAGAATGATGAAAAGGGGTTGCAATGTTGATTTTATTCATTTCCACAGCTTCCCTTATCTCAGCAGGGAATCGCAGGAGAAGGTAAAGAAGATCGTTAATCTTCTTAATGAATATCAGTACTCTTCGAGACTTTATCTTGTTCCTTTTGGTGATATTCAGAAAATCATTGTTTCTTCAATTCATGCAAAATTGAGGATTCTTATTTACAGAAGAATGATGATAAGGATTGCCGAGAGGATTGCGAAGAAGATCGGTGCAGAGGCATTAATTACAGGGGAGAGCCTCGGACAGGTTTCGTCTCAAACACTCAAAAATATTTCAGTGATAAATGAGGTATCAACGTTGCCCGTATTGAGGCCGCTTATCGGAATGGATAAGATGGAGATTATTGAGGAGGCGAAGAGGATAGGAACATATGAGATATCGATAATACCTGATGAGGATTGCTGTCAGCTTTTTGTTCCAAGAAATCCATCGGTGAAGGCAAGGATTGAGGATATAAGGATGGCTGAGGGGAAATTAAGGGTTGAGGAGCTTGTTGATAGTGCAATCAAAGAGGCTGAGGAAATTGTTGTTTAAAAAATATGCAATCAAAAATTTTATGATTATTTTCTGTTCATCATCCTTCCCTTTTAAATCACATTGAATTAATAAAATTCCACAAAATGAACTATTTAACAATATATATAAATTGGCATTCTGATTGCAGATATTAATTAATGTAAATCCGATTAATCTTGATTAAGGGCAGAGGAGTCCTTTATGGCAAAGGCGCCTTCACAATTGAAGGCGCCTTTTTTATTTAATGGAAATCGGCGTGAACTATAACGCTTTTGAAGCATTGAGGGAGGTAAAAATGAAAACTCTAAACCTTGCTGTTGCTTTTCTGATTCTGTTATTAATTCCATCAGTTTCTATTGCAACACCATCAACAACATACTGGACACCTTCAACAACGGATATTCAGCCCTACGGAGTTTTACATATCGGTGTTGATAATTATTTTACTGTATTCAGAAAGGCAAAGGATGGTGCGGGTTCTTTTCCAACAGATACAGGATTAACAATTGGTGTGCTTCCATTTGAGAAGATAAGGATGGAGGTGGGCATTGATCTTGTGGAGCCAACGGATGATCCAATCTTTTTTAATGCAAAGCTTGGAACCCCGGAAGATTCGATCTTCAAGGGATCACCTGCGTTGAATGTTGGAATTTTTAATATGGGAACCAAAAAGGGCGTTACCAATCACAATATTGTTTATTTACTTGCCGGAAAAACCGTTCCTGGTCTGGGGGTGAGGGTCCATGGTGGATACTATGTTGGCAATGATGATGTTCTTGTGGATAGGAATGGAAATAGGGAGCATGAGGGTTTAATGATTGCATTTGATTATGGATTTATGCCTGTTAAGGATAGGGATGGTAATGAGTTCAACAGGCTTGTGCTTGCCGGCGATTACGCATCTGGAAAGAATTTTATAGGTGGTGGGGGTGTTGGAATCTACTACTACTTTACAAAGGATATAAGCATTCTAACAGGTCCCGTATGGTTTAATGAGCAGGCTATAAATGGCAGATGGAAGTGGACGATCCAGTTGGATATTAACATTCCCCTTATTTGAGGGATCAGAAATTATGTTTATTGAGATTATTTTCACCAGGAAATGCATACCAGAGAGGCAAGGTGCATTTATTTTAATCATCGATGATATTAAGGAGGAATTCACATTTTACAACCTTATGAAAATTGATGAACAGAAAATGTGCATGATTAAAAAAAGGATCGATCATGAAAAGTTTTTATCGGATTTTTAAGGCCATTAATCAACCTGAAAACTGGCATGAATATTGTTAAATATCAAAAAGGGAGGTGCTCTCCATGAAGAAATTAAGGATAGCAGTTCTTTGGGCTTTCTTACTAACGCCGGTTTTGCTTTCTGGATCCCCTGCATTTTCACAACCAGAGGCACCGGCAAAAATTGATACGGGTGATACTGCGTGGATGTTGATATCTTCTGCACTTGTTATGCTTATGACACCGGGGCTTGCCCTGTTTTATGGTGGGATGGTGAGGAGAAAAAATGTTCTTGGAACCATTATGCAGAGCTTTGTCATCCTCTGTCTGGTAAGCGTGATATGGGTTCTCTGGGGTTATTCCCTTGCCTTTGGACCTGATAAGGGTGGTGTTATCGGTGGTCTCGAATGGCTGGGACTTAAAGGTGTCGGACAGGAACCAGCTCCAATGGCATCTACTATTCCTCATCTGATTTTCATGATGTTCCAGGGCATGTTTGCAATAATAACACCCGCACTTATTACCGGGGCATTTGCTGAAAGGATGAAGTTTTCAGCATTGATCATTTTTTCAGCACTCTGGCTAACTTTTGTCTATTCACCCCTTGCCCACTGGGTCTGGGGAGGAGGCTGGATAGGAAGCGTTCTCGGTGCCCTGGATTTTGCTGGTGGAACAGTCGTTCACATCAATTCGGGTATAGCTGCCATTACAGCAGCAGTTATCATAGGGAGGCGTAAGGGTTATGGTTCCGAACCCATGCCCCCTCATAACTTACCAATGACTATACTTGGGGCAGCACTGCTGTGGTTTGGCTGGTTTGGCTTTAATGCAGGCAGTGCCCTTACATCAGGAGGACTGGCTTCAAACGCCTTTGTAACAACAAACACCGCTACAGGTGCAGCAGCATTGGGCTGGCTTTTTTCTGAATGGATACACAGAGGTAAACCTACAGCACTGGGTACAGTAAGTGGAGCGGTAGCTGGACTTGTTGCGATTACACCCGCAGCAGGGTTTGTCGGTCCTTTATCATCAATACTGATCGGGATAGGTGGAGGTATTTTCTGTTATATAGCTGTTAGTCTCAAGCCACGATTAGGCTATGATGATTCCCTCGATGTCTTCGGCATCCACGGTATAGGTGGAACATGGGGCGCACTGGCTACAGGTCTTTTTGCATCTACTGTGATAAATCCGGCCGGCAAAGACGGGTTATTTTTTGGGAATCCACAACTTCTTGGCATACAGGCAATTGCTGTGGTTGCATCTTATGCTTTCGTATTTGTATCCACACTGATTATCCTTAAACTCATCGACTGGACGATTGGACTTAGGGTTCCCGAAGAGGATGAAGTGATAGGTCTTGACCTTGTCATTCATGGGGAAAGCGGCTATAGCTTTGGTATTGATACTGGAGGTATTCCATTGAAAAGTGAGAGGTTAGTTGTGGCACCTGTCAAAAAGCCTTTATCCCAGAGGGTTCCTCCAAAGACCGAGCACGCAATCAGCCATGGGGTATCTATTTCACCCGCAGTTAGAGAAGGTTTAATTGCCGGACGCCCTGACTTTATAGGAGGAATAGAAGAGAGACCGTTTATTATTGAGGTTGAGGGTGTAGATGAAAAGTGGTTTGCCAACTGGTGGAAGGAGATGTGTCAGATGGACTGGAAAAAGGCTCCGCAGGCATTCAAAGATATCTACAGGTATGTAAGTCGCTTTAAAGATAGGACCATTTCTTTTATGAAAGGAGACCCTGAAGATTGTAGAAGAAAGATAGTAGAACTCCTCACAAATAGTGGTATTCAGGATTTCGAGGTGAGGATTGTTAAGTAAGGAGGTGTGAGATGTTATTAGCAACAATACTTTTATTTGTGGCAATAGGGGCTATGGGGTTTATTGTTTTTAGCAAGCTCTATGTAAAAACCCCTGCAAATATGGCATTCATAAGGACGGGGCTTGGTGGTAAAAGGGTAGTTATAGATAGGGGTGTAGTTGTTTTACCCCTGGTTCAGAATATACAGTGGATCAGCCTTGAAACCTTTAAGCTCGTGGTCTTAAAGGCAAATAAAGAGGCGTTCATCACAAAAGACAGGTTCAGGGTTGATATAGGTGCGGAATTCTATGTAAAGGTAAAGCCAGAAGAAGAGGCGGTAGAAAGGGCATCAAGGAGCCTTGGTGAAAGGGCGCTATCAGCAGAAGGTATAAAGGCCCTTGTAGAAGAAAAACTCGTTTCAGCCTTGAGAAGCGAGACAGCCAAAATGACCCTCGTAGAACTCCATGAGAACAGAAGGGGTTTTGCAAAGGCTGTTATGGAGAATCTCAAGGATGCCCTCGTTCAAAATGGGCTCACTTTAGAGGAGGTCTCCATATCCTTTCTCGACCAGACTGATAAGAAACAGCTTGACCCTAATAATGTCTTTGATGCAGAAGGCTTAAGGCAGATTACACTCCAGACCTCTGAGCGAATGAGGGAGAGGAATGAGATAGAGAGGAACACAGAGGTGGCTATAAAGAGGAAAGATGTAGAGGCTGTAAAGCTGAAGTTAGCTCTGGATCAGGAAAGGGCACTTGCGGAGGCAGAACAGATGCGTCAGGTAGCGATAGAGAAGACAAAGAAGGTAGCAGAGACAGAGAAGTTCAAGTATGAACAGGAAAGGATTGTAAAAGAGGCAGAGATCGAAAAAGATAGGGTTATCAGAGAGTTAGAATTAAGGAAGGAGGCATATCTCATCGAACAGGCAAAACTCAAAGAGCTCAAAGATATTGAAAGGAGAAGGGCTATAGAAGAGGAAGAAAGGGCAAAAGAGGCGGCTTTGATCCTTAAAGAGATGGAGAAGACAAAAGAGGAAAAAAGAAGGCTTGAGATGGAGGCATTAAAAGAGGAAGCTTTACAGATGGTTTTTACTGTTCAGGAGAAGGCTAAGGCAGAGCGGAGTAAAGAGATCGCCCTTATAGATGCCCTTAAAGAGCTTGAGGTGGCTGATAGAAGACTCAGGGCAGCGGAACTTCTTGGACAGGCGAGAAGGATTGAAGGAGAAGCAGAGGCTTATGCACAGGAAAGACTTAAGAAGGCAGAGAATGTGCTCGATGAAAAGATCATAAAGAGGGATATAGCATTAGAACTTATTGCAAAATCCCCTGAGATACTGAAGGAACTTATGTCCCCTGCCGGGAAGATAGAGAGCATTAAGGTAATCCATGTGGATGGCCTGGGTGGTGATACTGGTTCTCAAACAGTGATCGATGGTATAGTAGGAGCAGTACTAAAGGCCGGTGCAGCAGTGCCTCTACTAAAGGAACTCCTCGACTTCTCAAGGATCGATGCCGATACTATTAAGAGAGCTGTTTCAGAGATGCCAGGTATCAGGGAAATAAAAAAGTGACTGCAAATTGCTGGTAATAAATTAAGAAATTAAAAATTTTTGATCTGGAGGTCAGGCGTGATGAAAAAGATAGAGGCTATTATAAAACCTTTTAAACTCGATGAGGTAAAAGAGGCGCTTAATGAGATCGGTGTTCAAGGTATGACTGTAAGTGAAGTAAGGGGATTTGGCAGGCAGCGTGGTCATACGGAACTCTACAGGGGCGCTGAGTATGTTGTTGATTTTCTTCCAAAGATAAAGATAGAGCTTGTTACAAAAAACGATATGGTTACAAAAATAGTGGAAACGATCCAGAGAATAGCATTTACAGGTAGGATAGGTGATGGAAAGATTTTTATATATCCAGTGGATGAGGCTGTGAGAATAAGGACAGGCGAGAGGGGTGAAGATGCGCTCTGAAAAGGAGGAATTAAAGAAGCGGATAGAGAAGCTTGAGAAAAAGCTTAAATCAAGGATTATTGTTGAGAAGGCAAAGGGTTATTTAATGGAATGGACCAGGAGCTCGGAAGAATCTGCTTACATCGCTATGAGAAGATTGAGTATGGATACGGGAAGACCTATCCGCGATATAGCGGAGGGGATAATCTTTGCATGGAAATGTATAGCCATGATAAAGGAGGGAGATTAAAATGGGATGGTATAAGCGGAAGAAGATCCTCGTTATTCAGCACGATATAAGCGAGGGAGCAGGGCTATTTGGTCCTCTTATAAATGAAAGTGGATTCAGATTGGAAATATGCGAGGTTTATAAAGGAAAGAGGATTCCTGCCAGCCTTGATGATTTTTCCTCTATTATTTCCCTTGGTGGACCGATGAGCGTAAATCAATATGAAAGATTTCCCTTCCTTCTTGAAGAGGAATCCATGATAAAGGAAGTTCTTAAAAAAGGGATCCCCTTTCTGGGTATATGTCTTGGAGCTCAAATGCTTGCGAAGGCTTGCGGAGCAAGGGTATGGAAGGGTCCGCAGAAGGAGATTGGATGGGGGAGGGTTTTTCTGACACCTCAGGGGATCGATGATCCAGTTTTTCAGGGATTCAATGGCGAGATCCCTGTTTTTCAATGGCATGGTGAAACATTTGAGATACCTGAAGGTGGGATTTTGCTTGCCTCATCCCAACTCTACCCGAATCAGGCAGTTAAGGTGGGAAGTCGTGCGTATGGGATTCAGTTCCATCTTGAGGTAACAAGGGATATGGTCTCTGAATGGGTTGAGAATTCGCGAGAGGAGTTGATAAGGGATGGTTTTGACCCAGAGATTATTGAAAGGGAGACTGATATAAATATTGCCATTATGGAACACTGGATGAGAAGATTCTGGAAGAATTTCCTCGAGGATGTAGTCCTGACAGGCTTTTGATTATCACCGTAAAGTTGTATAATAAACGGGTGTATGAGGAGTTTAAGGGTTGCTCTTGCACAGATAAATACAACGGTTGGTGATATCTCTGGGAATGTCAAGATAATAAATGAATACATATCGATGGCGAAGGAACTAAAGGTTGATTTGATAGCCTTCCCTGAACTCTGTATCACAGGATATCCTCCGGAGGATCTTCTGCTTAATCCTGCATTCATAGATGAAAATTTAAGGGCGCTTGACGATGTGGCGAGATCGTCAAAAGATATAGCTGTAATCATTGGATTTGTTAATAAGGATGACGATATATTCAATGCAGCAGCACTTATAAACAATGGAGAGATCGTTGCGAGGTATCATAAGATATATCTCCCCAATTACAGTGTCTTTGATGAATACAGATATTTCCAGGCAGGAAGGGATATACTGCTTTTTTCTCTTCATGGTGTAACAATTGGCTTAAGTATATGTGAGGATATATGGTATCCTGGTGATCCAACCAGGGCGCAGGCACTGCTGGGAAATGCGGAACTCATCATAAATATCTCCTCTTCTCCATTTCACGCAGGAAAATCAAGATTCCGTGAGATGATGCTGTGCACAAGGGCATCAGATAACAGGGTAAAGATAGCCTATGTGAATCTTGTTGGTGGTCAGGATGAACTGGTTTTCGATGGGTGCAGCTTTATAATAAATGAAAAGGGGCAGACCATAGCTATTGGAAAACAGTTTGAAGAAGATCTGATTATTGCTGATATCAATGCTGATGATGTATTTCGGGAAAGGTTGCATGATCCAAGGCGAAGGGCGGAGAAAATTTCACTTAGCCTTTCAGAAGAAGAGTTTTACCAGAGAAGGATAAAGAAAATCATCCTTAAAGCTTCCCCAAAATATGAACCAAAACCTTCATTACCTGTGAGAAGTGTAAGAAGAATCGAAGGGGTGGAGGAGATTTACAGGGCATTGACACTGGGCGTAAGGGATTATGTGAGAAAGAACTCCTTTGAAAAGGTCCTCATAGGAATAAGTGGAGGAATTGATTCTGCACTTACTGCAGCCATAGCTGTGGATGCGCTTGGAAGGGATTCGGTTATCGGTGTTACAATGCCATCCCGGTACTCATCATCAGAAACGAGAAGGGATGCGGAAAGGCTTGCTAAGAATCTCGGCATAAGATTAATTGAGATTCCCATTGAACCTGTATTTCAGGAGTATATGAAGCTCCTTGAGCCGACATTCAGTGGAATGAAAATGGATGTTACAGAGGAGAATCTTCAGGCAAGGATAAGGGGGAACCTACTTATGGCCCTTTCAAACAAATTTGGATGGCTTGTTCTGAGTACGGGAAACAAAAGTGAAACAAGCACTGGTTACTGCACCCTTTATGGGGATATGGTGGGGGGGTTTTCCGTTCTCAAGGATGTTCTTAAAACCACGGTATATAAGCTTGCGGAATATAGAAACAGCCTTGAGGGAAGGGAGGTAATTCCGGTAAGTATAATTGAGAGAGTTCCAAGTGCTGAACTGAGGGAAAATCAAAAAGATTCCGATACACTGCCTCCTTATGAAATCCTTGATGGGATACTTAAGGCATATGTGGAGGAGGACAGACCCTTTCAGGAGATAGTTGACATGGGTTTTGATCCCTTAGTTGTAAAGAAGGTTATAGAGATGGTTGACAGGAACGAATATAAGAGGAGGCAGGCGCCTCCCGGAATAAAGATTACTCCACGTGCATTCGGAAAGGACAGAAGGTTTCCCATAACAAACAGATACAGATGTCAGGGATGATATTAATTCAGTATTTTAAATCCTTTTTTCAATCCAATTTCCTCAAATTTTTTTCTCATTCTTTGTATGTCATCGCTCTGTGGGGAAGTTCCTGGTTCTATTATCCTTGGGGTTATAAAAACAATCATCTCTGATTTTTTATCCTGAAATGATCGGGATTTAAATAATTCTCCTATAATCGGGAGGTCACCGATAGCAGGGATTGAATTTATATCGTTCCCTTCAATTGAGCTCACGAGACCGGAAAGTGCAACCGTTTCTCCATCTGTGGTATTAACGGATGTTCTCACCCTTCTTGTTATGATTCCGGGTATTCCACTTAAGGATGTTGATTTATCAAGGGAACTGATCTCTGCCGCTATATCAGTCATAATATTCCCATTTTCATCAACCTGAGGACTGATATGAAGCATAATCCCGTACTCTTTCCATTCAACACTGGCGCTTCTTTCACTTACTAATAAAACTGGTATCTGTCCGCCAGCGATGAAGTCGGCTTTCTCACCACTCCTGCAAAGAAGTCGGGGATTGGCAAGTATCCTTCCTTGACCGTTCTGCGACAGAAAATTTATAAGCGCTGAGATGCCGGAGGATAGATTTACACTTCCTGCAAGTTTCCCTCTGGGGATGGGTTTTGAAACCTGAATTGATGAGGATATCTCCATGAAATCCTGCCAGTCAATGCCTATATTCCTGAGGAAATGTCTGTTGATCTCAAGCACATGAACATCTATTTCAACCATTTTTTTAAGTGAGTTTCCGATCTTCACGAAATTCTTTATCAAACCGGGATAATCTGATGTAATCGAATCTAATTTTTTTAATTCATCCTCTGATGATACCTCTCCTTCGAGACATATAAAATCAACAACCCGGGTTAGCTTTATATTTTTAAAGTTTATTTTATTGAAGGATTCCTTTAATTCCTGGATCGCATCTGTTATTAAATCAGGAGTTATGTTAATGTTGCAAAGTAGTCTCTCCTGATTTAATGATATGTATTTCATCAGTTTCCTGTAAACTTTTATATCCCTTAATGTCCCCGTAACAGAAACTTTCTCCCCATCGCGGGAGATTTTGATTTGACCACCATTTCCTATAATTCTTTCAATTTCATTTTTTATTTCCCATTGTTGTCTGTTCCATACGGATATTTCAATTGACTTCTTTTCATTTGACCTGAGCCATATTGTAAGATTTGTATTTCCATTCCCTATTCCTGTTATTAAAAGTTCATCACCTGAATCGAGCACTCGGATATTAGCAATAGCCGGATTTGCGAGGGCTACCCTTTTTATCCCTTTTAAATGGATAAGATGCTGATGTCCCATGCATATGTTTATATTTTCATCATCCATTGCATACACGATTGCTGGAATTAATAACATTGATATCATAATAATAGTTTTGATTTTTTTATTCTCTGATATTTGCACCAAGGATCACCTCCACATTATGATTTTTTCTCTTATCTTTAAAATACAGGCTCTTATAGGTTATCTCATTGATATTTCTGATTTCCTTTCTGTCAGAGGGATTTCTCAGGACGATGGAAAGCTTTCCATTCTCGCGAAAGAATACAAGCATTGCCGCATCTTCTGGCTTCATTAAAAGCGTAATATTACTGTAGATACCATCTGATTCGTCAGTTTCGCTGTTTTTAACTTCGTCTTTCCTTTTTAATCCTGTTGAAATAATCTCTATATTCTGGAATAAAAGCATAGTTTTTGTTTCACCTGAAGCAGGATCAGAAAATGTAACAAAGATATCAACCCTGTCGCCAGGTTTAACCGAATGGGAGAGGGAGTTTATATCATCAATTTCAATCGTTACAGCACGATAATCGGAAGGGAGGGTTCTGGATAAATTATTGGACTCATTGCTATCAATATGGATTGATCTTAAAATTTCACCCTTTTTTGCGGATATTGCAACCCTTCTTCCCTGTAAATCCCTGATCTGTGATTCAGTAATGACTGTTGAATCAAGAAACCTTACCGGTATCTCCTTTATTTCAAATATATCAGGATCTATCAATGATCCCTGTTCAACATCATATTTAAATACGAAAACCCTCTGCAGCTCCATTCCCTCAAAGATCGATGCTTTCATTTGATTGATATACCTGTATATGAGTGTTAGAGAAAGGAGAGCGGCAACAAGGCTAACCATAACTGGGAAGAATGATTTTATTCTTTCCATGTTATCTCCTTTATGGAAAAGGTTTATAGATGATGGAAAATATGATCTTAATGTATTTATATATAGCCTTATCCAGCAGAGTTGTGATAAAAATAAAAGAGAGAATTATCGTTACCGAAACAAGAAGATACTCCACTAATCCCTGTGCTGCGCTATTTGAGATTTTACATTTTATTTTCCAGTAGAAGTGCAATTTATTCCTCCATGAGAAAGAGAACAGTTGTTGATTTCATTTCCGGTGAATAATAGATTGCTACTATGCATTGCTTGCCACTCTTTTTAAAGATTAGCAGATGTGAACTAATTCCATCACCCTCTTCGGATTCAATTGACCAGGAATTATTTTTAAATAAATTGCGATAATATTTCATATTATTTCTCACTGAGTCTGGATTGGAAACAATCATGGTTCTTGTGTTTTTCCCCTTGTCTTTTGATATAATATCCATAAGTATGATGGATCCCGATTTCAGGTTAAAAGGGTGTTTATTTTGAATATTTTTGCCAATGTCGATGGATGAAAGAAATACCCTGTATCTATCTTTTCGATCATCTTTTAATATAAGGACTCCATCTATTTTTTTACCTTCAACTGCACTTAACATATATATTCCCTCCCCCGAGTTTTCTACAGGTTTGAGGCCTTTCTTTCGGAAATAGAATGAATAGTAATCTATGATCCTCTCGGGATTCTCCGTGGATTCAAAGAAATATATTCTTGCAGGGAAACCATTGATGATCAATTCTTCTCCCATTGAAGTTAATGTCTTATTTTTATAACCCGGGAAAGCAGAGGATTCTGAACTTATCATAAAGATTAAATGGATTAATAACATGGATATGATTCGGTTCATATTACCTCTTTTCATTATTGATAACTGGTAATGAATCAGGATTTATCCTTGGTTTATATATATTCAGTAATTCTAAAGGGGTTCCTTTTCCAATCCATCCGATTTTTCCTCCCAGATAAATTTTCGATACCCTTTCCTTCATTTCCTTATCTGATGATGAAAACCATGAATTAGAGAGAATTGTCTGGGTAGATGATAACCTGTAATTTATTTTGAATCGGGTGAAAATATGCGATGAAATGGGAAGAGAAATGCTGCAGGAAATTTTCCCATTTTTATTTAATCCTGCGAGTTTTACAATACCTTGTGAAAGAGGATCCATTTTAAAATTTTTGATCGTAGAGTTAGTAATTTTGTCAATGCCAGTGTAGTTTGAATCTTTTATTATTCTCGAAATTTCATTATTAACTTTAGAGTCATTAATTCCTTTCGCTTTTTCCCAAAGTGCAAATCTTGTTGCCTCCTGAACGCTCAACTTTTTGGGAAGAATATTAAAAGAATCTTTGAGAAAGAAGATAAAGAGGATAAAAATGGGGACCACTATAAGGAATTCAACCAATGCCTGTCCTTTATTGTTTATCTTTGCCATAGTTATTCCTTAATGTAGTATAAAATCGATCAGGTATTTTGGAATATATCTTCTCAAGTAAGTTTCTTTTATCTTTGCAAGCCTAACATGCCAGTATGGATTAAAGAGATTCGGTTCTTCATTGTGATCGGGTCTTTTATAATAAACTATTGCCCTTGATATTGAAATTAATCTACCATCTGTTTCTTCGAGGATGTTTTTATTAAAGAGCGATGAATCCTTGATGTTTTTCTTAAGGATTAACAGAAATTCAATCTTATCCCCTCCTTTATTTTTGAGCGTTAAGTAATTGTGAATTCCACTGTATCCGAAGTTTGAGGCATGGACTTCTTTTGAAATGAGCCTCTTCTTCTTGATAAGCGGGATCTTTATCCTGTCAAAACCTTTTATATCCTTTTTATGGATTTCCGTCCCTCCTCTGTATCCAAACGGCCCCTTTCTTTCGCGGAAGAATTTGTCCATCGTTTCAAGTGTAACCTTCCTCATCCCCTCCCAGCTTCCGGAACCTATAGAACCTGCAAATAATCTGCTATTTAGAATTGAAAGGGGAATCGATGCATCAACTTCAGCACGAGAGTCATTGTCCTTTGCGATTTCTTTTGCGATATTATTTATTGAAAGTAATGTGTTTTTAAAATATAGGTTCTGGCTATGGGAAATAATTGAGTTTAATGCATTTGCATAGGGTATTAGGATTGAACAGTTTATTCTTGCAATATTAACTGCAGCCTGAGAGCCTGATTCAAGGATCACCGCGATGATATTCCCGATAGGAATCAGCTTTAAGATGAAGCCAGCTTTCTTCATGATATCATTCACAAAAAGTGTAAATGAATAGAGAGATGTTAGATGGGATATCAGCACGAGATGCGATACCATTGCTCTGTTGGTATAGGCTGTATAATTCATTGCCCTTGCTTGCATTATTGCAGCCGAGTAAGCTGCAGCATCAGCAGCATTCTGCAATTTAATTCTTTCATAAATTCCATGTCCAACTGAAATAAATGCCTTTGAGAATATAATCGCTGTCATTATAGCAAGAGAAAAGATAACAAGAATTGATCCATTTTTATCTTTCAAAATTTTATTCATTTTTGAGTTACCTCTGTAAAACTCATTGTATAGTTCTTAGAAATGGTTATTCTTTTTCTTATATAATCTGTTTCTATACCGATTAAATTTGAAAGAATTAAAAACAATCTGTTCGCAATAGGGACTATCAATGGAAATCTATAATTTACATATGCAATAACATAATCATTAAGGCCTTTTTCAGATTTTATCTTTCTTATCTTCAGGTTTAGGTCGCGTTTTAATGAATAGGATCTATCAATAGCGCTGAGTACCATCATAGCGGATTTCTCGATTTCCTCTGTATCATCGGACACAATAGCCGTTCTTGCTGCACAAAAGCTTGCATACTTTACTATTAAATTTCCGATGAGTATAAGGGAGAACTGAAGGATGGACGCAAATATGATTATAAATACTGGAAGGATGATAACATATTCCACAATTGCCTGACCCCTGTTATTCATATTTAATACCTTCTAATAACTGGAGTGCCAAAAGGCACTCCAGTTATTACTGGACATAATTTCCGAGTGTCTTGTTTTTTACATGATTCTTTGACTCTGAGCTGAAATCATTCACTTTCTGTTCCTTTCCTGCCATTGCTGCAACCATTGTGTGGAACTGCTCCCTTATTTGTTTGCCAAAGACCTGGACAACGCCGATTGCTGCGAGTGCAATAAGTGCAACGATAATAATGTACTCTGTTAAGCCCTGTCCCTTTCTGTTTTTAATCTTTTTCTTAAAAATTTCCCCCATGGTTACCTCCTTTTATTTTTTACAGATTCCATAAGCAACAGGAATGCCAGAGAAGAGTCCATTAAAATTGATTGAAAGTAAAAGGATTATTTAATGCTGATATCGAAAGGATTAATTAAGAAGGTTCGATAATAAAACCCATGAGGCTGGATTCCGATCATCAGGAGAGGTAGTCCTCCTCCTTTATATTGTACTTTTTCAGTTTCTCAAAAAGGGTTGACTTGGCAATACCAAGGATTTCCGCTGTTTTCTTTTTATTTCCCTTAAATTTTTTCAATGTATTGATAATTGCTGTTTTTTCGATCTCATCAAGGGAGACCGGAGTCTCAAGGGTTCCTGCCCGGGTTTCTATGGATGAAAAAATAATATGTTCTTCATCAATATCTCTTGATTCAGAAAGAATGGAAGCCCTCAAGAGAACATTTTTAAGTTCTCTTACATTTCCAGGCCATGAATGCTCTAAAAGTTTTGTCATGGCCTTCGTTGTAATTCTGCCGATGTGCCCTGCTTCTTTCAAGAATGCCTCAGCAAGAATAGGTATATCTTCTCTTCTATCCCTGAGTGGAGGAAGCTCAACAGGAAATACATGCAATCTGTAATATAGATCGCTCCTGAAATTTCCCTTCCTTACTTCCTCAAGAAGATTTCTGTTGGTTGCAGATATAATTCTTACATCCGCTTTTCTCCATTCGTTACTTCCAACCCTTCTGTATTCACCTGTTTCAAGGAATCTCAAAAGTTTTGGTTGAAGTTCAAGAGGAAGCTCCCCTATTTCATCAAGGAAGGCTGTTCCCCGATTGCTTTCTTCAAGGGCTCCCTTTTTTGAAAATTGCGCACCTGTAAAAGACCCCCTTTCATGACCGAATAACTCACTTTCCATGAGTGTCTTTGAGATTGTGGCACAGTCAATGATCATGAATGGATTGTTCCTTCTTGGGCTGAGTTTGTGAATTGTCCTTGCAACAAGCTCTTTTCCTGTTCCTGTTTCTCCTGTGATGAGGACGGATATATCCGATTTTGAGACCCTGCTTATAAGATAAAGTACCTCCTTCATCCTTGCGCTCTTACCTATTATCATCCCCTCAACGGAATCTGATACTTCACTTATTAATATATCTTCCTCCTCCTCCTTTTCATAAAAGGTAATAGAGGTTTTACCGATAGTTATTCTGTATCCTGAATGAAGGGGGATTTTTCTTTTTTTAAAATCTGGTGAGGGTCCAGTATCCTCAAGAATATAGCCTTCTCTTTCCATATTTATTATGAATTGAAATGGAGAAACCTCGCCATCGGTCAGTGTAAGATAATCTAATGGGCTACTTCCTATGGTAAAGGGTAATTTTTCGATAGGAAAAATATTCTCATGGCCTGATGGTTCCCTTACAGTGAGGTACGCCTTTGATACCCTGATCTTTTTTCTTTCTGGTAGATATGAAAGTATCCTTGTTGATTCCCTATCATGGGAAAAGGTTTGCTCGGGTTTTCCTAAACGGTGTTGAAAAACAATTTTATAAGGTCCTATTTGAAATTCATCTCCATCAGAAAGTTTATGAATGGTAATCCTCCTATTTTTTATAAATGTTCCATTTGTGCTTTGATCCCTTAATGTATATCCTGATTGA
This sequence comes from uncultured Thermodesulfobacteriota bacterium, assembly GCA_964505185.1. GTDB lineage: Bacteria > Desulfobacterota > JBBIRW01 > JBBIRW01 > JBBIRW01 > JBBIRW01. Next base: position 202,140 of record CAZDGM010000003.1, read on the forward strand.
TCCTTTTCAATGATTGCATGCACACGCGAAACTGTCGGATCTGTCAGAACAATGTCACAATTTGGGGCCCTTCCAATTGTTATTCTTTGCTGATTTATTGTAAATTCGAGTATCTTATTTCCATTAAAGATTATGCTTAGAGAAACCATTGGAAAACAAGGTTATAATATATTTATTTCCAATAATTTGCAATATTTGATCTACCTTAGAGAATTTCCCTCTGGAGGATGGTATCCTTTTTCCAGTTAAGGTCATCAGTGTATGGATAATCTATGTTATAATTGAGCCCACGGCTTTCCTTTCTCATCATCGCTGATCTTATAACAAGATCCGCAATGGTTGCTATATTTCTCAATTCGATAATATCCCTGGTTACTATAAAGTCCCAGTAATACTCATTGATCTCTTGTTGAAGTATTGCTATCCTCCTTTTTGCCCTTGCAAGCCTTTTATTTGATCTTACTATTCCGACATAATTCCACATAAGCCTTCTTATCTCATCCCAGTTTTGAGAGATAACTACTTCTTCGTCACTGTCAGTGGCTGTTCCTATATCCCATGGAGGAACAACCGGAAATTCTATCTTCTCTTCCTTTAAAATTTTTGCTGCTTTCATTGCTGCGCGATGGGAGATTACAAGTGCCTCCAGAAGTGAATTGCTTGCAAGGCGGTTTGCCCCATGAAGTCCCGTGCAGGCGACCTCACCTGAAGCAAAGAGATTCTTTATGCTTGTTTCACCATCAATATTAGTGGCAACACCTCCACAGAAGTAGTGTGCAGCTGGAACAACAGGAATTGGTTCTTTTGTTATATCGATACCAAAACTTAAACATGTTTTATATATGTTAGGAAATCGTCTTTTTATAAATGACGGTTTCAGATGTATTATGTCGAGATAAACACACTTATCTCCTGTTCTCTTTAATTCGTTATCAATTGCCCTTGCCACAATATCCCTTGGCGCAAGTTCCTTCATCGGATGGTATTTTTCCATAAAAGGCTTGCCTTCCTTATTTATGAGAATTGCCCCTTCTCCTCTTACCGCCTCAGAGATAAGGAAATTTTTTGCAAGAGGGTGATATAGACATGTTGGATGAAACTGAACAAACTCCATATTTGCAATCTTTGCTCCTGCCCTGTATGCCATAGCGATTCCATCACCTGTAGATATATCAGGGTTTGTTGTATAAAGATATACTTTTCCTGCGCCACCCGTTGCAAGCATAGTAATTTTTGCGATAAATGTGTGTATTTCCTTTGTATTTATATCAAGGACATATGCACCATAACATTGATCATCATCCTGTTTTTTATTCCTGAAAAGTTTTCTCTTTGTTATTAGATCAATTGCTATATGATTCTCAAAAAATTTTATATTTTTATTCTCTTCAGCCTTCGATATGAGAACACGCATAATCTCCTTTCCGGTTAAGTCCTCTGCGTGGACGATCCTTCTTTTAGAATGTCCACCCTCTCTGGCAAGGTCAAGGACATCCTCGGATTTTATCTTCCTTTTTGTAAACCTTACGCCCAGTTCAATCAGTTCCCGGATTCTGTTCGGACCATCGCGCACCACCTCTTCAACAACATCACGATGACACAGACCCGCCCCGGCCACAAGGGTGTCATTTATATGTGCGATGAAGCTGTCCTCCTCACTGATTACACTTGCAATGCCTCCCTGCGCAAGGGTGGTTGCAGCATCAAATTTGCTTTTCTTAGTAAGTATCGCTACTGTTCCAGAGGAGGCCGCTTTCAATGCAAAAGTAAGCCCTGCAATGCCTGCTCCTATAACGAGATAATCCGTCTGATATTCCATCTTTAATTCTCCATGTTGACAATTATATCACACTTAAATAGTATAGCTTTAGTAAATTCCGGAGGAGGAGATTTGTGAGGAGAATCATTTCTTATTTATTAAAAATGCTGTTTCTCTTCTCTATCTTCCTTCTTTCAAAATCCCTCTATGCGGATATTTATAGCTATATTGATGAGGATGGTGTTATCCATTTTTCCAATGTCCCCACAGATCCGAGGTATAAACTTAAATATAGGGAAAGAACACATTTCAGATACAGGGTAACGTCATATGAACCATATATAAGTGAAGTTTCAAATCTATACGGTGTGGATGAAAATCTCATAAAGGCAGTTATTAAAGCCGAGAGCGATTTTAATCCAACGGCAATTTCGAGAAAGGGAGCAATTGGTCTTATGCAGTTAATGCCTGAAACAGCTGATGGGTTGAGGGTAAGGGATCCTTTTGATCCGAAAGAAAATCTTGAGGGTGGGGTTAGATACCTAAGGTATCTTCTCGATTATTTCAATGGAAATATTGAGCTTGCACTTGCTGCCTATAATGCGGGGCCGGAGGCAGTTATTAGATATGGTGGGATCCCACCCTATCCCGAGACAAGGCAATATGTAAAAAAGGTTATAGAAATATTTAGAAGAATAAAAGACAGGGGCAACTGAGTTTTTAAAAGCCAATTATAATTAAATGTCAGAGGAACAGAGGAAAACAACAGAAAGGCTTCTTACCCTTCCAAACATAATGACCCTCTTTCGTATATGTAGCATACCCTCTATTGTGCTCCTTCTTATGTATCCTGGAAGGATCAGCAATATAATCAGTTTTGTTATTTTTACAATGGCGGCATGGACCGACATCCTTGACGGTTATATTGCAAGAAAGTATCATATGGTCTCTTCAACAGGCAAATTCCTTGATCTTATGGCAGACAAACTCCTGATAAGCTCAGCACTTATCATGCTCACAGGAATTGGAAGGATTCCCGCATGGATGGTTGTGATTATCGTGGGAAGGGAGATAGCAGTGATGAGCTTGAGAGGCCTTGCTTCAACAGGTGGTTTTTTTATAGAACCGAGTCGTCTGGGTAAAGACAAGGCAACGCTTCAGAGCGTTGCAACATCCATGCTTCTTCTTGACGATAAATATTTCTCCATTGATTTTTATATTGTGGGATTCGGGTTAATGATTATTGCTGTATTTATGACGATTCTCTCTGGCCTGGACTATTTCATTCGATTCTGGCTGAGAAGGGAATAGATTCAATGGCCCCAACGAGATTCGAACTCGTGTTTCCGCCTTGAGAGGGCGGCGTCCTTGACCTGACTAGACGATGGGGCCAATGGCTGAGGGGGCAGGAGTCGAACCTGCAATCGCCGGATCCAGAGTCCGGTGGCTTGCCTGTTAGCCGACCCCT